>JAMLGJ010000020.1 GCA_023958095.1 Microthrixaceae bacterium
TGGGGGGGGGCCCCCCCCCCCCCCCCCACACAACACACAACACGGCCGGGCGCGAGAACGCGGCCGGGTGGGGTGCTGCTCAGGCGATCCTGCGGTAGACCCGCTGCGTGGTGACCTCGGGTACCTCCGCGTAGAGCCCGGTGGCCTTCGTGTCGAGCAGCTCGAGCCAGTCGGCGTGCCCCGCCAGGGCGGCCCTGGATTCCTCCAGCGAATCGATGCTCGGATAGGTGGTAACCCATCCGACCCCTCCGTAGGGTCCCGCCACCGCGGTGCCGAACACGGTGGGACGACCTGTGATCCGCTGCGCGGTCTGGGCGATCTCGACCCCCATGGCGATGCCACGGGCTGCCTCTCCACCGGCCAGCACGGCGCGCACCGAGGTCGCGTACTCGAAGTCGCCTCCGGCATCCTCGGGCACCTGCAGCAGCTCCATGACGGAGTCGTCGGCCGGAGCGCGGAGGAACCGGGCGCCGGCGTCGGCCCCCGCCGCGTATTCGTCGCTGGCCATCAGGACCTCGTTGGCGGCAACCAGTTCCGACAGGGAGTCGACCACGGTGGTCCACGCGATCGTTCCGAGAGCTGGTGAGAACACCTGTGAGTTGAGGGAGACGTCGAGTCCGCTGAGCCGGTTGACCCGCTCGGTCTGTTCGATGGCCCAGGCCATCGCCCCCCTGAAGTCGCCCATTTCGAGCTGGGCGTGGCGTGAGAACAGGTACATGGGAACCCCCCGGGTTCGGTCGGTACCCGACCCGGTGCCAGGCACCTGTTCGACCGTCGCGCCGATGCGCCGGGCGCACAATGTGACGCGCGTCACGATGGCTTGCTCCTCGCTCCTGCGAGGCGCTGGATCCACGCGAATGGGGGGTGGTCCCGGAACCGGTCCGGAACCACCCCCTCTCCACCCGGCATCCGCACGATGGCGGGCAGGACGTCCCCGGGTCCGCTCAGAGGTCGGCGGGTCGCAGCACGAAGGCGATGCCGTGGGCGATCTGCGGGTTCCCCTTGTTGATGTCGAGCTTGGACGGCACGAGGAACGGGTCCCAGTCGTTGGGGTCCTGATCACCGAGCACGACCCACTTCCAGGCGGGCACGAGCGGGTTGACCTCGATGTCGCCTCCCTGCGCGGTTTCGAGCAGGGTGCCCCGGGGGACGTTGGCGGCCGTGTCGGAGTCGATGGTCGCCCCCGGCACGACGTGGTAGAGCAGGACGGTCTCGATGGTGTCCACCCCGAGCGAGGCGACCGCGTCGAAGACCTTCTGCTCCTTGACGGTGAAGAACCCGTAGTACTTGCCGGTCAGGTCACCCACGAGAGCCCAGAACGCCCGGTCGTTCGGCACGAAGGCGGTGAGCGGCACGTCGCCCCGGGTGAGCAGCCCGACCGGTGAGTCGGGCTTCTCGGCCAGCACGGCCAGCACCGCCTGGGTCACGATGTCGAAGTCATAGGAGTTGCGGTCGAAGGTGTCGCCGTCCGAGAGCAGCACCTCTGCCAGTGACGTGCTGGGTGCGGGCTCCGGAGCGGACTCCTGTGCTCCCGCTGTCGGTGCAGCGAAGGCAGCTCCTGCCACCAGCCCCGTTGCGGCCACCAGGCCGGCGATCGTGTTGCGGATTCCCATTGCTCGAACCTCCCGAGGTCTGCCGCTGGGTCCCCCCACCGGCGATCCGCACCGTCTGCACGGATCGGGTAGGTGTTCGCAGCCGCGGTTGCCCCGGATTGGTGGCGATCGGGATTCCTCGTGTCAGCTCGTGAGTGGCGCACCCCAGCGACTCGGGTTGGGGCCTCGAGTCACTGGGTGCACTCGCTTCGCACCCGTGCCCCGAGTGCGGCGGCGGATCAGTCCTCGGGGATCTCGGGCTTCCAGGGCAGCTTCTCGGCGCGGTGGCGGGCATCGATGAGACGGACCGTGCCGGAGCTCGAGCGCATCACGAGCGACTGCGTGGTCGCCCCGCCGCGCTCGAAGTGGACCCCCTGCAGGAGGTTGCCGTCGGTGATGCCCGTCGCTGCGAAGAAGCAGTTGTCTCCCGCCACGAGGTCGTCGGTGCCGAGCACCCGGTCCAGGTCGTAGCCGGCTTCCTCGGCCGCCTGGCGCTCGGAGTCGTTGCGGGGCCAGAGACGCCCGACCTGCTCACCCCCCATGCACTTGAGTGCAGCCGCCGCGATCACACCCTCGGGGGTGCCACCGATGCCGAAGAGGACATCCACGCCCGAGTCCGGCCAGGCCGTTGCGATCGCCCCGGCCACGTCACCGTCGCCGATGAGGCGGATCCGGGATCCGGTGCGGCGGATCTCGGCGACGAGGTCCTCGTGGCGGGGGCGATCGAGCACCGTCGCAGTCACTTCCGACACGGCGATCCCCTTCGCCTCGGCGATCGCGTGCAGGTTGTCGCCGACGCTCGCGTTGAGGTCGATCGCCCCCTTGGCCTCGGGGCCGACGGCGATCTTGTCCATGTACACACAAGGGCCGGGGTCGAACATCGTTCCCTTCTCGGACACCGCGATCACGGCGACCGCTCCGCCACGTCCCTTGGAGGTGAGGGTCGTGCCATCGATGGGGTCGACCGCGATGTCCACCTCGGGCCCGGTGCCGTCGCCGACCACCTCGCCGTTGAACAGCATCGGGGCCTCGTCCTTCTCACCCTCGCCGATGATGACCGTGCCGGTCATCGAAACGGTGCCGAGGATGAGGCGCATGGCGTCCACCGCGGCGCCGTCGGCACCTTCCTTGTCGCCCCGTCCGACCCAGCGGGACGCCGCGAGTGCAGCGGCCTCGGTGGTGCGGGCCAGTTCTAGTGCGAGGTTCCTGTCGGGAGCGCTGGTCATGGCGCGAAACCTACCCGTTTGGCGAGATCTGCGACGAAACGTGCAAGCATTGCGCGGTGAGCGACGATCCTGCCCCGAAGGATGCCCGAGACAGCCCTTCGGCTGCCGGTCCGGGACCCTCCGGTGCGGCCTCCGCCGGCGGTTCGCACGTCGCCGGCACGGGTGCGCAGCCAGCCGGCGCGATCGAGTACGACTGCAGCCCGTGGGCACAGGAGACCCGCCTGGTTCTGCGGTCCCTGGTCGCGGAGTCGTCGGTGCCGCATGCCTGGGAGGGCACGGTTCTGGTGGTGCCCGGCGCGTTCGAGGACTCGGTGGACGAGCTGGTCGAGGCCGCGCTGTCGACCGCGCGCTCGTCGATCGGAACCAGCCGGGAGACCGTCGCCTACGCGCTGTGGGACTTCTCCGCAGCATCGCAGAACCGCCTCGTCGACTCGCTGGTGGAGGCCCGGATCCCCCACGCATGGGATGCCGAGGGTGACCTCGTGGTCCACGACGACGACGCCGAGGAGGTCGAGGGCCTCATCGATGCCCTGGGCGACCCGGACGGTGGCGACGACCTGGACGGACTGGAGCTGCACGAGCGTCTGAGCGAGCTGTTCGTCTCGGCGGACCGCCTCGTGCGGGATCCCGCGGACGCCAAGGCGCTCCGAGCCGCCCGCACCGCCTACGAGTCGGTCTCGGGTGCCTCGGTGCCCTTCGGGGTGGACCGGGAGCAGTGGCTCACGCTGCACCGGCTGGTCGAGGACCTGTTCGCGGCGCTCGGAGCCGTCGGGGAGTCCCCGGAGGAACGACTCGAGCAGCCGGCGGACCCGGGTGACCCGGAGGACGGATCCGGGCGGGACCGGCTCGACGCGGAGGTGTCCGGGCAACGACCCCGTGACCGTGCGGCGGCACTGCGCGACCTCCTCAGGAGCTTCGTCTGACCTACGGTTCCACGATGGTCGTGGCGGAGTTCGAGGCCTTCTTCTCGAGACCGGTCGCACCGACGCGCCGCATCGCACTGGGACGGTTCACGCTGCCCGACCGGGGTGTCGGCAATGCCGCCACGGCAGCGGCCTCGATGCTCCTCGGCGGGGTCCTCGCCGACTCGGCCGGGAACCTCGACGACGACGAGCTGTCGGAGCTGCACCGCCTCATCGACGACGTGGAACACCGGCGGCGCATCGCCCAACCTCGCATGAGGCACCGGCTCCAGACCGACCGGGTGGGCCTCAGGCGTTCCACGAACCGGTTGTTCAGGGGAACCGGCGGGTCGTTGACCCTGCGCGTCGACCAGACGAACGGCACCCGCGCGCAGCACGCCCTGGCGGCGGTCTACTGCGCCGAGTCCCTCGGCGACGAGCAGCTGCGCACGGTCGCCGCAGCCATGCGCGTCGGTCTGGAGTGGGCCGGTGGAACCAACGAGGACCTCCTGGCGGTGCTGCGTGGTGGCCGCTGGCACCAGCGGGGAACCGCGGTCCCTCCGGTCACCGACCCGGTGGCCTGGGCGCTCGAGACGCTCGAGCTGGAGACCCCCGACGGCCGGCCGCCACGCCGTGAGATCCAACGCGCGTTCCGCAACGCGCTGCGCGGCGCGCACCCGGACCACGGGGCACCCCTCGACGGTGCGGCGGAACGCATCGCCGAACTCGACAGCGCCCGGCGGATCCTGCTGGGCTGAGGTGATGCCACCTCGCCGCCGACCCAAGGATCCCGCAGCCCTGGTGTTGTGGCCCGGTGCGGGCACCGATGCCCGCCACCCGTCGCTCCTCGCGATCGCGGAGGGGATACCCGAGTTGCCGGTGCACCTCCTGGACTTCCCCTACCGGCGGGAGGGCCGCCGTGCGCCCGACCGCGCCCCGAAGCTCATCGCGTCGATCGGGGAGGAGACGTCGCGGATCGCCGAGGAGATGGGCCTCGATCCCGTGCAACTCGTCATCGGGGGGCGCTCCATGGGGGGACGCATGTGCTCGATGGCCGTGGCCGCGGGCCTGCGGGCGGCCGGCGTGGTCCTGATCGCCTACCCGTTGCACCCGCCGGGCAGGCCCGAGAAGCTCCGCACCGAACACCTGGGCGACCTGCGCGTGCCGAACCTCTGGTTGTGCGGCGACCGTGACCCGTTCGGGACGCCGGAGGAGACCGCTGCTGCCCAGGAGCTGGTCGCCGGCCCGGTGACCGCCAGGACCCTTCGCGGACGCCACGACCTCGCCGGTGCCGATGACCGGATCATCGCGGAGATCCGCGACTGGCTCGGCCTGCGGAGGCGGCCCGCTCCTCGTTGAGTTCCTCGAGTTCGATCCCGGAGGTCTCCGGCACCCGCAGTGCGAGCGCTGCACCGACCAGGGGTCCGATCGCGAGCCACATGAAGGCGCTGCCGTAGCCGAGGCGGTCCACGAGCACTCCGGCCAGCAGCAGGCCGACCACCGAGCCCGCCGTTGCCACCGCACTCAGCGCCCCACGGGCGGTGCCGCGGCGCGCGGTGGGGAACATCTCGGGAGCGAGCACGCCCAGGGCGGGCACCGAGATGGTTCCCAACGCCGCGGCGAGCGTGGCCGAGCTCCACATCGCCGCACCGCTGGTGGCGAAGAACAACGCCCCGAAGGTGCCCAGTGCGAGGAAGCCGGGCACGATGGCGGCACGTCTGCTGCGCCGGTCGGCGAGGCGTCCACCCAGCAGGATCCCGAAGAGCCCCGGGATGCTCGTCACCGCGATGAACAGGGTGATCCGGCTCCCCGCGAAGCCCTGGTCCACCCGTAGGTAGTCGTTCTGGAGCTGGGAGGAAGGTGCCACGAACGCGTTGAGCAGGAACAGCAGGACCCCGATGAACACGAAGCGCCGCGGGTCCACCCTGCGGGCACGGCCCTCGAAGCGGTCCCGCCGGATGAAGCGCTGGCTCTCGGGCAGGTGCCTCGCAGCGACGGCGAGCAGCGGCACACACACCAGGGCCACCGCGAACACCAGCCGCCAGCTTCCCGGGGAGATGTCCGCGAGGGGCAGGGCCACCACCACCATCCCGGCGCCGAGGCCGTAGCTGAGCGCCCCCAGACCCTGGACGGCAGCCCGCGACCCGGCGGGTACCTGTTCCACGCTGAGCGTGTCGGAGGCCAACATGGCGGCGACGGCGAGGTTCCGTGCGACGGTCTGCAGCACGGCGAGCACCACGAGATCCGGTGCGAGCCCACAGGCCAGGGTCAACACGACCGCGGCGTAGGCGGACCAGAGGGCGACCCGGCGGCGTCCGACGCGGTCCGCCAGTGCCATGACCAGGATCGTGCCGACGGCTCCCAGCCGGGCCACGGCCAGGACCAGTGACTGCTCACCAGCGGTGCCATCACCCAGGTCTGCGGATATGAACGTGAGCACGTTGGTGAGGAAGGAGAACATCACCCCGCCCACCACGTGGAACAGGCACAACGCCGAGACGAGGCGGGCCTGTGTGGCATCCAGTCGGTCCGGCAGCGCCCATATGGGACTGCCGCGCAGGGGCGTCCCGCTGCGCAACGACCGCAACGCCAGCAGGTGGAACAGCGGTGCGAACACCGGGATCGCCATGCGGAACCGGACCCGCTGGCTGACGCGGAAGCGCCCGGGGGCGACCGTTTCCCAGCACACCTGGCGGTCGTATGCCGCGAAGGGGCCGTGTGCACACGCGAAGCGTGCCCGGCCGCAATCCCCGAGGGGATCACCGGGTGCCTCGAGGAGCACCTCGCGCACCAGTACGTCGTCGCGTGGCGACAACCGCGAGGCGAGCTCGGCGGCACCCATCTCGGTCTCCTGGGGCCTGCCCACGGCGCCAGATCCTAGGGAGCCGCTGGCTCGCGTCCAGCCCCCGGGGTCACGGCCGCGCCGGGCCCTTCGCCATACTTGTGCCATGAGCCGCTACATGGTGAGCCGGTCGGGGCCGCTGAACGGGGAGGTCTCGATCAGCGGTGCCAAGAACTCGGCGCTCAAGTTGATGGCGGCCTGCATCCTTGCCGAGGGCACCCACACCCTCGACAACGTGCCCGACATCGCCGATGTCGCGCTCATGGCGGGGGTGCTCGAGGCGATCGGGCTCGAGGTGGAGCGCCCCGCTCCGGCTCGGATGGTGGTGCGCCACGAGGGTGGGCTGCAGCCCGAGGCACCGTACGAACTCGTGGAGCGGATGCGGGCCTCCACCGCAGTGCTGGGGCCGTTGCTCGCCACCGTGGGCGAGGCACGCGTGGCGATGCCCGGCGGTGACGACTTCGGTGCACGCCCGATCGACATGCACCTGTCGGGCCTCGAGTCCCTGGGTGCGACCTTCGAGCTGTCCCATGGCGACATATGCGGCACCGCCGAGCGCCTCGTGGGTGCGGAAATCGCGCTCGACTACCCGAGTGTCGGTGCCACCGAGAACCTGCTCATGGCCGCAGTGCGCGCCGAGGGCCACACGACGATCCTCAACGCGGCGCGCGAGCCGGAGATAGCGGACCTGGCCGCGTTCCTGAACCGGATGGGTGCCACGGTGCTGGGTGCGGGCACCTCGCGCATCGACATCGAGGGTGTCGAGGAGCTGCGGGCGGTGAGCCACTCGGTGGTGCCCGACCGCCTGGAGGTCGCCACGTTCCTGGCCGCCCTGGCGGTCAGCGGCGGGGAGTTGGTCCTGCGCAACACCCGCGCCGACCACATCGAGTTGCTGATCGAACGCATGGGTGCGATGGGGGTGCGCATCTCCCCCGAGGGAGATGGGCTGTGGGCGATGTGCAGGGGGCGTCCTCACGCCACCTCACTCGTCACACTGCCGTACCCGGGGCTCGCCACGGACTTCCTGCCGTTGCTCGTGGCGGTGCTCTGTGTTGCCGACGGAACCAGCTTCGCGACCGAGAACGTCTTCGCGGGGCGCTTCGGCTACGTCGGTGAGTTGGCCCGCATGGGGGCCCGGATCACCGTGGAGGACCACCATCTCGTGATCGAGGGGGTGGAGAGCCTCTCGGGGGCCCCGGTGCGTGCGCCGGACATCCGTGCGGGTGCCGCCCTGCTGGTGGCCGGGTTGTGCGCCGAGGGCACCACCGAGGTCCACGGCGGCGAGCACATCGACAGGGGCTACGAGGCGATCCACGACAAGCTGACGGCCCTGGGGGCGCATGTGGAGCGCCTCGAGACGTGACCTAGCCTTGGACCCCGGAGCGACCATGGACGACCCAGCCCCACAGCCGCCGGCCGGCCCCGACCCCGCAGCGGTCGAGGAGGTCATCGAGATCATGCGACCGGTCATACAGGCCGACGGTGGCGACATCGAGCTCGTAGGTACCGACGCCGAGACCGGGGTGGTGACCGTGCGGCTGCAGGGGGCGTGCGTGAGCTGTCCGGCCTCGACGGTGACGATGAAGGCCGGCATCGAGCGGATCATGAAGGACCGGGTCCCTGCTGTGACCGCGGTCGTGCAACCGGACGACGTTCTCCAGTGACGCCCACCGGGTCGCCCGCCGAGCGTTCCGCGCTCCCGGTCGAGGGGATGCTGGCCGCGGCCCGGGAGGGTGACCGCCGTGCCCTCGCCCGCCTCGTGACGATGGTCGAGTCCGGTGGCGAGGGTGCGGCCGACGTGTCCGCCGCCACCTGGGGCATCACCGGCGGCGCCCACCTGGTGGGGATCACCGGTGCCCCCGGAGCCGGGAAGTCGACCCTCACCGCGGCGCTGTGCGCGGAGTTGCGCGACCGGGACCGCACCGTCGGTGTGCTCGCGGTGGATCCCTCGTCCCCGTTCAGCGGGGGCGCGATCCTCGGGGATCGCATCCGGATGTCGGCCCACGAGGACGATCGGGGGGTGTACATCCGCTCGATGGCGACACGCGGGAACCTCGGGGGTCTCGCACTGGCAACGCCGGGTGCGGCCAGGGTGCTGGATGCGGCCGGTTTCGACATGGTGGTCGTGGAGACCGTGGGGGTGGGCCAGGTCGAGGTCGACGTGGCGGGTTCCGCGGACACCACGGTGGTGGTGCTCAACCCGGGCTGGGGTGACGAGGTGCAGGCGGCCAAGGCGGGGCTCATGGAGATCGCCGACCTGTTCGTGCTCAACAAGGCGGATCGTCCGGGTGCCGACCAGGCTCGCAGTGACATCGAGTCGATGCTGTCCATGCGGGCCCCGACCGGTGCCCCTCGGCCGGCGGTGATACCCGTCGTGGCAACCGAGGGAAGCGGCATCGGGGAGCTCCTCGACGCCATCGACGAACACCGTGGCTGGCTCGAGGCCTCGGGTGAGGGCATGCGACGCCGGGAGGAGCGGGCCCGCGACGAACTGCATGCCGTGCTCACCGCGGAGCTGCGCCGCAGGGCCGAGGCGCTGGTCGGTGGCCCCAGGTGGGACCGGGCCCTGCAGGGGGTGCTGGCGGGCCGCAACGACCCGTGGCGTGCCGCGCTCGAGATGCTGGACGGTGACTGACCGGGACCTCGCCGCCGAGGTGCTCCCCGGGCACCTGCGGGCCCCGGAGCGCCTGCCGGGCACGGGGCGGACCGACCTGCAGCTGTACCGCTGCACCGACACGGTGCGCGGGGTGCACGTCGTGGCCAAGGTGGGTCGGGGCGCCGCCGCGGAGTCCCTTGAGACCGAGGCACGTGCGCTGGCACGCCTCGCTCCGCATCCCCACGTCCTGGCGGTGTCGGAGGTGGGCCACCGCCGGGCGCAGGGGGGTGAGCGGGTGGTGTGGCTCGTGGTGGAGGAGGCGGGTGGGGGATCGCTCGCACGGCGCATCGGAGCCGGTGCCCCCACCGCACGCGCCTGGGCGGCCCAGCTCGCGGCTGCGCTGGACCATGCCCACCGGCACGGAGTCGTCCACGGCGACGTGACCCCACCGAATGTGCTGTTGGACGACCGCGACGCGGTGCTCCTGGCCGACTTCGGATCGGCACACCTGGTGCACGACGCGGACACGGCCGGGCGGGCAGCCGGGCACTTCGGGTACACGCCGGGCCTGGCGGCCCCGGAACGCCGACGTCTAGAGCCGCCCACCCCCGAGAGCGACGTGTACGGGCTGGCATCCACGATCCTGATGGTGTGCGGCGACCACCACGCGCTCGGGGCGCAAGACCGACGGTTGCTGCAGAGCTGCCTGGGTGACCCGGGGCGCCGCCCGGGTGCGGACCTCCTCGCGCGCCGCCTGGCCGGCTGAGGAGGGCGCCGCCGGGTCACCTTCCGCGGACGGTCTATGGTGCGCCGATGCTGAGCAGTGAAGTGACCGAGACCGGAGTGCACCTGATCACCCTCGAGCGGCCCAAGGTGAACGCCCTGTGCGTGGAGCTGCTGGAGACCCTGGCCTCGACCGCCGCCGAGATCGCCCGGGACTCACCGCGGGCGGTCGTGCTCACCGGTGGCCCCAGGGTGTTCGCTGCGGGCGCGGACATCACGGAGTTCACCCGCCACGGTGGGTCGGGGCCGTTCGCCCTCGCCGGGGACGCCGAGGTGTCGAGGATCGGCAGGGCCTTCCTCGAGGGTCTCGGTGCGGTCGCGGCGATCCCCTGCCCGACGATCGCGGCGGTCAACGGGTTCGCGCTGGGAGGGGGCTGTGAGCTGGCCCTCGCCTGCGACCTCAGGGTCGCGTCGTCCTCCGCGCAGCTCGGTCAACCGGAGATCCTGCTGGGCATCATCCCGGGTGGCGGGGGCACCCAACGCCTCGCGAGGCTCGTCGGCCCGGCACGCGCCAAGGACCTCGTGTTCAGCGGTCGCAACGTCGGTGCCGACGAGGCACTTCGGATCGGACTCGTGGACCGGGTGTGCGACGGTGACGCCACCGAGGCGGCCCTCGAGTGGGCCGAGGGGTTCGCGAACGGTCCGCGCAGTGCGATCGCCCTGGCCAAGCGGGCCGTCGACGGTGGCCTGGAGGGTTCCCTGGAGGATGGCCTCGCACTCGAACAGGAGCTGTTCGTGGAGAGCTTCACCACCCGCGACGCCGAGGTGGGCGTCGCGAGCTTCCTCGAGTCGGGTCCGGGTCACGCCCGTTTCGACCGCTGAGAGGGACCCGGTGGCCGTTCAGTCGGCCCAGGCCACCAGGCCGGGTTCCAGCGGCGTGCTGAGCAGCTCGTGGCGTGGCACCGCACGCACGGTGAGGCCCATGCGTCCGGGAACGGACAGGACCGCATCGCCCTCGTAGCGGACGATCCCGTCGCGGTCGGGCTCCGGGGAGCCGTGGGGGGACATCGTCGTCACGGTCGGCTCCTCCAGCTCACCGCCGGCACCGATGTGGCCCACGAGGAGTTGGACCTCGATCTCCCCGGGCCGCATCCGGCCGGGTTCCACCGACGCAACCACCCGACGCCGCGACCCCAGGTCGCCGTCGCGTTCGTCGACGTCGACCGCGGCAACCCTCAGAGAGTCCCAGTCGGCACGGATGTGACCCAGGAACTCCGAGAGTGCCCTCGCCCCGGAGTTGTCCTGCGCCGCCAGTGCACGGCTGAGCGCCGCGGCCGGACGGTACATGTCGCTGTCGTAGGCGGCTGACATGCGGTGGGCGTCCACCACCGGTCCCAACGTGGCGAGGCTGTGGCGGACGCGGTTCCACCACGGGCTGGAGCGGTCGTCGCCGCCGGTGGAGTCACGGTGGCGCCTCTCCTCGGCCGCGAGCGGCAGCACCTGGTTCTCTATCAACTCGAACAGGGTGTTGCTGTCGAGGCGGGCCTGGTCGCGTGACCCCGGTTGGGTCCCGGCGGCCGGAGCGGCGATCGCCCACCCGTTGGGCACGCCGTTGGGTCCCGAGCCCGCGTCGAAGGCCTCCGCCCACCATCCGTCCAGCACGGAGAGGTTCAGTGCTCCGTTGAGAGCCGCCTTCATGCCGCTGGTGCCGGAGGCCTCGAGTGGGTGCATCGGGGTGTTGAGCCAGACATCGGCTCCCTGGACCATCGCACGGGCCAGGGCCATGTCGTAGTCGGCCAGGAACACGAAGCGGTGCCGCAGGGCGGGTTCGCTCGCGAAGGCCACCAGGCGCCGCACCATCTCCTTGCCCTCGTCGTCGTCGGTATGGGCCTTCCCGGCGAACACGAACTGGACCGGTCGTGACCCGTCGAGGAGCAGCTCCCGCAGACGGTCGGGCTGCTCGAGCAGGAGCGCGGCCCGCTTGTGTGTCGCCATGCGCCGGGCGAAGCAGATGGTGGTGGTCGCGGGGTCCAGCGCCTGGTCGGTCCAGGCGAGTTCCGAGGGTGAACGGCCGGCATCCAGGGCGCCCGATCGCAGCCGCTGCCGGGCGACCTCCACGAGGGTCGCCCGCGCCGTGTCGCACGCGTCGCGAAGCTCGTGATCGGTGATCAGCCCGGCTCCCGACCAGTCCGTACCGCCCGTGGCGGTGTCGTGGCCGAGCCGCTCCACGAACAGCTCCGACATCTCCGGGGCGAGCCAGGTGCCGGGATGCACTCCGTTGGTGACGTGGCCTATCGGCACCTCGGCGGTCGGCAGCCCGGGCCAGAGCCTGCCGAACATCGCCCTGCTCGTCTCACCGTGGGAGCGTGAGACCCCGTTGCGGAACCACGAGAGCCGCATCCCCATCACCGCCATGTTGAACGGGCTGTCCGGGGGTTCACCGGGCGTGTGGCCGAGCTCCACCAGGGTCTGCACGCCAAGGCCCGTCTCTGACGCCCAGCGGGAGAAGTAGCGCTCCATGAGACTGCGCCCGAAGCGTTCCATCCCGGCCGGCACGGGGGTGTGGGTGGTGAACACCGATGAGGCCCGGACCCGGGCCAGTGCGGTGTCCAGGTCCAACTCGTCGCGGGTCATGAACGTGCGGATGCGCTCGAGGCCCATGAAGCCGGCATGACCCTCGTTGGTGTGGAACACCTCCACCGGCTCGCCGAGGGCCTCCAGCAGGCGCACCCCGCCGATGCCGAGCACGATCTCCTGGCGGAGCCGGTGTTCCACGTCGCCGCCGTAGAGGCGATCGGTGACCATCCGTGCGGCAGGATCGTTCTCGGGCAGGTCCGCGTCGAGCAGGTAGATCGGGACCGGTCCGAGCATCGCCTTCCAGGCGCGCAGCACCAGCGGCTCACCGGCCAGGTCCACCTCCACCTTCTCCTCCAGGGGCACCAGGGGCATCGTGTGGGGGTCGTTGTCCACGAACCGCTCCGACTGCCAACCGTCGGGTGAGAGCACCTGGTGGAAGTACCCGTGCCGGTAGAAGAGGCCCACCGCGACCATGGGGATGCCGAGCTCGCCCGCCGCCTTGAGATGGTCACCGGCGAGCACGCCCAGTCCACCGGAGTACTGCCCGATCGCCTCGGTGATCCCGAACTCGGGTGAGAAGTACGCCACGAGCCCGCGCCCGGTGCCGGGTGCGCCGGTGGCGAGCGACTCCCGCAGCGAGCGCGAGGCCGCGTCGAGGCGATCCAGGAAGCCGGGATCGCCGGCCAGCCCGGCGAGGTGGTCCTGGTCGGCCCGTGCCAGCAGCACCGCGGGGTCGCGCACCCCGGCGTCCCACACCTCCGGAGCCACCGCGGCGAACAGCTCGAGGGTTCCACGATCGTGGGACCAGCGGAGGTTGCGGGCGAGTGAGCGCAGGTCCTCGAGACCCCCGGGCAGGTGCGGGCGCACGGTGAAGCTGCGCCTCGCCCGGAACCCCCGTGTGACAGTGCTGTGAGGGTCCGGGTCCATGGTGCGAGGGTAACGGGAGGATCACCCAGTCGGGTGCAGGTCCGGGGGAGGGGGTGCCACGGTACCCTCGGGGCCCGTGGGCACCGTTCGACACACCACTGCCGCCTCACCCCGCAGGTCGCGCGCCGGCATGCTCGGGCGCTCGGTGGTGCTCGTCGCTGCGCTCTCGATGGTCGCCGGTCTGGTGGCGGCACCGGGGTCGCTCGCCCAGACCTCCGGTGGGGACGACTCCGGTGGGGACGGGACGGGCACATCGGTGCCGGCGGAGTCGCAGGGCCGATCCTCCACCACCCAGCACGAACCCCGTGGCGCGGTTGCCTACGTCACCGCCGACCGGCGGGTCTGGCTCGGAACGGGCAACGGTGAACCCACCGAGATCGGCGCTCTCGCGGGCTTCGGGCCCAACGGCCAGGCGGCGGTGGCCATCTCTCCCACCGGTGAGTCGGTCGCCTTCGTGAGGGCGGACGGGTCGGTGGCCGTCGTCGCCGACGACGGGTCCGGCCTGGAGGTCGTCGCCACCGACGCAGCACTCGAGGCGGTGGGGGGTGCCCCGACGCTGGTGTGGGACGGAACCGGGGACCACATCACCTATGTCGCCGAGGGAACCCCGGACCAGGTCGCCGATTCGAGCACCAGGTCGCGTTCCCGGGCTCCCGGCTCGAACCTGACGCAGCTCCCCGACGGGCCACTGGGCAACGTGCTCGCCACCGTCAACGTGTCCACCGGCAAGAAGGAGCTCCACGGGGATCCGTCACTGCGGTCGGTCTTCGGCATCGCCGGTTCGTTGACCGATCCGGTGGTCGTCGTGCAGACCGAGATCCCCGGGACCGATGACCGCTACACGCTGGCACTTGCGGCACCGGGTTCGGACGACTTCGCACCGACCCCGTTCTCGGTGGATGACCCCGACTTCTCACCCGGTGGTGGTTTCGTCATCGCGTCGGGCCCCTCCAAGGGTGTCCGGGAGTTGATCCGGGTGGACCTCGCGACGATCACCCGTGAGACGCTCACCACGGACGAGTCGATCTGTGCGCCGGTCGTGTCGCCCGACTCCACGCGCATCGTCTACGGGGGAGGGGAGGACTGCAACCGCCTGATGCTCGTCTCCGCCGAGGGTGGCCGTTCGTTCGACATCACCCCTGCCAATACCCCGGACACGGCGAGCTTCGGTGAGGCGGCCCTGGGCTGGACCAGCGACGGGCGCTTCGTGACCTACCCCGAGTGCACCGGCACCGGTGAGGACCTGTCGTGTGGCGGGCCCTCGGTGTTCGTCGAACCCGACTCGGGGCGTGTCCTCGATGGACCCGAGGCGGTCACGGTCTCACCGATCCGGCGAGCGTTGATCCAGGACATCTGGGTCGACTTCACCATGGGTGGGCCGATCGAGGTCTCGCAGTCGTTCCCGATCAGTGCCGAGATCGAGGGCGACCTGACCGAGACCGAGACCTCGGAGGTGCTGGAGGCGACGCTCAACAACGGCACTGCAGTGCTCGACGTGCGGCTGACGGCGTCCGAGGACGGTTTCATCACCGGCACCATGGCCGTCGATGATCCCGAGGCCGGCGTCGACCGCACCTTCGCGGTGCTCGCACGCACGACGCTGCTCGGGTTGCGGATCGTGTCGATGACCGGGATGTGGATGTCGACCAGCGAGATGCCCTTCGCCACCGGTGAGTTCACCCTCGCGCTCCGGCGCAGGTAGGCAGCGCCGGTCGCTGCGGTTCCCACTGCGGCAACCGAGGATCTGTGTGAGGGAGCGGCTGCGCGCAAGAATGGTCTGCCCTGTCGGCCTACTCCGGGAGTCGTCGTAGAACGCGCCACCTTCATCAACGAACTGAGTGCACTCCTGGCACCGTTCCTGGCCGCACAGCGTTGGTACACCCCGGTGTCCGACCCGGTGATGTCCGTGCGGAGGGTCGACACCCTGCGCGACGACTGGCCCTCGCTGCTGTGGGTGATCGCGGAGGTGCGGGGCGACGGTGGTGCGGGCCGTCCCCAGTGGTACCAGCTGCTGCTCGGAGCTGATGACCAGGACCCCGTCGAGCTGCCACCCGTGTGCCGTCTGGGCTCGATGCCCACCCCGCGTGGGCGCGCATGGCTCTTCGATGCCCTCTCCGACGAGGAGCTGGCGCTCGACTTCGCCCGCGTGGTGGAACCCGAGGGCACCTTCGCGTCGGTGCGGGCGATCGGTGGGGTGCACTCCAACTCCTCGCTGGTGATCGACGAGTCGTGGGTGCTCAAGGTCTACCGCCGGGTCTCCGATGGGCCCAACCCCGACGTGGAGATCACCGAGGCACTCGGGGCGATCGGCTACGGCAACGTGTCGGTGCCCGTGAAGGTGTGGCGCCGCGGCCGGGCGGACCTGGCGGTGCTCAGGCGGCTCGAACGTTCGCGTGGGGAGGGCAGTGAGCTGGCCCTGGACTCGCTCAGGGAGGTGTTCAACCTGCGGCGGGCCCCCCGGGACTGCCGGCTCGACTTCGTCGGCGACGCCGAGGAGCTGGGCGCGGAGGTGGCGCGTCTGCACGTGGCACTTGCCGAGGCCCTGGGAGCGGAACCAGCCGACGGCGATGCGTGGGCCGACGACATGGCCGCCCAGTTGCACCGCATCACCCACGGCCAGTTGGACACGGCCCGCATCGAGCAGGTCTACCGGCGCCTCGGCTCGGCCGATGACCTCGGAATGGCGATCCGGGTGCACGGTGACCTGCGACTGGCCAAGGCGTTGCGTGTGCGCCGCTCCTGGATGCTGTTCGACTTCGAGGGTGAACCTGCCCGCCTTCTGGCCGAGCGCAGGCGAAGGTCCTCACCGTTGCGCGATGTCGCCGGGATGACCCGCTCGTTCCACCAGGTGGCCACGGCCGCGCTCGCCGAGCTCGGCTCACCCGACGAGGAGCTCCGCCTGCTCGCGGACGCCTGGGCGGAACGAAACCTCAACGCCTTCCTCTCGGGCTACGCGAGCATCGACGAGGTCCACCGGCTCTTGCCCGAGGACCGTGCCAGCCGTGACGCCCTGTTGAGCGTCTTCGAGTTGGACGCCGCGGTCCACGAGGTGGCCCACGAGATCGTCCACCATCCGGAGGTCGCGGACCGGCCCACAAGGGCGGTGCAACGCCTCCTCGAGGAGGACGAGGGCACCGGCCCGACCCCCTGACGGGGACCGCGCCGGCAGCGCCGGTACCTTCTGGTCGTGGACCCTGTGACCTCCCAGCAGTGCGCGAACCACCCGGACCGCGTGGCAGGTGTGTCCTGCCAGCGCTGCGAGAAGCCGATCTGTCCGACCTGCATGGTCCAGGCATCGGTCGGCTTCCAGTGCCCCGAGTGTGCGGGTGCCCGGAGCACGAAGGTGGTGAGCGGGTCCGCCGCCTTCGGCAACCGGGGGGACCCGGTGGCCACCAAGGTTCTCATCGGCATCAACGTGGCGGCCTGGGTGCTCATGGTGGTGGTCGGGGGTTCCGTCTCGGGTGCCTCGGGCGAGGTCTTCGTGCGCGGCGCCACCTGGGGTCCGGCAGTGGCATCGGGGGAGTGGTACCGGCTCCTGACCGGTGGATTCCTGCACGACGGCCCGCTGCACCTGGCCATGAACATGTTCCTGCTCTGGCTCCTCGGCCAGGCACTGGAACCCGCGCTCGGTCGTGCCCAGTTCGTGGCGCTGTACTTCGTGTCGCTGCTCGGTGGCGCGCTCGGGGTGATGCTGCTCGACCCGGCGGTTCCGACCCTCGGGGCCTCCGGCGCGGTGTTCGGCCTGATGGGCGCGCTCACGGTGCTGCAGATGCGGGCGGGCCAGAACCCCTGGCAGTCGGGAATAGCGACCCTCATCGCGTTGAACCTGGTGATCACCTTCATGATCCCCAACGTCTCAATCGGTGGACACCTGGGCGGTCTGCTCGCGGGAGCCGGCGCCGCGTTCGGCCTCAGCGTGGCCGCCCGGCGAAGGGGCGACGGCACCCCGAGGGTGGCGGTTTCGGCCCGTCTGGTCCTGCTGGCGATCGTCGCCGGCGGCCTGGTCGTGCTGGCCGTCGCGGCGGTGTCGCGGAACAACTTCCTGATCGTTCCGGGATAGCTCAGCCCGGCGGGAGCGCAGGGGGATCCAGAGCGCCTGATTCGACCAGGTCCGCGAGACGGCCGAGGTTGGACCGCCAGACCAGGTAGAGCACCGGTGCGGCCGCCCACGCCCCCAGTGCCCCGCCCATCCACCAGGGGAAACGGAGCCGTTCGGACCAGACGAGACGTGAACGGTTGCGGCGAAGGGGCCGCCGTCGGATCCTGAACACGCCCACTCCGCTCACCAGTCCGTCGTGGAGCACCCCCATGGTGGTGGGGGGATCCCAGGTGGTCACCTCCATCCGGTCGAGCGTGGCGAAGGGGCCGACGCGGGTCAGGCACTCGAAGGCCGTGCCCCGACCCGCGTGTTGTGCGGAGGTGAACGTGATCGACTCGGCATCGGTCATCCAGCGCACGTGGGTGGAGATGTCCTCGATCGCCGCCCAGAGGTGCTCCGGTGAGGCCTTCATGCGCTTGGACACCCGGATGCGAGCCATCGGCAAACCGTAGTGGGCCCCGGGACCCGGTGGCCGGCGAGCGCCACCGGCTTGGAGATCCGGTGTCCGGTCGTGGATCTTGTTGGGGTGCAACAGACACCGTGGACCGATGCCAGCGAGGTGGCGCCGGGGGACATCCTGGCCGACACGACACCGCAGCCGGTTCGCGGGGTACCGGGGCGGTACGCAACGGTGATCCCCGACGCCTGGAGGATCGTGTACGCGTTCGGCGGCACGACCATGGCGGCCTCGATCAGAGCGGCGGTGGAGCACCTCGAGCGGGCCGACCTCGACCTCGTGGGGGCGGAGGCGACCTACTGCGAGGCGATTCCGTGTGGCCCCGTGGCGATGCAGGTGGAGGTCCTGCGCGACGGACGCAACGGGGCCCAGGCGCTGGTGCGATGCTGGTCGCTGGCCCCGGGGGAGTCCCCCGACGGCGAGGTGCGCAACGACCTGGTGGTTGCCGTGGTGCTGGGGCGCCGCAGGCACAGCTCCCTGTCGTTCCCCGCGAGCCGTGCCCCCGAGGTCCCCGACCCGCTGGACTGCCCCGCACGTTCAACCGCGGAGGACAGTCCCTTCGCCCGGATCCCCTACCACCACCAGACCGAGTTCCGGATGGCCTCGGGCAACGTGGACTGGAGCGAGCGGACCCCACCGGGTGATCCCGAGGCCGCTTCGTGGTTCCGCTTCGTGCGTTCACCGATGACCGCCGAGGGCATCTGGGAGCCGGCGCTGCTGGCCGTGCCCGGCGACGTCCTGGGTGTGGCGGTGCACGCAGGGGTCGGGGGCACTTCGGGGTTCTTCTTCGTGATCTCCCTGCAGATCGGGCTCAAGTTCGTCGATGACCTGCGCACCGAGTGGGTGCTCCAGCACTCCCGGGCACAGTCGGCGAACCACGGGTTCGCCTCGGGCACCGCCGAGCTCTACGACTCCGATCGGTCGCTGGTGGCGGTGGCCACCCAGACCGCGCTGTTGCGTCCGATGGCCGCCGACCCCGGAGCCACCGACGCCTGATCAGGTGCCCGTGGGGCGCCGGTGCACCGTGACGGTGCGCGGGGTTCCCGGTGCAGCCCCGGGATCCGGGAAGCCGGGCAGGGTCGCCACGTGCGCGAGTCCGGCATCCTCGCACCAACGGGTGACCTCGTCGGTTCCCACCGGGTGGACCCGCCAGGGCCTCACCCTGGAGCCCCCGTCGGGGTGCAACTCGATGTGGTGGCCGAGCACGGAACCCGATTCGGGGTCGTACTCGGTGGAAACCACCACCGGATCGGAGCCGAGAGCGGTGGACAGTGCGAAGCCCTCGCCCCGCTCCGCGGGTGGCTCCAGGTCGTCGAGTTCGACCACGAGCACACCACCGCGTCGGAGCGCCCCGGCACATGCCTCGACGCATGACCGCTGCTGGTCGTGCGAGGACAGGTTCAGCATCAGGTTGCAGGCGGCCAGGATGCAGTCGTGGTCTCCCCGGAGCAGTTCTGCGGGCCAGGTCGCGGGGTCGCCGGCATCGGCGAGAACCACCTCGACGGAGGACTCCGGGTCCTTGGCGCGCAACACCTCGAGCATCTCCACCGATGAGTCCATGCCGACCACCCGGTAGCCGGCATCCGCCAACGGCAGCGCCAGGCGACCGGTGCCGACCCCGAGCTCGAGCACCCGGCCACCCGGTGGGGTGAACGCGGCGATGCACTCGAGCAGCGCACCGGTGTCCCCCGGTGGGTACCAGTTGTCGTAGACATCGGCGAAGCTCGACCCGTAGAGGGCCGGATCGTGGTCGGCCTGGCTCACCCGGCGCAGTCTTGTGCGCGACGTCACCGGTGTCACCCCGGCTGCGGGGACGCCGCGTACCCTGCTGTGGTGGCCGTGAGCAGCGCAGGTGCGCAAGGGGGGTGGGCCCCACCCGGTTCCGCGGTCCCGGGCGCGCCCGGCGATGCGACCGCCGCTCCCCAGCGGGTGGAGGTCGCTGCACTGCGGGGGTCCGCGGGCGTCGCCGTGGCGCGTGGCGACGACAGGTGGCCCGACACCGATGGCTCGCGTTCCGGCGGCCACGGTGTGCTGGAGGACCTCGAGCCGGTCGGTGTGGGAGGTGTGCTCGACGGTGGCTTCCACATCCTGCGGAACCACTTCGGTCTGCTGGTGGGACTGGCGGCATCGATCTACCTGCCACTGCAGCTGTTGGACCTCTGGGTCGCGATCTCCGCGGGGCTGTCGGCCGAGATCGACTCCACACCGCTGCTGTCGGTGCTGGCCTCGACGGATTCGCAGTTGCCGCTGACCTGGGTCGTGTTCGCCCTGCGGGTGCTGGCCCTGTCGGTGCTGGGGATGGCTGCGGGGATCGTCATGAGGGACTCGCTCGCCGGTGTGCGGCGCCGTCCCGCCGCCGTCGTTCGCAGGGTTGCGCGCAGGTGGTGGGTCGCTCTGCTGGTGCCGGTGCTGTGCATACCGGTGAAGTTGGCGTTCGGCTGCCTGGGGTACATCGGGTTCTTCCTGGGTGATGCGTTGCTGATGTGTGCCTCGGTGGTCGCGGGAGCCGAGGGGAAGGGGCCACTCGCTTCCTTCGCACGGAGCTGGCGACTCGGGGCGCGCAGCTTCGGAACCGCCCTGGGGGTCTCGCTCGGAGCCTTCGCGATATCGGTGGTGCTGCAGTTCGCGCTCTACCTGGGCCCGGCACTGCTCACCTCGGTGTTCGTACCCTCCGAGGCGGTGATCCTGGCGGTGCAGCAGGCCGCGATGCTGTCACTGGTGGTGACCCAGCCACTGACCGCTGCGATCGCCGCCCGGGGATACGTCGAGCTGCGGTGCCGCTCGGAGGCACTCGACCTCGCCCTGCGCCGCCACGACCTCGGCCTGGTCGCGTGATCACCGGTTCCGGCGGCGCGGGCGAGCTCCCCGCACGTGACGAGGTCGCCGAGGTCATGTCGCGACCGGAGTTCCAGTACCCCCGTTCCATACCGGAACGGATCGGCGAGTGGTTCGCCGAACGCCTCGACGACCTGTTCAACCGGGTGCCCGACTCGGGGGGAACCGAGGTGGTGGCCCCCGGGGCCGGGCTCGGTTCGCTCGTGGGTTGGGTGCTCGTGGTCCTGGCCGTCGTGGTGGTCGTCGTGGTGGTCGTGCTGGTCGTCCGCCGCTGGGTTCCCCGGCCCGACGACGACGACGGGGAGGAGTCCACGATCGACACGGAGCACCGTCGCCCCGCTCACGAGTGGCGCAACGAGGCCGAACGCCTGGAGGCCGGGGGTGAGTGGAAGCTCGCGCTGAGGGCCCGCTACCGCGAGTTGGTGCGCACGCTGGTGGACCGCGCACAGGTGGCCGACGTGGCGGGCCGCACCAACTCGGAGCTGGCCGGGGACCTCCGTCGCAGCACCCCGGGCGCGGTCGAGGCGTTCAGCACCGCTTCGGTGCTGTTCGAGCTCGCCTGGTACGCGGGTCTGCCGACCGGCGCCGAGGAGAACCGACGCTTCAGGGATGCGGCCTCGACGGTCCTGGCGGTGGAGCCCGAGGCACGCCTCGACAGGGTTCCGGTCGTCGAGGTGGGCCGTGTGGAGGTCGGTCCATGAGGTCGAGGACCCCGGTGTGGGTCGGGCTGCTCGCGCTGCTCGGGGTCGTCGCGTTGGTCCTGGCGCTGGGTTCGCGCGGGGCGGGGGAACCGTTCCTGATCGACAGCTCGTCGCCCGACGGCTACCGGGCCGTGTCCCTGGTGCTCGCCGACCACGGCGTCGTGAGCACCACGGTGGACCAGTCGGTGTTCGACCCGGAGGGGTCCGGCGTCGAGCTGGCGCCCTCGGACGCGGTGGTGGTCCCGGTGGCGGAGTGGCTGGAGCCCGAGCAGCTCGCGGCGCTCCGCGCGCTGGCGGAACGCGGCGCGACGGTGGTGCTGGCGGCACAGGACGGCTTCTCGTTGATCGAACACTCGGTGCTGACCCGTACCCCCGCCGTGCCGGTGCGGGTGGGGATGTGCACGGTGCCAGCACTCGCCTCGCTGGAGGCGGTGGACGACGTGGCCCACGGGTCGATCGACCTCGTCGACGGTTTGGAGGGGCTGCAGCGTTGTTTCACCGGATTCGACGGTCCCGCCGGAAGGGCGGCGGTTGTCACGGCCGAGGCCGTCGGCAGCGGCAGGCTCGTGGGCCTCGCGTCGCCCTACGTCTGGGCCAACGCCCGGCTCCAACCCGACAAGGAGCGCGGAGGGGAGCCTCTCGACAACGCCGCTGTGGCGGTCGGCCTGCTCGGTGGGTCCGGACGGGTCGTGTTCGTGCGCACGGCACCGGGCGCCGGGGGGTCGCCCGATGGCACCCGCAACCCGCTGGGGCTGCTCCCGGTGAACGTCGAGCTCGCCCTGGTTCAACTGGCCGCCGCGTTCGTGGTGTACGCGTGGTGGCGTGGGACCCGGCTCGGAAGGCCGGTCGCCGAGAAGGCCGTCGTGGATGTCGCGGGGTCCGAGCTGGTCGAGGCGGTGGGAGGACTCCTGCGTCGCCACGGCAGCGTGCCGCTGGCCGCGGGTGCCCTGCGCGAACGCGAGGTGGCCGAGCTGTCACGGCGCCTCGGGATTCCGCCCGGGGCCGGCCAGCAGGCGGTCGCCTCGGCGGTCGCCGCCCGCAGCAGCCGCTCCGGGGCCGAGGTCCACTCGCTGCTGTTCGGGACGCCACCTGACGGTCCCGAGGGCCTCGTGTCGCTCTGCGGCGAACTCGACCGACTTCATTCGGAGGTGCTCGATGTCCAACCAACCACCTGAGTACGACCCCACTGCGCTGTCCGCGGCCGCCGCGGACCCCTCCACGGGAGGCGCGCCACCCGGCGCCGGCCGGGGCGGTCCGGCCGCTGACGACGGCTCCCTCGCGGCGATGCACGCCCTGCGTGGCGAGGTGGCCAAGGTGGTGGTGGGCCAGGAGGGCACGGTGTCCGGGCTGATCACAGCGCTGCTGGTGCGTGGGCACGTGCTCCTCGAAGGCGTCCCGGGTGTTGCCAAGACCCTCGTGGTCAAGGCCCTCGCGCATGCCCTCGACCTCGACTTCTCGAGGGTGCAGTTCACCCCCGACCTGATGCCCTCCGACGTGACGGGCCAGCTGGTGCTCGCCCCCGACTCCGCGGGCGGGTTCCGCTTCCGCGAGGGTCCGGTGTTCACGAACCTGTTCCTGGCGGACGAGATCAACCGCACCCCACCGAAGACCCAGGCGGCCCTCCTCGAGTCGATGGAGGAACGCCAGGTGACCGCCGAGGGGCGTTCACTCGCCCTGCCTGATCCCTTCGTGGTCGTGGCGACGCAGAACCCGGTCGAACAGGAGGGCACCTACCCGCTCCCGGAGGCCCAGCTCGACCGCTTCCTGTTCAAGCTGCTGGTCGGCTACCCGAGTCATGACCAGGAGGTGGACATCCTCGAACGCCACGACCATGGACTGGATCCCCACGACATCGCTGCTGCGGGGGTGTCGCCGGTGGCGGGCGTGGCCGACCTCGCCGCAGCCCGACGCAACGTCGAGTCGGTGACCGTGGAACGACCGGTGCTCGACTACATGGTGGCCATCTGTCGCGCCACCCGCGAGTCTCCCTCCACGGAACTGGGGGTGTCCCCGAGGGGTGCCTCGGCGCTGCTGCACGCCGCCAAGGCCTGGGCATGGCTCTCGGGTCGCTGGTACGTGAGCCCCGACGAGGTGAAGGCCGTGGCGAAGCCGGCACTTCGCCACCGGCTCCTGGTGCGTCCCGAGATGGAGCTCGACGGCGTCACAGCGGACGGCCTGCTCGACTCGGTGCTGGCCACGGTGCCCGCCCCGCGCTGAGATGCCCCTGTTGCCCACGAGGAGGACCGCCGTGGTTGCCGCGGTGTGCTCGCTGGCCTTCCTCGCCTACCCGGGCACGGCGGTGAACCCGTTCCTGGGAGCGGCCGTGGTGACCGCACTGGTGCTCGTCGTGGCGGCCGCGGATGCACTCGTGGGCACCGCTCCGGGCCTGTTCGAGATACAGCGGCGACACCCTCCGGTCGTGGTGGCCGGGAGGGAGGCGGAGCTGCGCTGGACGGTGCGCTCGGGCGCTGCGCGTCGAGTCGTGCTGGAGGTGGCCGACAGTCCTGCACCGTCGCTGCGTGCCCGTTCCCGACGCTTCAGGGTGGTGATTCCCCGGAACTCGGTGGCCAACGTGACCACGACGTTCGAACCGATGCGTCGCGGCCACTTCGTGCTCGACCGGGTGGCGCTGCGGATCCATGGCCGGTTGGGCCTCGGGGCCCGCCAGAGGGAGGTGCCGCTGCGGACCGAGCTGCGCGTCCACCCGCCGTTCCGTTCGGCCCGGGAGGCGGAGCTGCGGATCCGCCGGGCGCGGATCCTCGAGGTCGGCACGCGCTCGGCACGCGGACTCGGTGGGGGTACCGAGTTCGAACAGCTGCGCGAGTACGGCCCCGACGACGAGTTCCGCCGCATCGACTGGACCGCCACCGCAAGGGTGGGCAAGCCGGTGGTGAGGACCTACCGGGCGGAGCGCAACCAGCGGGTACTGGTGTTGTTGGACAACGGCCGCGTCATGGCGGGGCGCGTCGGGGGGGTGCCCAGGGTCGAACACGCCATGGACGCGGCCATGATGCTCACGGCGGTCGCCACGCGCCTGGGCGATCGCTGCGGCATGGTCGCGTTCGACACCGAGGTGCGTTCCGTGGTCCCCCCGGCTCGACGCTCCGACCAGCTCGCACGCGTGACCGAGGCGATGTACGCCCTCGAGCCGGCGTTGTCGGAATCGGACTACTCGGGAGCGTTCACGGAGGTCGTGTCGCGGTTCAGGCGGCGGGCCATGCTCGTGGTCGTCAGCGACCTGCTCGAGCAGGCGGTGACCGACTCGCTGGTGCCGGCGCTGCCACTCATCACCCGCACCCACCTGGTGGTGGTTGCCGGTGTGACCGATCCGGCCGTGGACGCGTGGGCCAGGGGTCCCGTGGCCGACGATGACGAGGTCTTCCGGCGGGTGGCCGCCGTGCGGGCCCTCCAGACGCGCCGCCGGGCTGCCGCGCAGCTGTCCGCGCTCGGAGCGATCGTGATCGATGCGCCTCCCGGACGCCTCGCGGTCGACCTGGCCGATGCCTACCTGCAGGTCAAGACGACGGGGCGTCTCTGAGTCCGCGGCGCGCAGCACTGATCACGGTTCCCCGTGTCGCCGCGTGCTCGGCCTCGGCGATCTCGTCACGGGTCAGTTCGTCGAGCAACCCGGTGAGTCCCATGCGCTCCGCGCGCTGGCCCAGCAGCACCACGTAGCTGGCGAACGCCACCAGCACCGAGACCCCGACGCCGATCCGCAGCACCGTGGGCATGCCCGAAGGCGTGACGAAGCCCTCGATGAGACCGGCCACGCAGAAGCACAGCATCAGGCCCATGACGATCACGACCGACCGCAGGCCCTCCTCGGCCAGGGCGTTGGACCGTGTGCGGTCACCGGGTGCGACCAACGCCCACGAGATGCGCAGGCCCGCTGCCCCGGCGATGAGGATCGCCGAGACCTCGAGCAGGCCGTGGGGGGTTATCAGGCCCCAGAACTGCGCGCCCTCACCCGCATCGTGCATGACCGCCGCCATGACCCCGATGTTGAGGCCGTTGTAGCCGAGTATGAACACCGGTCCGACCACCGGCACCAGTCCCAGCGCGAATGCCAGGAACGACACGTAGATGTTGTTGACGGTGACCTTGCCGGCGAAGCTCTGCGCGGCCTCCGAGGAGTAGTAGTCCCGGAACTCCGACTCGGCGATCGAACGCTGCAGCTCGGGGGGCACCGAGGCATCCAGCACCGCTGGGTCGTTGGCCAGCCACACACCCATGGCGACCGCGGGGATCGCGAAGCACAGCGCTGCGGTGGCCACGTAGCGTCTCGAGCCCCACACCGCTGCGGGGAACACCTGGGTGAAGAAGCGCGCGGCCGCCCGCAGCGGGTTTCCACGGCGCCTGTAGATGACCACCCGGGCCTCGCCGAGCAGACGCGACAGACGCAGGATCAACTCGGGATCGCCATAGGTGGTGCGCACGTGGGAGAGCTGGGCCGAGGTGCGCTGGTAGCCGGCGATCAGCTCGTCGAGCTGGGCGTCGCCGAACCCGGAGCGCCTTCCCGGAATGCGCCGGCGCCCAGCAGCGCGGCTGAGCTCCTGGAGCCGCCGCCACGAGGCGTCGTGGATCTGTATGTAGCGGTCGATGTCCATGCCGCCCCTACCTCCGGGTGTGCGACGTTACGCTAGGTGCCGATGCGCACGGGTGTGGTCACACCGGAGGCGGTGGTGCTCGACCTCCCCACCGCCGGGGTCGCCACGCGGGCCTTCGCCCGCCTCGTGGACCTCGCGGTGCAGGCCCTCGCGGGTGCCGCACTCGGGCTGCTGCTCGTGTGGGTGGATCCCCTCGGCATGTCACCGGGACTCGTGGCACTGGTGGTCATGGTGGTGACGCTGGTCGCGTTCCCGATCGCGATCGAGGTGCTCTGGCGCGGCAGGAGCGTGGGCAAGGCCCTGTTCGGTCTCTGGGTGATCGCCGCCGACGGCTCCCCGGCACAGCCTCGCCAGTCGGTGGTCAGGGGTCTGCTGGCACTGGTCGACCTCTACCTGTCACTCGGGTTCGTGGCGATCCTCGCATCCATGTTCTCGCCGTCGGGTCAACGACTCGGCGACATGGCGGCCTCGACCGTGGTCGTGCGCCACCGGCGGCACCACACCGCGGAGAACCCGGTGGTGTTCTTCGCTCCGCGGGGTCTCGAGCAGTACGTCGCCTCGTTCGACGTCGCACGGGTGGGGGAGGAGGAGTTCGCCCTGGTGCGGGAGTTCCTGTTGCGTGCCGGGAGGCTCTCGCGCGATGCGCGCACGGCGGAGGCCATGGCACTCGCGGAGGCGCTGAGGAAGCGCATCGGGCACGACCTGCCGCACCCCATGGACCCCGAGCTGTGGCTGGTGTGCCTGGCAGCGGCGTTCCAGTGGCAGGAGGGCGGGTTGCTCCGCGATGTGGCCCGCGGGGTCGCTCCGGTGGCGACCCCAGCCACACCCGCGCGGGCGCGGGTCTGAGTGGTGCGGCGTCAGCTGGCGTCCGGAGGCGGGCCCGGTGCCGTGTGGCTGCGCGTCGTGCGGGGAGGTCCGCCGGTGCTCGCCCTGCTCTGGGTGTCGGGACTCCTCGGGGTGCCGGGTGCGGGCGCAGCAGAGGTGCCCGAGCCGGTCGTGGAGCGGGTCGTGGACGCTGCGGGGCTCGTCCGCAGCGCCGGCGCGCTCGGCAGCGGGTGGGTGGCGGGTCCCGACACCGTGGTGACGAACCTCCATGTCGCGAAGGCCGGCAGCGGCGACATCTACGTGGACTTCTCCGACGGGGAACGCATCGAGTGCTACACCGCGGTGGCCAACCGGGACATGGACCTGGCGGTCCTGCGCTGCGAGACGGGTCGGCGTCCGAGCCTGCGCCTGGACACCACGGTGCCGGCTGCGTCCGAGGAGGTCGCGGTGGTCGGGTATCCCGGTGGGGAGGGGCCGGTGACCACCCATGGGGTGATCACCGGGGACCGCCGGGAGGTTCGTGGGATCGACACCGTCGGCTTCACCGCCGGGATCGCCCCCGGGAGTTCCGGAAGCCCGGTGTTCGACTCCGACGGTTCCGTGCTCGCGGTGGCCACCTTCGGAGGTGGCCTGGGGGTCCCGGCAGCGGAGTTGGTGCCACTGCTCGAGACCGCAGCCGGCTACCCGGCCAGCAAGGCGGGAGCCGAGTGGCGGCTGCGGGCACGGCGCTCCATCGCAATGGTCGTGCTGGTGGCGCCGCTGAGTTGGTTCCTGGCCCGCCGCTGCGGGCGCAACCGTCCGGTCGCAGCAGCCGCGAAGTGGACCACGCTGGCGGTTCTCGGGGTCCTGGTGGCGACGCAGGCCCAGTTCGCCATGAGCGGGCCCGCACACTTCATCTAGACGGGTCGGCCGACTTCGCCGGCGAGCTCATGGCGACGCTGCGGCCTGCCCGCCGGGTTCGACCCGGTCGGTCCAGCTGCTTCCGTCCCAGAAGCGCAGGCCATCCGAACCGTCGGGGTCGGCGTACCAGCCGGCTCCGGGGGTCGCGAGGGGTTGGTCGGTCAGCGCTGCCCCGGTTCCGGTTGCCGCCGCCTGCAGTGGGGGCAGGCTCACGGTCGCCCTGGGCGTCACCGCAGCGGCTCCCGCCGCACCCGCGCCCGGCTTCACGGCAGGGTTCGCCATGTCGCGCCTCGCCCCACCCCAGTCGCCGTAGCGGTTCGGCCCGAAGGCGAGCACCGGCAGGAACACGAACGGCACCAGGGCGAGGCCGACCCCGAAGGCACCCGAGTGGCCGAACGCCGCCGCCAGGTCCTGGCAGCCCACCAGGTAGATGGGTACTGCGAGCGCCACCGAGAGGACCGCACACGCCATGGCGAAGGTCGGGAACGACTCCGGGAGCGAGTCGAACGCGGAGGCCTGCACCTCCCAGACCGCCCGTGCCACGAGCGGCGTCCCGGCCACCAGCACCGGCAGCACCCACCAGATGGGTCGACCGATGATCGACACCATGGAGACGCCGATCCCGAGTGCCACGAGCACCGAGACCGACACGGCCAGCAGGATCAGCCACGGTTCGGGGTCCTCCACCCAGGGGATGGCCGCTGCGAGGAGCGGTATCCACAACAGCAGCACACCGGAGCGGCGCGCCTTGTTGAACACACGCCAGATGACCACGGTGAGGAAACCGGATACGGCCAGTGCTGTTGCGTACAGCGGCGGCGCCAGCTGGAGCTGGTCGCTGTCCATGCCTCCGAGGATACGGCCGGGTGGGCCGGATCAGGTACACAGCTGCTCAGGCACACATGTCGCCGACACGGTCCCCGTACTGGCGGCACAGTCGTCGGGTCTCGTTCGCCGCGCGCTCGAGTCCCACCTGCGCGGCCCGCAGCGCTTCGGGGTCGTTCCCGACGATCGCAGCGGTCGCCCGGTGCAGTTCTTCGGACTGCAGTTGGAGTATGCGCACGAAGGCGTTGCGGAGCGCCGACGCGGGAGCGGTCTGCAGCGTGGCGACGGTCGACTCGATGAGGGCATCCATGGAGGCGGACTGTCGGAGCGCCGTGGCCGGGCTCGACGCGGGGTCGGCCTGCGAATCGGGTCCGAGGCCACTCGCGGTGGCCAGGAACGCCTCCATGGACTCCTCGATCCCGGTTATCGAGCCGGCGAGGTCGGTGCCGTCGGCGTCCATCCAGTCGTCGAAGCGTGCCTCGTTCGCCTCCAGTGCCGCGGTGAAGTCATCGGCCCGGGTGTCGGTCGGAGGTGATCCGGTCGCATCCGTTCCGTTGCCGCTCGAGGCGCCGGTGAGATCCCCCCAGGGCTCCTCGAGGGGTCCTTCGATGGCCCATAGGGTCAGCCCGACGGCCGCGACCGTTGCGAACACGACCGCGCCCACCGACATCCAGCGCCTGCTCGTGGACCTCGTCTCGGCGGGCGTGCCGGGTGTCCGCGGTGGACTCGGGTGGGCGCCGTGGCCCCAGGCCTGCGCCGGTTCCGCCGCGAGGGGCGCGGAGCGTACGGGGGGCCCGCTCGGAGGTGCCCACCGGGACTCGGGTGCCGGCTGCGGGGCGGTTTCGTCTGGACTGTCCATGGCGTGCGCTCGGGCTTCGGGATGGTGGCGGTGACGGCGCGGTCCGCTCCCACCGGTACGCCGTGCAGTCCTAGCATCGGGTGGTGGCCCCGAGCGAGTACGTCTACCTGGACCACGCCGCGACGACCCCCCTGTGCGAGCAGGCACGTGTGGCGATGGAGCCGTTGCTGGCGTCCGGGGAGCGCGCCCGGCCACCCTCGTTCGGGAATCCGTCGGGGTCCCACGCCCTCGCACGCATCGCCACACGCGCCCTCGACGAGGCCCGTGAGCGGGTCGCAGCGGTGCTGGGATGTGCCCCCGGGGAGGTCGTGTTCACCTCCGGTGGCACCGAGGCCGACAACCTGGCGGTGACCGGTGGGATGCCTCCGCGCCCGGGTGTGCCCGTGTGCGGAGCCACGGAGCACCCGGCGGTTCTGGAACCGGTGCGCGCACTCGACGGGGTGGAGGTCGCGGTCGATGCCGCCGGTCGGGTGCTGCCCGATGCGCTGGCCGGGACCCTCGAGCGGCTCGGTGGCGGTACCGGTCGCCGGGCATCGGTGGTCTCGGTCATGTGCGCCAACAACGAACTGGGCACCATCAACGACCTCGACGCACTGGCCGCCGTGGTGCACGAGCACGCCCCGGGGGTGCCGTTGCACTCCGACGCGGTCCAGGCGGCTCCGTGGCTGGACCTGTCCGTCGCCGCTCGCGCCGCGGACCTGGTGAGCGTCTCGGCCCACAAGCTCGGTGGCCCGAAGGGGGTGGGGGCGCTCGTGGTGCGTGCTGGAAGCATGCTCTCGGCGTTGATCCACGGTGGGGGCCAGGAACGCGGGCGCCGCGGTGGCACACCTGACCTGGCCGGGATCGTCGGGTTCGCGGCCGCGCTCGAGGCGACGGCATCGCAGCGTTGCTCGCAGGCAGCGCGGGTCGCGGCGCTCCGCGACGAACTCGCCGCGGAGCTGGAGCTGCTGGAAGCGGTGTCGCCGACGGTCGGGACCACCGGTGCAGCGGTCCTGCCGGGACACCTGCACCTGCTCGTCGAGGGGGTCTCGGCCGAGGAGCTGCTGTTGCTGCTCGAGCAGCGCGGCGTGTGCGCATCGGCGGGTTCATCCTGTGCCTCCGGTGCTGCCGCCGGCTCACACGTCGTGGAGGCGATCGGTGTGACGGGCAGGGACCGCGCCCCGCTGAGGATCTCGCTGGGGGCCACCACCACGCGCCGTGAGATCCGCGCCGCCGCGGACGCGCTGCGCTGGGCACTCGCACGGCTGGCCGAACGGGGAGGCTCCCCGGTGCTGGAGGCCCGAACATGAGGGTGTTGGTGGCGCTCTCGGGTGGGGTCGACTCCTCGGTGGCGGCCGCAGAGCTCGTCGAGCAGGGCCACGAGGTCGTGGCGGCGACGATGAAGCTGTGGGGCGGTGAGAGCGACACCGGGTGCTGTTCGGTGGGCGACGTGGAGGACGCCCGGCGCTCGGCGGCACAGCTCGGCATCGACCACCACGTGTTCAACTACACCGAGGAGTTCGACCGCCACGTCGTGGCTCCCTACGCGGCGGACCACGCCGCGGGCCTGACCCCCAACCCGTGTGTCGAGTGCAACCGCCACCTGAAGTTCGACCTGTTCATGCGACGGGCCGACCTTCTGGGTTTCGACGCCATCGCCACCGGGCACCATGCGCGGATCGGCCGCGGAGCCGGTGGCTCCCTCCGGATCCGCCGGGGGGCGGACGCCGCGAAGGACCAGTCCTACGTGCTCCACCCGCTCCTGGACGGGCCACTCGAGCGGGTGCTGTTCCCGATCGGGCACCTCGAGAAGTCCGAGGTGCGCGAGCGGGCTGCTCGGCTGGGTCTCAGGACGGCGGCCAAGCCCGACAGCCAGGACGTGTGCTTCATCACGCGCCGCGACGGCAGGCGGTCGTTCCTCGCAGAGAGGATCGAGCTGCACCCCGGCCAGGTGCTCGACACCGAAGGTGGGTCGGTGGGCTCGGTGGACGCGGTCGAGCTCGTGACGATCGGCCAGCGTCGGGGCCTCGACCTGGCTGGTGGAGGGAGCCGCCGGTTCGTGACCTCGGTCGACGTCGAGGGCCGCGTGGTGACGGTGGGTTCCGAGGCCGATCTGCTCGTCGGGCACGTGACCATCGGCGACGTCCGTCTCGCCCATGGCATCGACCCTGCCTGCATCGACGGGAAGGATCTGGCCGCGCAGACCTCCGCCCACGGGGCCGCCCAGCCGGCGCGGCTGTCGTTCCACGGAGCGGAGCCCGGCACCACCGTGGTGCGCTGGCGGTCACCGCACCGGGCCGTTGCTCCTGGCCAGAGCGTGGTGGTCTACGACGGTGACGAGGTGGTCGCCTCAGGGGTCGTCTCGGGCACGTGACCGCTGTGGGGAGCGGCGCCCTCAGTTGCGCACGACCGGCACCTCGCAGCGCTGGGCGTGGTCCAGGACCGCAGCCGGTCGGCTCGGGACCACGAGCACCGCGGAGGTGCTGATCGATTCCGCAACCTGTCCCCGCCCCGCTGCAGGGGTCAGCTCCACCGTCTCGGCGAGGTCGAGCTCCACGACCAGGCCCGGCGCACCGACCGTCAGGTCGGTCGCTTCGGTACCGACGTGGGCCGGACCCATGCGCCGGATCACGGGCCGCGTGAACAGCACGGGCTCGGCCAGCGCCATGTCGTCCACGAGGGTGATGCCGGCGGGTACGAACACGAGCCAGCGCCGTGCGAGGCGCCACATGGCGAATGAACCCCACCAGGCGGTGGCGATGCCGAACAGCACCAGGGGCACCCCCAGGTACCAGTTCTCGTCCGCGAACAGCAGCACGCCGCTGATCAGCGGACCCACCGTGAGCACCCAGGCCAGCGGGAGGGGGCCCAGCAGCAGCACCACCGGTGGCCTGAGCGCGAAGCGCCGTTCGTCACCGTAGGAGGCGCCGTCGACGAACCAGTCGCCCACCATGGCCGAGAAGGCGAGCACCGTCGCAACCACCGCGAGCGCGAGGCCCACCCACCCGGCTGTCGGGGGTGCTTCAACCAGTGCGGCGACGAGCCCCGCAACCGGAGCGATCGGCACCAGCAACCGCAACGCGGTCAGGGTGCTGGGCAGCGGGAGCAGCGACACCGCCACCGCGGCTGCCCAGCAGCACCAGAACACGACCTGAATCGTGATGCGCACGGGATCCGGTGCCCCGGCGGTCGCCGCCAGCAGAGCCTCGAGGAGTGTGAAGGGCAGCGCGACCACGAGGATGCGCACCGCCCACAGGAACAGGGGAGCTGACACCCCATCAGTTTGCGCCCTCGGCGCAGCTACCGCTAACAACTGCCCATGGGGGGAGTACCCGAACTCCGCAGCGGACTTTCGACACTACCTGCGGTTCAGCCCGCCCGGTCGGTTCCGGAGGCCCTCGGCCTGGTGTTCTGTGGACGCAGCCTGCCCACCGTCCCGGTGCTCCCGGTGGCCGGTTCGACGCTCCTGGCGCAGGTGTGCGGAGCGTTCGCGGGTGTGACCGAGTACGCCGTGGGCAGGATGCGCGTCGACCCGAATGCGTTCGGGGTGAGTCCGGCTGACGCGCTCAGCACCGACGGGGACGCCTTCGGCGCTCTGCACGAGGCGCTGGCCGGCTGGTCCAACGCAGCGGTGCGCGAGCGTGCCGAGGCGGTGCGGGTCGACATGCTCGGCCCCGTCACCATTGCGGTCACGCTCATGGAGGCGGGTGTTCCCAGGGCCACGGCCCTCGACGCGGCGCGGATGGCCGCCGCATACCGCAGCGAGGCCCTGTTCGGTGCATGGCGGGCCGTGGAGGAACACCTGCCCGTGGTGGTCGTGATGTTCGAGCCCCGCCTCGTCGGCTCCGCACACCCCACCTTCCCCTTGACCGGGCGCGAGGTGCGGTCCCTGCTCGACCCCGTGGTGGATGCCCTCGACACCGCGGCCGGCACCTCCGACGTGGTGATCGGGGTGCAGGTGCCGGGCCGCTGCGACCTGCGCACGGTGATCTCCTCGGGCATCTCCATGTTGTGCATCCCCCCCGATGCGTCGGTGGTCGGCTGGGCGCACTGGATCCAGGCCCTGCTCGACAACGGCGGGCACGTGGCGTGGGGCGCGGTCCCGGTGGACAGGCCACTCGGCACCAACGCGGAACTGCTGTGGCGCCACCTGAGCGCCATCTGGCGCGACCTCGCCGCGGCGGGCGTCGACAGCGAGTCGCTGGTGCGTCGCAGCCTGGTGACTCCCGGCGATGCCCTGGATGGATTCGCCCCCGCCCAGGTGCCCGGTGTGGTGTCGTTGCTGGACGCCCTCGGTGAGCGGGTGGCCGAGAGCGCCGCCGCGCACCGTGTGCCCAGGCTCGTGCCGGTCCCCTGAGGGGCCCTGTCCGCGCCCCGGGGTAGTTTCTGGGGCGTGACAGATCCACGCGGCGGGTCCGACGGGTCCCCGACAGCTGCAGGAGCGGCCGACGCCGGTGCAGACCCGGTGCTGCGCGTCGAGGAGCTGCGCGAGGAGATCCGCCGCCACGACCAGGCCTACTACGGCGATGACTCGCCGACCATCCCCGATGCCGACTACGACGAGTTGCTGCGCGAGCTGAGGACCCTCGAGTCCCAGCACCCGGACCTGGTGACCCCCGACAGCCCCACGCAGGCTCCCGGCAGCGCCACGGTTCCCACCCCGTTCGCACCGGTGACACACGGTGTGCCGATGATGAGCCTCGACAACGCGATGGACTTCGCGGAGTTGCGTGCCTGGGGTGAGCGGACCCACCGCCGTCTCGAGGCCGAGGGGCTCCACACCCGGGTTCGCTACACCTGCGAGCTCAAGATCGACGGGCTGGCGGTGTCGATCAGGTGGGAGAACGGTCGCTACGTCCGTGCGGCCACCCGTGGTGATGGCCGCACCGGGGAGGATGTCACCGCGAACGTGGCGGTGATCAGGGACCTGCCGCACGACCTCGGTGCCGGTGCGCCCGAGGTCCTCGAGGTCCGCGGCGAGATCTACATGTCCCTGGAGTCCTTCGACCGCCTGGTGCAGCGCACACTCGAGGAGAACCGCGAGGCCGAGGCCGCCGGCCGCAAGCCCAGGCCGGTGCCGGTCAACCCGCGCAACGCAGGCGCCGGAAGTCTCCGTCAGAAGGACTCCTCGGTCACCGCCGGCCGGGGGCTCTCCTGGTGGTGCTACCAGCTGGGTGAGCTCGTGGGGGCCGAGGAGCCACCGGGCCATGCTGCCGCCCTCGAGTGGATGGGTTCGCTGGGGCTCCCGGTGAATCCCGAGACGCGCACCTTCGGTGACCTCGAGGAGGTCTACGGCTTCTGTGCCCACTGGGAGGAGCACCGCCACGACCTGCCCTACGAGATCGACGGCGTGGTGGTGAAGGTCGACGACCTGGCTTCGCGCGCGGTGCTCGGTGCCACTGCCCGCGCTCCCCGTTGGGCGATCGCCTACAAGCTCCCACCCGAGGAGCGCACGACGGTCCTGCGCGACATCCAGGTGTCGGTGGGCCGCACCGGCAGGGCGACCCCGTTCGCTGTTCTCGAGCCCGTTTTCGTGGGTGGGTCCACGGTCGGCATGGCCACCTTGCACAACGAGGACCAGGTGGCCCACAAGGATGTCCGCCCCGGCGACACGGTGGTCGTGCGAAAGGCCGGGGACGTGATACCCGAGGTGGTCGGCCCCGTGTCGGAGCTGCGGCCCGACGGGCTCGAGCCGTGGGTGTTCCCCAAGGAGTGCCCCTCCTGTGGAGGTCCGCTCGTTCGCCTCGAGGGTGAGGTCGACCACCGCTGCACCAACGAGGACTGCCCTGCGCGGCGCCTGGCCCGTATCAGCCACTTCGCCTCCCGGGGCGCGATGGACATCGACGGACTGGGTGAGCGCCAGATCCAGCACTTCCTCGACCTGGGGCTGATCTCTGACGTGGCCGACATCTACACCCTCGACCTCGAGGCGGTGCGTGCCCTCGACGGATACGGCGACCGCGCGGTTTCGAACCTGGCGGCGGCGATCGAGGCCTCGAAGGACCGTCCGCTGGCGAACCTGTTGTTCGGGCTCAACATCACCCACCTCGGTCCGACCGGGGCACAGCTCCTGGTGGAGCAGCTCCGCACGCTCGAGGCCATCCGCAACGCGTCGGTGGAGGAGATGGCTGCGATCGACGGGATCGGGCCCGTCATCGCGAGTTCCGTGCACGAGTTCTTCGCCAGGCAGGGCAAGCGCGAACTCGTGGACCGACTCGTGAGGGCAGGTGTGACCACCGAGGCGGAGGGTCCCGAACCAGGTGAGTTCGAACCGGTGCTCGAAGGGCGCTCGGTCGTGGTCACGGGAACCCTCGAGGGCTACAGCCGGGACGAGGCGGCCGCCGCGATCGTCGCGCGCGGTGGCAGGTCGCCCGGCAGCGTCTCGGGGTCCACCTATGCCCTCGTGGTGGGGGAGTCGCCGGGAGCGTCGAAGCTGACCAAGGCCGAACGCCATGGCGTGCCCGTGCTCGACGAAGCGGCGTTCGAGCAGCTCCTGGCCACCGGCGAGCTGCCCGGGGAACCCCCGGGCGGTCCATAGCGCCAACGGCGCTGCACCCCGGTGGCCCCAACGCGGCGTGGCCATCGAGCAACAAGATGGCGTGACCATCGAGCAACAAGATGGCGTGGCCATCGAGGAGGAACATGAAAGCAGTGATCTTCGACTTCGGCGGGGTGTTCATCGACTCGCCGTTCGCTGCGATGAACGCGGAGTCGCGCGCGAGGGGAATCGATCCCGAGGTGCTGAGCGAGGCGGTGTTCGGCGCGTACGACACCGACACCGACCATCCGTGGCACCGGCTCGAACGCGGGGAGCTGAGCCTGGAGGCCGCCCGCGAGGAGATCATGGCGGGTGGGGTGCTCCCCAACGGCTCGCCCATCGACCCCTTCGAGCTGCTGGGGGCCCTCGCCGGCGGTGGCGTCCGGGACGACATGGTGGAGTTCTGCGTGTCGCTGCGGGACCGGGGGCTGGCCACCGGTCTGCTCACCAACAACGCCAGGGAGTTCGCCGAGTTCTGGCGTCCCTTGCTGCCACTCGAGGAGTTGTTCGACGATGTGGTCGATTCCTCCGAGGTGGGGATGCGCAAGCCCGCAGCCGGTATCTACCGACTGGCCCTGGAGCGGCTCGGTGTCGAGGCCGGCGAGGCGGTGTTCATCGACGACGCCCCGGGCAACGTGGCCGGTGCCGAGGCGATCGGGATCACCTCGGTGCTCATCGGCCACGACCGCGACGACACCGCGGTGGCCATCGAACGCCTCGAGGCGTTGATCGCCCCCTGAGACGGCACCGGTCGTGCCCGTGGTCGTGCCGTGCGAAGTGTTGGGTGTCCTCAGGCAGCGTTGAAGCACCAGGAGACGGGTTCGGCCGCCTCTTCGCCCTCGGCTTGGGGCCACACCATGGCGATCACGCAGTTCTTCTCCGCCGCCAGGGACTCGATCGGCTTGCCGGTACCGGGCTGGTACTTGACGAGGCCGAGGCCCTGGTCCCTCACGAGGCCGTCCTCCTCGCCACGGACCTCCGTGCCGTTGATGATCAGGTAGGCGTCGTAGCCGGTTGCCAGGTCGACACCGACCTCGGACTGCGTCAGCACCTCGGATCCCGAGGTCGGGATCAGCCGGTCCACCGAGTCCGGGAGTGCCTGGGAGGCATTCGAGTCACCGGTGACGGCGGCACGGCCGGTGAAGAACAGTCCGACCACGGCCACAGCCACGAGAACGGCTGCGATGGCATTGCGTCTGGCGGGTGCCATGGGTGCCCTGGGCGCCCTCGGTCCGGTTTCCCCCGCGGGGTCGTCCGGTCCTCCCGGGGTCGGCTGCGTCGGTTGGGACATGGACCAAGTATCGCGGCGGGTGCCCATCGAGGGGTAGCAGGGCCGATGCCGCCCCGCACCCCGGGATTCCCCGGAGGGTGCCCGGTGCACAGTTACGCTCTTGGGCATGGCGGCAACCGGAACGAGCTCCGATGCCGGCACCGTGCTGGGTGACCGGTATGCGCTGGTGGGTGTGCTCGGTGCCGGCGCGTCAGCCCGCGTGTTCCTCGCCACGGACCTGCGGCGACAGTGCCCCGTGGCGGTGAAGGTCCTCCATGAGAGCCCTGCCTCCGACGAGCGCTTCGTGGCCCAACTTCGCCGGGAGGCATCCCTGGCGGCCTCGCTGAGCCACGACAACGTGCTGCGCATCATCGACTCGGGCTCCGCCGGTGAACCACCGGTGCACTACGTCGTGACCGACTACATGGCCGGCGGGAGTCTGGCCGGCATGCTGGATGCAGGTGAGACCCTGGACCCCGCCCAGGTGGCCGACGTCGGCAGGCAGGTCGCCGATGCGCTCGCCTATGCCCACGACGCGAACCTCGTGCACCGCGACGTGAAACCCTCCAACATCCTCTTCGACGCGGGTGGACGTGTGGTGCTCGGGGACTTCGGCATCGCCCGTGCGGTTGCCGAGGCATCCTCCACGGAACCCGCCGACGCCGCGATGGGGGCCACCCGCTATGCATCGCCCGAGTCGGTGATGGGCAGGGCCACGGAGCCACGCAGCGACGTCTACTCGCTCTGTCTGGTCCTGGTCGAGGCCCTGACGGGCTCGGTACCCCTCCTGGGCGACACGCCGGTCGCGACGATGGGCCGCCGCCTCGCCGAGGAGGTGAGGGTTCCACGTGGCCTGGGACGCCTGGGTGCCGCCCTCGAGGCGGCAGCTGCGACGGACCCCTCCGAACGCATCGATGCCCACGGGTTCGCGGAGATGCTGACCGAGGCCGGCGACGACCTGGAACCTCCCGAGCCGTTGCCGCTCCACCCGGTGGATGCCGGCGGGGAACAGACCGCTGAACTGAGGATCGACCGCAGCGGAGGCGCGGTGCGGATACTGGGGATCGCCCCCATGGGTGTGGGCGGCTCGCCCCGACCCGTCGGGGACGACGACGAGATCGACCTGCGCCGGCCGGATGCTGCAGATGGGGAGCACGGCACTCCCGGCCGGGAGAGCCTCGAGGGCGTGGCGGGCTCCTCCGGCCCGGACACCGGTGGCGACGCCGGCACCGATGACCGGCCCGACGGTGTCGGAGACGACCCCGCGGATCGCTACGGCCGGGATGCGATCACCGTGGCTGATGAGTTCCACGCCCTCGGCAGCCGCCTGCCGGCCACTCACGGGGTGGTCGAGCCGCTCGAACCCCCCGGTGCCACCAAGGCAGCGGTTCCCGCGAAGGCGGCAGCCGAGTCGAACAGCCGCAGGGGTCAGCGCCGCCGCTGGCCCTGGGTTCTCGCCGCGCTGCTGGTGCTCGCGGTCGCAGGGTCCGCGGCCTGGTGGTTCTTCGTGCGTGTGCCGGTGCACGAGGTGCCCGACTGGGTCGGATCCGATCTCCCGTCGGTCACCGCCGCTGCAGAGGCCAACGGCTGGGATGTCGGCGCCGTGGAGCGCACACGACGCGACGGCACCAGCGCGGGACAGGTGCTGGCACAGGACCCCGGCGCGGGCACCGAGCTGGCGGAGGGATCCACCATCGACCTCACGGTGTCGGACGGTCCCACCCTGACCGCCCTGCCCGAGGTCACAGGGCTGCCCGAGGAGGAGGCCCTTGCCGCGCTCGGATCCGCAGGTCTGGTGGCGGGTGAACGGTCCGAGGCCTTCGACGAGGTGGTGCCTCCCGGAGCGCTGGTGTCGGCCACCCCGTCGGTCGCAGCGGACGAGCCCGACGCCCGGGGCAGGGTTCCGAAGGGCACCGCAGTCGACTACGTGGTGTCGGTCGGACCGGCACCACGTGTCGTGCCGGAGCGCATAGTCGGGGTTCCCGTGGCCACCGCGGAGGCCGCGCTCGCCGAGGTCCAGTTGGGCAGCTCGGTGTCGAGCGAGTACAGCTCGGAGGTCTCCGAGGGACTGGTCATCCGTGCTTCGGCGGCCTCCGGCACCGAACTGCCCCGGGACACCGTGGTCGAGCTGGTCGTGTCCGCCGGCCCCCAGCCGATCGTGGTGCCGGATGTGACCGGGAGCACGGGAACGGCGGCTGCGGCAACCCTCGAGGATGCGGGGTTCACGGTGTCGGGCATCGAGGGCTCACCCTCGGGCACCGTTCTGGCGACCGACCCCCCGGCCGGGGAGTCGAGGGTGCCCGGATCGCCGGTGAGGATCTTCACCCGCTCCGGCTGAGGTGCCGTGCCCGGAGTTCGGGGGATCCGCGAGCGCGGTCGGCCGCACATCTAGCGTGAGACCCGTCATCGCCCTGGTTGGGGTGGTCTGCTGTCCGTGGTGTTCCCCAGCCGCCGCAGTCGGCGGCCACCCCAACCTAGGCGGTGGTGTCGCGCCGGTAGGCTCCGGGCCCGATGGACCACGAACCCGAGGACCCAGAGACGGATCCCGCCGTGGCGGTGGCCATCGAGGGCCCCGGCGTGGACGAGGAGGCGGTGCTTCCCTGGTCGCTGTTGCTGCGCCGTCGCACGGCGCCTCGTGGTGCCGGCCGGGGTCGTCGGCCACGGCCGGTGGCAGGGTCGGACACCGGGGAAAGGCCCGGGTGGTGGAGGTGGCTGGTCACTGCGTCGATCCTGCTCGGCGTGCTCTCCGTGGCGAGCTCGATCACGATCCTCGCGGTGAGCCGCCCCGCGATAGCGGATGACCTCGGCACCTCGGCGAGCACCCTGGTCTGGTTGATCTCCGGGCCGACCATCGCGCTCGGGCTCACCGGTACGACCGCGGGGAAGCTGGGCGACCTGTACGGTCACCGCCGCGTCTACCTGGTCGGGGTGACCGGCGCAGCTGTCTTCTCGCTTCTGGCCGCCCTCGCATGGTCCGGCGGATCGCTGATCGCGTTCCGGGTGATCGGAGCCACCGTCGGTGCGGCCACCGGGCCCTCCTCGCTGGCGGTGATCAACCAGCTGTTCTCGCGGGAGGAACGCTCGAAGGCCCTCGGTTTCTGGTCCCTGGTGATGGCCGGTGGGCCGGTGCTGGGGCTGGTGCTGGGCGGTCCGCTGGTCGAGGCCGTGGGTTGGCGGGCGATCTTCTGGTTCCAGACACCCCTGCTGCTCGCCGCCGCCGTGGCGGCGTTCCTCCTGCTGCCGGAGACCCGCAGGCACCACGACGTGCACTTCGACGTGATGGGCCAGGTGGCCCTGGTGGTGTCGCTGGGTGGATTGCTGTTGGCGATCGACAGGGCCTCGGTATGGGGACCCACCAACCCGTGGGTGCTCGCGGGCCTCGTGGTGTTCCCGGCCGGGCTCTGGTGGTTCGTGCGGATCGAGAGACGGGTGTCCCATCCGCTCATACCGCTCGGATGGTTGCGCCGGCGGGGATTCGCGGCACCGGTGGCGGTGTCGTTCTTCATGCAGTTCGGCTACATGGGCGGTTTCATCCTCACCCCCAAGATGCTGGCGGAGGTCCGTGGCCTGCCGGAGGACACGATCGCGCTGATGATGGTGCCCCGGCCACTCACGTTCGCCATCGCCGGGCCGATCGCCGGATTCCTGGCCTACCGAGTCCGGGCACGCACGACAGTCGTGGCGGGCATGGTGTCGCTGGCGGTCTCACTGGCGGTGTTCGCCGCGGTGGCCGACGACCCCGGCACGGTGGTGGTGGTGGTCGCCCTGACGCTGTCGGGTTTCGGGATCGGCGCCGCACAGCCGCGGATCGCCGCTGCAGTGGCGAACTCGGTGGCCGACGAGGACCTGGGCATCGCCGGTGCCACCCAGCAGCTCGTGGCCCAGGTGGGCACGACCGTGGGCATGAACGGCCTCGAGGCGACCCAGGTCGCCTCGCTCGGAGTCGGCCTGGCCGGGTCCTACCGCAATGCGTTCCTGCTGGGCACGGTGGTGGTGCTGGTGGGGACGGTGCTGGCCACCGGGATCGTCGATTCCGGTGAGCGTCGAAGAGACCCGGGTTGACCCGCGGGCGACCGGGCCGGACACGACCGGTGGCCGGTGCCCCGCAACGGGGGCACCGGGGCTCGGTCCTGCCCCGCGATCCGAGTCGCCCCGGTGCTGTGGTTCCTCAGTCCTCGGTGATGTCGCGGATAGCCTGCGCGACCTTCTCGGCGGTGGCGGCCGCTTCAGGATCCGCCGGCGCCTGCTGCATCGCCATCAGCTTCGTCATGTCGCCCTCGACCTTGACCTTCCCGGCCATGAACGCCTGCATGCCGGCCTGCGGGTTGCCGTCCACGAGGATCGCCTTGGCCGTGTCGTAGTCGAGCGTGACGGTGAGTTCGGGGTCCTCGAGATGTCCGAGTCCCATGTCCATCTCACCGCTGGAGGAGTCCATGTGGGCGTGCACGGTTCCCTCGCCGAATGGCACCTCGGTGATGATCTGGTTCATCTTCACCTTGTGGGGCGTGCCCGCGTCGTCCGCGCTCATGTCCTCACGGATCTGGCGGGCCGCCTCGACCCATTCATCGCTCAGGAACTTGTACTTGGCCATCAGGTCCCCCTTCGTTCCCGCAGGTGCGCGGGCCTCGGTTCGGTCGTGTCAGGTGCGAGACACGCTAGTGCGTCGCACCCGGCCGAACGGTCGACACGCGCCGCAGTAGGATCTGGCCGTCAGACATCCGGGGTCACCGAGGTGCCGTCGCCGTCGCCGACCCTGCACGGGACCGGTCCTGCGGCGCCATCGCGACGACCGGTTCGTCGCAGGCCGGTGCCCCCGAGGTGCTCCGGCAGGGGCCTGTTCGGCAGAGGAAGGAACACATGGCCAGCGTCGTGCCCGGAGCGGAACCACTCAGCGTCACCGGAGGTGACTTCGGGGTGCTGGTGCTGCACGGCTTCACCGGCAGCCCGACATCGGTGCGGGGCCTGGCGGAGGCCTTCGCCGCCCGTGGCCACTCGGTGGAGATGCCGCTGCTGCCGGGACACGGGACACACATCCACGACATGGTCGACACGACCTGGGCCGACTGGTCCTCCGCAGCCGAGGAAGGGCTCGCACGCCTACGGGCGCACACCCGCAACCAGGTCGTCGCAGGCCTTTCCATGGGTGGTGCGATCGCCTGCTGGCTGGCGGTCGGGCACCCGGACCTGGCCGGCCTCATCTGCATCAACCCGCCGATCGACATACCCGCGGAGCACTCCGAGGCGCTCCGGGGGCTCCTCGGTGCCGGGGTCACGGTCCTCGAGGGTTCGGGTTCGGACATAGCGGATCCCGAAGCGGTCGACTTCGCCTACCCGGACACGCCCCTGGCGCCGTTGCTGACGATGCTCGAAGCGGCCGGGGACCTGACCAGCCGACTCCACCGGATATCCCAGCCGTTGCTGCTCGTGAACAGCATCAACGACCACGTGGTGCCACCGGAGAACTCGGACCGGCTGGCGGCTGCTGTCTCGGGCCCGGTGGAGCGACTCGAACTGCACCGCAGCTACCACGTGGCGACGGTCGACTACGACCGGGACATCCTCGAGCGGCGCTGCGTGGAGTTCGTGGACCGGCTCAGCGGTGACCCGGGGCCGGCTCCCGGAGCGAGCTGAGGGCCGCTGCAGGTGCAGCTCGCGACGGGCTGTACGATCGCCTCGCCATGACAGAGTCCGATTCACACACCGATCCGGCCGCCGCTGCAACCGGGGAGGCGACCACCGGGTCCGCCGGCGACGACCGGCGGATCACCACCGAGGAGGTCGCCAAGGTGGCGAACCTGGCCCGCCTGAAGCTGAGCGACGAGGAGCTCGAGCGTTTCACCGGGCAGCTCGCCGACATCCTCGGCCACGCGTCGGACATCGAGGCGCTGGACCTCTCGGGCGTCGAGGCGATGGCCCACCCGATCCCTCTCAGCAACGTCATGCGGGCCGACGAGCCCGGCGCGACCCTGGAGCGCGACGAGGTGCTCACCATGGCCCCCGCTGTGGAGGATCACCAGTTCAGGGTGCCGCCGTCGATCGGGGAGGAGGCATGACGACGCGAACTGCAGCGGGCATCTCGGATGCGGTCCGCTCCGGTGAGCTGAGCGCCGCCGAGGTGCTCGAGGAACACCTCGGGGAGATCGAGCGCCGCGAGCCGGAGATCCACGCCTTCAACACGGTGACCGTGGAGACGGCCCGCGAGGCCGCCCGGGGCATCGACGCCGCGGTCGCCGCCGGCGAGGACCCGGGCCCACTCGCGGGTGTACCGGTCGCCCTCAAGGACAACCTCTGCACCCGGGGCGTGGAGACGACGTGTTCGTCGCGGATCCTCACGGGCTGGAAGCCCCCCTACGACGCCACGGTGGTCACCCGACTGGTGGACTCCGGCGCGGTCCCGGTCGGCAAGACCAACATGGACGAGTTCGCCATGGGTTCCTCCACCGAGAACTCCGCCAACGGGCCGACGCTCAACCCACATGACACCTCCCGGGTGCCAGGTGGATCCTCGGGCGGTTCGGCGGCGGCGGTGGCGGCGGGATTCGCGCCACTTGCGCTGGGTTCCGACACGGGTGGCTCGATCCGCCAGCCCGCAGCTCTCTGCGGCGTGGTCGGGGTCAAGCCCACCTACGGCCTGGTTTCGCGCCTGGGGCTCATCGCCTTCGCCAGCTCGCTCGACCAGGTGGGCCCCTTCGCGCGCGACGTGCGCGACGCAGCGCTGTTGCTCGAGACAATCGCAGGTCACGACCCGGGGGACTCCACCTCGCTGACCGATCCGGTGCCCGAGCTGACCGGTTCGCTCCACCGGGGCGTGGAGGGCATGAGGGTGGGTCTGGTCACCGAGATGATGGGTGAGGGGATCTCCGCGGACGTGGCCGCCCGAACACGTGCTGCTGCGGAGGCCCTCGCCGACGCCGGTGCATCGGTCGGGGAGGTGTCGGTCCCCGCGGTCAGCTACGGCCTGACTGCGTACTACCTGGTGGCACCGGCGGAGGCCTCGTCCAACCTCGCCCGCTACGACGGCGTGCGCTACGGCCTGCGGGTCGAGGCCTCGACCACGGCCGAGATGATGGAGGCGACGCGCACCGCCGGTTTCGGCGACGAGGTGAAGCGACGGATCATGCTCGGCACCTACGCGCTGTCCGCGGGCTACTTCGACGCCTTCTACGGCAAGGCGCTGAAGGTTCGCACCCTGATCCGCGAGGACTTCGCGAAGGCCTACGAGCGCTTCGACGTGCTCCTGTCGCCGACGTCCCCCACGACGGCGTTCGGCCTGGGTGAGCTGACGGCGGACCCCCTGGCCATGTACTTCAACGACGTGTGCACGATCCCGACCAACCTGGCGGGACACCCTGCGATGTCGGTGCCCTTCGGCACCGGGGCAGACGGCCTGCCCGTCGGAGTGCAGGTGCTGGCCCCGGCCCTCGGGGAGGCCGAGATGTTCCGGTGCGCCAAGGTGCTCGAGGACGCTGCGGCAGGGCTGTCCGACCCGACCGCTGCCGGGGCCGCGAAGTGAGCCGCACGGAGGCTGAGCGATGAGCATTGACACCGAACGCTGGGAAGTCGTCGTGGGACTCGAGGTCCACGCGGAGCTCGCCACCCGGACCAAGATGTTCTGCGGGGCCCCCAACAGCTTCGGAGGCGACCCGAACACCCACATCGACCCGCTCACCCTGGGCCTGCCCGGTTCAATGCCGGTGCTCAACGAACACGCGGTGGAGCTCGCGATAAGGGTCGGCCTGGCGCTCGGTTGCACGGTGCAGCCGTCCACCTTCGCGCGGAAGAACTACTTCTACCCGGACCTGCCGAAGGACTACCAGATCTCCCAGTACGACCGGCCGATCAACGTCGACGGCTCCCTGGAGCTGCCCTCGGGCAAGGTGATCGGGATCGAACGGGCGCACCTGGAGGAGGACACCGGGAAGAGCACCCACGTGGGTGGGGGCGGCCGCATCCACGATGCCGGCCACTCGATCATCGACTACAACCGCGCTGGTGTGCCACTGCTGGAGATCGTGGGTCGACCCGACATCCGCAACGCCGAGGAAGCACGGTCCTACGTCACCGAGCTGAGGGCGATACTCGTGGCTGTCGGTGCCTCCGACGGGAAGATGGAGGAGGGGTCCCTGCGGGTGGACTGCAACGTCTCGGTGCGTCCCAGGGGGAGCGACGAGCTGGGCACGCGCTGCGAGATCAAGAACGTGAACTCGTTGCGGAGCCTCGGGCGCGCCATCGACTACGAAGCTGCACGCCAGGTGGACCTCATCGAGGCGGGTGAGGCCGTTCGCCAGCAGACCCGCCACTGGAACGAGGACGACGGACGGACCCACACCCTGCGGTCCAAGGAGGAGGCCGACGACTACCGGTACTTCCCCGAACCCGACCTCGTGGAACTGGATCCCGGCCAGGAGTGGATCGAGCGCGTCCGCGCATCGCTGCCGGTGCTGCCCGCCCAGCGCCGCCATCGCCTGGCGACGGCCGCCGGCGTGGAGCTCGAGCGCACCGCGTTGCTGGTCGAACGCGGTCTCGACGAGCTGTGCCTCGCCACGATCGACGCAGGAGCCGACCCCGAACGCACCCTCACCCATGCCGAGCACAACCTGAGCGACGAACGGGCCACGGGGATCGACCCCCGCGGCTTCGCCCAGCTCGTGTCGATGGAGACCGGCGGCCAGCTCACCGCCACCCAGGCCAAGACCGTGCTCGCGGAGATGGTCGACAGCGGCGAGGACCCCGAGTCGATCGCCTCGCGGCTCGGGTTCGAGGCGATGGACTCAACCGAACTCGAGTCCATCGTGGACGGGCTCATCGAGTCGAATCCCGACGAGTGGCAGAGGTTCTGCGAAGGCGACCAGAAGATCACCGGCTTCTTCGTCGGCCAGGTCATGAAGGCGACCAGGGGCCAGGCCGACGGCAAGGTGGTGACCTCGCTCCTGAACTCCCGCCGCGGCTGAGTTGGTGCCCGACCCCGGCGCGCTGGCGGTGGTGTTCCTCGCCGTGCTCACCGGGGCGTTCGTGAACGCCCTTGCGGGCTTCGGGTTCGCCCTCACCACGGTGCCGCTCATCACCCTTGCGATCGGTCCGAAGCAGGCGGTGGTGGTCTCGGCGCTGGTCGGCTTCGTGTCCAACTCGGCGGTGCTGGTGCGCAACCACGAAGCGGTGGAGAAGCCGCAGGCGAAGCGCCTGGTGGCCGGTGCATACCTGGGGATGCCCGTGGGAGTGGTGGTCCTGTCCCGGATCGCGGAGGCACCGCTGCAGGTCTCGATCGCACTGGTGGTGCTCGGCGTGGTGGCGCTCTACGGCGCTGGGTGGACCCCGGGTTCACCCGGACCCGCACTCGAGGTGCTGGCCGGCGTCGCCTCCGGTGCACTCAACACGTCGGTCGGCATCAGCGGGCCTCCGGTGGTGCTGACCCTCAGCGGACGGGGCTCGTCCAAGGCCGCCTTCAGGGCCACCTCGGTGGCGGTGTTCGCCGTGACGGGAGTGGGTGCCCTGGTCCTCTTCGGTCTCGCCGGGCGCTACGGGTCATCGGTGCTGGTGGCGGCAGCGGTGGCCATGCCCGCCATCCCGGCCGGCATCATGGTGGGGGAGCGGGTGCACCTGGGTGTGCCCGAGGCGCGGTTCCGTTCGATCGTGCTCGTCCTGTTGGCCCTCACAGCCACCGTGACGCTGTACAACGCCGTGGCGGGGTGACCGCTCGCCCACGGCGCCACCGAGGGTCCCCGGCGCCCCGCGCCCGACCCGGGCGACCGCGTGGGACGCCGCGAACACCCGTACACTCGCCTCGTGATGTGGCGGAAGCTCGGGTCGAAGTTGCGGCGGGGTGTGCTGCCCGTGCTGGCCGTGTCGCTCCTGCTCGCAGGCCTCACCGGGTGTGGCGGTGGGGGAACCACCGAACTGGTCGTCGACGACGAGGGCGGTGGTCCGCTCCCGACCGCGCCCGAGGGAGCTGCGGGCGGTTCCTCCACCGGAGATGGCGACCCCTTCTCGGGTTCGGTGGATGCGAACGACCTGATCCGCCGCATCGACGAGCTCCGCAACGAGACCGACCTCTGCACGATGCTCACGGGCCAGGCGATGGCCGACATCGCGGCAGCTGACATCAACCTCGCCGGGCTGGCCTCGAATCCGTCGGGATTCAGCGCCCTGTTCGCCGCACTCGACCGCCTCTTCGGGCACATGCGCACCATCTCACCTCCCGAGCTCGACGCACCCCTGACCACCCTGCAGGGCGTGTGGGGTGGCCTGGCCGACATCGACATCCGTGCCTCCGACGCGGAGCGCCAGGCGGCTGAACTGCTCGCCGGTGATCCCACCCAGGAGGCCAACGCCGCCCTCGGCGACTGGGTGACCGCCAACTGCACGGTAGGCTGATCCACGCCCTGCAAGGGGCCGGGGCACGACCGCATCGCTCATGATGCGGTCGGCACGTACTGTCGGTGGGATGGACGTGACACTGAGGATCGCCACGAGCGACGACGACCTGCTGGAGGCGGCACGGGTCGACCTCGGGTCCTTCGGGCTGCCCTTCGCCCGCGGTCGCGGGGCCAGGGCCGCGTTGCGGCGTTCCCTCGGCTGGAGACGCACCACCACGACGTACCTCGCCGAGCGCGACGGTGCTGCGGTGGGCACCGCGCGCACCTACGACATGGAGTTGACCACGCCTGGTGGAGCCCCGGTGCCGGTGTTGGGCATCGGTGACGTGGGGGTGCTGCCCGGACACCGTGGGACGGGCGTGTTCAGGTCGTTGATCGAGGAGATCCTCGCCGCGGTCCACGAATCCGGAAGGGTTGCGGCCGTGCTCCACGCGGCGGAGTCGACGATCTACGGACGCTTCGGTTTCGGGCCCGCCACGCGGGGACGCCGGGTGACCCTTCCGGCGCACCGGAGCAACCTGCGTGCCGACGTGGTGGTCGCATCCGGACACCAGGAGCTGCTGGAACCGCAGGACTGGATGGAGGTGTTGCCCGAGGTCTACCGGCGCGGCATCGGTCGTCGCGGTGGGGAGCTGTCGCGGTCCACGGAGATCTGGGACAAGGTGCTGTGCTCCCCGGGTGGGGACGATGGGCTACTCGCTGGTGGCGTGCTGGAGGAACCCGGTGAGTCGGGACTGCTCGCGTTGGTGCACCGGGGTCCGGGCGGGGAACCGGCCGCCTACGCCCTCTACCGGATAGCGGAGTCGTGGCAGCCGGAGGGTCCCTTGCACACGATGTCGGTTCAGGAGGTCGTGGCGTCGGACACGGCCTCCGAGCTCGCCGTGTGGCGTGCCCTTCTGTCGATGGACCTGGTGTCGGCGGTGGAGACCTGGCTGCCGGTCGACGCACCGTTGCTCGCGGCGCTGGAGGACCGTTGGGCCCCGAGCGTGTCCGGTGAGCACGACAAGTTGTGGGTCCGACTCGCCGACCCGCTGCGGGCACTGGCATCCCGGCACTACCGCGCGCAGGGGGACTGTGTGCTGGAGATCCTCGGAGCCGCAGGTGAAGGGCAGCCGCTCACACTGGGGTTGTCGGTCGCGGCCGGGGGTGGCCACGCCTCGGTGGAACGGAGCGACCGGCCCGCCGAGATCACCCTGGGGGTCGCTGAACTGGCCGAGGTCTGGCTGGGCGGGGGCTCGATGCAGCAGCTCGCCGCGCTGGGCCGCGTCGTGGAGCAGTTCCCCGGTGCGGCCGGGCGTCTGGATGCACTGTTCGGATGGTCCCCGCTGCCCTGGGTGACACACGACTTCTGAGCGCCGGCTGCCGGCCCGGCGGGGCCCGCACGGATCCGGTCCTGCGGTCAGCCCACGTGCTTCCAGCGGTCCGTGCGGAAGCGCGCGCCCAGCACGACGACCCTCGAAGCCATGAACGCCCCCAGCAGGATCCAAAGGGATGTGACCCCGTAGGAGGGCTGGGACACCACCAACGCCCCGAGCGTCACGACCGCCAACGACCCGAGCATCGCGAAGGCCAGGTAGCGCTGGTCCCCGGCGCCGACCAGCACCCCGTCGAGGGCGAACGCGACCCCGTTCAGCGGTTGCAGCACCGCGACCCACACCAGGCTCACCACGAGCAGGTCGTACACGGCCGGTTCGGGCGCGAACGCACGGGCGACCCACGGCGAACCGAGCGCGGTGAGCGCGCCCAGGACCAGGCCGGCACCCACGGCCCAACCCAGGATCCGCCCGGCGGTCCGCCCCGCCAGCCCGGTGTCCCTGGCCCCCAGGGCCTTGGCCACGAGCGACTGCGCAGCGGCCTCCAGGGCGTCCAGCACGTATGCGAGGGCCGTCCAGACCTGGAAGGCAACCTGGTAGGCGGCAAGCGCCGCGGCACCCTTGCGGGCGGCCAGTGAGACCGTGATCGTCAGCGAGGCACGCAGCGCCACGGTGCGAACGAAGATGTCGCGGCCCACCACGGCCAGCGAGCCGATGTGCTGGGGATCCGGGCGCAGGCCCGCGTCGTTGCGGCGTGCCAGGCCCACGACGATCACTGCGTAGGCAACGGCGGACACGACCTTCGCCACGACGGTGCCCGCAGCCGCACCGCCGATTCCCTGGTCCAGGCCCGCCACGAGCACGAGGGTGAGCACCACGTTGAGGGTGTTCGTCCCCACCGCCACGACGAGCGGGGTCCGCGTGTCGAGGTGGCCTCGCAGCGCTCCGGTGCCGGCCATGGTCACGGTCACCGCGGGCAGCCCCCAGAGGCTCACGTGCAGGTACGTGAGGGCATCGGCCTCCACCCCGGAGCCGGCACCGAAGCGCTCGAGCACCCACGGGGCGGCCGGCCACAACACGAGTGCTGCCAGTAGCCCCAGTCCGGCCCCGAACCACACCCCCTGTACCGACATGCTCGCTGCATCGCGTGGTCGTCCCGCGCCGACCAGGCGCGCCACGGTCGCGGCGGTCCCGAAGGTCAGGAACACGAGCACGCTCGTGGAGAACAGCACCACGGCGCTGCCCAGCGCCAGTGCTCCCAGGGCTTCGGTGCCGATCCGCGAGACGATCGCGGTGTCCGCCAGCAGGTAGAGCGGTTCGGATGCCAGGGTCAGCACCGCGGGACCCGCGAGTGCCCAGATCTGGCGGTCCAGGGAACGGTGTTCGGGTCCGCTCGCGAGGCAACGGGTCACACCAGAGGATGCCATCTCGCTCACTGGTCGCACGGGCCCGGCCCAGCGGGCCCCTCGGGAGGTGCGCGCCGGGGGGTTCGGCCGTGTGGTGGAGTATGTCGGTGGCATCCCGGGACAGACGCATCTCAACCAAGGTCGTCGTGGTGCTGGTCCTCGTGGTCGTGCTCGGGGGTGGCGCGGTGGCGGCGAAGTTGTTGGCCGACGGCGCCGCGGAGTCGCAGGTCGAGACCCGTTCGAAGGAGATCGAGGTGCTGCTCTCCGGTGCATCGCCCCGCGACTTCCTCGCGTTCAACTCCGGTCGCTCGGTGCCCGACAGCGTCGCCAAGGAGGTTGCCGACTCCGAGGACTTCGTGAGCGTCGACGCACGCGCGGAGCGCGCAGTGATCCGCTTCCAGCCCCGGGGCTGGTGGGCCGGGTTCACCGAACGCTGCATCGTCGCCGTCGTGACCGACGACGGAACAGCTGTGGAAGCGACCAAGACGGCCTGTGTGAGGACCGATCCCGAGGATTTCTGACGAGATCCCGAAAAAACCGCTGTTTCTTGGGCGCGCTGGGCCGTTCTGTTGGCGAATTGTTGGAGGTGATTTCGTATCATCCCGTGACGCGACTGGCGGAGGTGCGTGATGGACGAGGCGATTCTGGGTGCGGGCGGTGTTCGCGGGAACGGGCGAACGGACGGCCCGTGGCGAGGCGATGCACCGGCCGACGGTCGCGGGCGGCCGCGGCTGACTCCAGCGATGCTCGTCGTCCTGCTCATCGCGGCGCTCTGCCCGCTGATCCCCGGGTCGCCCGCGGGAGCGGCCGGCGCGGCCACGGTTTTCCCCCTCCAGTTCCAGCCTGCCTTCATCAACAACGAAGGCGTCGTCGCCGGCATCGACTACGGGTCGCTCGGTGTCGGCCAGGTGCCGGCGGTGTTCGTGGACGGCGAGTTGAGGGCGCTGCAGGGCGGTGCGGGAGTCTCCGTGCTCGACCTCAACGACGAAGGTGACGTGCTCGTCAGGGGCAACGACGGAGAGCTCGAGGTCCGCACCGTCGGAGGCGGTTTCACCTCGTTGGCCAAGCCGGTCATCGACGGTTTCGAGAGGCCGATGAACCGTGGGTACGGCCCGGACGTGAACGATCGTGTGGTCGGAGTGTTCGGCTACGACTCCGATCCCGAGTCGAGCGCCGTGGAGTACGTCGGTGCGTCGCCCAGGGTGATCACCTCCCTCGCAACCGTGTTCGCCATGAACCACTCCGGCCAGGTGCTCGGCCAGTTGCCCGGCGACGACTTCTCCCTCGCGATCCTCGAGAACGGAGCGCTGCGCGGCGTCGGGGGGTTCGCCGGCAATTACGTGATCCCGATCGACTACGGAGAAGGCGGCCACCTCGTCTACTTCGGTGGAGGCGGCTCCTACCTGTGGAAGGACGGTGGGAGCACCTCGCTCGGCTCCGCGACCGCCAGGGCGGTCAACAGCGATGGTGTCGTCGCGATGGTGTCGTACGACGGGGGGGGAGCGAAGGCGCAACTCCGGTTCGCCGACGGCCAGGTGGTGGACCTCGACGATCTGGCGCCCCTGCCCGAAGGCTGGACCGGCTTCACCGACGTGATGGACATCAACGACGACTGCACCGTGATCGCCCGTGGCCAGACCGACCAGAACCTGACGCGGAGCGCGATCATCGAGGTACCCAACTGCGAACCCGTGGACATCGAGGGCGACTTCTTCAGGGTGGACGGCGGATCAGCGTTCGTGAAGATCGGTGACGACGCGGACGTGCGCCTGCGGGTGGAGAACGCGGGGGCGGACGAGCTGACGAACGTGAACGTCACCTCGGTCGACGTCGTCGTCGACGAGGGCGACGAGGGTGCCGGCGCGGCCGAGCTGAGTGGCACGCCGACCCTGACCTCCACGACGCTCGATGCCACGGGGCCCGGATCGGTGGCCTTCGCGGATCTCGTGCTGAAGGGAACGAGTGCCGGCCCCGTGACGCTGAAGGCCGAGGTGTCGGGTCGCAGGGGCGGCGAGACGGTCACCGGCACGATCGAGCGGGAGTTCCAGGTGCGCGAGGACGACCTCGTCGTGAACCTCACGCTGGATCCGCCGGAGTACGAGGAGGCCGAGGACGGCAGCTTCGAACCGGTGGACATCACCGCGACGGTCAGCTTCACGAACAACACCAACGAGGACATGACGGACCTGCGCCTGCAGGACCTGGACGTCTCCCGGGTGTTCTCGGGCCAGCAGCTCTACGTCACCTACAAGGAGGGGATCAGGCCCGACCCGATCGACCCCGAGGTGATCGTGCCCCTGTTGGAGCCGGGCAAGACCTCCGAGGAGTTCACCGCCACCTTCACCGCCACCGACGACGGCGAGGTGGACTTCACCGCCCTCGCCACGGCGGGCAACGGTCCGAACGGCAACGTCGCGGGGCTCGCCACCGAACGGTGGAAGGCGAAGGTGAAGAAGTTCGTGGAGATCAAGACCACCGTCGACAACCCCGTCGACAACGAGCTGCTGAACGCCGGCGGCCAGATCATCATCAACGGCACCGTCGAGAACCTGACCAACAACTTCGACATCAAACTGGGACCGCTGTATCCGACGCTTGTGGGCAACACGGGAACGATGAACGTCGGCTACGACGGCAACGCCGCCAACCCGACCTCGCCGCAACCGACCGAGCCCATGGAGTTGGAACCGGGTGAGAAGCGCACGTTCCAGGTGCGGATCACGACCAACTACAGCGATCCGAGGATGTTCGAGGCGCAGCCCTCCGGTGGCACGCGCGCCTACGCCACCTTCGAACCATGGGGCGAGGCGATCGAACGCCAGGACCCGAATGACGAGGAGGCGCCCGAGCGAGTCGAGATCCGGACCTACGACGAGGCATCGCCGGGGGACGGCTCCCAGCCGGGCGAGGAGCCGGACGCCCAGGTGAAGGCGGATCCGACCGACCTGTTCAAGCGGATCTCCATCGACGACTCGATCGAGTACGAGAGCGACAAGAACGGTGCCGCGGTTGCCGCCGGCATCCTGCTCGGCGCGGCCGAAGGACTCGTCAACGCGGCGATCGCGGCGGTCTACTCGATCCCCGACCTGCTCAAGATGCCGTACTCGATCCTGGTGGCCGCGTACGACTACCAGGCGAAGGTGTGGGACAGCTTCACCGAGGATGAGAAGAAGTTGTTCCTCACCGAGACGTCGTTCCTCATCGTGTCGGTGCTCCAGCGCAACGTCGAGTTCGGCCTCCGCGACGGCAAGGAGCTCTACGACCAGGTCTACGAGATGGCGGGTGAGCACCTGACCCAGACCCAGAACGACTGGTACACCGGCGACTACACGAAGACCACACAGCGCTACTCGGCGTTCATGTCCGAGACGATCGGCTCGGTCGCCGGTCCGGTGATCCTGTCCAAGATGGCGCAGAGCCCGAAGGCGGTTGCCGCGCTGGAGCGCCTCCAGACCGCGATCAACGCCCGGATGGCAGCGACGTTCGCACAGGCGAAGAACCTGAAGTACGTCGACAACGTGCTTCCGGTTCTCCAGTCGATCGAGAACGGCGCCGAACCGACCCTCACCGCCATCGCCAAGCTCTGGGGCGTCACTCCCGAGGAGATCGCCGAGTACAAGCGGATCTGCGGCATCATCGGCTGCCTGGCGACCATACGGTCCCGCCACGTCTCCTCGGCGGAATGGATCCGCAAGTGGGGAGCGATGCTCAAGCCGCAGAACCTCAAGATCAAGTCGGTCAGCGAGCTCGACGTGATCCTCGGCTACGACATCGCCGATCTCGGCTCGGTCATCTTCCGCAAGCCCGACGTGCTCAAGACGCTGCCGCCGGGGGCCTCCAAGGCCGAGGTGTCCGCCGAGATCGCGAAGTTCGTGCAGTCGAAGGGCTTCAATCCCGGCACCCCGGAGTTCCTGGAGGCGACCAAGCGGGCCGAGATGCGGGTCAAGGAGTGGAACAAGTACCTCAAGGAGTACAAGCAGTGGGATGAGCGGGGCTGGATCGACGTCAGCTTCGACTACGACGCCAACGCCATCCCGACATACAAGTTCGACGCCGACGGCAACGTGATCGGCAATCTCACAGGTGCCGAGAAAGGCAACTTCAAGGGCTTCCGCCTGGCCGAGAAGTCGCCCGGTTCGGACGAGTACGTGGTCCAGATGCTCGACGGCAAGACCGGCAAGTGGCGCAGGGTGACCGGCGACATCGACCCGGTCGACTTCACCTACACCGACGGATCCCCGTTGACCCCGGAGGACCTCGCCAGGTTGACCAAGCTCCTCCAGGACAGCCCGCTGGGTGCCGAGCACGGCTACACGGCGACGTTCAAGGGATTCATCGATCCCAAGACGGGCAAGGTTCTCGCAGAGCCCGGCCCCGCCCTGGTGAAGGACCAGTTCAAGCCCAACGAGCCCGGCCTGCAGATCGCACCCGGGGAGGCCCCGCCGAGGGCGACCAGGATCGACATCGAGAACAGCCGTTGGGAGAACCCGTACGACTACAACATGCGCTGGGTCAACGGGTTCGTCGATGCGGGCAGCAAGCGGGCCCGTGGTACGCCGCAGTCGGTGGACGCCGACTTCGACGTGGTTCCCCTCGAGGCTCCGCCGCAGATCGCCCTTCCCGTCAGGACCAAGCCGCCGGAGCCGACGGTCGGGCGCTTCGTGATCGAGAACGGCAACAAGGGTGATTCTGCGGCGCTGATCATGGGCGAGAACGGGCTGCTGCAGACCGTGCTGCCCGACGGCACCACTCAGGACTCGCCGTTGCACGACCAGGCTTTCTCCGAGGGCCCGGTCGAGACGGTGACGGTCGCACCGGCGAGCACCCTCGAGGACGATCCCGAGCCGGAGCCACAGCCGTTCGACCTGTTCGGCTTCGGTGGTGGCACCCGATCGGAGTCCGCGCTCGGTGCATCTCTGGTGACGTCGGCCGCGAGGGTCGCCCAGGACACGGTTCGCCTGTCAGCCGTGTCGCTGGAGGAGGGTTCGGACACGATCCGGGTTTCGACCGCACCGGGACTGGCCGCCGGCGGCACCGGGTTCGAGGCCGGTCAGGAGCTGTCGATCGGTACCGGCACCGACCGCATGGAACTCCGCAAGGTCGCTTCCGTGACCGACGACGGCGTGATCACGCTCACCGAGCCACTCGAGCTCGACCACGAACCGGGTGACGTCGTCGTGATGGTCGTCTCCGCGGCCGGTGTGCCGGTGGACCCGACCAAGGGCGTCGACCCGGCACCGGACCCGGACCCCGGCTCCGGCAACGGCGATGGGTCGGGCAACGGCGATGGGTCCGGCGACGGGGACGGCTCGGGCAGCGGCGACGGCTCGGGCGACCCCGCGGTGGTCTCCGCCGGCGGTGCCAGCAACGGTGGCGCCACGAGCGGGGGCAGCGCCACCGGTGGGTCGTCCGCCGGTGGTACCTCCGGGTCGACCGCCGGCTCGAGCGGCTCGTCGCTCGCCTTCACCGGTTCCAACCAGCTGGTGCTCGTGGTGTTCGCCCTCATGGTCATCGCGCTCGGCGTGCTGATCAGGCGCAGGACGCTCCGGTCGGCGACGGCCGGGGCCAGGGGAAGGGTCTGACAGCCCGGTGCCGGCGACCGGATCCGCCCTGTCGCCGGCACCGGGAGGTCAACTCGACCCCTCGCTAGGGTCAGCTGAATGACCTCGACGGAATCGCGCAGCCCCGCTGTGCTGTCGATCGCCCCGGTCGCGCTCGTCGTGGTCGTGCCGTTGTTCTTCCTGCCCGGCGCGTTCGGTCCGTTCCATGCCGTGAAGTGGCTGGCGGTGTGCGTCATCGTCCCTGCCGGACTCGCGGTCTGCGCGGCGCTCGGCCGGCTCCGTTGGCCCCGCTGGCAGTGGTTCGTCCCGCTCGTCGTCGTATCCGTGCTCGCAACCGTGTTCGGGGTCGCCCCGGTGATGTCGGTGTTCGGATCGCCGAACCGCAACGACGGGTTGATCGCGCTGGCGCTCGGCATCGGGGCGTTCGTGCTCGGAGTCTCGGCTTGCGGGGACCCGACCGTCCAGCGCCGGGTGCTGCGCGCTGCGTTCGTCACCGGTGGGTTGGTGGGCGTACTCGCGGTCGCCGAACGACTCGGTCTCGACGTCGCGGGCCTCGGAGACGCCGGAGAGGTGTCGCGTGCGCGCAGCACCTGGGGAAGCGCAACGTTCGCAGCCGCGCACCTGGTGGTCGTGCTGCCGATCGCGGTGGCACATCTGCGGAGCCGCGATTCACGATGGCGCATCGCAGGCCTGGTGTGTTCTGTGGCGATCCTGGCGGGACTGCTGGCCACCGGCACCCGCGGTGGCTGGCTCGCGGCGCTCGTGTCGGTTGCGGTGTTGGCTCCGGCCTGGCTCGCCACGGGACGACCTGCTGAGGGGTCGGCCGTCCTGTGGTCAGCCGCCAAGCGCGAGAACAGCCCTGGCGTCGATCAGCGGCGCACCGGCGGGCCGATCCTGGTTGTTGCAGGCGTGGTGGCCGCTGTCGCAGCGGTGGGGGTCCTGGTGTTGACCGTGGTCGGCCCCCAACTCGACCGGGCCAGCGGGATCGGACGGCTGGATCTCTGGTCGACCACACCCTCGGTGATAGCCGATCGCCCGATCCTGGGCACCGGGCCGGACACACAACGGTCGGTGCTTCCGGCGGGTATCGACGAGGACTTCGAACGTGAACACGGCAGCGAGGAGCTGCATGATCGCGCCCACTCGCTTCCCCTGGACACACTCGTGACCACCGGGATCCTCGGGCTGGCCGCACTTGTTGCCCTCCTGGGAGTGCTGGCACGTGACTTCGTGTCGAATCTGCGACGAGAACTCGTACCGACTGCAATCGCAGCCGGATTGGCGGGCTACCTGGTGACGCTGCTGTTCGCGTTCGGGGATCCGGTGATGGACCCGATCCCATGGATGCTGGCCGGACTGTTGTGGGTTGCGATCGTGCCGTCGTCCGGCGAACGGAGCACGGAACAGCCCCGCTCCGGGGTGCGGATGATCGCGACGATCGGGTTCGGGTGCGTCGCCGTGGCCGGGCTGATCGTGGCGGGCGGGGAGGTGCTCGGGGAGACCCGACTCGACACAGCGTTGGACGGACAGTCCTCAGGAGACCTGTCTGCTGCGCTCGACGAGCTGGAGTCGGCGGTGTCGGTGGCTCCCGCCCGGTTCGATCTGCACCAGGCCTATTCGAGGATCGTCGTTCGGTCGCTCACCGAGGGACCCGAGATAGCCGACACGGATGCTGCGCGCTCCGAGTTGATCGCCTCGGCATTCCGGCACCTGGACGACGCCCAAGCCGTGGCCGGTGAGGACCCCGACCTGCTCCTGGACCGCGCCGAGTTGCTCACAGCGACCGGTGATCCCGACGCTGCGCTGGAGGTGTACGACCGTGTTCTGGTCCTCTACCCCCAATCGTTCCGGGCGCATCTCGGCATCGGTCTTGCAGCTTCCCAACTCAACCAGCTGGACCGAGCCGAGGAAGCGTGGAGGACTGCAGCCGACCTTGCACCCGGCGACGGCCGGGCGCTGGTCAACCTGGGCATCCTCTACGAACGAGGCGGTGATCCCGACGCCGCGGCGGAGAGCTTCGAGGCCGCTCTCGAGATCGACCCGGCCGATGGCACCGCTGCCGCTGGTCTCGCCCGGGTCACGGATTCCCCTGAGAACTGACCGGTGCCGGATGACCGGACCTGAATCCGACACACCTCGGTCGATGGGGAGCTGATTCGCGGTTCGCGGGAGGCGTTCTCGGGACTTCTCCCTGGATGTTGGCGCCAGGGCCGAGTCGTTGGTGGATTGTTGCAGGCGTTTCACGCCATGCCGTGACTCGACGTGCAGGACAGCCTTGCCCGAAGCGATTCACCCCGAGGGGGATGGTCGAGCAGTACCGGGTTCCACGACGAACTCCGTCCATCGATCGATCTCCGCGACGAAGCGCCCGATGCGCCAGGACCCGTGGTTCCTCTGCTGGTCAGCATGGGGCTGGCGCAGATCGGACTCCGCTGGTTCCACAGGGCCGTGGCGGTCCAGTTGGGACGCTCCGCGCGTGTGGCTGCGTTCGCGGACCCGCAGGCGCTGCCCGGTCGACCGGCGGACCACGCGTTCGTCTGATCTCCGACCACGAACCGAACGGCGTGCGACATCCATACAGGTGGCGACCCACTCCGGGTCGTGGATCACGGGTAGCCCCCGTCCGCCCGGCGGTCGTACTGTGTGCGGATGGCTGATTCCCCGAGCACAGACGGCACTCCGAATCTGAAGATCCGCTCACGGGACGTGACGGAAGGCCCTTCGAGGGCGCCGGCCCGGGCGATGCTGCGCGCGGTGGGCATGACCGACGACGACTGGAACAAGCCGCAGGTCGGGGTGGCGTCCAGCTGGAACGAGGTCACGCCGTGCAACATGCCCCTGGACCGCCTCGCTAAGCGGGCCAAGGAGGGAGTGGCCGAATCAGGGGGCTTCCCGATCGAGTTCAACACGATCGCCGTCTCCGACGGCATCTCGATGGGCCACGAGGGGATGCACGCCAGCCTCGTGAGCAGGGAGGTCATCGCGGACTCCGTCGAGACGGTGATGCATGCCGAGCGGCTCGATGCCCTGGTCACCTTCGCCGGCTGTGACAAGTCGCTGCCCGGGATGCTCATGGCGTCAGCCCGCCTGAACCTCCCATCGGTGTTCGTCTACGCGGGTTCGATCCTGCCGGGGAACCTGAACGGCCGGGCGCTCGACATCGTCTCGGTGTTCGAAGCGGTGGGGGCCCACGCCGTGGGTGACATCGACGACGCCGAACTCGACGCGATCGAGCACAACGCATGCCCCACCGAAGGGGCGTGTGCCGGCATGTTCACCGCCAACACGATGGCCTCCGTCGGGGAGGCACTCGGCATGTCCCTCCCGGGCTCCGCCTCGGCCGCCGCGGTGGACCGCCGGCGCGACGACTACTCCCGGGCATCGGGTGCGGCAGTGGTCAACCTGCTGCGCCTCGGGATCCGACCGCGCGACATCATCACCAAGGGCTCCCTGGAGAACGCCATTGCGGTCGTCATGGCCCTGGGTGGCAGCACCAACGCCGTGCTCCACCTGCTGGCCATCGCAACCGAGGCGGAGGTGGAGCTTCACCTCGAGGACTTCAACAAGGTCGCCGCCAGGGTTCCGCACCTCGCCGACACCAAGCCGCACGGCAAGTACCACATGGTCGACATCGACCGGATCGGCGGCGTGCCGGTGGTCATGCAGATGCTCGCCGAGCAGGGCCTGTTGCACACCGACGAGATCACCGTCACCGGCCGCACCGTCGCGGAGAACCTGGAGCTCGTGAAGGCGCCCGGACCCGACGGTGACGTCATCCACGCGTTCGATGACCCGATCCACGACATCGGTGGCCTCGCGATCCTGAGTGGCTCGCTGGCACCCAACGGATCGGTGGTGAAGGTCGCAGGCATCGACTTCGACCACTTCGAGGGCCCGGCCCGGGTCTTCGACGGGGAACAGGCCGCGATGGACGTGGTTCTCGCCGGAGGGATCAACTCGGGTGACGTGGTGGTGATCCGCTACGAGGGTCCCAAGGGCGGCCCCGGCATGCGCGAGATGCTCGCCATCACCGGCGCCATGAAGGGAGCGGGCCGGGGTGGCGACGCTGCGCTGATCACCGACGGGCGCTTCTCCGGTGGAACCCACGGGTTCTGCATCGGCCACGTGGCCCCCGAGGCCCTCGACGGCGGTCCCATCGCCCTGGTCGAGGAAGGAGACCGCATCCGCATAGACGTGCGTGAACACACCATCGACCTGCTGGTCGACGAGGAGACCCTCGAGGCCCGGCGCTCCAACCTCAAGCACCCCGCGCCCCGCTACGACAAGGGGGTGCTCGCCAAGTACGCGGCCCTCGCCCAGGGCGCAGAACTGGGTGCGGTCACGAGGGCACCGCAACGCTGAGGTCGTGCGTTGCGGGCCGGACCGGTCGCGGGCCGATACGGGTTGGCGGCACGGCGGACGATCGGGCACAATGGCAGCGTGCGAACGGGAAACCCGGTTCTGGTGGTAGTAGGCGCCTGAGGCGTCTCACCGGAACCTCCCGCGTGTTGCGCCGACGGCCTCCTTCGGGAGGTCGTTTCCGGTTTTCGGGCCTACACGCGGTGTCGGGAACCGGCCACACGAGGGGACCGCACCCGCCCGGACGGCCGGGACCATGCGAACAGAGCTGAGAACAGGAAACCCCATGACGACAACCGACGGTGGTTCAGCACTCATCAAGGCCCTCGAACTCGAAGGCGTCGACACGATCTTCGGCCTGCCCGGCGGAGCGATCCTGCCCGTGTACGACCCGATCCTCGACAGTCCGATCCGCCACGTGCTGGTGCGCCACGAACAGGGTGCCGGGCACATGGCGGAGGGCTATGCGCTCTCCACCGGCCGTCCCGGGGTTGCGATGGTCACCTCGGGGCCCGCTGCCACCAACATCGTCACCCCCCTGTGCAACGCCTACATGGACTCCACCCCGCTGGTCGTCATCACGGGCCAGGTTGCGAGTTCGGCGATCGGCACAGACGCGTTCCAGGAGTGCGACACGGTCGGCATCACGCGCAGCGTCACCAAGCACAACGAGCTCGTCACCCGGGCCGCGGACATCCCGCTGGTGATCCGCCAGGCCTTCCACATCGCCAGGACCGGGCGCCCCGGCCCGGTCCTGGTCGACATCCCCAAGGACATCGTCGATCCCAACAACCCGAACTCCGCACTCGAGTGGTACTGGCCGACCGACGACGAGGTCGCCGCGAGCCTGCCCGGCTACAAGCCCACGACCAAGGGTCACCCGCGCAAGATCAAGGAAGCCGCCGAGCTCGTGATGGCCTCCGAGCGCCCGGTCATATACGCGGGAGGCGGCATCCTCAAGGCACGCGCCGCCGAGGCGCTCCTCGAGTTCGCCGAGCTCTGCGAGATCCCGGTCGTGACGACGCTCATGGCCCGCGGCGCGTTCCCCGACGACCACGAACTCGCCCTGGGAATGCCGGGAATGCACGGCAACTACACAGCGGTCACCTCCATGCAGCGCTCCGACCTGCTGATTGCGCTCGGCAGCCGCTTCGACGACCGCATCACCGGGCGGCTCGACGGGTTCGCCCCGGACGCGAAGATCATCCACGTCGACATCGATCCGGCTGAGCTCGGGAAGGTTCGCCGCCCCGACGTGCCGATAGTCGGCGACAGTCGCCAGGTGATCACCGAGCTCACCAGGTCCGTTCGCTCGCTGCTCGAGAAGGGCACGAGCCTCCCGGACCGGAAGCCCTGGCGTTCGCAGATCTCGGGCTGGCAGGAGACCCATCCGCTCACCTACGAGCAGTCCGAGCCGGGCGAGCTGCTCAAGCCGCAGTACGTGCTCGAACAGCTCCGCGAACGTGCGCCGGAGGACTGCATCGTCGCCTCGGGAGTGGGCCAGCACCAGATGTGGACCAGCCAGTACTGGCGCTTCCGCCACCCCTACACGTGGGTCAACTCCGGGGGGTTGGGAACCATGGGGTTCTCGGTCCCCGCCGCGATCGGGGCCAAGGCGGGCCGTCCGGACCGCATGGTGTGGGCGGTCGACGGAGACGGGTGTTTCCAGATGACCGCCCAGGAACTGGTCACGGCGGCCACCGAGCGGATTCCGGTGAAGATCGCGATCCTCAACAACGCCTACCTGGGCATGGTGCGCCAGTGGCAGGAGATGTTCTACGAGGAGCGCTACTCCGAGGTGTACCTCTCACCCGACCTGCCCGACTACGTGCGCTGGGCCGAGGCGATGGGGTGCGTCGCGATGCGGGTCGAGTCACCCGAGGAGGTCGGTCCGGCCATCGACAAGGCCAACGAGATCGATGACCGGCCCGTGGTCATCGAGTTCCGCACCGATGCATCCGAGAAGGTCTTCCCGATGGTTCCTGCCGGCAAGACCAACGACGACATAGTGGTTGATCCGACCCAGTCGGCCGGCCACTCCTCCCGAGGAGGTGCGAAGTGAATCCGACACCCCGCCACCACGTCCTGTCCGTGCTGGTCGAGAACCGCGCGGGTGTGCTCGCCCGGGTGGCGAACCTCTTCGCCCGTCGCGGGTACAACATCTACTCGCTCGCGGTCGCCCCGACCGACAACGACGAGTTCAGCCGGATCACGGTGGTGGTCGACGTGGAGTCCGCCCCCCTCGAGCAGGTGGTCAAGCAGCTGAACAAGTTGATCAACGTGATCAAGATCTCCGAGCTGGATCCACGGGACTCCGTGGAGAGGGAGCTCATGATGCTGACCGTGAAGGCGCCACCCGGGTCGCGCTCGGAGATCCTCGAACTCGTGGGCCTGTTCGAGGCCAACGTGGTCGATGTGGGTGCCGACGAGCTCACGGTGAGCCTGGACGACGACCCACAGCGACTGGACGACCTGGAGGCGCTGCTGCGTCCGCACGGCATCGTCGACCTGCAACGCACCGGGCGCGTGGCGCTGCCGCGACTCGAACACGGCCCCTCCTGAGGCGAACTGATCGTCGT
>JAMLGJ010000021.1 GCA_023958095.1 Microthrixaceae bacterium
AACCTGCGGGGCTGGTCGTCCGTCGACCGCTCGCTGGGGCGAGGGCAAGCCGAGGGGTCCCCGGCCGGGCGCAGCCCGGATGGGGAGGCGCAGAACTCGGGGAGCGGGCGACCGGCCCCATATCCGGCGTTCAGGGACGAAGCAACTCAGGCTTCACGGTCCTCCGGCAAGCGGCCTCGATCTTGGAACACTTTCAGTGCGGCCTCGGCTGCGTCGCGCAGTCTTCGCCACTCGGGGAGTTTCTGAGTTTCCGACAGGTCGGGCAACGGATTCGGAGTCTGCTCGACGGCCCACTCCCACTCAGCATGAAACGCCACCATCGCAGCGATCTCATCTTTCGAGTACGGATCGGTGAGCCGACCGGGCCACCGTGACTGGTCAACGGGGTTCCAGTCCGCCCACTGTTCGATGACCTCATCAGGCACGAACGCGATCGTTGACTGGTCGTACTCGACCTGCGCTTCGAACGACGACGCGAGTTCCAGGTACTCGATGATCCGATTCCTAATGCGCTGCTCGACAAGCCGCGGCGATGGCTCGGCTCGCGAATCCACGCCGCAACCATGCCACGATCGTTCGAGTGACTGGAGAGGGAGCTGAGCCCGCGTCACATTTGTGCCGATAGGGGACGGTCAGCGACTTGGTGCGGGGGCCTTTCTCCACCGGAGCGAACCGACTCAACCCCGAGTGGCGCTTGGCAGGCTAGAGAACCTGTCGGGCCGGTCGTCCGTCGACCGCTCGCTGGGGCGAGGGCAAGCCGAGGGGTCCCCGGCCGGGCGCAGCGCGGACGGGGAGGCGCAGAACTCGGGGAGCGGGCGACCGGCCCCATATCCGGCGTTGGGTCACGGTTGTCGTTGTCGGCTTCGGAGACGCGTCAGGCATGATGGCGAAGTGATCTCTTGGGACGGACGGACACGCAAGGTGGTGCTCGATGGTCAGCCCGTCGACACCGCCCGAATCGTTCAGTCCGGCGACGGCTGGATCGCGACGATCGCAGCTGCTCGTGGCGTCGACCTGACGCTGACGGCCAGCCAGCCCGCTGGCGAGGGCGTCTTCGTCGATCTATGGAGACGGCCTGCTGAGGACGAAGTCGGTGTGGCAGTCGTGGCCGACCGCGGGAAGCCGGCAGGCCTCGCTGTGATCCCCGTCTGCGAGTGCGGTGAACAGGGCTGCGCGAACGCTGGTCGTCAGATCAACGACTTCGTCGATGCGGAAGGGACTTTGGAGCTGATCGACTTGGTGAGCCGCCTGCCCTTGCTCGGGCAGCTCCAGCCCAACCAAGAGGTATGGCGCCCGGACCCGGCTCACGACGAGCGCCCTTGAGCTGGCGTTCTGGGACACCCGCTCGGTGTCGGACGCCGCGGTCAGCCGTCCGCCTCGCCGCGTTGAGTCCGCAGCGCCGCGAGAAACGGCTCGCCATGGTCGTCGATGTCGACTGTTGAGTGCTGCTCGATTTCCCGCAACTGTTCGTCGCTCATCCAGTCCGGTGGAGCGGAGAGGATCTTGAGCTCGGGATAGCGGGCTGCGATCTGATCCGCCGACCGCGCCAGAATCACCCTCCAGATGCCGCCCTGGCCGTAGTCGTACACGGTGAGGTACGGAGTCTTGGCCGAGCCGTCGGACCCTCGCCGCTGCACGGGCCCAGCGTATCGATGAGGTGCGGTGCCGATGCGTACTTCCGCCGGGAGCCCCGTGGACGGCGTGAGCACGGTTCCGGCGATCTGGGGCACCCGTAGCGATCTGGCGTAGCCAGGGCGGTCAGTCCCGCACCTGAGCGTCGACCCATCTCTCCAGGGACCTGCCAACCGCAATGAGATCGCCCAACGTGTAGCGAAGCAGCGCCGACGCAGTCCACGTCGATTCCCAGGGTCGTGGGGCGAGACCGAACTCGACATCGACGTGCCCAGTCCAGTCCACAACTAGCCCGACGGTGAATTCTCCGCCCAACGACTTCCAACGGCGAGATCCCTCCCAAAGCGGTCCACTGCCGAGCTGGATCAGCAGGTGACTCAGCCGAAGACGTCGGTAGTTGTCTCGCCGTTCGACGGCTTCTCCGAATCAACGTCGAGACCTTCATCGCCATCCAGCAACTCAGCAGCGCAGACTGCGGTTAGTCCCTCTCCGTCCAGCCGAATGTGGACCCAAGTGAGCGAATCGCCGTGCGGTTGGTCCAACGACGAGAACGTGACAACTCGGCCAGACGGATCACTGCCGGAGAAGACGAACGGGTCGACCATGACGTGATCCTGTCACGATCACGTGGCCGGGAGGCCGCTTGAATCGTCCATGGAATATGTGCCGATAGGGGATACCCGGTAGCGGTCGTTGTCTTGTGCTTGAGGGTTCTCAGTGCGGGTCGTGTTTGGCGTGGACCTGCGATGTCCAGCCTCGTCGGGGTCGTACCGGCACGCCCGCTCGTCGGAAGCGGTTGGCGACTGTCTGGGCGTCGATCCCGTACAAGTTGGCCACCTCGGCGAGTGACAGTCCGGTTGCGTGCAGGTCGGCTGCGTCTCTGAGGGTGTTTTCGTCCCATTGGAGCCGCTGGCGAGGTACACCTTTGCGGTCGAGGTGTTTGGCGATGGTGGTGCGATGGACGCCGAGGTTGGCAGCGAGTTGGTTGATCGTGGCGCCGTCCTTGTAGGCCGCGACGAGGTCGTCGATCTGGGTGGGGGAGAGGCGTCGTTGTGGCGGGTTTGAAAGCCGTCCCGTTTCCTTCTGAGTGCCACCGAGACGGTGGTCCGAAGCCGGATCGGGACTCTTCCCGGGTGGGTCCGGGTTGCCTCGAACCCCGGACGACCCCTGTTCTGGCAAGGATCTCGCCGCTTCGGGAGGGTTTGAAAGCCGTCCCCAAAGGTCCACCACCCAGTACCCGTGCCAGGCCGGGTCCCGACGGGTGTCGTGAACCGGCCACGGTGGCGGTTCCGACTACTTCGTGGTGGCGGCTTCGACGGCGGGGGGTTCGGGGAACCAGTCGTTCGTGCGGTTGGCGAACGCCACGAGCGAGAGCATCACGGGGACCTCGATGAGCACCCCGACGACCGTAGCGAGGGCCGCTCCGGAGCCCAGGCCGTAGAGGCTGATGGCCACCGCCACGGCCAGCTCGAAGAAGTTGGAGGTGCTGATCATCGCCGCAGGTGCGGCGACATCGAACTGGAGCCTGAGCATGCGCGCCGCGCCGTACGCGATCGCGAAGATGCCGTAGCTCTGGATGAGCAACGGCACGGCGATCATGGCGACGCGTGCGGGTTCGTCCACGATCGTCTCGGCCTGGAATCCGAACAGCAGCACGACGGTCAGCAGGAGCCCGATGATCGAAGTGGGCTTCCAACGGGTGGCGAAGCGTTCGACCGCGTCGTTGCCGCCGCGTCTGAGAAGGGAAGAGCGGGTGAGCAGCCCTGCAGTGAGGGGAATCACCACGAACACGACCACCGACATGACCAGGGTCCCCCACGGGACCGTCAGGTCGGTGACCCCGAGCAGCAGGCCCGCTATCGGTGCGAATGCGAACACCAGGATCAGGTCGTTGATCGACACCTGGGCGAGGGTGTAGTTGGGGTTCCCGTTGGTGAGTTGGCTCCACACGAACACCATCGCGGTGCAGGGGGCCACACCGAGCAGGATCATTCCGGCGATGTACTCCTCGGCATCAGCGGTGGGGACGAGTCCGGCGTACACGTAGCGGAAGAACACGATGGCGAGTGCGGCCATCGTGAAGGGCTTGATGAGCCAGTTCACCGTCAGGGTCAGCACGAGGCCCTTGGGCTTGCGGCCCACGTCGGCCAGGCAGTTGGGCTCGACCTTCAACATCATCGGGTAGATCATCAGCCAGATCAGCACCGCGACCACGAGGTTGACCCGGGCGACCTCGAGGTCGGCGACCGCTTCGAACACGCCCGGCGCAGCAAGTCCCAGACCGACACCGGCGAGGATCGCGGCGGCGACCCACACCGTCAGGAAGCGTTCGAATACACCCATCAGGCGTGCTGTGGAACCGGGTGACCGGCCCGCTGGGCCACAGCAGCAAGCGCTCGTGTTGCCATGTGCGCCCTGTGGCGCCGAGAGCAGGCCGAGCTGGTCCGGGCCCTGGTGCGAGTCGGTAGGTGTGGCACCCGGGCAACCCTAGGTCCGGGCACCTGCGTGCGCACAGGCCACGCTGCGGAGAATCCTAAGTGCAGCCGGGCTGCATGCCGATGGAGGTCTCATGGGCAAATCCACGCAGGTTCTCCCTGCCGGAATGCCGAACGGGGGGAAGGGAGAACCACCAGACACGGCCGCTTGGCACCTGGGCCTGCACGCCCTTGCATCGCTGGTGGAGAACTCCCCGGAACTCGTCGCCGTCGTGGACGTAGATGGCGTGTTGCGCTACGCGAACCCGGCACACGAGGGGTTCTACGGCTACGAGGCGGACTCGATCGTTGGTCGTGGCATCGCCGAGCTGGTCGCACCCGAGGACGCTCCGAAGGTCCTCGCGTTGTTTCACCGCACTGTCGGCCGACCCGACGCGACGGTGAGGGGGTCGTTCCGGACCAGCCCTCAGAGGGGTCCCCAGAGGGTCATGGAGTTCGCGGCCACCAACAAGGTTCAGGACACCACGATTCGTGGGTTCATCGTTCACAGCAAGGACGTCACCGACCGGGTCGAGGCCGTGGAGCGTCTCGAGGACCTCCTGCGCGAGACCATCACAGCCTTCGCGACGATCGTGGAGTTCCGTGACCCCTACACCGCGGGTCACCAGCGTCGGGTGGCGAGACTGGCGGCCGCGATCGCCAACCGCCTCGGCCTGCACGCCGATGAAGTCGACGGCATCGAGGTGGCGGCGTCGATTCACGACATCGGCAAGATCGCGATACCGGCAGAGATCCTCGCCCGCCCCGGGCCACTCACCGAGGCCGAACGCAGGCTCGTGGAGTGTCATGCCGAGCGCGGCGCCGCCATCCTGGAGCGGGTCCCGCTGCCGTTGCCGGTTGCGGAGATGGTCGCACAGCACCACGAGCGACTCGACGGCTCCGGCTACCCCGAGGGTCTGGTCGGTGACGACATCCTCCTGGGCGCCCGGATCATCGCGGTCGCCGACGCCGTCGAGGCGATCGCGTCGCACCGCCCGTACCGCCCCGGGAAGGGCATCGACAAGGCACTCGGGATCGTCCTGGAGGGTCGTGGGATCACCTACGACGCTGACGTGGTCAACGCGTGCGTGGAGTTGATCCGCGACGAGGGCCTGCAGATCGAATCCGACGCGCCGCACGTTGCGAGTTCCGCTCGCCGGTTCGCCTAGAGGTCTCTCTTGCGGGGTTCGACCGCAGTGAGCAACCGAGGCACACCAGCCAGCGGGTCACGGGTGCCGGGCGCGAGTTCAGGAGTCGTCCGCTGTCGGGAGCTCGACCTCCACGGTGACACCGCCAGCAGCCCCCTCCCCGAGAGAAGCTGCACCCCCGGAGAGCTCGGCCAGGTCCCGGACGATCGACAGGCCCAGCCCGGATCCGCCCGGCTGGGCCGAAGGTGATCGCCAGAACCGGTCGAACGCACGACGGCGCTCCTCCGGGGGCATTCCCGGTCCCTGGTCGCCGATCGTGAGCCGTACCGAATGCCGCGATTCCTCCCGGGTGAGTCGCACCTCCACCGGCGTACCGGCGGGTGCCACTTCGAGGGCGTTCGCCAAGAGGTTGTCGAGGATCTGGCCGAGTCCTTCCTCAACGCAGCGAGCGCGGCCGGCGTGGCCTTCTACCTCCAGGCGCACCGAGCGCTCATCCGCGAGCGGTGCCCACATCGCAATCCGCTCACTCACCTCGGCGTCGACGTCAACGGAGATGACAGGGAGGTGCCCCGCGTCGAGGCGGCCGAGGGTGAGAAGGCCGTCGACGATGCGCGAGAGCCTCAGTGTCTCGTCGCGTGCAGCCCCCAGGTCCTCGGGATCCGGATGGGTGGTGTCGAGGGCGTCGAGCCTCAGACGCAGCGCTGTCAGCGGGGTGCGGAGCTGGTGCGAAGCATCGGCGACCAAAGCGCTCTGGGCACCCATCAGCACCTCCAGTCGCCGGGTCATCGAGTTGAAGCTCTGGGCCACCGCACGAAGCTCGGCCGGCCCGGAGTCCTGATCGACCGTGGCGGTGAAGTCCCCTTCTCCGACCGCTGAAGCCGCGGACCCCAGCCGCCGGAGCGGTCCTGTGACACCTGAGGCCAGGAACCACCCTGTGAGTCCCACTGCGACGAGTGCGACCGCGGCGAGGAGCAGGAGGCCGACCACGACCGTCCGGACCGTGTCGTCGGCCTCGGAGGCCGGATAGGTGACGCGCACGGCACCCAGCACCGTGTCGTCACCGAACACGGGCACCGCGACGTACAACAGGTCCGAGTCGAGCGTCTCGGAGCTGCGTTCGCCGGCCGACGTCTGTCCGTCGAGGGCATCGCGGATCTCCGGCCTGCTGGAGAAGTCGCGCGGATCTCCGCCGGTGTCGCTGGAGTCCGCAAGGGATATTCCGTCGGCGTCGACCAGTACTGCCCGCCCACCGGTCTGTTCGGCGTACTCAGTCGCGAGTTCCTCGGGGTCGGTGTCGGAGTGTCCCTCGAGCACGTCGTCGATGGAGGCCGCGAGTACGTGCGCGTCACGTTCGATCCGGGTGAACAGGCGGTCCCGCTCGCCCTGGGCCACGACGATCCCCAGGGGTACCTCCAGGGTCACCAAAACCACCACCGTGATCGCGAGGTAGCTGAGGACGAGCCGCTTGGTCATCGTTGGGCCGCGAAGCGGTAGCCGACACCCCTGACCGTCTCGATCCACTTCGGGTCGCCGAGTTTGCGGCGGAGCGAAGCGACATGGACATCGAGTGTCTTGGTGGGCCCGTACCAATGTGGGTCCCAGACCGTCTCGAGGATGTCCTGTCGGGCATGCACCCGCCCCGGTTCGCCGGCCAGGAGCACGAGCAGGTCGAACTCCTTGGGGGTCAGCTCCAGCTCGCGGCCCTCGATTGCTGCCCTGTGGGATCGCAGGTCCACTTCGAGGGCACCGGCGCTGATGCACTCGGGCATCAGGGACTCGCTGCTGCGTCGCAGAACGGCTCTGATTCGCGCCGAGAGCTCGCGCACCCCGAAGGGCTTCACGAGGTAGTCGTCCGCTCCGATCTCCAGCAGGAGTACGCGCTCGCCTTCCTCCTGCCGCGCCGAGATCACGATGACGGGCACATCCGAGATGCTGCGGATCCGCCGGCAGACCTCGGTTCCATCCATGTCAGGCAGGCCGAGGTCGAGGAGCACGACATCGACTCCGAGTGCCGCCTCGGGCGCAGCTGCACCCTCACCCAGCAGCTGCACCTCTGCACCGTCGCGCTCGAGTGCGTCGCGCAGGGGTTCTGAGATGGAGCTGTCGTCCTCGACCAGGAGTACCCGCACAGCTCCACATTGGCAGCTGCGCGCTGCCCGGGGGTGGCCAACCAGCCCTGGAACGTGAGTCTTTACCGGATCATTGCCTTCGTCGAACCAGTTGCTGGGGTGCCCCGTCGTACCTTCGGAACTCGAAGCCGAAGACAGGAGCCTGGAATGGAACGACGAACCGCAATCGCAACCGCCGGCGGAGCCACCCTCGGGCTTGCCGCAGTAGTGGCAGCACTGGCGGTGAACGCTGGTGCGATCTCCTCGAAGGCGTCCGCTGACGGGCCCGGCACCTTCGAGCCCGCGGCCGAGCAGAGCACGACCAGCGCGCCGGTGACCACGTTGCCGGAGGTGACCACGGTGTACGTGGATGAGAACGGCAACATCGTCGACCCGCCGGGAGCGGAAGCCCCACGAGGCACGGTTGCGCCGTCCCCGTCGCAAGGATCCTCGACCGCCACCGCGCCGAGTGTCCCGGCAGCGGCGGTGGTTCCCGATGCTGGCTCGCAACGGTACGCCGCCGAGAACGACTCGGAGAGTGGTGGCTACGACGACGAGTACGACGACGAGTACGACGACGGCTACGACGACGAACACGACGACGAACACGACGACGACGAGTCGCACGAGTACGAGGGACACGACGACGATGACTGAGCGCAGGCGTCGGCGCGGGCATGCTGCGCTCGGAGCGCGCTGGATGGCGGCGGGGCTCGCGACCGCCGGAGCCGGTGGGATACTCAGCTACCTGCAGTTGGCACCCACGGATTCCGCCCAGTCAGTGTCCGACGCGGAACCGGTGGGTGCCGAATCGGCTTCAACCGTCGACCTCTCGCAGACCGAGGCGACGTCCCGGCTCAGGATCGTGCAGGTACTCGAAGCTCCGACGACGACGGTCTCCGGCGAGCTGCGGCCCCGGCCGACGGTCCCTCTGCCCGCGACAACCGTTCCGCCGAGAAGTGTTCGGTCGGTTCAGTCGCAGAGCTCAGTCGCCGGTACGGCTACGACGCGAGCAACCCCATGAGTGCTGCCGGCCACCTCCGGCGCGGGTCCTTCGTCGGCCGTGCGATGGGTACCGAGGTCACCGTGAGCGTGGTCGGCGGTCGGGCCGGGGCAGCCGAGGCGGGATTCGGTCAGATCCTCGAACTGGAGGCACTCTGGAGCCGTTTCCGCCCTGACAGCGAGCTGAGCCAGCTGAATCGCTCGGCCGGGCGGCCCATGGTCGTGTCCGCAGAGACGGCTGCACTGGTGGAACACATGGTGTGGGCGCATGGAGCGACTGCCGGCCTGTTCGACCCAACGGTCGGGGCTGCGCTCATCGCATCCGGCTATGACCGAGACTTCGCGGAGATTGCGCCGGTTCGGCGGTCGACTGCGGTTCCGGTGGAGCCCGTGGTCGCGGGTTGTGGCGACATCACGGTTGGTGCCGATCTGGACCTCGTGCAGATGCCTCCGGGTGTAACCCTCGATCCCGGCGGGCTGGGCAAGGGTTTCGCTGCCGACCTCGTTGCCTCGCGGCTCGTGGACGAGGGAGCCAGGAGCGCCCTCGTCGACATCGGCGGCGACATACGGGTTGCAGGTGAGCGATCGGAGGAGCTGGCGTGGGTCATCGCGACGGAGGTTCCCTCCGACTCCGGGGATCGATGCGCGAACGGTTCGCCGTTGAGCCTGACCGACGGCGGCGTCGCGACCTCGTCGACACTCGTGCGCCGTTGGAGCAACGGGGCCGATGAGGTGAATCACGTGATCGACCCCCGAACCGGGGTCTGTCTGCAACGGGACGCGACCGTGAGGGTTGTCGCCGGAGCTGCCTGGTGGGCAGAGGTGGTGGCGACGGCACTGCTCGTCGATCCCGATGAGGCCAGGGCAGTCCCGGGACTGCTCGAGTCGGTCGACTACGAGATCTGGAGGCGAGATGTCTGAGCACCTGTGGTGGTACCTGTCGCGAGCAGCGGGCGTCGTGACCCTGTTCTCATCGGGTCTGGCCGTGGTGGTCGGCCTGCTGATGTCGACGCGGTTGGTGCGGGCACGGGGTCTGCCCAAGTGGCTGGCGGACCTGCACCCGTTCCTGGGCAGCATCACCCTGGCCGCCCTTGCGGCACACCTCGGGGCGCTGCTGCTGGACGGCTACACCGACTTCCGGGTGGTCGACCTCCTCGTGCCGGGAGCCTCGGAGTGGCGCACCGGCGCGGTCGCATGGGGGGTCGTGGCCGCCTGGGTGTTCGTGGCGGTGCAGGTGACCTCGAGGTTGCGCAACAGGGTCGCCCCGCGGGTGTGGCGGTTCATCCACCGTGCGAGTGTGCTGGCATTCGCCGGGAGCATGTTGCACGCGGTCCAGGCCGGATCGGATGTGACCAACCGCCTCTACCTCTTGCTGGCTTCACTACTGGGCCTGTTGGTCTTCTTCATGTTGGTCGTGCGCCTGCTCGACACCTCGCGTGCGCGCAGCGGGGCCGCTCGCTCGCGGAAGGTGCCGGTCCGGGCGCGGTGAGACGACCACCGGTGGATCCTGCGGGGGTCGGGTGTTCCGTTCGCCCGGATTCTGGGCGAGGCCACAGTGCCCGCCGCAACTTCTCGTCGTCGTGAGCACGTCAGCGCCAGGAGAAGGTGGACTCCCAGGTGGCCGATCATGTGACCGTGTCGACTGCTGATTCAGCAGTCCGATGCAGGACCAGCACTCGGATGGCAGCGGCCAGAGGTGCTCCCGACCCTCCCTAGTCGCCGATCTCTGCGTACTCCTCGGTGCATGTGAACCCGGACTGACCGGACGGGGCCACCAACGCCTGGATCTCGGTCTGGGTTGAGCTCGGATCGGTTCGGAGCTCGAAGTACTGCTCGCTCGACAGCGCTTCCAGGCCACCCGCCCCGATCCGCCAGTAGCGGAATTCCTCACCTGGTTGCATGGCGAGCACCGAACCGTCGGATCGCCTCGCGACGACGACGAGGCCCGCCAGTTCCGGATCCGGTGCGAGGTGTGCTGCCGCGATGGCCTCTTGGGTTGCGGCGCACAGTTCGCCCTCCGATGCGGCGACATCGGTGGAAGCCGGTTCCCGGTCATGCACGTCGCACAGGGATGTGGCGTGTTCGAAGTCGGCGAGGTGCAGGTCCAAGCTGCCCTGGCGCACGGCCGAGCAGTAGTCGGCGTACTGCTCCTGCCAGCGTTCCCCGGCGAACTGCAGCACGGGGGTCCCGAGCTCCCAGGAGATGTCGGTTCGATAGGTCTCTCTGAAGTCCGGAGTGCTGTTCTCGGAGATCACTGATCGGGACAAGATGATGGGCACGCCGTTCGCACTGATGATGAGCTCGTCGTCGCCCTCGAACACGAAGAACCCTGCGATGGTGGTGTCCGCAATCGAGCTGGCGTGGTCGGACCACGTTGGGTCAGGTGCCGCAACGATGGTCAGGTCGATCATTTCCCCATCGGCTACGAACGAGCATTCGACGGATTCGCCGTACCAACTCGCGGATGTCGTGTCGTTGCTCTCCAGGGTGGCTCCCGGGAGGATGGCGTCGACGAGGTCCGAGGGCATCGTCGCGCACAGGCGGTCCTTGAGCGTTTCGGCATAGTTGACCGGCGAGGCCGGTTCAGTCCCGTCGCCGGGGGCCGACGATTGCTCCTCGGTGCCAGCGCTCGCATCACCTGTTGGGTTGTCGCTGCGTCCGTCGGATCCGTCAGGTCCACAGGATGTGGTGACTACGGACAGCGCGAGGGCACAAACACAGAACACCGCGGACCTCAGGGCATGCACGGGTCGTTCTGTCCGAGTTCTTCGCATGCCGGCAATTCTGGTCGGTGATCACCCGATGGGGCACGAGCAGACCCGGGGCCCGCGTGTCGTCCGTGGCCAGTGCGACGGTCGTGAACCCGTGTTCGCCAGCGGGCCACGTGTGCGGTGCAGGCCATGACCTCGATCCCGATTCGCCGGACTCCTGCGGAACCCACAGCGTCATCGCAGCCCGTCCGACAGCCCTTCGCGAGAGCGCGGTGTCCACCAGAACTACTGTTCCTCACGAGTGGCTCACAGCGAAGAGGGGCACGCCCGAATCGCTCGGGGGTGCCAACGGTCGCTTCGTCGACTCCTCCAACGGGATCCGGCGCCGGAATGGACAACCACCGAGCAAGAAAACCACCGAGCAAGACAACCCCGATGGAGGGCATCCAGCCATGAACCTGGTCTACGGATTCGACCACGAGCATCCCCGCCCGCCGATGGAGCTCAAGGGACTGCTGGGTGGCAAGGGAGCCAACCTGGCCGAGATGTCCTCGGTGCTCGGGCTTCCCGTCCCGCCGGGGTTCACGATCACCACCAAGGCCTGCCAGGCCTACATGCTGGGTGGCTGGCCGGGTGACCTCACCGCAGAGGTGGACGCGCAACTCGCCCACCTCGAGGAGCAGATGGGATCCACGCTCGGTGACCCTGAGGCCCCCCTGCTGGTCAGCGTGCGCTCCGGTGCCCGATTCTCGATGCCGGGCATGATGGACACCGTGTTGAACCTAGGACTCAACGACGAGTCCGTCGAGGGTCTTGCGGCACTCACCAACGACCGGCGGTTCGCCTACGACAGCTACCGCAGGTTCATCCAGATGTACGGCAAGATCGTCTCCGGGGTCGACGGGGAAGCCTTCGATGCGATCTTCGACGCCGTCAAGGAATCCGCAGGGGCGACCCTCGACCACGAGCTGCCGCCCGACGCCCTGGCAGAGGTCATATCGCGCTACAAGCAGCTGGTCGAGCGGGAGACCGGCGCACCCTTCCCGCAGGTTCCCACACAGCAGCTGCGCGGGGCGATCGAGGCCGTGTTCGGTTCCTGGATGTCCCCCAGGGCGATCGCATACCGGCGCCGGGAGCACATCACCGGCAACGAGGGCACTGCTGTGAACGTGCAGGCGATGGTCTTCGGGAACCGCGACGACAACTCCGGTACGGGTGTGGGATTCACGCGCAACCCGGCCACCGGTGAACAGGGCTCCTACGGTGACTTCCTGGTCAACGCCCAGGGCGAGGACGTCGTGGCCGGCATCCGCAAGACGCTGCCACTCGAGGCGATGGGTGAGATATTCCCGGGGCCCTACGAGGAGCTGCTCGAGATCTTCGACCGGCTCGAGGCCCACTACCGCGACATGCTCGACACCGAGTTCACGATCGAGCAGGGCAAGCTCTGGATGCTGCAGACCCGTGTGGGCAAGCGCACCGGTGCAGCGGCGCTGCGGATCGCGGTGGCCATGACCAAGGACCCCCGGATCGGACTCACACAGGCCGAGGCGGTCCAGCGGGTCTCCCCGGAGCACCTCGACCAGTTGTTGCATCCTCAGTTCCAGACCCACGACAAGCCCGTGATCGCCACCGGGCTCGCCGCCTCGCCGGGTGCGGCGGTTGGCCGCGTGTACTTCAGCGCCGACGACGTCGTGGCGGCGGTCAAGCGCGGTGAGCGGGCCATCCTCGTACGGGAGGAGACCTCCCCGGAGGACGTTCACGGAATGGAGGTCGCGGAGGGCGTGCTCACCTCACGGGGTGGACTCGTGAGCCACGCCGCAGTGGTCGCGAGGGGCTGGGGCAAACCTGCGGTGGTCGGAGCGGACGCGTTGGTGATCACCGGGGATTCCTTCTCGGTCGGCTCCACCACGGTGAGCGAGGGCGAGGCGATCTCCATCAACGGCACCACCGGCCAGGTGGTGCTCGGTGAGCTCGAGCTCGCCGAAGGGAGCCGACCGGAGGAGTTCGACCTCGTGCTCGCCTGGGCGGACGCGATACGCGGCAACAAGCTCGGTGTGCGTGCCAACGCCGACACCGGCGAGGACGCGGCACGCGCCCGCATCTACGGCGCCGAGGGGATCGGCCTCGCCCGCACCGAGCACATGTTCCTCGGTGACCGCTTGCCGATCGTGCGCGCGATGATCCTCGCCAAGACCGAGAGCGAGGAACAGGAGGCGCTGGCTGCGCTGCTCGAGCAGCAGCGCAGCGACTTCGAGGAGCTCCTCGAGGCGATGGACGGGCTCCCGGTGACGATCCGGCTGCTCGACCCACCGCTGCACGAGTTCCTCCCGAGCATCCAGGAGGTGCTCGAGGGAGAGGCCGCGGGCAACCTGGACGACCAGGCCCGGGAGCTGTTCACCGCTGCGCGGGCATGGCAGGAGCAGAACCCGATGCTCGGCACCCGCGGTGTGCGCCTCGGCATCGTCAAGGGTGGCCTCTACAAGATGCAGGTGCGGGCCGCCGCGGAGGCCGCGAAGGCCCGCAAGGACGCCGGTGGCAACCCCATCCTCGAGCTGATGGTGCCCCTTGTCGTCACCCAGGCCGAGATGGCGCTGGTACGGGGATGGATAGAGGAGGAGCTGGACTCGGTGCTCGGACCGGCCCGCTCGGGGCTCTACATCTCGGTGGGATCCATGATCGAGACACCACGGGCGGCTGTGCGCGGTGATGACATCGCCGAGGTGGCCGACTTCTTCTCCTTCGGCACGAACGACCTGACCCAGATGACCTTCGGTTTCAGCCGCGACGACGTGGAGGGGCGCATGATGCCCCGCTACCTGGAGGAGGGCCTGTTGCCCCGGGACCCGTTCGAGACGATCGATCACCGTGGGGTCGGCGAGTTGGTCCGCATGGGCGCCGAACGCGGTCGGGAGGTGCGAGCGGACCTGAAGGTCGGTGTGTGCGGAGAGCACGGCGGCGACCCCGAGTCGGTCGCGTTCTTCTACTCGGTGGGACTCGACTACGTGTCGTGTTCGCCCTTCAGGGTGCCGATCGCGCGCCTTGCTGCTGCGCAGGCCGTGCTGGCCGAACGCGGCTCGGAGGCGATCAGCACCGCGTGACCGTCGGTGTCCAACCGGAGCTGAGGGCCGCGTCGGTGCCGTTCGGTGCCACGACCAGCTTCCCGAAGAAGTCCCTGCGTGCGAAGCGCTCCTGTGCCGTGTGGAGGTCCTCGAGGGCGAACACCTCCGCCACGTGTGGTCGCACACCACCCTCGGTGGCGACCCGTGCCAGCTCCGCGAAGTCCTGCGGGGTGTGCATGGTGGAGCCGATCAAGCGGCGTTGTCGCAGGTAGACGCGGCGCAGGTCGAGGGTGACCATCGGGCCGGCGATGGCGCCCGCGAACACCAGGCGGCCTCCGTCGCGCAGACGGTCGACCAGGGCGGGGAACTCCTCACCCCCGACGACGTCGACCGCCGCATCCACCTCTGCCAGCTGGCCGAGTTCGTCCGCCCCGCGTACCGACACCTCGTGTGCTCCCCACCGCTCCACGTCCGCAGCCTTGTCGGGGCTCGTGCGTGCCACCACGTGGCACCCGCGGTCGGACAGGAGCTGGATGGCCGCGCTGCCAACGCCCCCGGAGGAGCCGGTGACCAGCACGCGCTCACCGGGTGAGCAGCCGGCGCGGTTGATCATTCCCATTGCCGTTCCGTACGCCGTGGGCAGGCAGGCGAGTTGGGCATCGGTCAGCGGTGAGTCCGACACGTCGTGGGCGCGGGACAGCGCGCAGACGTGGAACTCGGCGAAGCCGCCATCGGCCTCGGTCCCGATCAGGTCGACCGGGAACTCGCCCGCATACCTCACCGTCGGGTCCACGAGCACACGTCGTCCGATCCAGTGCGACGGGACCGAGTCGCCCACGGCTTCCACCACGCCCGCCACGTCGATGCCCTGGATGCGGGGGAACTCGAGTGGCACCCCCTTCCATCCGGCGATTGCCGTTGGGTCCTCCGGTGAGCCGTATGCCCCTTCCCGGCTCCAGATGTCGGTGTTGTTCAGAGCCGCTGCGGTGATGCGGACCAGCAACTCGCCGGGCCCTGCGAACGGCATGGGCCAGTCGTGGCGGATCTCGGTCGCGTCGGGCCCGCCGTGGTGCATCGTGGCCGCGGCCGTCATCGTCGCGTCGGGGTCTGCGGCCATGGCCGAACCCTACGTCGCAGGGGTTGTCCGGTGGGCGTCCCGGCCCGGAGCAGGTGCTGCTCGTCCCCGCATCCCGTGAGGTGCAAGGTGCGAGTGTGCAGGAGCGCGGAGGCGCTCGCCGCGTACGGTCCTGGTCGTGTAAAACTCTTGACGCAGTCCAGAATCTGGTCGAGGGTGGGGTGTGGACATCGAGAGCGCTCCGGCAGTCCCGGAAGACCTGCTGCGCAGCCATGGGCTGCAGGTGACGGCCCAGCGCATGGCGGTGCTCCAAGCCGTCTCGGAACTGCCTCACGGCACCGCGGGTGAGATCGAGGATGCGGCCCGCGAACGGATCGGCTCCATCTCGCGTCAGTCGGTCTACGACACCTTGGGCATGCTCACCGAGCGTGGGATCGTCCGCTCGATCCAACTGCCCGATTCCCCCACCCGCTACGAGACGCGCGTCGGGGACAACCACCACCACTTCATGTGCCGCAGCTGCGGTTGCGTGATCGACGTGGACTGCGACGTCTCAGGAGGTCTCGACTGCGTCACTCCCGCCGAGGACCCCCGCTTCGAGGTGCACGACGTCGATGTGATCTACCGCGGCACGTGCCGCGAATGCCGCCCACGACACAACGGTCCGGAGGACCTGCCATGACGAACAACCCTGCACAGATGCCGGAGTGGGGCGCACTCACCTCCGGCGAGGCCCAGTCCAACGAGAAGTGGTGGCCCAACCAGCTGAACCTGCGGATCCTGCACCAGAACCATCCTGACTCGACACCACTCGGGGCGGACTTCGACTACGCCGAGGCGGTCTCGGGAATCGACTTCGACGAGCTCACAGCTGACGTCGACGCCCTGATGACCGACTCGAAGGACTGGTGGCCGGCTGACTGGGGCCACTACGGAGGGTTCTTCATCCGCATGAGCTGGCACGCCGCGGGCACCTACCGGGTGCACGACGGGCGCGGAGGCGCCGGTGCGGGTGCGCAGCGCTTCGCTCCGCTCAACTCGTGGCCCGACAACGGGAACCTGGACAAGGCACGGCGGCTCCTGTTGCCGATCAAGCAGAAGTACGGCGCCCGGATCTCCTGGGCGGACCTGATCGTCTTCGCTGGCAACCGGGCGCTCGAGACGATGGGCTTCCGCACCTTCGGGTTCGCCTTCGGCCGGTCCGACATATGGGCCCCCGAGGACGACGTCTACTGGGGTCCCGAGACGGAGTGGCTGGGCGACAACCGCTATTCCGGTGAGCGCGACCTGGCCAACCCCCTGGCAGCGGTGCAGATGGGGCTCATCTACGTCAACCCCGAGGGTCCCAACGGCATCCCCGATGCACTCGGCTCGGCCCGCGACATCCGTGAGACGTTCGGGCGCATGGCGATGAACGACGAGGAGACCGTCGCCCTGACCGTCGGGGGGCACACCTTCGGCAAGATGCACGGCGCCAGCCCGCCCGAGTCGGTCGGTTCCGAACCGGAGGCGGCCGGCATGGCCGAGCAGGGCTTCGGGTGGACGAGCTCGAACGAGACCGGCCTCGGTGAGTTCACGATCACCTCCGGGTTGGAGGGGGCGTGGACCCCGACTCCCACCACCTGGGACAACATGTACCTGGAGACGCTGTTCTCCCACGAGTGGGAGGTCGTCGAGTCACCAGCGGGGGCGAAGCAGTGGCAACCACGCGAGGTCAAGGAGGGCTTCATGGTTCCCGACGCCCACGTCGAGGGACGCATGAACCCGCCGACCATGTCCACCGCCGACATGGCGATGATCGCAGATCCCGCCTACCTGGAGATCTCCAAACGCTTCCGTGAGCACCCCGAGCAGCTGGCGGACGCATTCGCACGTGCCTGGTTCAAGCTCCTTCACCGCGACATGGGACCGGCCGTCCGCTACGTCGGACCGCAGGTTCCGGACGAGGAGCTCACCTGGCAGGACAACGTGCCGGCCCACGAGGGCCCGCTCATCGGCGACGCCGAGATCGCCGAACTCAAGGACAGGATCCTCGGTTCCGGGGTGGGTCGCAGCGAACTGATCCGCACAGCGTGGGCAGCGGCTTCCACCTACAGGCGCTCGGACCACCGCGGTGGCGCCAACGGTGCGCGGATCCGCCTCGAGCCGCAGGCCGGATGGGATGTCAACGTGCGTGCGGGTGTGGCACCGGTCCTCTCCCGACTGGAGGAGGTCCGTTCCGGGTTCAACTCCAGGGGTGGACCCCAGGTCTCGCTCGCGGACCTGATCGTGCTCGGCGGCAGCGTCGCCATCGAGGCTGCGGCGCGCGGGGCGGGGCACGAGATCGTGGTTCCGTTCCATCCGGGTCGCACCGATGCCGACCAGGACAGCACCGACGTCGAGTCGTTCTCGTACCTCGAACCACTTGCCGATGGGTTCCGCAACTACGTGGCCAAGCAGGGTCCGGTGCCGACCGAGCATCTGCTCATCGACAAGGCGTTCATGCTCAACCTGAGCGCGCCGCAGATGACGGCGCTCGTGGGTGGACTCCGGGTGCTCGGCAACAACGTCGGGGAGGAGGGCCACGGTGTGTTCACCGACCGCCCGGGGTTGCTCACCACCGACTTCTTCGTGAACCTGGTCGACATGGGCGTGCGGTGGGCTCCACTCGGTGAGTCCGAGGACGTCTTCGAGGGTCGCGACCGGGCAACCGGAGAACTCCGTTGGACCGCAACCAGGGTGGATCTCGTGTTCGGCTCCAACAGCCAGCTGAGGGCGATCGCGGAGGAGTACTCATCTGCCGGCGGGGACGAACTGTTCCTGGACGCCTTCGTGTCGGGCTGGGTCAAGGTCATGGAGAACGACCGCTTCGACCTCGCCTGATCCCGCCGCTCCCCGCCACATCCCGACCAACCCCTCACCAACCCCTCACCAACCCCCGAACTGATCGTCCTGGTGCCCGACAGGTCGGCACCGGGACGATCAGTTCGCCGGGGGGCTACTGTCGGCGCTCCGGGGGGAACAGAGCTGTGCACGACTAGGGACACGATCCGGGGGTAACGGGTGCTGGCACCCGCAGTGTCAAGAGAGCTGCCTGGAACGCTGCGGCCATCGGTGCGCGTGCTCGGCCCAGCGCTGCTGGTGTTCGCGGTGCAGCTGGTCTTCCTGTGGATTCCGCCGTTGAGCTCGCCCCAGGTCTACGTGCTCGGGTTCACCAGGGGGCTGCTCGTGGCGCTCATGGCCACGGGGTTGTGGCTCGTTCACAGGGCCAACCGTGTGGTCAACTTCGCGCAGGCCGACCTGGGACTGCTCCCGGCATCGCTCTCGGTGAACCTCGTCGTGCTGAGCGGCATCAGCTACCTGGTTGCACTGCTTGCCGGGCTGGCCGCGGCGCTGGTCGTGGGAGCGGTCGCGGAACTGGCGGTGTTCCGCCGCTTCTTCGGCTCCGCACGGCTGGTGGCCACCGTCGCCACCATCGGGCTCGCCCAGCTGCTGGCCGCAGCCGCGCTCTGGTTGCCGATCGAGCTCTGGGACCGCGAGCCGGTACTGGCCCCGTTCGCAGCGGAGGTGTTCCCGCTCCATTGGACCCTGACCATCGGGGGCCTGCCCTTCGGCTCGGCCCACATGGCGACCTGGCTGCTCGCCCCGCTGGCGCTGCTCGCAGTGGGGGCGATGTTGCGTGGCAGCGACCTCGGAACCGCGGTCAGGGCATCCGCGGAGTCCGCCGAGCGCGCCCAGATGCTCGGGATTCCCGTGCGGCGCCTGCACACCCTCATCTGGGCGGTGGCGGGTGCACTGTCGTTCCTGTCGCTGTTCCTGTCAGCCGGGCTCTTCGGCCTGCCGGTCGGCGGCGCGCTCGGGCTCACCGCACTGTTGGGTGGGTTGACCGCACTCGTGCTGGGTCGCGACGGGGGACTGGCCGGGGTGGTGGTCGCATCGGTGGCGGTGGGCATGCTGGCCCAGGCGGTCACCTGGAAGTCCTCCATGGACCTGTTGGGACTCTTCGAGATCCCCCTCAGCGACCAGGCGGTGCCGGCGGTACTCGGCGCGGTGATCGTCGCCGCGCTCGTGTTCCAGCATCGGGGAGGCACGCGTGCGGAGATGGACCGGACCTCCACCTGGAGCGATTCGGAGGCCGTGCGTCCCATACCCCGCTCCCTCGCCCGGCTGCCCGTCGTGCGCAACACCCGGGCCCTGCCCTTCGTAGCGGTGCCGGTGGGGCTCTTGTGCCTGCCGTTGCTGCTCGGATCGGCCGCGAACACCTCGAGGGCTGCAGCGCTGGTCGGCTTCGCCCTGATCGGGGTCTCCCTGGTGGTGCTCGTCGGATGGGCCGGTCAGGTCTCCCTCGGGCAGCTCGCCTTCGCCGCCGTGGGTGGGGTGGCAGGTGCCAAGGCAATCCTGGACTGGGGGTTCGACCCGGTCCTCGCGCTGTTGTTCGCAGCCATGGCCGGGGCCGCCGTGGCCGTGCTCGTGGGACTCCCCGCCCTGCGCGTACGGGGCCTGTACCTGGCGGTGGTGACCCTCGCGTTCGCCCTCGCCGCCGTCGGCTACTTCCTCAACCCGACCTACTTCAGCTGGGTCCCGACCGGCCGCATGGCCGAGCGGCCCGAGGTGCTGGGCACCTTCGGCATAGACGAACCGCGATCGTTCTACTACTTCTGTGTCGTGGTGGGCCTGGCGGGCGTGGCATTCCTCGCGAAGGTCGGGACCTCGCGCACCGGACGCGTCCTCATGGCGGTGAGGGACAACGAGAACGCTGCGGCGGCCTACGGGGTTCCGGTGGTCCGCGCGAAGCTCCTCGGCTTCGCCCTGTCGGGAGCCACCGCGGCAGTCGGTGGTTGCCTGCTGGTGCTGTTGCAGCGGGGCTACACCGCCAACCTCTTCGGAGCCTTCGACAACCTGGTGGTGTTCTCCGCGGTCGTCGTCGGCGGCGCCGGGTCACTGCTCGGTGGGATCATCGGAGCGGTGCTGGTCCAGGCCGGGGACTGGTGGCTGCCGGGCAACTGGCGTCTGCTGGCCTCGGGTGCAGGGGTGCTGGCGGTGCTCCTCGTGCTGCCGGGAGGGTTGGGTGGGGCACTGTTCTCGCTGCGGGACTCCCTGCTCCGGGCGGTGGCCGCCCGCAGGGGTGTAGATGCTCCGGGGATCGTGCCCGAGAGGCCCGGTGAGGACGAGTCGCCCGGTATGGGTATCGGCATCGGCCAGGCTCCGGGTGGGTCCGACGATGACAGCCATGAGCGGACGGGGTCCCGGTGAGCGGCGACGGGCCGCAGGGCGCGGCACCGGTCGGGGCTGGTCCGGGGGATCCGGATGGCCCGGAGCGGGCAAGCGGGCACCCCCGGGGGCCGAGGTGGTCCGCTGCAGGGGAGTTCCTCGACGGTGGCCCGGTGCTGGTGCTCGTCGTGTTGTTCGTGCTCAACGCCGTGGACGAGCTGACACGGACCGCGTTCGGGGTGCTCGCTCCGGACATCGCCTCGGACCTCGGCACGAGCCTCGCAGGCATGTTCACCGTGCTCGCCCTGATCGCCGCTGTGGCACTCGGGCTGCAGGTTCCGGTCGCGGCCGCGGCGGACCGCTTCAACCGTGTGCACCTCGCGGTCATGGGCGGGGTGCTGATGGCGGTGTTCACGACCCTCGTGGGTTTCTCGCCGAACATCTGGGTGCTTGGCCTCACGATGGGTGCCGCAGGGCTGGGCAAGTCGTTCATCGATCCCACCCACAACTCACTGCTGGCGGACACCTACGCACCGCACGTGCGTGCGCGTGTGTTCGCGGTTCACCGGGGTGCCAACGCGGTGGGGCAGTTCGCCGGTCCACTGCTCGCCGGTTTCATCGCCTACGCGTTCAGCTGGAGGGCTCCGTTCATCGTCTTCGGGCCGGTGATCCTCGTGGCCGCGGCGGCTGCGCTGTTGATCACCGAGCCCGTGCGGGGCCGCTGGGAGCGGCTCTCCGCCGATGCCCCGGAGCACCTCGTGGAACTCGAGGAACCGCCGCCCACGATGGCAGAGGCATGGCGGATGTGCTGGAAGGTCGACAGCCTCCGGCGGATCTACCGCACGCTGCCCTTCCTCGCCCCGGCGGTGGTGGGCTTCGTGTCGTTCGCGGCCTTCCTGTACGCGGATGAGTTCGGGCTCGACGAGCGCTCGCGAGGCGTGATCGCCTCCCTCAGCGAACCCGCACAGTTGGTCGGTCTCGCCATCGGGGCGACGCTCGGCACCCGCCTGTTCAGGCGGGACCCGTCCGCCGTGTTCCGGTTCCTCGGCTCCGTGGCGACCGCGGTTGCGCTGCTCGCCCTCGGATTCGCGTTCTCCCCCGAGTGGTTCGTGTCGGTCTGGGAGATACGCATCCCCTGGGTGGCGGTGCTGTTCAACATGGCCATCTCCGGGTCATTGGCGTTCCTCATTCCGGGGATCTTCGCGGCCATCGCATCCGCGATACCGCCGCGGGCGCGTGCCACCGGGTTCTCCATGATGTCGGTGTTCGTGATCCCCGGGCTGGTCGTGCTGCCACTCATCGGAGCGGTGGGGGATTCCCTGGGCATGCGCGTGGGCATGGCCCTGATGGCACCGATGTTCGCCATCGGTGGCATCGCGATCGGAAGCGCCGGGGGGTTGCTGGCGCGCGACATCGAGGACGTCGCCACCGCCTCAGCGGCGCGTGCCGAGGCACTCCACAGGCGCAACGAGGGCCGGCGGCAGGTGCTCACGGTCAGGAACCTGGAGGTCGGCTACGGCGGTGTGCAGGTGCTCTTCGGTGTGGACCTGGACGTGGCGGAGGGTGAGGTGCTCGCACTGCTGGGGACGAACGGGGCCGGGAAGTCGACGCTGTTGCGTGCCATCTCGGGCATCACCGAGGCGGACAAGGGTGCAGTGCTGCTCGACGGGGTGGACATCACCCATGCCCCACCGGAGCAGGTCGCCGCGAGGGGCATCGTAACGATGCCCGGGGGGCGCGGGGTGTTCCCCGGCCTCACGGTCGCGGAGAACCTGCGCGCCGCCGCCTGGCTGCAGCGAAGGGCCCAGCGCCCGTTGCGGACCGAAGCGGAGGCCTTCGAGATGTTCCCTCCGCTCGAGCGTCGACGCGACGAGCCGGCGGCCAACCTCTCCGGAGGCCAACAACAGATGCTGGCCCTCGCCATGGCGCTGCTGGCGAGGCCGCGCCTGTTGATGATCGACGAACTGTCACTGGGCCTCGCCCCGCTGGTGGTCGAGCAGCTCCTCGAGGCGGTCCGCTCCATCGCAGCGGCCGGCACGACGGTGATCGTCGTGGAGCAGTCCGTGAACGTGGCGCTCACACTCGCCGATCGCGCCTACTTCATGGAGAAGGGCGAGATCCGCTTCGAGGGTCCCACGGCGGACCTGCTGGAGCGACCGGACCTGCTGCGGTCCGTCTTCTTCGGTGAGGCCGGGACGGTCCCGGCGGCCGGGGAGACGGTGTCACCCGGGGTCCGGCCGAGCCCGGCGAAGCGTGGACCGTCCGAACCCGCCGGCGACGAAGCGCCCCGGCCTGCCGCGCTCGAGTTGGAGGGCATAGCGCGCCGTTTCGGTGGGATCCTGGCGGTCGACCGGGTCGGCTTCGCGGTGGGCGAGGGAGAGATCCTGGGGCTGGTCGGTGCGAACGGCGCGGGCAAGACGACCCTGTTCGACATCATCTCGGGCTTCACCGCTGCGGATGAAGGATGCGTCCGCCTCCGAGGCGTCGACATCACGCACATGGGCCCGCACCTGAGGGCCAGGGCGGGGCTGGGCCGCTCGTTCCAGGATGCGGCGCTCTTCGGTGGGCTCACGGTGCAGCAGGCACTGGCCGTAGCGCACGACACGACCACCGAGGTGAGGAACCCGTTGCTCGAGGGGCTGGCCATGCCAGCAGCGTTCGAGAGCGAGGAGGCAGTGCGCGAATCCGTGGACTCGCTGATCGACTCCTTCGGGCTGGAGCGGCATCGTTCACGGTTCGTACACGAGTTGTCCACCGGCACGCGCCGCGTCGTGGACCTCGCAGCACTCGTGGCCCTGCGGCCGTCCGTCGTCCTGCTCGACGAGCCGAGCTCCGGGATCGCGCAGCGCGAGTCCGAGGCGCTGCGGGGGGTCATCACGTCCATGCGCGACGAGTTCGGCTTCACGATCCTCGTGATCGAGCACGACATGGCATTGTTGCGTGCCGTGGCGGACCGGTTGGTGGCACTGGAGAGCGGGTCGGTGATAGCCGAGGGGCTGCCCGGCGAGGTGTTGTCCGATCCGGCGGTGATCCAGTCCTACCTGGGTGGATCGGCCACGGTGCTGAACCGCAGCGGCGCCCGTCCGGTCGGTGGGGGAGCACCTTGAGTGCCGGCGACGGGTCCCCTGCGATGCGTGCGCTGCGCAAGTGGGGGCCGTTCTGCTCGTTGATGGCGGCGGTGGTGCTGCTCGCGGTGGTCGTGGTGATGGACGACGACGTTTCGGGGACCCCCGGTGGGGGAGCCGATGTGGCGAATGGGTCCGTGGGTGACGAGCCGTCGGAGACCGGAGCGCCGCCACCGATCGGACGGATGCCGCCCACCCACGCCGAGGCGGCCGCGGCCGGAACCCTCGGGGAGTACGAGTGGGGGGAGGCGTGTGACACCGAGCGAGGAACGGTGATGGTTCCGTCGGTGGGTGCGGCGCCATGTGTGCCGGTGTTCGAAGGTGACAACGGTGGGGCAACCCACACCGGGGTCGGCGAGGACCGCATCGTGGTCGTCTGGTACGACGCCTCGGACACGGGTGGGCTCGATTCGCTCCTCGGGAACGCCGGGCTGAAGGACAGCGGGGAGCAGCAGTTCGAGACCGTCGAGCAGTGGGCCGAGCTCTTCTCCTCGGTCACCGAGACCTATGGACGCGAGGTGCAGCTGGTGCGTTACGTGGCCAGTGGCGGAATGGACGACGCGGTAGCCGCACAGGCCGACGCGGAGCGGATCGCCACCGACATCCAGCCCTTCGCCGTGCTCGGAGGGCCACCCAGCGACGGTGGCGCGTTCGCAGCCGAACTGGCGCGCAACGAGATCATCTGCCTCGGCTGCGCGCTCGGGATGCCGGAGTGCCGGATCCTCGACAACGCCCCGTACAACTGGGGGACCGAACCCTCCACCTCGCAGTTCGTCGCGGGTCTCACCGCCTGGCTCACCCCCGGGCCGGACAACGCGGGCCTAGCGGGAAACGCCGAATTCGCGGGCGACGAACGGCTCAGGTCCACCGAACGCAGCTTCGGCGTGGTGCACTTCGACCAGGATCCTCCGGTGATGTCGACCTGCCCCGGACAGAAGAGCTGGCCGGAGGACTTCGTGGTGGAGAGCTACCTGCTCGACTTCGCGACGATGCCCCAGGTGGCAGCCGAGATCGTGGCCAAGATGAGTGCTGCTGATGTCACCTCGATCATCTTCGCGGGTGACCCGATCATGCCGATCTACCTGACCAGCGCAGCGGAGGCGATCGACTACCACCCCGAGTGGATCTTCACCGGCACCGTGCTGACCGACACGAACTCCCTGGCCCGGCTGTACGACCAGTCGCAGATGGCACACGCCTTCGGGGTCTCACAGACGGGGGTTCCGGTGGCACCCGGGGTGGGCGGTGCACTCGACCTCTACCGCTGGTACTTCGGGGCTGACGCGGAACCACCGGCTCCTTCGACCTACCAGGTCCTGTTGTCCAACATCCCGCGACTCTTCAGCGGGATCCAGATGGCAGGACCCGACCTCGACCCGACGACCTTCGAGCGGGCACTGTTCAGGATCCCCCCGACCGGAGGGGATCCGGTCAACCCCCAGCAGAGCCACGGTCACTGGGGCTTCTTCGCGAGGACCGACTACAACGGCACCGACGACCTGGCCGAGATCTGGTGGGACGCGGAGGCGACCGGCCCCGACGAGACCGGCAAGGAGGGGACCGGTATGTGGAGGTACGCACACGGCGGGGCCCGCTTCACACCCGACGACCCACCGGATCCGGCGCCGTTCGACCCGACCGACACCGTGACGCGCTTCGAGCAGCTCCCCGGTGACCTGCAAGCACCCGACTATCCGCCTCCCGCGGGCTCCCCGGCCGCCGGCGCATGAGCGTCCCACTCGAGAGCGTGAGGGCCGACACGCCCGGGGTCGACCACGTGGTCCACCTGGACAACGCCGGAAGCGCCCTGCCCACCCGTGGTGTGCTCGACACGGTCATGGCACACTTGGAGCTCGAGGCCCGCCGGGGCGGCTATGCGGCAGCCCGGGAGGCGTCCGGGGCCACCGAGGCCGTCCTCGGGTCGGTCGCAGCACTGGTCGGGGGTGAAGCGGAGTCGATCGCCCTCACCGAGAGCGCGACGGTGGCATGGAACTCGGCTCTGCACGCCTATCCGTTCTCTCCGGGCCAACGAGTGCTGACGAGCCGCGCCGAGTACGCGAGCAACGCCATCACGCTGCTGCAGCTGGGCGAACGCCACGGCATCGAGACCGTGCTGATCGAGGACGACGAGGAGGGCCAGGTCTCCCTGGAGCACCTCGAGTCCGAGCTGGGGCGTGGTGCCGAGATGGTCTGCCTCACCCACATCCCGACCGCCGGAGGACTGGTGAACCCCGCGGAGGCGGTGGGGGAGCTGTGCCGACGCCACGGAGCGTTCTACGTGCTGGATGCCTGCCAGTCGGTCGGCCAGGTGCCCCTGGACGTGAGCCGGATCGGATGTGACGTGCTCTCCGCAACGGGCCGCAAGTACCTGCGTGCGCCGCGGGGAACCGGCTTCCTATGGCTGGGTGAACGTGCGATGGACCTGTTGCGACCCAGCCAGCTGGACCTGTTCTCGGCAACCTGGGTCGCACCGGAGCGCTACGAGGTGCGATCCGACGCGCGACGTTTCGAGTTCTTCGAGCACTCCGTGGCGGGACGGCTCGGGTTGGGCGCCGCCTGCGACTACGCGCTCGCGCTGGGGGTCGAGTCGACCTGGGAGCGGGTGTTCCGCCTGGGTGCGCAGCTGCGGGGTCTGCTCGGGGAACTCGACGGTGTGCACGTCCACGACAAGGGGGCGCTGAAGGGCGGGATCGTCACCTTCAGCGTCGACTCGCTCGACTCGCACGCGGTCTGCGCCGCCCTCGGCGACGCCGGGATCAACACGTCGGTGTCGGTGCCCGGGGCGGCGATGCTCGACCTGCCCGAACGGGGACTGGGCCCGCTGGTGAGGGCATCGGTGCACTACTACAACACCGTCGAGGAGCTGCAGCGGCTGGTCGGCGAGGTCGCCCGAATCAGCGCGGCCGGGAACGGCGCCGCTGCGGGCAACTGCGGTGGGACTGGAAGCTGAACGCTTCAGCGTTCGTCTCGTGAGTCGGGCAGTTCGGGCGCCGGCTGCACCGACGTGCTCGGGAACTCCTCGAGGGGTCCTTCGGGCTGGGGGTTCCAGTCGGAGAACACCAGCGGTGAGCGCGCGTAGGCCTTGATCAGCTTCACGAGTCCCACCAGGGCATCCAGGTGGGTTCGTTCGTAGCCATGGCTCCCGTCGATGCCCGCGCCCACCAGTGCCGCACGCGACTGTGAGCCGGACTCGACCGCTGCTGCGACGTCGGAGCGGTAGTAGCGGAACACGTCCCGCCTGTGTCCGATCCCCAGACCGTCGCACAGCGACAGCAGGTGCCTGCTCAGGTGGTAGTCGAACGGGCCGTGCAGGTCCTGCATCGCAACGGTCACGCAGTGCTCGCTCGATGCCTGTCCGGGAGCTACCACCGCGTTGTCTATCGAGACCATCTCGGCCACGGTGGCGTCCACTCCGTGGCTGGCGCCGTGGCCGACCTCCTCGCTGATCGTGACGAGCAGGTGCATGGGCGTGGGCAGGGAATCCGCCTCCGGGGCGAGGTCGCGTGCCGCGGTCAACAGCGCGGCCAGACCGGCCTTGTCGTCGAGGTGCCGTGACACGACGTAGCCGTTCTGTGTGACCACCGGTTGCGGGTCGAACGAGACGTGGTCACCGACCTCGATGCCGAGGGCGCGCACGTCGTCCTCGGAGGCGACAGGTTCGTCGATGCGCAACTCGACGTGGTCCCAGCCCACGCCCTGGGTGTCGATCTCGTCGCCGTAGCGGTGACCGCTCGCCTTCAGCGGCATGACGGTGCCGCTGTAGGTCACCTCCAGGTCATCGGTGAACACCGTCACCCTCGCCCCTTCGGCGAAGCGCGCCGAGTGCGTGCCGACGGGCACGATCTCCAGTCTGCCGTTGGCCTTGAGGCCCGAGACCATCGCCCCGATGGTGTCAGCGTGGGCGAGCACGGTGCGCGCACCGCTGGAGGATCCGTCATCGCCCAGGCTGACCCGCAGCGCACCCCTGCGGGTGAGCTTCGGGGAGAGGCCCGCGTCGTCGAGCCGGTCGCCGATGTGCTGGATGATCTGGTCGGTGCGTCCACTCGGGCTCGGGGTCGACAGCAGCTGCAGCATCACCTCCACCATGTGGTCGACGTCGACTCCCTCGCGGTCGGTGGTTCGTGTCACGTGCTGGTTCCTCCGGGCTGGTCGTGGGCTGCGAAGCGTGGCAGGGCTGACGTGGCCGGGAACAGCAGGTCGATGAATCGCTCCGCGGTGGGATGCGGTTCGTGGTTCGCAAGTCCCGGTCGTTCGTTGGCCTCGATGACGACGTACTCGTCCGCTGCGGGGTCCTCGACGATCAGGTCGATCCCGGTGACGGGGATTCCGATCGCTTCGGCTGCGGCCACGGCGACCTCGGCAAGTCGCGGGTTCAGCTCGGCGGTCACGTCATGGATCGTGCCACCCGTGTGGAGGTTCGCGGTCTTCTGGACCTGCAGGACCTCGCCGGCGGGCAGCACGTCCTCGAAGTCGTGTCCGGCTTCGGCGATGCACGCCATCGTGGAGTCGTCCAGGGGGATGGTCGACTCCCCGCCGGTCGCCGCGGCCCTCCTGCGGCTCTGCCGGTCGATCAGCTGGGCGATCGTGTGCGAACCGGTGCCCGTCACCGCTGCCGGTCTTCTCACCGCTGCTGCCACCACGTCGCCGTCGATGACCAGGACACGCAGGTCCTGGCCGGTGACACGTTCCTCGATCAGCACCCGGGGACAGTGCTGCGCCGCACGCCGGATGGCCCGGTCCAGCTCCCGGGGCTCCCGCACCCCGACGGTGATGCCCCGCCCCTGCTCCCCGCGGGCCGGCTTCACCACCACCTCCCCGACGGCGTCGAGGAAGTGCAGGTTCTCGGAGTCGTGGACTGCGAGCATCCCCCGGGGAACCCTGATGCCGGCGTCGGAGAGCACGCGCCGCGTGACCACCTTGTCGTCGCAGCGGGACATGGCGACCGCCGAGGTCAGCTCCGACAAGGACTCCCAGGTGAGGATCGAGCGCGCCCCGAGGGTGAAGCGCATCTCGCCCACCTCGGGGTCGACCACCTCCACCTCGATCCCGCGTCGCAGCGCCTCGTCGGCCAGCAACCTGGCATACGGATTGAGCTCGTCCAGGCGGTCCACGGTGGCGGGCACGAACAGGGGCTCGTTGACGGGGTTCTTCCGCTTCACCGCGTACACCGGAACGCGTCTGAAGCCCAGCTTCTCGTAGAGCTGTATCGCCGGTTCGTTGTCGTGCATGACCGAGAGGTCGAGGAAGCTGCGCCCCATGGCGTGGTATCGGTCGAGCAGGGTCCGCACGAGGTTCTCGCCCACCGCCGGAAGCGAGCAGTGCGGATCCACCGCCAGGCACCAGAGGCTGGTGCCGCCCTCGGGGTCGTCGAACGCCGCGACGTGGTCAACCCCGGTCACGGTCCCGACCACCTCGCCGGTCTCGGTGTTCTCCGCCACCAGATAGGTGAACGTGGTGGTGCGCTGGTTGGCCCAGATCGTCTCGGGAGGCGCGGGCACCATTCCCTGGGAGCGGTAGATCCGGTTGATGGCCGCTGCGTCACCGGCTTCGCGAACGCCCCGGATCACCAACGATGGAGTCCGTGTGTGGCGGGGTTGGTAGTGGCTGAACAACAGCCTGAAGGTGTGGGACGGGTCGAGGAACAGCTCCTGGGGGGCCAGCCCGATGACCACGTGCGGGTCGGTGGCGTACAGGCAGATGTCGCGGCGGCCCAGCTCCTCACCGGCCATCGTCGAGGCCAGCTGTGCCGGCTCGTCGAAGGTCTGCCCGAAGACCAGGCGACCCCAGCCGCAGTCCAGGGTGACATCGCTGCGGCGTTCCGCGGCCAGGCGTGGTGGCACCTCACCCCAGCCGCGTGCGGCCAGGTCGTCCATGGAACGCTGCTCGTCGGCCGTGCCGGCGGGCCGCCCCCGGGGTGCCGGGCCGCTGTCAGGCGCCATGTGTCTGCAACCAGAGCTCTACCAGGGTGACCTGCCAGAGCTTGTTGCCCCGCAAGGGGGTGAGCTCCTCGTTCGGGTGCGCCAGCAGGTCTCGCACGGCCTCCTCGCGGAACAGCCCACGCGCCCGGGCCTCAGGGGACCCCAGGACCTCGGTGCACAGCTCGAGCAGCGGTCCCTCGATGTGGGTGAGTGCGGGCACCGGGAAGTACCCCTTGGGCCGGTCGATGACCTCGGAGGGCACGACCAGCCGTGCGGCCTCCTTGAGCACGCCCTTGCCCCCCTGCGCGAGCTTCAGGTGTCCGGGGCAGCGGGCGGCGAGCTCGACGAGGTCGTGGTCGAGGAACGGCACCCGCGCCTCGAGGCCCCAGGCCATGGTCATGTTGTCGACGCGCTTCACCGGGTCGTCCACGAGCATGACCTGGGTGTCGATCCGGAGTGCACGATCGAGAGGCCGGTTCGCACCCGGGTACGCGAAGTGCCGCGTCACGAACTCCAGGCTGGGGTCGCCCTCGGCGAGGTGCTCGGGGGCCACGATCCCGGCCATGTCGCGGTTGTCCCGGTCGAAGAAGGCACCGCGGTACTCCTCGACCCCGGTGCCGGCGGCATGCTGCATCGGTGGGTACCAGCGGTAGCCGGCGAAGACCTCGTCAGCTCCCTGGCCCGACTGGACGACCTTGAGGTGCTTCGCGACCTCCCTCGAGAGCAGGTAGAAGGCGACGACGTCGTGGCTGACCATGGGCTCGCTCATCGCCTGCACGGCGTCGTGCAGCGCGGGAACGATGTCGGGGGTCGGGATCCTGATCTGGTGGTGGTCGGTGCCGAACTCGGCCGCGACGAGGTCGCTGTAGGTGAACTCGTCGCCCTCGATGCCGCCGTGGTCCTCGAAGCCGATGCTGAAGGTCTGCAGGTCCGACTGGCCGGCCTCGGCGAGCAGGCCGGTCACCAGACTCGAGTCCACGCCCCCCGACAGGAGCACCCCGACCGGCACGTCGGCCACCCGGCGCCGCCTCACCGCCCGCCTCAGGGCGTCCAGCACGGCGTCGCGCCAGTCGCGGTCGGTCCACCCCGAGGTGTCCGGCGAGGCGGCGCCGGATCCGAACTCCAGTGACCACCACGTGGTCTCCTCGCGGTGGCCGTCCTCATCGATCATCCACAGGGAGGCCGGAGGCACACGCCGCACCTCGGCCAGCAGGGTTCGAGGAGCCGGCACCACCGAGTGGAAGGTCATGTAGTGGTGAAGTGCCACCGGGTCGATGTCGCCCGAGACGCCTCCTCCGGCCAGCAGCGCCGGGAGCGTGGAGGCGAAGCGCAGCCGGCCCGGCCGCTCGTTCACGTAGAGGGGCTTGATCCCGAGGCGATCCCGGGCGATCACGGCACGACCCGTGTCGCGCTCCACGATGCAGAACGCGAACATGCCGGCGAGTCGTGGAAGCAGCTCCGGCCCCCATGCGTGCCAGCCCTTGGTGAGCACCTCGGTGTCGCCGCTCGAGAAGAAGCGGTAGCCCATCGCGCCGAGCTCCTCGCGCAGGTCGCGGTAGTTGTAGATGCAGCCGTTGAACACTGCCACGAGTCCCAGCTCGGCATCGACGAGGGGTTGGGCCGAGTGGTCGCTCAGGTCGATGACCTTCAGCCGCCGGTGGCCGAGCACGGCGGAGAGCCGGTCGGTGTCGATCTGCCACGACCCGCCTGCGTCCGGACCCCTGCGCCGCATCGACGCGGCCATGGCGTCCACGGCAGCCGGGTCAGGGGTGACGTCGCCCCATGTGAGCTCGCCTGCGATTCCGCACATTTGCTCCGGGGCCTCCTCGGCGCAGCGGCCGTCGGCATCGAACGGCCTGCCGTGCCGGCCGCCGGGACCAACATAGGTACCGGCCGGGCGGTGTCGCAACGGTCGTGGCGCGGGTCACGCCCCCGACGAACCCGGCCGGGGACCCTGGCCCGGCGAGCCTCGCGGTGCGAGACTCCCCCCATGGCCTACACCGTCGAGTCCATCCCAGACCTCGAAGGCACGGTGGCCGTGGTCACCGGGGCCAACGGCGGCCTCGGGCTCGAGACGGCCAGGGCACTTGCCTCCAAGGGGGCCCACGTGGTCATGGCGGTGCGTGACCGGGCCAAGGCCGATCGCGCGTCCCGGGAGATCCGCTCCGAGGTGGACGGGGCCTCGCTCGAGGTGGTCGAGCTGGACCTCGGTTCGCTCGACTCGGTGGCGGCAGCAGCGAACTCGATCGGCGCAGCACACGACCGCGTCGACATCCTCGTCAACAACGCAGGCGTGATGGCCATGCCGGAGTCCCGTACGAGTGACGGATTCGAGATGCAGTTCGGTGTCAACCACCTCGGTCACTGGGCCCTCACCGCGCAGCTGATGCCGTTGCTCCTGGACGCACCCGCAGCGAGGGTGGTCTCGGTCACCTCCACCGCGAGGCACTTCGGCCGGTCCGTGGATCCGTCCAACCCGCACATGCACGGCAACTACGACGCGTGGCGCGCCTATGGCAACTCGAAGCTCGCCAACGCACACTTCGCCCTCGGGCTCCAGCAGGAGTTCGAACGGGCCGGCGCGGGAGCGGCGAGCCTGCTCGCACACCCGGGACTCACGAACACCGACCTGCAGGCCCGAACGGTGCGCGAAGGAGGCGGCGGGTTCCTCGGGTCCTTCTTCGAGCGGCTCACGGGGCTCACCGGCATGTCGCCGGCTCAGGGTGCCCTGCCACAGATCCGCGCCGCGACGGATCCCGAAGCCCGGGGAGGGGAGCTCTACGCACCGCAGTTCGGCAACTTCGGGCCGGCCGTGCGCAGGCCGATCGTGCGGCCCGGAGCAGGGGAGGCGATACGCACCCTGTGGGAGGTCTCCGAACGCGAGACCGCGGTTCCCATGGTGGTCACCCGGTAGGACGGGGTCGGAGGATCGCTCTCAGCCCTGGTCCCGCGGTACGAGTGCGAGCTGGCGGGACTGGGCCACGGGGTCGCCCCGGGAGAAGCCTGCATCCTCTGGGTGCAACCTGAGGTCGACCCGGTCCATGAACGACAGTTCGCCGCCCGGTTCGCGCTTCCTGGTGCTCACATCCACACAGTCCTCGACCGCAGGGAGGTCAGGCGGTGCGGCATCCACCTTCCTGGGCCCGGTGGCCCCGGACAGGTCCGAGAAGGTGCCGAGGGCGCCCAGCAGTGGCTTGTCCCCGGCCCGGAGCGTGCAACTGGCGGTGGAGAAGCGCCGTCCGGAGCGGACCTCGTCGACCTCTGCCTCGAGTGGTCCCGGTGTCCCCGGGGAGAGGTAGTGGCCGGTCACGGTGACGGGATCCGGCCTGTCCAGGTGGACCGACATGGCGCGGGCCGCGATGGTGAGCAGGTAGCCCCCGTTGGCGTTGCCCAGGATGTCCCAGCCGGGTCGGACCTCGGCATCGAAACACTCGGTCGTTGCACTGCGCGACCGGCTCCTGACGGCGGTTGCAGCCGCGAACGGTCGGGGTTCGGCACTGTGCCCGGGGTTCTCCATGGCTCGGGGAGCCTAGGTTCGGCACCGCAGGGCAGCACATCGGGACCTGTCCGGGCAATCATTGCGGGATGCGACCCGAGGACCCGACCACACCCGAGGCACTGCGCGAGCGCTACCGCCTCGAGCGCGACAAGCGGCTGCGACCCGAGGGGGCGGACCAGTACCTGGATCCGACCGGGCCCTTCGCCCACTTCCTGGAGGACCCGTGGGTGGAACGGATCGAGCGCGACCCGGTTCACGACGAGGTCACGGTCGCCCTGATCGGCGGCGGCTTCGCCGGACTCGTGGCCGGGGCACGTCTTCGCGAGGCGGGCGTGGAGGACCTCAGGATCATCGACAGCGCCGGGGGAGTGGGCGGGGTGTGGTACTGGAACCGCTACCCCGGCGCGATGTGCGACACCGCGGCCATGGTCTACCTGCCGCTGTTGGAGGAGACCGGCCACATGCCGAGCGCCAAGTACGTGGGGGGCGCCGAGATACTCGACCACGCCCGAAGGATCGCGGAGCGCTACGACCTCTGCGACAACGCCCTGTTCTCGACCGAGGTGACCTCCATCCGCTGGGAGGACCACCGCGACCGTTGGCTCATCAGCACCGACCGTGGGGACCGCGTCGCAGCGAGGTTCGTGGTGATGGGGACGGGCCCGCTGAACAGGCCCAAGCTGCCCGGCATCCCCGGCATCGAGACCTTCGGGGGCAAGTGCTTCCACACGAGCCGTTGGGACTGGGGCTACACCGGCGGGGACCCCTCGGGCGCCCCCATGGTGGGCCTCGCGGACAAGCGGGTCGGGATCATCGGCACCGGAGCCACCGCGGTGCAGGTCGTTCCCCACCTGGCCAGGGACGCCGCGGAGCTGTTCGTGTTCCAGCGCACACCGTCCTCGATCGATGTCCGCGGCAACCACCCCATCGACGCTGACCGCTTCGCCCGACTCGAGCCGGGCTGGCAACAGGAGTGGTTGCTCAACTTCGCGACGCTGCAGACGGGAGGGTTCGCCGAGGAGGACCTCGTCGAGGATGGCTGGACCGACATCGCGCAGCGCATCCGCGACCGCGTCGTGCAGCTCGCCTCGGAGTTGCAGGGCAGCGGTGAGCAGTTCGGGCCCGCCCTGATCACCCGCGCCTACGAGGAGAGCGACGACGAGAAGATGAACGAGATCCGCGCCAGGGTCGACGACCTCGTGGAGGACCCCGGCACCGCGGCTGCCCTCAAGCCCTGGTACCGACAGCTCTGCAAGCGTCCGTGCTTCCACGACGAGTACCTCCAGGCCTACAACAGGGCGAACGTGACCCTGGTGGACACCGATGGGGCCGGCGTGGAGCGGATCGACCGCACCGGCGTGACGGCCGCGGGTCGCCACCACGACCTGGACTGCCTCGTGCTCGCCTCCGGCTTCGAGGTGAACATCTCGCCGCGGGCGCGCTACGAGACCGTCGGGTGTGGCGGCACGACCCTCGAGCAGCACTGGGCGGACGGCATGCGCAGCCTGCACGGCACCCACACCCACGGTTTCCCGAACCTGTTCCTCATGGGGTTGAGCCAGGGGGCGAACCTGGTCTCCAACGTGACGCACAACTACACCGAGGCGGCTTCACGGGTCGCAGCCGTCGTCTCCCACGCCCTGGACTCCGGGGCCACCCGCGTCGAGGTCACCTCCGAGGCGGAACAGGCCTGGGTCGACCAGTTGGACGTCGAGGGGGCCGGCTTCATCGGCAACGCCGAGTGCACCCCCGGCTACTACAACAACGAGGGGCGCCCCGCGGGTCGCCGCGAGCGCCTCAACGCTGCCAGGTACCCGGCGGGGCCGGTCGCGTTCTTCAACGCCATGCACCGCTGGCGCACCGAGGGCGGGTTCGAGGGCCTCGAGTTCACCTGAGGTGCGTTCCGGTGGCGGCCAGCGGTACTGCCCTATGGTTCGGTGATGCAGTACTCGGAGCCCTCGAACGGCCTCCACGGCAACCCTCGAGCGGTGATGCCGGCGGTCGAGGTGGGCCGTCGCGGCTTCCTGGGGGCTTCCGTGGGGGCGGCGGTGCTCACCTCGGGCACGATGTGGCATGCCGCGCAGACCGCGAGCGCGGTACCCGGTGAGGGCCCGTACGGTTCGATCGCGAACCGTGTGGCCGACCGCAACGGCGTTGTCCTCCCCGATGGGTTCACCTCGCGGGTGGTCGCCACCAGCGACTCGCCGGTCGGAGACACCTCCTATGTGTGGCCCGTGTTTCCCGACGGAGCCGCGACGTTCGGCTCGGACGGGCCCGACGGAGGCTGGATCTACGTGTGCAACAGCGAGGCGGTCCTGCCCGGCACCGGGGGTGTGTCCGCCGTCAGGTTCACCGCGGACGGGGAGATCGCGGATGCCTACCGCATCCTCGAGGGCTCCACGGTGAACTGCGCGGGCGGCCCCACACCGTGGGGGACCTGGCTCTCCTGCGAGGAGTACGACTGGCACGGCAACCGCGATGCCACCGAGGCGTTCGGCTCGGTGGCCGGTCGGGTGTTCGAGACCGATCCGACGGGCTCCACGGATCCGGTGGTGCTCCCGGCGTTGGGACTGTTCCAGCACGAAGCAGCGGCGGTCGACCCGGTCAACGAGCGCGTCTACATGACCGAGGACCAGCCCGACGGATGCCTCTACCGCTTCGTTCCCGACAGCTACCCGTCGCTGGGGTCGGGACGGCTCGAAGTGGCACTCCTGGAGGCAGGGACGCTGACCTGGGAGGAGGTCCCGGACCCGAGCGCCGCTTCCGAACCGACGAAGGACCAGGTCCCCGGCGCGGCGAGGTTCGATGGAGGAGAGGGGCTCTGGTACCACGACGGCACGGTTGTGTTCGCCACCAAGGGTGACAACCGCGTGCACGCCGTGGACGCCGCCACCGGCGCCTACAGGGTGATCTACGACGCCGACGACCTGGGAGGGGATGCACCGCTGAGGGGGGTCGACAACCTGACCGTGGAGCCCGGTTCCGGAGACGTGTACGTGGCCGAGGACGGCGGCAACATGGAGGTCGTGATCATCACCCCCTCGGGTGAGGTTGCCCCGTTCGCCCGTGTGGATGGCCATGAGGGATCGGAGGTCACCGGTCCGGTGTTCAGCCCCGATGGTTCCAGGCTCTACTTCAGCTCTCAGCGGGGGAGTGACGGACGGGGCGTCACCTTCGAGGTGTCGGGTCCCTTCCGGGGGGCCGTGGATGCGGTCCCGAGCGAGACGACCACGACCGTCGCGGACTCGATCGAGTCGGCCTCGGCGTCGGCCCGGACAGCCGATGCGGGTTCCGGTGGAATCGATCCTCCACTGGTGGCCGGAGCGGCTGCGGCGGCGCTGGCGGCCGGTGGCATCGGAGTGCTGTTGCGCCGCAGGGGAAGAGGCGCCGTCGGGCGCGGCGACGACTGACCCGGGAGGAACCGTGGGACGCAACATCCTGTTGATCACGACTGACCAACAGCGCTACGACTCGCTCGGGTGCAACGGTGGAACCGTGGCGCGCACCCCGGTCGTGGACGCGCTCGCCCAGCGCGGGCTCAACTTCGAGCGGGCCTACAACCAGAACACCGTGTGCATGCCCGCGCGGTGTTCGATCCTGACCGGGCAGTACCCGCGCACCCACGGCGTGGTGGCGAACGGGATTCCCCTGCCCGAGGACGCCCCATCGATAGCCGCCCACCTCGCCGACCGGGCCGGCTACCGCACCGCGCTGGTCGGCAAGGCCCACTTCGAGCCGGCCTTCGACCCCGAGAACCGTTGGGAGGAGAACCGGCGGTGGCACCGCGGTGACACCGGAGCATGGAGGGGATTCGAGTACTCGGTGCAGGCGGTCCACATCGCCCAGTTCAACGGCCACCCGATCGCCCACTACGGAACCTGGCTGGCCGAGGAGCACCCCGAGCACCTCGAGAGCTTCGCCCCGCTGTTGGGCGCGGTGCCCGGGGGTGACACCGGGGCTCCGGAGACCAGGAACAACCCGATTCCCGCCGAGTGGTACCACACGAACTGGGTCACCGAGGCCGTGATGGCCCAGCTGGACCGCTACCGCGACGACGAGGACTGGTTCGTGTGGATGTCGTTCCCGGATCCCCACCATCCCTGGGACCCACCCGCCGAGGAGCTGCACCGGGTTCCCTGGCAGGACCTCGAGCTGCCGGATGCCCACCCCGGGTCCGACGAGGAGCTGCGGCGCATACTCGAGCGCAGGCCCGCGCACTGGCTCGGCTACTACGAGGGAACGTTCGTGAACGCCGAGGGCGCACCGGCGGTGTTCTCGGTGCCCACCCTGACCCACGACCAGATACGGGAGGTCAACGCGAAGGTGCACGTCATGAACGAGCTCGTCGACGAGGCGTGCGGGCGTGTCCTCGAGCACCTGGCGGCCAAGGGCTGGCTCGATGACACCGACGTGTTCTTCACGACCGACCATGGTGAGCTGCAGGGCGACTACGGGCTCCTCTACAAGGGTCCGTTCCACGTGGATTCGCTCATGAGGCTCCCACTCGTGTGGGCCCCTGCCAGGAGCGCGGGCATCGCACCCGGCGTGGTCTCGGACCCGGTGGAACAGATCGACCTCGCGGCCACCTTCTGTGGGATCGCCGGTATCGAGGTCCCACCGTGGTGCCAGGGTTCACCGCTCCCGTTCGCCGACGGTTCGGGTCGCGAGCGCGCACTTTGCGAGTGGGACAGCCAGTTCCCGGGTTGGGGAATGCACCTGCGCACGATCTACCGCGACGGTTGGCTGTGCACGGTCTACGAGCCGAGCACGGCGGGCCAGCCCAACGGGCTCGAGCGTTCGGCGATCGCGACCGCGATGTTCGGCGACGCCCTGACCACCCCGATCGACATCCGCTACGACGGAACCGAGGGTGAGCTCTACAACGTCGCGGAGGATCCCCGCCAGTGGTGGAACCTGTGGGACGACCCGGCCCGCCGTTCCATCCGCGACGACCTGGTGGCCGATCTGTACGCATCCATGAGCGACGAGGTCAGGCACCTGGACGTCGAGGCACCGGCATGACCCGGCGCGGGCCGTGCGGTTCCGGCGTGGGGCGGAGCTGGGCAAGGATTGAACGGTGCATGTGATCGTCCTGGGTGCCGGCGAAGTGGGTTCCTACGTCGCCGAGCGCCTCAGCAAGCAGGGTGTCGACGTCGCGGTCATCGAGAGTGACCCCCGGAGGCTGGCGGCGGTCGAGGAGAAGCTGGACGTGATGGCGATCCACGGGAGTGGCACCCATCCCGCCGTGCTCAACCGGGCCGGAATCGGCCGCGCGGAGTTGCTCGTGGCGGTCACGAACCACGACGAGGTCAACCTGGTCGCGTCCCTCGCCGCGAAGCAGGCGGGGGTGAATCGGACCCTGGTGCGTCTCGAGGCGTCCGAACTGCGAAGCGATGCCGCAGCAGAGCTGCGCTCCGCCCTGGGTGCCGACCTGGTGATCGACCCGGATGCCGAGGCGGCCCGCGACATCCTGCAACTGCTCGAGATGCCCGGTGCCAGCGAGGTCGAGGTTCTCGCCGGCGGTGAGGTGCTCATAGTCGGGGCACGCCTCACCGCCGAGTCATCGCTGGTGGGCAAGACCCTCCACGAGGTGGCCACCGAGAACGAGCCTGACTGGGAGTTCCTCTTCGGAACCATCTCGCGCGGGGGTGAGACGATCATTCCCCGGGGGAACCAGGAACTGCGCGCCGACGACATGGTGCGGGTGCTGTGCAAGAGGGCGGCGCGACGCCGCCTCATGGACGTGTTGGACCTCGCTGTCCGCGCCCCGCGCAGTGTCCTGTTGCTGGGTGGTGGCCGGACCGCGGAGCTGGTGGCACTGCCCCTCGCCCGGCGCGGAGCCGAGGTGGTGATCATCGAGAGCGACGAGCAGCGCGCCCGCGAGCTGGCCGAGCAGCTGCACCGCGTGACCGTGCTCCGGGGGGACATCACCGACGCCGAGGTCCTCCTGGATGCCGACGTGGGCAAGTTCGACGCGGTGGCGGCACTCACCGGAGCCGACGATGCGAACATCATCGCCTGCCTGTTCGCGAACTCCCAGGGGGTCGGCGAGTCCCTGGCGATCGCCCACCGCCTCGAGCTGCTCCCGATGCTCACCGAGATCGGCATCGACGCCGCACTCTCGCCCCGCACGGCCACCGCCGACAGGGTTATCTCACTCGTCCGCGGCGAGATCGCCGGCGTGGCGACGTTCCTCGAGGGGCCGGTCGAGATACTCGAGTACGAGGTCGCTCCGGGAAGCCCCGCCGATGGGGCGGTCGTGGCGGACATGGACCTTCCGGAGGACCTTCTGCTGGGCGCAGTGGTCCACGACGGTGTCCCCGAGATAGCGCGCGGTCATTCGAAGCTGGCTGCAGGAGACCACGTGGTGGCGTTCGCCATGCCGAGCGCCGCGGAACGAGTCGGCAGCCTGTTCGCGTGACGGACCGGGGCCGTGCCGAGGCCGCGGCAGCGCTCGTGGCCGGTCGCGGCCAGCGGCGGTTCGCCTCGGCCGAGCTGAACCTCGTCGGGTTGGCGCTGGTGATCTGTGGAGTCGCCCTGGTCGTGTCCGCCGCGGCCGACCTGACCGGCGGGGCCTCGGATGCGGCCGTGCTCCTGGGGATCGGCATCGGGAGTGCGGTGTCGGGGCTGGTGCTGCGTTCCCGGTTCCCGCTGCCCGAGCGCATCACGCCCCGCTCCTCGCTGCGGACCGCCGCAGCGGCGTTGGGGGCGATGATCGCTGTCTCCACGGTGGTCTACCTGGCAACCGGTGCGATCGATGGCCTCCAGAGCGCTTCGATCGAGTCGACCTCCGGATTCACGACCACCGCGCTCTCGGTCATCGGCGACCCGGAGCTGCAGCCCCGGGGGGTCCTCTTCTGGCGTGCCAGCACACAGTGGATCGGCGGGTTCACCGCCCTGGCGACGATCATCGCAGTGCTTCCGTTCCTGGGCGTGAGTGGGCCCGCGGACCCGCAGACACGGCTTCCCACGGGGGTGTCACACCTGACCTCGGGCCACGTGCGGCGACTGCTGGGCCGCTACGCGCTGTTGTACCTGATCCTCTCGTTGGTCGGTGCGCTGGTCTTCCTCATCGGGGGAATGGGCCCCTTCGATGCGACCACCTACGCCTTCACCACGATCTCCACCGGTGGGTTCGCCAACCACGACGGGTCGTTCAGCCGTTTCGACTCGGAGCTGCTCGAGTGGATGGGGGTGCTCGGGATGGCCCTGGGTGGCCTGTCGCTGTCGGTTGTCTGGTCGGCACTGCGCGGGCACACCCAACGCGTGTTCGGAGCACGCGAGCTGTGGGCCTACGCGGGGCTGCTGGTCGGGTCCACCGCGGTGATCGCGGTCGTGCAGTCGCCGGGTGACGGACTGCGGGAGAACCTGCGCCTGTCCGCGTTCACCGCCACCTCGGCAGTGTCCTCCACCGGCCACTGGGTCACGGACTGGTCATCGTTCGAGCCGGGCCTGCAGATGATGCTCGTCCTGCTCATAGGAATCGGGGCGATGTCGGGCTCGGTGGGCGGTGGGTTCCGCATCGTGCGCGCGATGGCGTTGTTCAGTTTCCTGTGGCGAGAGCTGGTGACCCAGTTGCAGCCACGGCTGGTCCGTTCGGTGCGCGTGGGTCCGGAGGTCGTCTCGGAACCCATGGCAACGAGGATCCTCGGGTACCAGGCCCTGTACGTGGGCACGGCCGCGGCGGGATTCCTCGGTCTGGCGGCCGCAGGCACGGATGTGGTCACCGCCCTCTCCGGTTCGGTGAGTGCGCTGGCCACCTACGGACCCGCGCTCGGAGAGCTCGGCGTGGGCGAACCGGTCTCGGCGCTCGGAGGAGGGGCGATGGCGGTGCTGGGCTTCCTCATGTTCGCGGGCCGCATCGAGCTCTACCCGCTGCTGGACGGCCTCGTGTGGATCCTCTTCGCCCCACTGCGTCGGGTCAGGCGGGCATCGTTCTCGTGGGCACCGTCGCTGCGATCCCCGGCACGCCGGAGGTCGGGCACATGAGGCGCCCGGGTGAGCGTGTCGACACCCGCCTCGCTCCACCGGTGCAGCGGGTGCCCAGGATCGACAGCGTCTGGGTGCACATGGCGGGGTTGTCGCTGGTCTTCGCAGCCGCCGGAATGGGACTGAGCGCCGTGGTGGACCTGGTGGAGCACGGCCACTCGACGCTCGACCTGCTCGCTGCGGCCGCGGTGACCGCGGTGGTCGGGGCCGCGATGCGACGTTTCTCGCGCATCCCGGCGGAGCTGTCGCCCGGAGCGGTGTTCGTGGCGGTCTGCATCTCCTGGGTTCTCACCTCCGTGGCCGGAGCCCTGCCATACCTCACCACCGGCCTGCTCGACGGGCTCGAGCCGGCCCTGTTCGAGTCGGTGTCGGGATTCACGTGCACCGGATCGAGCGTGTTCACCGCGGAGAACTTCGCCGATGCGACCCCGGGGGTGCTCTTCTGGAGGCAGATGACCCAGTGGTTCGGCGGCATGGGGATCATCGTCCTGGCGGTGGCTGTGCTGCCGTTCCTCGGCGTCGGTGGGCTCGAACTCATCCGGGCGGAGGCACCCGGACCCACCTCGGATCGCCTGGCGCCGCGAGTGAGCGAGACAGCCAAGCGTCTCTGGGCTGTGTACCTCGTGTTCACCGTGGCGAGCATCATCGCCCTGCTCCTCACCGGAATCGGTTGGTTCGACTCCGCGGGGCTCGCGCTCGCCCTGGTCTCCACCGGCGGTTTCGCCCCGGAGGCGGCTTCCATCGGCACCTACGACTCGGTGGCGGTCGAACTGGTGCTGGTGGTCGGGATGATCATCGGTGGGGCGTCCTTCACGCTGCTCTACGCGGCGCTGCGGGGTCGGCCACTGGACTACCTCCGCAACGCCGAGTTCAGGGGCTACATCCTCGCGATGGCCCTGGGCATGGGACTGGTGGCGTTGTTCCTGGCCGGTTCGGGAATGGCTCCGGGTGAGTCGCTGCGCATGGCCGTGTTCAACGTCGCGACCCTGGCCACCTCGACGGGGTTCGGCAACGCCACCGGCGCGGGCTCGCCCGGTGACTTCGCCGAGTGGGTTCCCGCGGCACAGGTCGTGCTGGTGCTGTTCATGTGGGTCGGGGGCATGACCGGATCGACCTCGGGCGGCATGAAGGTCCTGCGGGCGCAGGTGATGGCCAGGGTCGCCTGGCGCGAGCTCCGCCGCGCCGAGCGCCCTCGGGCGGTGCTCCCACTCAAGCAGGGCAGGGATGTCCTCGCCGAGGACGTGGTGGGCCGGATCGCGGGATTCGTGCTGTTGTACATCGTGATCGTGCTCGCGGCCACGCTGGCGTTGACACTTGCCGGAAACGACGTGCTGACCGGATTCTCCGGGGCGGTGAGCGCCATGGGCAACATGGGGCCCGCCCTGGGTGAGGCCGGTCCGGCATCCAGCTTCGCGGTCTACAGCGCAGCGGAGCGGATGATCCTCGCGGCGCTCATGCTGGTGGGCCGTCTCGAGGTGTTCCCGACGGTTCTCACGGTGGTCATCATCGGGCGTTGGATCGCGAGGCGCGTGCCCGGCCGGGCGTGACGCCCCGCCCGTGTGGTGGGCCCCGCGAAGCGGTCGCGACGACCCGGTCGTGAACGGGGTACCCCTTCACCTACACTCTGGCGGTCGGGCGAAGTCCTCCCGGCGAAGCCGCTCGCCCCGGCGAGTTCGGCAGTACAGAAAGCATGTGCAATGAGTGTTTCCACCGGAACCGTCAAGTTCTTCAACAACGAGAAGGGCTACGGCTTCATCTCGCGCGAGGGTGAGGACGACGTGTTCGTCCACTTCTCCAACATCGCCGGTGAGGGTTTCAAGTCCCTCGACGAGGGCCAGACGGTCGAGTTCGAGGTCGGCCCCGGGCGCAAGGGCCCCGAGGCGCTGAACGTCAGGGTCGTCTGACCCACAGGCGCCGCCGCGCCCTGGTGGTGCTGCCGGTCCCAGCAGTGGCCCGGCTCCTGCGCACCGCCGATCTTCTCGAACGCTGCTTCGACGCGTCCGAACGCGCCCGGCTGGGAGGTCCCGATCCGGACCCCGGCCGGGTCGCGGCGCGCCTGGCTGCAAAGGCCGCTGCGTCGGAGGTGATGGGCACCGGCCGGGTCTGGCCCGGCCTGGACGGACGGTCGGGCGACGAACCGCTCGCGTTGCCCGACGAGGAGACCTGCGCTCGGATGCGTGCTGCGGTGCTGAGTGGTCCCGGTGTCCCCGACGGGCCCGACACCGCTGCCCCCGAGTTGTCGGTGCCCGACCACGGGCGTGACGCCCGGGGCGGGGGCCGGGGACGTCTCCTCGTCTCGCTGAGCCACGATGCGGACCTGGCGGCCGCGCTCGTGCTCGACGCCGGTCAGGCGGAATCGGTGAGGGAAGCCACCTGATCCCCGACCACCGGGTGCCCGGCGCGCAGCGCCGACAGGTTCGCCGCGATGTCCTCGGGGTGGTAGCGGTAGTTGGCCATCACGCCGAACGAGCGATCCCGGCCACGCTGGGAGGGGTCCGCGTCGGGGAGTACCCGCCACAAGCGAGCGCCGTTGCCCATGTGGAACCGGGCCACGGGATCGAGCAGGCGTCCGTCGGGCCCGATGGTGCGCAGGTAGGTCGCGCATGAGGCTGCGAGGTCCTCTCGTGTCCGGTGGCGTTCGTGCCAAGTCCTGAACCCGGGCACCGGGGACATGGTCGTGAGCACCTCGAGTCCGCCGAGTTCGGAGCGCAGTTGCTCCCCGGCGTCCTTCACCAGCTGCGTCCCGGCGCCGATGCCGGCGAGTCCGCCCTGCGCGTTCCATATTGAGTAGAAGACCGCCGAGTCGCCCAGTTCGGGATCCAGCACCGGTACCTCCGGCGACAGGACCTCCGCGAGGGTCTCGGGTACACCCCTGCAGAGGGCGACCCACAGGACGTTCATGGGCCGGCCGGGCAGGGAGGGGTGTTCGGCCACGAACACCCGGCGGTCCGTCGCCAAGCGGCGCCGGAGTTCCGCAGCATCCCCCGCAGGGTGCACCGGTTCACGCCGTGCGAGTGACACCGCGAGGTCGCGGTCGGCACCGGTCGGGCCCGGTTCGAGGGCCCTGACGACGGTCCCCTCCGCGAGGGTCGCGCGCAGTCGTTCGGTCAGCGAGACGGTCTCGGGATCGTCTCGGCCGCGTTGCGCGAGCAGTCGCTCGCGTCGCTCGACCAGCTCGGATGTCCTGACCGCCTCAGCCATCGTCCCTTGCGAGGCCGTTGGTGACCGGGTGTCGCTGTTCTGCTCTCCGCACCGGCCCATCATGGAAGCGCAGCGACCCCGGCCCAAAACCCGGGGCGCGAGCCCGGGTGGCTCGCGGTGCTCTGTAGCCTTGGGCGTCCATGAAGTCCCACCTGTACCTCGGCCGGATGTTCGGCGTGCCCATCGGCGTGAACCTGTGGGTCGGCCTGGTGGCGGTGGTCCTCGCGGTGTCGCTGGCGGAGATCTCCCTGCCCAACGTCGCCCCGGGGCACCCGAACTCCGCCTACTGGTTCGCAGGGGTCGTCGGAGTGGCCGGCTTCCTGGGGTCGCTCGTGGCCCACGAGCTCGGGCACAGCTGGGTGGCCCTGCGCAACGACGTGCGCGTTCTGGGCATCACGCTCTGGCTGTTCGGTGGCGTGGCGAAGCTCGATGGTGAGGCAGACGACCCGCGGGCCGAGTTCCGCATCGCCCTGGCCGGGCCGGCCATGAGTGCACTCGTTGCGGTCCTGTCCGGGGGAGCCGCATGGATCACCTGGCGCTTCGATGGCTCCGATGTGCTGGTCGGCCTGCTCATCTGGCTCGCGGGCATCAACGCGGTCCTCGCGGTGTCCAACCTCCTGCCGGCGTTTCCCCTCGATGGCGGACGGATCCTCAGGGCGGTGCTGTGGCGCCGCAGTGGCCACCGGCTGGGGGCCACGCGTACCGCCGCCCTGTGGGGCCAGATCCTCGCAGCGGCGATGGCACTGGTGTCGATCTGGGTGATCTTCTCGGTGGCCGCATGGTCCGGCATGTGGATCCTCGCGCTGTCGCTGTTCCTCTTCGTCGCAGCCCGCGCCGAGTGGGCCTCGGCGGCCCCGGCACCCGAAATGCTGGACATGCCCGTCGGGCGGATGCGCAGGCAGCTTCCCGCACCCCTGCCGGCGAATGCATCCGTGGCGGATGCACGGGATTCGCTCGCGGCGAACCCGGGGGTTCCCTTCGTGGCCCTCAGCGGGGACCGCAACACCACCGACTCGCTGGTCACCCGCGACTCCATCGCCCGCATCCCGCCCGCCCAGCAGGCGGTGGTGCCCGCCAGGTCGGTTGCCGAACCCATCCTCGCCCTCCCGCGGGTCGACCCGCAGGACCCGGTTCGTGAGGTGGTGGCCCGGCTGGGCGGGGGTCACCACTGGTGGGCGTTGATGGCCGACGGGGACGGCACCCTGGCAGCATTGCTCTCCAGCGACGTCGACGGGTTGCTGGAGGTGGCGGCGGGGGGTTGAGGGTCCCGGCCCACCCCGAAACGCATTGACCGCTCCTTGAGCACCGATGCTCGGGGCGCGCCGGTAGCATCGGGTTGATGCGAGCGGGGTCGACCACCGCACGGACCGTGGGTGGGATCGTGGTGCTCAGGGCCCTGCTTCGCCAACGGCGTCGGCTGGTGCTGGCGGGGATCTCGATCGCCCTCGGTGTGGGCTACCTGGCAGGAGCCCTCGGCCTGCTGGACCGCATCGGCGCGGGGTTGGACGAGCTCGCCGCCACCTCCGCCGACGATGCCGACGTCGTCATCGAGGGCGATGTGGCCTATGAGTCGTCCCTCGAACAGGTGCGGCGCCTGGTGCCCTCCGCACTGGCCGCGTCGGCAGCCGGGGTCGACGGGGTCGAGTCGGTCTCGCACCGCCTCGAGGACGTCGCCCTGGTCTCCGACGAGCAGGGCGAACCGGTGGCGACACCCGGGTTGTCCGAACAACCCAGGGGAACCAACTGGCCGGAGGACCCCGAGGTGTCCAACCTCGAACTCCTCGAGGGCGTTGCACCCTCCTCGGACGGGGAGGTGCTGCTCGACGAGCACTCCGCGGAGGTGGCCGGCGTGGGCACGGGCGACACCGTGCGGGTCGCCGGCAAGGGCAAGGTCGGGACCTACGAGGTGTCGGGTCTGGTCGCCTCGAGCGATGCCGGCCGCAGCGGTGGATCGAGCCTCGTCGTGTTGAGCACCGATGAGGCCCGCCTGGTGTTCGACCAGCCCGACGACGACAACCGGATAGCGATCCGCCTTGAACCGGATGCGGACTTCGAGGAGGTCACCGCAGCTCTGCGGGCGATCGCGCCTCCCGGAACGGAGGTGACCGACGGTGCCACCGCAGCCATGCATGCCACCGAGAGCCTGACCAGGAGCTTCGTGGTGGTCCGGATGCTGGTGACGGCGTTCGGCGTACTCGCCCTGCTGGTCGGCACGGTCACGGTGGCCAACTCACTCACGCTGTTGCATTCCCAGCGTCGCAGGATGTTCGCGGGCTTCCGACTCGCCGGAGCCACACGCGGCCAGCTGAGGAGGGCGGCCCTGGGAGAGGCAGTCGTGCTGGCGGCGGTGTCGTCGGTGCTGGGCGTACCCCTGGGGGTGCTGCTCGCCACCCTCATCGAGCGCGCCCTGGGTGCGTTGGGGTCGGCGGTCCCCACCGCCGGCCCACCGCTGACTCCTGCAGCGGCAGCAGTCGCGGTGGCGATGGGCGTGCTCGCCACGGTGGCTGCAGCCTGGCGTCCGGTGGCCACCGCGTGTGCGGTGCCCCCGGTGGAGGCGGTGCAGGAGGTCCCCACCGTCCCGAGCCGACATCGACATCCCGTGGTGCGATCAGCGGCGAGGGCGATCGTGGCCCTCGCCGCCGTTGGCGCAGTCGGGCTCCTCGCCTCGGTCGAGGTGGCCGTCGTGCTCGCCGTGTCAGCAGCGGTGGCGGTGTCGGTGTTCCTGTTGGGATTCGTCCCCGGGGTTCTCACCGCGACGGTTGCGATGGTGATGCGCAGGTTCCCCTTCAGACCCCGCCCGTTGCGCCTGGTGGCTGCCCGCGACGCCCGACGCAACCCTTCGCGAACCGCTGCGACCACCGCCGCGGTGTTGTTGGCGGCAGCGGTGGTGTCCGGCCTGGCGGTGTTCCTCGCGTCGTTCACCGATTCCGTCGACGAGGCGGTCGGCAACCTGGTGGCCGCGGACCTCGTGGTGGATTCGGAGACCTTCACCAGGGGAGGCCTGCCCTCGGACCTGGTCGAGCAGCTCGCTTTCGTCGACGGGGTCGACCAGGCGAGCGGCTGGAAGCTCGGCCGCGGCTCGGTGGGGGAGTACTCGGTGCGCATGACGGGTCTCGACGCAGCAGCCGCTCCTGAGGTCCTGGACCTCGGCTTCGAGGGCCCCGATCCCGGTGCGCTCGAGGTCGGCGAGGTCTGGGTGTCGGCCCAGTTCGCGGACCGTTCGGGCGTGGAGATCGGTGACTCGCTGCCGGTGCTGTTCCACTCCGGTGGCTCCGAGAACCTGGTCGTCACCGGCATCTACAACAGCGGTGAGGCGCTGCTCGGGGACCTGGTCATGGAGGGGTCCGTGCTCAGTGCCCAGGTGCCGGCGACCAACGACATAGTGGCACTGGTCGCCACCGACGGGGAGGCCTCCACCGAGGCCGCGGTCCGGGAGCTGGCCGAGTCCTACGGGGTGCCCTCGGTGCTGGGGCCCGCCGAGTTCGTGTCGGCCCGTGGCGAGATGCTGCGTGGGTTCGAGCGCGTGATCCTGTGGATGCTGCTGTTCACACTCCTGCAGGCCCTCGTGGGGGTGGTCAACACGTTGGTGCTGTCGGTGGGGGAACGTCGCCGGGAGTTCGGTCTGCTGCGCGTAGCGGGCACCTCGCGGGCGGCTCTCATGCGCATGGTCCTGTTCGAAGGTGTGGCCTTCTCCTCGGTGGGCACCCTGCTCGGCATCCTCGCCGGGACCGGGGCTGCCGCGGTGGGGGTGTGGGCGTTGGGGTCGATCGGTTTCGGTGTGTTCACGGTTCCCGTGTGGGCACTCCTCGGGATCGCAGTCGCCGCGGTCCTCGTGGGGGTCGCGGCCGCCTGGTTCCCGGCGCGCATGGCAGCTGCGGTGCCGCCCCTGGATGCGGTGGCCGACATCGGCGCGGAATCCGCGCTCTCGGCCCGGCGGCGCAGGTTGCGCCGCCGCGTGCGCCAACCGGCCGGCACGCCCGGACCGGCCACAGGGGTGCGGCCCGAACCGGTCGGTCCGCCGCCCGTCGCGCCAGTGCAGGCGCCACCGACGGAGCCGGTGGGAGCTCCTGTCACACCTCCGCCGTTCGATCCGTCGCGCCTGCCGTCTCCTGTGCACCTGGGCGCCGCAACGGTGGTCGAGCCCACCGGTCCTGCGGCACAGCCGGTGGCCGGGGGCAGTGCTCCAGCCACCGGGCAGCGGCCAGCTGTCGCCGGGCCCGTGCAGCCGGAGCCGTCGGTCGCGCAGCCGGTGGCCATCGCGGATGCCACTGCCGGGGAGGACCCCTGGGGTGACCAGATCCGCCAGACGCGACCGGCCAGGCCCGTCGTGCCCCCCGGCGGCGAGGACGTGCCACCAGCCTCCCCCGCAGCCGCGGGCCAGCCCGGTCCCTCCGGCGCGACCCCTGAAGGGGTGCCGTCACCAGCCGTTCCCAGGCGCGCACCGTCGCGTCGCTCGCGAGGTCGGGACACCCGTTCGAGGCGCCCTCCGCGGCGTGCGCGTCGTGCCGGCCAGGGAGCTCCCTCGGAGGGATTCGTGTCTGGGCCGCACGCCCAACAGCAACCCGCAGCGCCCTCTCCGCCGCTCGGGCCACAGGATCCGGCGGTCTCCGCTCCGGCAGCGGCTTCCGCGGCGGGCGGGGTGCCCACGACTCCCGACAGCCTGGTGCAGGCCGCTTCACGGCTCGATCCCGGGTCACGGCAGGCCTTCTCCGCGGTGCTGCACTCGATGCACGCTGCGTTGGCAGACGGGGAGCACGTGGGCCCTCTGGTCTGCGGGCGCGTGCACGGGGCGCTGGCAGCCGTTGCACGGACCGACAGACGCCTCCTGGTCGTCGTGCAGCGACCCAACCGCATGGCGGTGGAATCACTCCATCCGCTCGCCACGAGCGTGGTGTTGCGCCCGGGTCCGGGAGGCACCGTCGTGGTCGTGCTGGTCGACCGCGGCAGGCAACTGGACGTCACCGACGTGGCACCGTCAGCGGAGACCGAGTCACTGACGGTGCGCGAAGCCCTGCGCCCGGCCACTGGCTGAGCCCCCACCACCAACCCGCATGGGTGGATGCCGCCCGGATGGGCAGGGCTTCAGGCGCGTTCCACGTCGACCTGCACGGGATGGCCCTCGATGCGGGCCTCCACGTCGTCGTCGACTCCCTCGGAGATCGTGAGCTCGGTCGCGAGCACCGCCTCCGAGACCCACTTGCGGTGTGCATCGAGCGCGTCGGCCACCTCGGTGGTGGTGGATATGTGGCAGTGGATCCTGTCGGTGACCAGGAGACCTGCATCCTTGCGTGCCTGCTGCACGAGGCGCACCACGTCACGGGCCATTCCCTCGGCCTCCAGCTCCGGGGTCACCTCGGTGTCGAGCTCCACGAGCACCGAGTTGCCGGGCAGGGCCGCCGCAACCGCTCCCTCACGGGGTTGCAGGGCGAGTTCGTACTCCGAAGGGGCGAGCCGTTGTCCGGCCACCTCCACCACGTCGCCGTCGGTGAGGGTCCACTCACCGGACTTCGCCGCCCGGATGACCTCCTGGGTGGCCGCCCCGAGACGCGGTCCCAGCACCTTCGCATCGGGCCTCAGCACGAAGCGCCCGATCGCCTCGAGCTCACCGGACAACTCGACGGACTTGACGTTCACCTCGTCGCGCACGAGGTCGAGCATGCCCTCCAGCCCGCCCAGCTCCGAGCCCGCGATCGTGAGGCGTTGCAGCGGCAGCCTGGCACGCAGGCGGTTCTCCTCCCGCAGCGACAGGGCTGCCGAGCAGACGTCGCGGATGCGATCCATGGACTCCACCAGGTCCCGGTCATGTGGCCAGTCGTGCACGTCGGGCCAGTCACGCAGATGCACCGAGCGCGGGCCGCTGTCGGGGGAGAACTCCGAGGCCCTGGCGGAGGTGAGGCCGAGCCAGATCTCCTCGGAGACGAACGGCAACAGGGGTGCGGTCACCTCCATGAGGGTGACCAGCACCGTGAACAACGTGTCGTAGGCGTCGGCCTTGTCCTGTGCCGAGACGTTCTCGTCGCCCCCGCCGGGCGCCCAGAATCGTTCCCTGGAGCGGCGGATGTACCAGTTGTTGAGCGCATCGAGGAACCCGTGGATCTCCGCGCACGCCGGTGCGATCTCGAACGCATCCATCGAGGCGGTGACCGCCTCGACGAGTTCCGCGGTCTTGGCCAGGATGTAGCGGTCGAGCCGACCGGGTGCGTCGGTGCGCAACGTCGCGGAGTAGCCGTCCGCGTTCGCGTACAGGGTGAAGAACGAATAGGCGTTCCAGATCGGGTTGAGCACCAGACGGACGACCTCGGAGAAGTCCGACGCGTCGGTCGCGATCCGCAGGTCACCACCGCGCAGGATGGGTGAGGCCATCAGGTGCCAGCGCAGCGCGTCGGAGCCATGCGACTCCATGACCTCCTCGGGGTCCGGGTAGTTGCGCAGCTTCTTGGAGAGCTTGCGCCCCTCGTGGTCGAGCACCACGCCGTGGCAGATCACGTTCGAGAACGCCGGTCGGTCGAACAGTGCCCCCGAGAGCACGTGCATCGTGTAGAACCAGCCGCGGGTCTGGGCGATGTACTCGACGATGAAGTCCGCCGGGGAGTGCTCCTCGAACCAGTCGCGGTTCTCGAAGGGGTAGTGCACCTGGGCGAAGGGCATCGAACCGGATTCGAACCAGCAGTCGAACACCTCCGGCACGCGCCGCATCATCGAACGGCCCGTGGGGTCGTCCGGGTTGGGACGCACCAGGTCGTCCACATGCGGTCGGTGCAGGTCGGTCGGCCGCACCCCGAAGTCGGCCTCGATCTCCTCGAGTGACCCGTAGACGTCGGTGCGCGGGTACCGGGGGTCGTCGGAACGCCACACCGGTATGGGTGAACCCCAGAAGCGGTTGCGGCTGATGGACCAGTCGCGTGCTCCTTCGAGCCACTTGCCGAACTGGCCGTCGCGCACGTGCGAGGGGATCCAGTTGATCTCGCGGTTGAGTTCCACGAGTCGGTCGCGCAGAGCGGTGACCTCCACGTACCAGGAACTGACGGCCCGGTAGATGATCGGGGTGTCCGTGCGCCAGCAGTGCGGGTAGTTGTGGTCGTAGGTGTCGTGGCGCACGAGTTGGCCGCGTTCCTTGAGCGCCCGCGCTATCTCGGCGTTGGCGTCGAAGACGTTGGTGCCCTCCCAGTCGGGTACCTCGGAGGTGAAGCGACCCGAGTCGTCCACCGGTACGACCAGCTCGATGCCCGCCGCCTCGCACGTCGCCTGGTCGTCCTCGCCGAACCCGGGTGCGAGGTGGACCACGCCCGTTCCGTCGTCGTCGCTGACCCAGTCGGCGACCAGTACACGGAAGGCACGGGGATGGTCCGAGAAGTACGGGAACAGGGGCCGGTAGGTGATCTCGGCCAGGTCGCTTCCCCGGAAGCGTGCCAGCACCTCGTACCCGGAGCCGAGGGACCCCTCGTAGGTGCCCAGCGCTCCGGACCCGAGCAGCACCCGGCGTCCGGCCCGGTCGCCGTCGTGAACCGCCACGAGGGAGTACTCCACGTCGGCACCCACGGCGAGGGCCAGGTTCGACGGCAGGGTCCACGGAGTCGTGGTCCATGCCCACAACTCCACGGGGCCCTCACCCGGCGCCTCGGCGAGCACCCCGCGGTCCTCGGCGAGCTCGAACGCGACGGTCAGGGCTGGGTCCTGTCGCGGTCGGGTGGCGTCGTCGAGACGGATCTCGAAGTTCGACAGGGGCGTCTCGGCTCCCCACGAATAGGGCATGACCCGGTAGGCCTCGTAGACGAGTCCCTTGTCGTGGAGCTGTTTGAAGGCCCAGATCACCGACTCCATGTAGTCGAGATCCATGGTCTTGTAGTCCTCGGAGAAGTCGACCCAGCGCGCCTGGCGGGTCACGTAGCGCTCCCACTCCGAGGTGTAGCGCATCACCGACGAACGGCACTGGTCGTTGAACCGATCTATCCCGTAGTCGGTGATGCCGATCCTGCCCGAGACCCCGAGTTCCTGTTCGACGGCCATCTCTGCGGGAAGGCCGTGGCAGTCCCAGCCGAAGCGCCGTTCCACGCGGTGGCCGCGCATGGTCTGGTAGCGGGGCACCACGTCCTTGACGTAGCCGGTGAGCAGGTGCCCGTAGTGGGGCAGCCCGTTGGCGAAGGGAGGGCCGTCGTAGAAGACGAACTCGTCGTCCTCCGGACGCTGCTCGACCGACCGCTCGAAGGTGTTGTCGGCCTCCCAACGCTGGAGCAGGGCGTTCTCGACGGCCGGGAAGTCAGCCCTGGTCGGGACGTTCGGATATGGGTGTTCGGCGCTCTGTCGGGTCATTCTCGGCCTGTCGGGAATCGGGTTCCCGATGGTACCGGGTGGGTCCGGGGGCACCGAACGGGTTCGCTGTCCCAGGGGTTCCCGCCGGGCACACGGTGGGCCTGCCGGCCCCCGTGTGCCCCTACTCGAGCACGATGTCCCAGCGGTCGAGGCAGTCGGCACACCGGTAGGCGACGACGTCGCCGGAGAGGAAGGGCAGCTCCGCTCCGTCATCGTCGGTGTCGGGTCTGCTCAGCAGGCCGCAGGTGCCGCCGCAGTCGACACAGATGATGCTCTGGGGTGGCTCCACGGGCCGGCGTTCCTCGCTGGTCATCGAACCTGCCGTTCGTAGCGCCAGGGGAGTTCGTCCATCCACAGGCGGTGTCTGGGACCCGCCATCGTGATGTCACCGCTGTCGTATCCGGCATCCCCGTGGTACAGGGCGGCCCAACCGTCCTCGGTGGCCCCCACCCGGGTGGAGAAGTGCTCGACCTCGGCGGGTCCGTTGCGGCCCCCGGGGGACCCGGCCAGCACCTCGGCAGGACTGCGCAGCGGAGCGATGTGTTCGAGGGTGATGAACGTCGGAGGGGCGAGCGCCACCTCCCCGGCGGCGTGTTGGTCGAGCATGTCGCGTGGCCGCACCCACCGGTGGTCGCGGATCTCGCCGTGGTCGATCACCACGGCGTCTGTGTCTCCGACCGCGACGCCCACGAAGAAGGCCGTGGTGAAACGGTGCCTGACCAGGTCCGCGGTGCGGTCGCTGTTCGGTGGAGGTGTCCACTGGGACCAGCGGCGCACGGTCGTGGCCTCGATGGCGATGCCGGCCTCCTCGGCCAGCTCACGGGCCACGGCGACCCTGGCAGCCGCTTCCAGCTCCTCCTCGGTGGGCATGGGGCCCGCCGGTTGGTTCGGGTAGTCCTCGGGGTCGATGCGCCCACCCGGGAACACCCACATCCCGCCGGCGAAGTGCAGTCGAGTGTCCCGCCTCAGCATGAGCAGTTCGAGGCCCGCGGGGCCGTCCCGCAGCGGGATGAGGGTGGCCGCCGGGATGGCCTCGGGGTCCCACAGCGGCCGCGGGCCGTAGGGGAGTGGGTCGGGCTCCGGTACCTCGGGGTCACCTGAGGTGCTCTGGTGGATCATCCGTGCGAGACCGTAGCCGCGTCCCCCCGCGGCGAACTGATCGTCGTGGTGCCGACCTGTCGGGCACCACGACGATCAGTTCCGGGGGTGGGCGTTGCTTGCGCGCGCTGAGTGGGGAAAGGGCCGCAGATCGGGGTCAGGGTGCGGTGTTCCCGGGAGCCTCCCGACCACTCAAAGTGCTCCTCGCGAAATGCTTGACTCGGCTCTGGTGACATGGCTGTAATTACACACCTGTCCCCCAAGATCTTGGGGTAGCGGATCGGGCCAACCACAACATGTGGTGCCTTCCGGTCCATTTCCATGACAGAGGGTGGCGGGACCACCACTCGGGGGGAGCACCTCGCGGGTAGGTCGGGATCCGGGCTCGCCGCCCCGAAGACCACTGCAGGAACGCCAAGAGGGGAAGCCCACGTGTCACTGATCCAGGACCTAGACCAAGAACCGGAGTCGATCGGGACCGACGCGTCGTCCGAGCCCGTGGTGCTCGGCCCCGAACCGGCTGGATCCGGCGACGGCGTGGTCGACACCCCGACCGGTTCGACGATGAGGGTGACCAAGCGCGACGGGAGTGCCGAGGCCGTCGACGTGAACAAGATCGTCAAGGCGGTCGCCCGCTGTGCGGTGGGGCTCGACAACGTCGATCCCATGCGCGTCGCCACGCGGACCATCTCGGGGCTGGTCGACGGGGCGACCACCGAGGAGCTCGACGAGCTGTCCATACGCACCGCCGCCGGCCTCATCTCGGAGGAACCGAACTACTCGCGCCTGGCGGCCCGCCTCCTGGCGACGGTCATCGACAAGGAGGTCCAGAACCAGGACATCTACTCCTTCAGCCAGTCGGTGCAGCTCGGCAGCGACGTGGGTCTCATCGGAGCGGACACCGCCGAGTTCGTGGCCCGCCACGCCCGCAAGCTGAACGACGCGATTCTTCCCGATCGCAACTGGCTCTACGGGTTCTTCGGCCTGCGGACCGTCTATGACCGCTACCTGCTGAAGCACCCCGAGTCGCGCAAGGTCGTCGAGACGCCGCAGTACTTCCTGATGAGGGTCGCCTGCGGGCTCGCCACCACGGCAGAGGAGGCGGTGACCTTCTACGAGCTGATCTCCGGGCTCGAGTACCTGCCGAGTTCTCCCACGCTGTTCAACTCCGGTACCACGCACCCGCAGATGTCGAGCTGCTACCTGCTCGACTCACCCGAGGACAACCTCGACGCGATCTACGACCGCTACCGGGACATCGCCCGACTGTCCAAGCACGCCGGCGGCATCGGCCTGTCCTACAGCCGCATCCGTGCCCGTGGGTCGCTCATCAAGGGCACCAACGGCCTCTCCAACGGCATCGTGCCGTGGCTCAAGACCCTCGACAGCTCCGTCGCCGCGGTGAACCAGGGTGGACGGCGCAAGGGCGCGGCGTGTGTCTACCTCGAGTCGTGGCACGCCGACATCGAGGAGTTCCTCGAGTTGAAGGACAACGCCGGTGACGCGGCACGGCGTGCACACAACCTGAACATCGCCAACTGGGTGCCCGACCTGTTCATGAAGCGCGTCGAGCAGGACTGGCAGTGGAGCCTGTTCGACCCGAAGAAGGTGCCCCACTTCGTCGACCTCTACGGCGAGGAGTTCGAGGCCGCCTACCTGGCTGCCGAGGCCGAGGGCCTCTACGAGCGCCAGGTGCCCGCCCGCCAGCTCTACAGCCGCATGATGCGGACGCTGGCCGAGACAGGCAACGGTTGGATGACCTTCAAGGACGCCTCCAACTCCAAGTGCAACCAGACGGGATCCTCCGGCGACGACGAGGAGGGTCCGAGGGTGGTTCACCTGTCGAACCTGTGCACCGAGATCCTCGAGGTCACCGACCAGGCCGAGACCGCCGTGTGCAACCTCGGTTCGGTGAACCTGGGAGCGATGGTGCGCCCCGGACCCGACGGCTCCCCCGAGTTCGACTTCGGTCGCCTGGCCGAGGTGGTGCGCACAGCGGTGCCCTACCTGGACCGTGTGGTTGACATCAACTTCTACCCGACCGACGAGGCGGCCAACTCGAATGCCAGGTGGCGGCCCGTGGGGCTCGGCATGATGGGCCTGCAGGACGTGTTCTTCAAGCTCGGGTTGCCCTTCGACGCTCCGGAGGCACGGGAGCTCTCCGCCAGGATCTCCGAGGAGATCTACTTCAACGCCCTGTGGGCGAGCACCGAGCTCGCCGAGCGCAACGGGGCGCATCCGGGCTTCGCCCAGACGAGGGCGGCGAAGGGGGAACTGCAGTTCGACCTGTGGGGTGTGACGCCCGGCGATCCCGGGCGTTGGGAGCCGCTGCGCCAGCGGATCGCCGACCACGGGCTGCGGAACTCGCTGCTCATAGCGATCGCACCCACCGCCACCATCGCCTCGATCGCGGGCTGCTACGAGTGCATCGAGCCGCAGGTGTCGAACCTGTTCAAGCGCGAGACCCTCTCGGGGGAGTTCCTCCAGATCAACACCTACCTGGTGCGCGAGCTGCAGTCCCGTGGGCTGTGGACCGACGAGGTGATCGCTGCGATCAAGCGCAACGAGGGTTCGATACAGGACATAGAGGCGATCCCGGCGGAGGTCCGCGAGGTGTACCGGACCGCCTGGGAACTCCCGATGCGCTCGCTCATCGACATGGCGGCGGACCGGGGTGCGTTCATCGATCAGTCGCAGTCGCTCAACCTGTTCATGGAGGCGCCGAGCATCGGGAAGCTGTCCTCGATGTACCGGCACGCGTGGAAGTCGGGTCTCAAGACGACCTACTACCTGCGGTCCCGCCCGGCGACACGCATCAACAAGACGAGCGGCCCTTCGCCCTCGGGCCCAGCAGGCCCGGGTGGGGGAGAGCCGAAGGCCTTGCCGACCGATGGCCCGGCACCGGGCTACAGCGACGCGGAGGCGATCGCCTGTTCGCTCGAGAACCCCGAGTCCTGCGAGGCGTGCCAGTAGCAGGAGCTCACCCGGACCGCTGCCCCACCGGTCCGTTGCAGCGGCGACCGCCGCCACACACCGGGGCGCGGCCCGACCCCCGGCCACCCGACAGCGCTCGACGACACACCAGAACTGACCCGATTCGACCAGGAGAGAAGGAACCGATGGCACTCGTGGACAACACCGCACTCACAACCGAGGCCCTTCCGGGGCCCGCGGCAGCACCGGAGACCGAGACCGGTCTCTCCGGGGGGAACCTGCTCGACCCCGGTTTCAGGCTCACGCTGCGCCCGATGCGCTACCCGCAGTTCTACGACATGTACCGCGACGCCATTCGCAACACCTGGACCGTCGAGGAGATCGACTTCTCCGACGACCTGGTCGACCTGCAGCGCAAGTTGCTGCCCGCCGAACGCCACATGATCAACCGCCTCGTGGCGTTCTTCGCCACCGGCGACTCGATCGTGTCCAACAACCTGGTGCTGAACCTCTACAAGCACATCAACTCGCCCGAGGCGAGGATGTTCCTGAGCCGCCAGCTCTACGAGGAGGCGCTCCACGTCCAGTTCTACCTGACCCTCCTCGACAACTACATCCCCGACCTCGACGAGCGCCAGAGGGCGTTCGCAGCGATAGAGAACATCCCCTCGATCGCCGCCAAGGGCGACTTCTGCTTCCGCTGGATCGACTCGATCAACGACCTCGAGGAGCTCAACACCCGCGAGGAACGCAAGCAGTTCCTGTTGAACCTGATCTGCTTCGCGGCCTGCATCGAGGGCCTGTTCTTCTTCGGAGCGTTCGCCTACGTGTACTTCCTGCGTTCCAAGGGCCTCCTGAACGGTCTCGCCTCGGGCACCAACTGGGTGTTCCGGGACGAGTCCGGGCACATGAACTTCGCCTTCGAGGTCATCGACCAGGTCCGCCGCGAGGATCCGGAGCTGTTCGACGAGGACCTGACCCAGCGCGTCACCCAGATGATCTCCGAAGCCGTCGACGTGGAGTACGCCTTCGCCGAGGACCTCCTGTCCGAAGGCATCCCGGGCATGTCGTTGGCGGACATGCGCCAGTACCTCGAGTTCATCGCCGACCAGCGGCTCACGGTTCTGGGCATGCCCGCTGTGTGGCGCTCCAAGAACCCGTTCCACTTCATGGAGCTGCAGGACGTCCAGGAACTGACCAACTTCTTCGAGCGGACCGTGTCGTCCTACCAGGTCGGTGTCGGTGGGGACGTCGCGTTCGACGAGGACTTCTGAGCCCACGTCGCCCTGCGGCACCGGCCCCCTCGAGGGGCCGATCCCGTCGTGCGGCCACGTCGGAGTAGATTCATCCCGGGCCACGGTCCGTCGATGAGGAGATGATGCGCCGCCGAATGAACCTGCTCCTGCGCTTCCTCGCGGCAACGGTGTTGGGCGTGGCCACCCTGGGGCTGATCGGGGCCCAGCTGATACCCGAGGTGGCGGGCGTGGCCGAGGCCGTCTCGTTCGAGCCGCGCTCGAGCATCCGGCTGCCCAAGCTGCCGGAAGGTTCCACGGTCCTCGACTCCGATGGCAACCGGGTCGGGGACCTGAGGGGAACCGAGAACCGCATCGTGGTGCCTCTCTCGGAGATGTCCGAGGAGTTCATCAACACCGTGCTGGCGGTGGAGGACGCCGAGTTCTACGAGCACGACGGGGTCTCCGCCCGCAGCGTGCTGCGGGCGATCAAGGCCAACTCCGAGGCCGGTGGGGTGCAACAGGGCGGTTCGACGATCACCCAGCAGCTCGTGAAGCTCAACCTCGTGGGCAATGAGCAGACCATCCAGCGGAAGCTCGAGGAGGCATCCCTGGCGGTTCAGTTGGAGGACCAGCTCTGCGGTCCCGACGCGACCAAGAAACAGTGCAAGGACATCATCCTGCAGCAGTACCTGAACCAGGTGTACCTGGGTCAGGGCGCCTACGGGGCCGAGGCCGCTGCCCGGACGTACTTCGACAAGTCGGCGTCCGAGCTCAACTACGCGGACGCCGCCCTTTTGGCATCGCTGATCCGCAACCCCTCCAACTACGACCCGATCAAGAACCCCGAGTTGGCGGCGGAACGCCGCGGCGTGGCGCTGACGCGCATGATGGACGAGGGCCTGATCGACCAGGCACAGGCCGATTTCATCGAAGCGGTTCCACTTCCGACAGAGGTCTACGGCCGCACCGCAGCGCGCAGCAGCCAGTCGCTCAGCTACGTCGAGCGCAAGATCCGCGACGAGCTGCTCGAGGCCGAATGGCTCGCGCCCACGGTGGAACAGCGCCGCTACCTGATCTTCAACGGTGGGCTGCGCATCACCACCACCATCGATCCCCGGGCCCAGGAGCTCGCCGAAGCCGCCGCGGCGAACAACCCGATCGGCCAGCGCGACCCCCAGACAGCGGTCGCCCTCGCAGCAGTGGATCCGACCAGCGGTGCGGTACGAGCCATCGTGGGTGAGGTGGAACGCAACGGTGTGCCGATCGAGATCGGTGACCCCGTGCAGGGGACCCGATCCGGTGACGGCGGCTACAGCTCGGGCTCGTCGTTCAAGCCGTTCACGATGATCGCTGCGCTCGAGGAGGGCTACACGATCCGTGACACGATCGCCGGTGACCCTGCTTCGACGGAGATGAAGAAGCAGTGGGGGGTCACGCCGCTGAGCCGTTCGTACCCGAAGGACTGTCCCACCAAGGGCCAGCAGTCGCTCGCCAGCCACCTGAAGGCCTCGAACAACTGCGCGTTCATGCGCCTGCAGTCGGCGGTCGGCTACGACGCGGTGCGCAACACCGCCATCCGGATGGGACTGGACCCGGGGCCGCTGGACCCCGAGCACGTGCGCCCTCCGTGCTTCACCATCGGCTGCGACGCGCTGGTGACGCCGCTCGACATGGCAGGTGCGTACGCCACGATCGAGAACGACGGCCGTCGGAACCCGACCCACTTCGTGGATCGCGTCACTGACCGCGACGGAAACGTGTTGTTCCAGTACGAACCGGTCGACGAACAGGTGATCGGGGTGCAGTCCGCCCGCCAGGCGATCACCGCCATGGAGGGCGTGATCACCGGCGGAACCTGCACCCGGTGCCGGCTGCCCAACGGGCAGGAGGCTGCGGGCAAGACCGGCACCACCGAGGTCGGCGCCGGTGCAAACGTGGGTGCCTGGTTCGTGGGGTTCACGCCCCACCTCTCGACCGCGGTGTGGATCGGCGATCCCCTCGACCAGCGCACCGCCCTGCGCAGCAACCCCCAGGGCGGCAGGACCGCCGGAGTGGTCTGGCAGGCCTTCATGGCGGACTACCTCGAGGGTGCCCCTGTCATCTCGTTCCCCGATCCGGACAGTGTCAGGGGAGGTCGCAGGATCTCCGACGGTTGGAAGGGTTCGACGCCGAGCTCCGATGACGAGGACGACGAGGCCTGAATGGGCCTGGCGATTTCGGTGACCGGGTAGCCTGCGCCCCGTGAGTTCGTTCGAGAACCTCCTGGGACTCCAGGACATCGACACCAGCCTCGATCAGCTTCGCCACAGGCGCGACAACCTGCCCGAGAGGGACGAGCTCGCCGAGGCGCAGGCCGCGGCATCGGCGCGGGAGCAGGCGCTCGAAGCCAGCTTCGCATCCCTGTCGGAGCTGAAGGCGACAGAACGCACCGCCGAGGACGAGGCGGCCAGCGTCGAGGCCAAGGCCGCCGAGGTGGAGAAGCTGCTCTACGGCGGCACCGTCACAGCCGCCAAGGAACTCGAGGCATACCAGGCCGACCTCGCCTCGCTCCGCGAGCGTCAGGAGGTGCTGGAGGACCGTGCGATCGAACTCCTCGAGCAGACCGAACCGCTCGAGGCACGCCTGTCGGAGCTGAGGCTCGCACTCGATGAGGAGCGGGCCCGGGTGCAGGAAGCGGGCTCCCGACTGACCACGGCGGAGTCGCTCATCGATGACGAGATCCGTGAGGTCGAGTCCGGTCGGGCCGAACTCCTGGGGGGACTGGACCCCGATGTGGTCGAGCAGTACGTGGCGCTGCGCCGCTCCCTGGGCGGCGTGGGAGCGGCGCGCCTGACGGGGTCGCGCTGTGAGGGGTGCCACCTGGAGATCCCCTCGGCGCAGCTCGAGGAGATCCGCAACGCACCTGCGGACCAGATCGTCAATTGCCCCGAATGCGGCCGGATACTCGTTCGCTGAGCACAGCGGTGCTGGGCGGTCGTCGGCCCGGCCGGGGCCGGTTGCCATGCTGATCTGGTTCGCGTCCGCGGCCGTGGTGTTCACCTTCGTGGTGTTCAGGAGCCCAGCGATCGACTATCGGCTGGTGGCCCTCGGAGCGGTGCTGCCGGTGGCCGAGGTCCCCTTCGGTGTGGGCCCGATGCACGCGCTGGTCACACCGACCGTCGTGCTGGTGGTGGTGATGCTGGCCACCCGGCATCGTCGCCTCGTGCGCCGTCGCTGGCTCGGACTTCCCATCGGGATGTACCTGCACCTTGTGCTGGACGCGGTGTTCAACATGCCGGAGAC
>JAMLGJ010000022.1 GCA_023958095.1 Microthrixaceae bacterium
GGTAACTCCTCTAGAGGTTTGGGTGACCTCCAGATGTACAGACCGTGTCTGGGAACCAGCTGGGAGCCAGGTGGGAGTTCACGAGCAGCGACCGGCCGGCCAGGAACCGGAGTGGGTCACTTCCATCCCCGCAGCGGTGTCGAGGGGTTACGATTCGTGCCCATCATGGGCAAACGAACACGCAGACTGGCCGGAGTCGTCCTCGCGATCGCGCTGGTCGCGACCGCCTGTGGGGGAGGTGGCGACGAGTCCCCGGTGGAGGACTCCGCAGATCCCGAACCGGTCTACGGCGGTGAGGTGGCGTACGGCCTCGAGGCAGAGAACAACAACGGCTGGTGCCTACCCGAGGCACAGCTCGCGATCTCGGGCATGCAGGTCGCCAACGCGATCTACGACACCCTCACCGCCCAGAACGCGGACGGCGACTACGTCGGTTTCCTCGCGGAGTCGGTGGAACCCAACGAGGACTACACCCAGTGGACGATCACCCTGCGCGACGGGATCACCTTCCACGACGGCAGCCCGCTCGACGCCGAGGTGGTCAAGAACAACCTGGACGCCTACCGAGGGCAGTACCCGGCCCGCCAGGCGCTGCTCACGATGTTCGTGTTCGAACCGGTCACCGCGGTCGATGTCGTCGACGACCTCACCCTGACGGTCACCACGACACCATGGACCACGTTTCCCGCCTACCTGTCGGGACGTATCGGGATCATGGGCCAGGCCCAGCTCGATGACCCCGACGCCTGTGACACCAACCTGATCGGCACGGGGCCGTTCGTGTTCGACGACTGGGTCGAGGGTGAGTCGCTCACCGTGGTGCGCAACGAGAACTACTGGCGCACCGACGCGGACGGCAACCAGTTGCCGTATCTCGACTCGGTGGTGTTCCGCCCGTTCCTCGACCCCAACGCCCGCACCAATGCGCTGCTGTCGGGAGACATCCAGGCGTTGCACACCCCCACCCCGGAGGAGACCTCGACGCTGTTGGCAGAAGCGGAGGCGGGCAACATCAAACTCGAGTCCACAAGCGACTTCGGTGAGGTCAACTACGTGTTGTTCAACACCTCGAAGCCGCCGTTCGACTCGCTGACAGCACGCCAGGCGATGGCCTATGCGATCGATCGCGAGGAGTACCGCTCGGTGATCGGACTCGACCTGGTCGACGTCGCCTCGGGCCCGTTCGCACCCGGAGTGATGGGCTACCTGGAGGACGCAGGCATGCCCGAGTACGACCCGGAGAAGGCCAAGGAGCTGGTCGCCCAGTACGAACAGGAGACGGGTATGCCGCTCACGTTCTCCCAGACCATCCTCGCCAATCCGGCATCCCAGGCGGTCGCGCAGTTCTATCAGGACCAGGCAGCGCAGGTCGGAATCGAATCGTCGATCGAAGCGGTCGACCAGTCAGCAGAGATCAGCACCGCGCTGGGCAACGACTGGCAGGTGCTCAACTGGCGCAACCACCCCGGCGACGACCCCGACACCCAGTACATCTGGTGGTACGGCGGATATCCGACGAACTTCAACAAGTTCGACGACCCCGAGATCAACGCACTGCTGGACGAGGGCCGCGCCGAAAGCGACCCGGCCCGCCGCACCGAGATCTACGAGGAACTCAACCGCGAGTTCGCGAAGAGCTCTACAACATCTGGATGATCTGGACCCGCTGGACCATCGCCACCGATGTCGACGTGTACGGCCTCACCGGCCCGCCGCTTCCCGACGGATCAGAGCCGAACCCCGGACTCGCTCTCGGCCACCCGGTGTCGGGGATGTGGCTCGCGAACTGAGCTGAGGCGGGCAGGTCCGACCTCTGTCTGCGCCGCCCCTCGGCGAGCTGCATCGAACTCGCATCACCAAGAACCCCCGTCGCTTCCGACGGAGTCAGGCACTGGGCGAGACCACGAAAGGGCTACTCGGTCAGACCCGCTGCCTTCAGAAGCTGGGCGAGGCGACCGATCTCGCTGTTTGCCGTCGTGTGGGTCATCGCTGCGACCACCTCACCCCACATACGCGATAGCTCCCAGAACTCAAGTCGGTTCCCAGCGAGATTCGTGGAGATCGTCGCGTCCGCGTTCCATTCCGTCTCAGCCTGCTCTGGAGACCACGATCCGGTGAACTTCGTGGCAGCGACCACATATGTGAACTGAGTTCGCCCCGTCAGGCGCTCTACCTCATCCCTGAACGCCTGGCTCCACTTCGGCTGCCAGAGTTCACGAAAGTGTCGCCACGTCTCCCGCTTCGGGTTCGACAGGTCTCCGCGCATCTGGAGGAGCTTCTGACGTGCATCGAACCCGGCCTGCCATGACTTGCAGGTCACGGTAACCACACGGCGCCGCGTCCGGTCTGTGGGCAGGAAACCAACTACATCGATATCCGAGTGCACCGAGTCCTGTTGTGTCTCATAGTCGGGGTGGTCCGCCGAAGGACGGAAGCGAAGGTTGTGGGTCGTGAAGTAGCCCTTGAGCTGCAAGTAGTCATCCACCACCTGTTCGAGCACGTCTTCCTTCATCGGCTACCCCAGACACACGGTTCCTTATGGATCGCGTCCCGTGTTGTGGTGGAAGTAGGTCGGTGACCCTTGGCTTCGCCGGCCGATATTAGGCGGCGGGCAGGGCGGGGTCGGTCGTTGTGGTCACCTCCTCGAGGTTGGCGTCGATGAGGGCCATGGATTCTTCGGAGAGGTAGCGGCGTTCGGCGACGGCCCATTCGTCATGTTGTTCGAGGAGCACGGCGCCGACGAGGCGGATGACCGAGGCGTCGTCGGGGAAGATGCCCACCACGTTGCTGCGACGCTTGATCTCTTTGTTGATGCGCTCGAGCGGGTTTGTGGAGGAGATCTTGCGCCAGTGGGCCCGGGGGAACGCGGCGTAGGCGGTGACGTCGCCCTCGGCGCCGGCGAGGATCTCGGCGGCTTTGGGGAAGCGGGGTTCGAGCATGGCGAAGACTTCGTGCAGCTGGGCTCTGGTGGCGTCGGCGTCGGGCTGTGCGTAGATGGTGCGGACGGTGGCGGCGACCATGTCCTTGTGGGCGTGGTTGACGGTGGCGAGGATGTTGCGGGCCAGGTGGACCTTGCATCTCTGCCAAGACGCGCCGGCGAAGACTCGGGCGATCGATGCCTTCAATCCGGCGTGGGCGTCGGAGATCACGAGGCGCACACCGTCGAGACCGCGGTCTCGCAGGGTGCGCAGGAACGCGGTCCAGAAGACTTCGTCTTCTGAGTCGCCGACGTCGACGCCCAGCACTTCGCGGTTGCCATCGGCGGTGACGGCGGTGGCGACGACCACGGCTCGGGAGACGATGCGGTGGTTGTGGCGGGCCTTGATGTAGGTCGCGTCCAGGTAGACGTATGGCATGGCGATGTGATCGAGCGGCCGGGTGCGGAACGCTGCGACCTCTTCGTCGATGCCCTTGCAGATCCTCGACACCGTGCTCTTGGAGACACCGGAGTCGCAGCCCAGGGCTTTGACGAGGTCGTCGACCTTCCGGGTCGAGGTGCCGGTGATGTAGGCGGTCATGATCACCGCCCATAGGGCCTGGTCGACCCGGCGGCGAGGTTCGAGCAACGACGGGAAGAACGACCCGACGCGCAGCTTGGGGATGCGCAGCTCGATGTCACCGGCCGGGGTCGACAACGTGCGCTGCCGGGCCCCGTTGCGCTGGTTCGTTCGGGTGTCGGTGCGCTCGTGCAGCTCGGCGCCGATCGTGGCGGTGAGCTCGGCGTCGATCAGCTCCTGCATCCCTTGCTGCAGCAGCAGCCGGAACAGGTCTTTGGTGTCTCCATCACCCAGGTGAGCGAGCAGGTCCTCGACGCGGGCATCATCATCACGGGTCATCGCGTGGTCTCCTTCAGTGAGTGCTTTCGCAGGTCTCACCAAGAATCACGCGATGGCCCACCCACAGAGGGGGACCCCTACTTCCACCACCTCATGAGACACTCACCGCTACCCGGTGTCGGGAGCGAAGCGGTGACCACCTTCTTGGTTGTGACGGGCCGTTGGGGGTCCTGAAGCCAGCTGAGGCTTGCCGAGCCAATTCGGAGGGGCCGGTCCGCACACGTTGGGAGTACGGGCACTTGCCCGTACAGTCGATTCAGGGTGTAGACGAGAGAGAGGATCCGTTGTGGGCAGAAACCGCCTCCGCGCAGCTGCGATCAGCCTCGGCGTCGCAGCGATCGGACTTGCCGGCTCGGCATGCAATCCCGTACCCAAAGGCTGGGTTGTACAGAAGTACATCCCGCAACCGGGCTCGGCCATCAGTCATGTTCCGGAATCGATCCCGGCCGAACCTCCCTCCGACAACTGGGCCATCTGGGCCATTGCCGGCACCTGGAGGCTTTCTGACGGGAGCCTCGAGGGTACGTACAACGAGTTGTGCCCACGCTCCGAGATCGCGAACAACCTCCGCTACCGCACCATCGCAAGTGATTCACCGCAAGGGATCGTCGGCTACACAACGGTCATCGATGGCGGGGAGTACGTGTTCGCCACACCGGCCCACCGACCGTGCTGGGACTCGAGCCTCTGGCAGGAAACCCCATACGTTCTCGGGCGCGACGCTGGTGTCGCTCAACCACACGGACGTGTCGTGAAGTAGCGCTCGCTCGTCGCGTGACATGCCCACTCGACGCATCCGGGAGCTCAGACCTCCTCGGAACGGCGCCCGGGCCGGGCGAAGCGTGCCAGGTAGACCGCACGCACCGCGAAGTTCGTGCGCATCGCAGCGGTGTTCTCGTCAACGAACTCCTTGCGGTACGTCGTGTCCGTCAAGGCGGAGATCGTGAACTGGAGTCCTGCCACCGCGGCGATGAACGCCGCACAACGCAGCAGCGCTCCGGTGACGATGATGTCGTTGTCCCACATCGTGAACTCGGCGACGACGCCCGGTGACTGGCCGCCGGTCCAGAACGCGATCGTGTCGGGCCTCACCACGAGGATGCCCAGAACCACGTAGAACACGAAGATCGCCACGGTCACGAAGGCGATCTGGATGGACTGCGCGGTGAAGAACAGCAGCCCGACATTCAGCCGGGAGCGACGCCGTTGGGTGGGGGTCACCGGAGGGTCCACCAGTCCGTCGACACCCATCCCTTCGAGTGGGGTGCCGGCCAGGTGCTCCCCGACCTCGCTCCACGAGTCGAACGACCCTGCGGAACGCACTTCCTGGGGAAGACGGATGGCCATGAACAGCGACCCGGTGACGACTATGAGGACGATCGCCGCGGCATAGAAGTCACCGGGAATGTCGGTGGCGACCTTCCACATCTCGGCGTTGACGAACATGAACATGGTGAAGATCAGAAGCAGCGGCAGCGCACGGATCATCAGGTTGGCGACGTTGGCGAACTGGCGGAACAACTGGGCCACCGCCCAGGCGGTCATCGGCAACAGGCCGTAGGAGACCACGACGTAGACGACGAGCAACACGATGAGGTTGAACAGGATCGTTGCGACGGCGGTGTCGGTGTCCAGGCCGAACACGAGTGGCAGCAACGGTGGCACCAGCACGAACGCTGCCAGCTCGAGGGGACCGATCGTGTCGGGGCGCCGGTACCAGGGCCGGCCCCTCGCTCGGTTGAGCAGCGCAAGGGTCACCACCACCAACCCCACACCGCTGATGACCGCCGCGACGTTGGCCCAGGTGGGCAGGTCCTCGGACACCTCGCTGACCGCCTCGAGCACGAAGAAGAATGTCAGCACCGGCCAGGCCCTCGTGAACACGTCCTCCGAGGCGCTGTAGCGATCTATGAAGTGCGGCACCCCACGGCGCACGAACCACTTCTCGGTTCGCTGGCGCAACTCGGCATCGTCGATCGGATCGGCGGTGGTCACCAGCCCAGTCTGGCGTGGTGCGTCACGCATGTTGCGGTCCTCGCCTGCGTTCGCGTGTGCTGCTACGTGCACCTGGTGTCCGGTCGGCGGATGCGCGCCGCGCCCGGGTTCCCTCAGGACCACCGTGGTGCGGCCGACCTGACCGGGGATGACCCACCCACGAACGACTCGTGCCGGCCGATGGTTCGCCGTAGCGGCGATCCTTGCCAGCCTGGCCGCGGCGAGCGTCGCAATCCGGCTGGCCGCACCCGGTCGCTGGCCGCTGGTGGCAGTGATCGTCCTCGCACTCCTGTGGGGCCTGGGAAGCAGCGTCGCGGTCGCGCTGACCGGCACGGAAGCACCTCCGTTCACCGGAACGGACGCGGTTGGGGAACGTCCCCGCATCGGGGTGGTCATGCATCTCGGCGCGGTGCCGGACGAGGTCGCACGAACCACCTCGGCGGTCGCCGCGGCAGCCGGCCCGGTAGCCCTGGTGGTGCCACCCGGCCGAGCGGTACCCCCGCGACTCGATCCGTCGATCATCGTGGTGGCCGACGACGACTCGGACCGATCACCACACGGGACTGCGTCCGCCCCCGAAGGGACCGCTGCTGCGGTCGAGGCGCTGCGCGAACGCTGCGAGGGCGTGCTGATGCTCTCGGCCCGTGCCCTCCCGGGACCGGCGCTGGAGCAGGCCGCGCCCCTGCTCGGAGACGGTGCTTCCTGGGTCGTCGGCACGACCGAACCGCTCAACCGGGACCGTTTCGGACCCACGCGCCGGGAGCGGCTCGACGCCGCGCTCCGGCGCCGCCTGCCGAGTGCCGGAGCGTGGGCCTGGGAGCCCGACGCGACCGTCGTGCGCACCTCGTTGCTGGCCGAACACCCACCCGAACCGGGGGTGCCGATGGGGTCCTGGCTGCGCCAGCGTGCCGCATCGGGTCTGACCGGAGCGACACTCGACGCACCCATCGCACGACGGGCTGCACCCGTTGCCGCCGAGGGCTACTGGCCCGACACCACCGCACGCCAGCGCGCCGCAGCCGCCGACCTCTGCGACGCATCTGCATCCTCGGTGCTTTCACCCCGGGCACGCCTTGCCGCGGGTGGACTCGCCGTGCGCGCCCTGTCCGGGTGGTCCGTGGTGCTCTGGCTCACCGCTCTGGTGCTCCTCGCCGACGGCTCGCCGGTGCACAGCGGGGGCGGTGCGCTGGCTGCCCTGCTCGGCGCTGCGCTGGTGCTTCGGTGGCTGGCTCCCCGCGTCGCCACCCGGACGCGCCCGTCCCCGACCAAGGACCTGCTGGCAGCCGTGTACGCCCTGCCGGGGTCGCTCGCAGCCACTGCATCGGCACTGACCCGTCGCGTCCGCCCTGCGCGGCGCCCCTTCCCCACACGTCCCCTCGTCTGGCTGGCCATGGCCGCCACCGCAGCCGCATCCAGCGTCATGCTCACTGCCGCTCCGGGTGACGGAGCAGCCCGCGTCGCCGCCGGGGTTTCTGCGGTGCTGTTGGTCATGTTGTGGGTCTTCACCGTGCGCGCCCTGGTCGAACGGTCCTGGCAACGCGTCGGGTTCCGGATTCCCCTCGACCTTCCCGCTTTCCTCGAAGGAGCCGGGATCGGCGGGAAAGGCGACGCCGACGGTGCTGGATCCGATGCGGCGTCCTGGCGCCTGGTGGACGGCTCACCCGGTGGCTTCGCACTGCAGGGTGCGATCACCGGACTCGGCCGGGGGGATGAGATCACCGTGCGCGTTCCCCGCTCCGAGCACGCCGCCGACCAACACGGCGCTGCGTTGGAACTCGAGGGAACCGTGGCCGGCAGGCGCCACGGGGCCAATGGTTGCGAGGTGCTCGGGGTGGAGCTGCGGTCCGTGCACCCGGGCACCGCCTCGTGGGGAGCGGTGCTCCTCGAGGGAGCCTCACGGGTTCCCACCACGGACGTTCCTGTCGTGGACGAACACGGCGACGAGCAACGGTGGGCCCGCGCGACGGACCGCCTGGCGATCGGGCTCGCAGTGGCGATCTCGCTCGCCGTGGTGACGGTGGTGACACTCGTGCTGGTCGGCATCCAACCCCTGATCATCCGCAGTGGATCGATGGAACCGACCTACTCCGTCGGCGACGTGGTCGTGGTCACCCCGCAGCGAGCAGGTGAGGTCGAACCCGGTGAGGTCGTCACCCGCTTCGACGCACCCGACGCACCCGACAGCCTCACCCACCGTGTGGTCGAGGTCCTCCGCGACGGCGACATGGTGCAGATCACCACCCGCGGCGACGCGAACGACAGCTCCGAACGCTGGTCGACTCCCACCGACCGCACCCTCGGTGTGGTCGTTGCGTCGGTGCCCGCCGTGGGCACTCCGTTGTCGACGGTTCGGAGCCCCGCCGTCGGATCTGCGGTCGTCGCACTCGCGGTGCTCGCCATGGCAGCCCTGATGGTGTGGCCGAAGCGCCGCGGACGGTCAGGCACCCCTCGTGTCGAGGGATCCCTCACGCGAAGCGACGGGTTGCCGACAGAGACAGCACCGAGCACCACCGGAGACCGACCATGACCGACGAGACGAAACCTTCCACGAGCGCCACACACACTCCCGCCGATGGAAGCTCGCGTGCCACTGCGGGTCTCCGTGCCGGCGTGGCCGCCATGCTCGTCGGCGCGCTGCTCGTCGGCACCGGACTCGTCGCGACCACCTCCGCTTCCGACCAACCCGCTTGCCCCGTGGGATCCGAGGTGCTCGCCCGCCACGACCTCGTCGGTGGCGCCTACCGGGCGACCGCAGGCGATGCCGTCACGATCAACGACGGCACCGCGACAAGTGGCACCTGGACCTCCACCGCGCTCGTCTCGGCAGTGATCGTCGAGGGAGGACCCGGCTCGGCCACCACCACCGTCGAACCGGCACAGCTCGCCGGCACGTTCGACAACTCCGAGCTCACAGCGGTCGAGGGAGCCGTGCCCGACATCCTGAGTGTCCAGTTCTGCACGCCGGTCACCCAGGGCGAGACAGCGGCCAGGGTCGTGCCCGACAAGCCCGAACCGCAGTACTCGGTGACGCTGGCCGCCCGTACGTGTCCCACCTACACCGACATCATCGCCAACCGGAATCGCAACAACCTTCAGGAGAGCCTCGAGGACCTGGGTCCCGACACGAACTACAGCACCGGCCAGGTCGTCAACCCGACCCAGGAGGTCGCAGCTCCCCAGGACAACTGCTCACCGCTCGCGGGCTGGAACTTCCAATGGGGCACCGGCATCACCGGCAAGTCACCGGCCACGGAGAACCTGTCGACCGTCACCGGTGAGAACGCCATCGCCACGACCGCCGAATCGGTGCCCGAGCTGGACGCGGCCGGCAACCCCACCGGACGCGACATCGCCGGTGCGGTGACCTACACGCTCACCGCGGAGCAACTCGACCAGGCGACCAACGGCAAGCTGTGGATCCAGGGCGGCACCAGGGCCCAACCCCTCGGCGACGGATCGGTCTCCTTCGGCGCCCTGCGGTGCGCCACCGACAACTACAACGGTGACAACGTGGAGTACGTGCGCTTCCCCAACCGGGCACGCCACGCGTACTGCTTTGCCTACTACGTGACCGAGCTGCCCGAGCCGGTGAGCATCACCGTTCGAAAGCAGCTCACCGACCGCTCACCCGGGGGCACCACCTTCGAGTTCACCGGCGACACCTCGTTCATCCCCGGTGGCACCTTCACGCTGCGCCCCGAGGGCGACGACGGCTCGGCGGAGATCACCTTCGTGCGGGCAGCCGACGTGGACTGGACCGTCGGCGAGACCGTCCCGGAGGGCTGGACCCTCGAGTCCCTCGAGTGCACCACACCTGCCAGCGGCCGGAAGGTGGCGGTCAACGGCACGGAGTTCACCGCGAACCTCGCCGAGGGAGACGAGGTCGTGTGCACCTACACCAACGACAAGGACCCCGAACCCACCACAACCACGGAGTCCACGACCTCTACGACCGAATCCACCACCTCGACCACGGGGTCCACCAGCACGACCACGGAACCGACCACGACCACGACGGAACCACCCACGACAACGACCGAGCCGACCACCACCACGACGGCGTTGGTGACCACACCGGCGCCGACGACGACACCACAGGATGTCGCTCCCGGCAGCCCGTCGGAGGTTGCCGGCGAGGTGCTCGTTCGGACCGACGTCACCTCCAACGACAACGCGACCGGCGCCCTCGCCTTCACCGGCGGCAGCGGCAAGCCACTGCTGCTCGCGGGTGTCGTGCTGCTCATCCTCGGAGCCACGCTGTCCGCGGTGTCCTGGCAGCGGCGACGCACCGCCTGATCCGGCCACGGCCCCGGGCGATCGAGCGCACCGCGTGGTCCCCGGGGTCGGACCCCCAGCGCTGTAGCTTCACCCCATGGCGGTCAGCCGCACCCGTTCGGCCCGACTGGCGCGCAAGCGTCGGCGGCGCATGCAGAACAAGGACCACGACCTGACCGATCAGCAGTGGGCCGGGCTCGTCCACGCCTGGGATGGCTGTGCGTACTGCGGGTCCGACGACGGTCCGCTCCAGAAGGACTGCGTGCTGCCCATCTCACGCGGTGGCCGCTACACGCTCGACAACGTGGTTCCCGCCTGCCGTTCGTGCAACGCCAGCAAGTGCAACGACGAGGTCACCGCCTGGATGCGTCGCAAGCGCCTCGACGAGCGGGCGTTCCTGCTCCGCCACGTGGAGATCCGACGGGAGCTGTCGGCCGGCCCGCACGGCTAGGCCTGCACTTGGGCGAACTGCCTCCCGACCGGGGGCCGGCGGGCGGCCGGTATGTTGTCGCGGTGGACCAGCGCCTGCCGGAGCCGACCCCCGCCCAGCTTCGTCTGGGAGAACCGGACCGGGTCAAGGCATTCAGTGACGGGGTGTTCGCGATCGTGATCACCATCCTGGTGCTGGAGATCGGAGTACCCACCAACCTGTCCGAGGCGTCCTTGCGGGAATCGCTCGAGGAGACGGGACCCGAGCTGCTGGCCTGGGTGATCAGCTTCATGATCACGGGCATGTACTGGGTGTCGCACCGCGACCTGTTCAACCAGATTCGCCGTGTCACCCGCGACGTCGTGTGGCTCAACCTGCTGCTGCTGCTCCCGGTCTGTCTCATCCCGTTCGCGGCGAGCATCCTCGGTGGATACCACGACGATCCGATCGCCCTGCGCACCTACGGCTCGGTGCTCATCGCCGCAAGCCTGATGCGCTGGGTCCTGTGGGCCTACGTTGCCCGTCGTCCGAGCCTGCTGCACGAGCCCTTCGACGCCCACAGCCGACGCATCCACGGGTTGTTGACCCTTGCTCCGATCGCGGCGTATGTGCTGGCGATGGCTCTCGCAGGCATCGCCCCCCTGGGGAGCCTCGTGCTGTACCTGGTGATCCCGGGGCTCTACTTCATTCTGGTCACGGTCATGCGACAGCACCCCGAGACCGCTGATGTCGTCGACGACCTGAGCTAGAACTCGACACGCTGCTCAGCCCTGCGGGGTGCCGGCCCGGGTCAGGTTCCGGGCCACCCTGCGGCGAGCATGTCGTCGAGGCTTCCGCCGTCGAGCACATCGAGGTCGGCGTCGGTCATCTGCGCTGCCGCTGCAGCCGACCGGTTGCCGGAACGGCAGTACACGACGTACTGGTCCTCGGGGTCGAGGTCGGCGATCTGGCTTGCGAATTCCGCCGACTGGACGTCGATCAGCTCGGCACCCTCGACATGGCCCGCGGCGTACTCCTCGGGGGTGCGCACATCGATCACGACCGCCCCCTGGTCCAGCGCGACACCCGCCGCGTCCTTGCCCGGGGCAGGGTCGTCGCCACTCGCCGATGCGGCTTCCCCACACGCCCCGGCGAGCAGCACAACGGCGCCGAGGATCAACGGGAGCAGGATGACACGGTGCCCTGGTTTCATGGGGCTCCTTCGAGTCGGGTCACCTGAATCTACCGGTTGACCGGGCGGCGTCGGCCGCGGCCGGACCGTCGGGTCCGGATGTCGCACACCGCTGGCCGGTTGGGCCGCGCGCCCGTATCGTCGGAGCGTGCCCTCGACGACGGCGAACCGCGACTCGACGCTTCCGAACATCGTGCTGGTCAACTGCGACGACCTCGGCTACGGGGACCTCGGCTGCTACGGCTCCGCGCTTCACGACACCCCCGCGCTGGATCGCATGGCCGCCGAAGGTCTGCGCTTCACGAACTTCTACATGGGTTCGCCGGTGTGCTCCGCATCGCGGGGTGCCCTGCTGACCGGTTGCCTGCCACCACGGATCGGCTTCGGTTCGTTCGAGGGCCTCCCGGTGCTGTTCCCCGGGCAGCCGGTCGGCCTTCCCCCGTCGGAGACCAGCCTCGGCCGTCTCCTCTCCGACGCCGGGTATGCGACCCTCATGGTCGGCAAGTGGCACTGCGGGGACCAACCGGACTTCCTGCCCACCAACCATGGGTTCGACCACTACTTCGGCCTTCCCTACAGCAACGACATGGGCCGCCAGGTCGGCACACCCACCGATGGAGGAGGTGACCAACCCGGGTATCCGCCCCTTCCCCTGCTCGACGACGACGAGGTGATCGAGCAGCAGCCCGACCAGGCGTCCCTGACCGGCCGGTACGTGACCGAGGTCCTGCGCTTCATGCGCCGGAACCGGGACCGCCGGTTCTTCGTCTACCTCGCACACCTGTACGTGCACCTGCCCATCTACGTGCAGGACCGCTTCGCCCGGCAGTCGCGCAACGGCGCCTACGGTGCCGCAGTGGCGTCGATCGACTGGGCCACCGAGATGGTCATGGTCGAACTGGAGAGACTCGGGCTGGACGATGACACCGTGGTGGTCTTCACCAGCGACAACGGGGCGCTCGACCGTCCCGACGGGGGGTCGAACCTGCCCCTGCGGGGCCACAAGGGAACGACCTGGGAAGGGGGCATGCGCGTACCCGCGATCGTTCGCTGGCCGGGCCGGATCGAGGCCGGTTCGGTCTGCGACGAGCTGGCCACCGCGATGGACCTGTATCCCACCCTTGCCTCACTGGCTGGCACGACGCCCCCGACCGATCGGGCCATCGACGGGCGCGACATCGCCCCGCTGCTCATGGATGGGGCTCCATCACCCCACGAGCACTTCGCCTACTACTTCATGGACCAGCTCTGTGCGGTGCGTGACGAGCGGTGGAAGCTGCACCTGGCACGCCACGGGGAACCGGTGGTCGAGCTGTACGACCTGCTCGATGACCCCGGGGAGACCGCCGACGTGGCCTCGGAGCACCCCGAGGTGGTCTCGGATCTGGAACGGGTCGCGCAGGACTACCGTCAACGCCTCGGCGACTCGAGGTTGGGCATCGAGGGAACCGAGGTGCGACCGATAGGCCGGGTCGAGTCGCCGAGCACGCTGACCACCTATGACCCGAGCCACCCCTACTACGCGGCCGAGTACGACCTTCCCGACAGGGGTTGAGCCCACTGGGAGGCGGGTCGGCTCAGCTCGCCGCCTCGAGTGCAGCGGCCGCCAGGTCACAGAACTCGGCCAGGTCGGCCGGGTCGAGCACCGACAGATCCGACCCGAAGCGCTCGTCGGTGAGCTCCTCGGCGCGTTCCCACGCCGCACGGGTCGCGTCGTCAGGTCCGGACTCGGGTTCCGGCCAGCCGAAGATCCCGGCCATGTGTGGCGTCCGGACCATGAAGGCCTCCACCGGTTCGAGTCCGACCTCCTGCACCGCTTCCGCATGGCGCGCCGCACGCAGCTCCCGCAGGGCGTTCAGGCGGTGCAGCACCAACTCGCGCTCACCGGATGGCTCCTCCAGGCGCCTCCACCCCTCGAACACCGGCGCAGAGGTTCCGTCGGCGGCAGCCACGACGCGCCCCGCCAGGTCCGCGAGCCGCTCGTAGTCGAGTTCCCCATCCGCCATGTGCTCCACTGCCCAACGGTGCGCCGCGCCCGCGAAGCGCTCTGCTGATCTCTGCCGGCTCTCCACCGCTGCCGCGGACTCCCAGCCGCTCTTCACCGAGTCGTGTGGAAAGAAGAAGAACGCCGTGGCGACGGTTGCGGCGTCGACGTCACCGAGCACGCCACCGCGTCCGGCGTAGTAGAAGGCGATCCCCTCGTATCCCAGCTCCGCCGCGTCGATGTAGGTCTGCATGTCCATCATGAAGGTGGCCGGCAGCTCCTGTATCGCCTTCGCGGAACTGCGTGCGGCTTCGATCGGTGTCATCTCGGTGCTCATCGCCGCGGACTCTAGTTGCCACCTTCGTGGCCGCGACCGCCCACTCTCCCCCCGGCACCGGTGTCACAGGGTCGTCCTACGGTGGTTCCATGGGATCAGGGAAGGGACCCACAGCGGGATCCGAGTACGGAACCGGCCGCAGGACCGGCGACGGCGCTTCGTATGCACCGGGTCGTTCCGCTGCAGCCGCGGAGCACCCGCGGGCCGTGCGTCCCGGCGCCACGTGGCCGGGACAGGCCTGGGACTGCAGATGCCCGAGCGCCGAGGCCCACGACCGCGACGGTGACCGCGGGGCCGACTCGTGCTGTCGCACCCACCACCGTCGACGGGGTCTCGCTCTGTTGGAGGAGTTGCGCCGAGCCTCGGCGGAGCAGCTCGACAACGATGTCCTGGTGCTCGAGAAGTCCCCGGCGACCCTCGAGTCCGTTCCCCGCTGGATCGAGTCGGTCAACGAGGCGCTGTCCGCACTCGACACGGACTCGCTCGAGGGCGAGGCACTCATGGCAGCGTCGGTCCAACTGGAGGACCTGCAGCGGCGCCTGGACAGCGCCAAGGCCACGGTCCTCGGCTCGATGGATCGTTCCGGTGTGACCGAAGCGAGCACCGGGCTGGCAGCGAAGCGCTGGAAGGCCCACCGCACGAGGGCCAACGAGGCGACCGTGGGCCGCGAGTTGCGCATCGCCAGGATGCTCGAGCGCTTCGGCGAGATGGCCGAGGCCCTCCGCTCGGGAGTCGTATCGGGCGACCACCTGCTGGCCCTGGCGGCCGTCTGCAACGAGCGGATCGCCGACGCACTCGTGGAGCACGAGCACCGCATCGTACGGGTCGCCAGGATGTACCCCTTCCGGCGGTTCGTGAGGTTCCTGCGCCGGCTCGCTGCAACGCTCGACGAGGACGGTCCCCAGCCGGACTGCGGCGACCGCGACACCGCTGCCATGGCACGCGACTTCGAAGGACACCTCCACCTCCGCCTCGAGCTCTCGGGACACAACGCGGTGGAGGCGGAGCGGATCATCAACGCGGAGCTGCACCGGCAACGTCGCCTCGCCGACGCCGAACAGCGCGAGGCCGGTATCCCCGTCCCCGATGCCTCGGTTCTGCGGGCACGCGCAGTGATGGAGCTGCTGCGCCGCGGAGCCAAGGCCAACCCGAAGAGTCCCAAGCCTGCGGTGGAGGCGATCCTGCCGGTCACGGTCGACGACCGGGGTCGCCCCACGGCCGTTGGAACGACCGACGGCGCGGATCTCGACGACCACACCGCGGCGCTGCTGCTCTGCGACGCCGTGCTGCAACCAGTCATCACCGACCCGACCGGCATGCCACTGCGCCTCGGCCGGTCGGTTCGAAGGTTCACCCGCGGCCAGCGGGCTGCTCTGACGATCCGCGACGGCGGGTGCATCTTCCCCGGGTGCGACCAGCCGGTGGCGCGCTGCGATGCACACCACGAGACGCCGTGGGAGGCGGGTGGAGCCACCGATGAGAGCAATGGCTGCATGCTCTGTCGACGCCACCACGGACTGGTCCACGCGAACGACCCATGGGTCCTCGTGCACTACGACCTGAAGGACCTGCCGCCACAGCTCGCCGCAGCACACAGGGCGCGTGCTTCAGCGGCCGGGCTGGATGCAGCGAGCGACGTGAGGGTGTGGCGATCTCCGCGAGGAGAGCTGCACCTCGCGCAGAACTCCCTGGACCACTCCGGGCCCGCCCCACCGCGAAGAGCGGCGGCGTGACGCGCGCTAGGTGATCAACTCCACCACCGAGGCGAAGTGCTCGGGGTCGGGCGCGCGGTTGTTGACCAGGCTCACCGAATCAGAGATGCCCTCCAGTCGCTCCTGCAACCTCGAGGCGACCTCGCGCGGCTCACCCACCACGGCGATGGTCTCGATGAGCTCGTCATCGACGAGGCCCGCCATGTCGTCCCATCTGCCCTGCCGGGCCAGATGGGTCAGCTCCGGGTACATGTCGCCATAGCCGTGGAGCCTGAACACCGGCTGGTACGCAGGGGTGGTCCCGTAGAAGGCGAGCTGTTTGCGCACTGCCTCGCGGCTGGCTTCGAACTGGGCCTCGTCGGCGCCGGTGACGATGATCGTCACACACACCAGCTCCAGGTCATCCACGCTGCGGCCGGCCCGGGATGCACCCTCGCGCAGCGCCGGCAGGGTGATCTCCTGCAGTGATCGCCGCGTGTTCACCGGGTGGACCAGGAGACCGTCGGCCACCTCACCGGCTACCGCCGTCATCGCCGGTCCGACACCACCGATCAGGATCGGTGGTCTCCCATGGGGGTTCGGGCCGGGATCGAACGCCGGCGGCATGCGGGTGTGGGTGTAGAACTCTCCCCGGAAGTCGAGGTCTGAACCCGTGGACCACGAGTCCCAGATGGCGCGTATCGCGAACACCATCTCGCGCATTCGCTGCGCCGGGCGCGACCAGGGCATCGAGAAGCGCTGTTCGATGTGCGGGCGTATCTGCGAGCCCAGCCCGAGGGTGAAACGCCCTTCGGTGACGGTCTGCAGGTCCCAGGCCACGTTCGCCAGTGTCATCGGGGTGCGGGCGAACGCGATTGCGACCGCCGTACCCAGTCCGATCCTGGAGGTGTGCTCCGCCGCCACGGCGAGTGGAACGAACGGATCGTGCTTCGCCTCGAAGGAGAAGGCGCGCTCGTAGCCGACCTCCTCGAGCTGCGGGTACACCGACCGTACGATCGCCAGATCGTCGGTCGGCACGGTCATGGAGACGCGCATTGCCGCGGCCGGGACTCAGGTGAAGATGATGTGACCGCCGGCGGCGATGTCGTAGAACTCCCCGACGGTGATGATGTCGTCGACCTGCTCGATGAAGTCGCTCCGCTCCATCTTGAAGAGGTCCACCGACGCCTTGCAGGCGTACATACCCGCACCGGTGTCGGAGATCATCTCGACGAACTCCGGGATCGAGGGGATGTCGAGCTCCTCGATCTGCTTCTCCATGACGTGTGTCATGACCGAGCTCATCCCCGGCAACCCACCCAGCCAGGTGGCCACGTGCAGTCCGGGGTTGCCGACCGTCGCCACCTTGATGTGTTCGTGGCGCTTTGCATGGATCGCGTCGAGACCGAAGAAGGTGAAGAAGACGTTGGCCTCGATGCCCTCCGCGCGGGCTCCGTTGGCCATGATCAACCCCGGGTAGATCCCGTCCAGGGAACCCTTGGAGATGATGACCGAAACCTTCTCGATCGTCTCGGGTGCACCGGTGTCGGTGCTGGTGCTGGGTGAAGTATCGGTGCTCACTGCAGGGATCTGCCTCTCTGGGATGTTCTGGGCTGGCGGGGTCGGTTCGTCTCAGATGCAGCCGCGGGGCTTCGGGATTCCGGCGATCTTGGCGGCCATCTTCGCCGGACCCTTGGGGAACAACTGGTAGAGCTCCTTGACCGTGACACCCGAGGTCTTCCCGAGCGCACGCACGGTCGGGCCGGTGCCCTTGTCGTCGTACTCCTTGCGCATGAAGTGGATCACCGTCCAGTGGGGATCGGTGAGCTCATCGATTCCCGACTCCTTGGCGAGCTCGACCGCCATGTCCTCGTTCCACTGCGACGGGTCGGTGAAGAAGCCTTCGTCGTTCACATCCACTTCGCTGCCTGCGATGGTCCTGGTGGGCATGGGCTCTGCTCCTGTTGGGTAGGTGTTGCGGGGTTCAGCTCGTCTGCTTGCCGGCACGTGGCATGTCCGCTCCGATGCCGGGGATGTCACGACCGGGCAACAGGGCATGCCAGTAGAACCACTGGAACATGAGCTTCCCGAGGTGGTTCAGGCGTGACTCCTTGAGCAGCGGCATGCCGACGTTCGTCGGGAAGTGGCCCGGAAGCGGTTCGGTCTCGTAGTTGAAGTCGATCAGCATCGCCTTGCCGAATCCCGTCTCGATGAAGCAGTTGGCGTGCCCGTCGTAGGAGGCGTCCAGATCCTGTCCGGCGAGGAACCGCACGATGTTCTCCTCGAGCACGTCTCCCTCGAAGTGGGTGACGGAACCGGCCTTCGACGCAGGAACGTTCGTGGCATCACCCAGGGCGAAGATGTTCGGGGCGGCCGCGCTCTGCAGGGTGCCCGGATCCGTCGGCACGAAGTCGAGCTCGTCACCGAGTCCCGGCGAGCGGCCCACATAGGGCTGGCCGCCGTGCAACGGGATCACCGCGGCCACGTCGAAGGGCACCTCGCGTTCGTCGTAGGACACCAACCGACCGCCCTCGCCGTCGACCTCACCGGTGTTGAACTCGGTGACCAGCTCGATGCCCCTCTCCTGGAGCATCCCACCGAGTCGTTCCGCGGCCACGGGCTTGGTGAATGCAGCGTCGAGTGGGGTGACATAGGTGATGTCGACCCGGTCACGGATCCCGCGGTCGGTGAAGAACCAATCGGCCAGGAAGCAGAACTCCAACGGTGCCACCGGGCACTTGATGGGCATGTCGACGACGTTGACCGCCAGGGTGCCTCCGTCGAATGCATCGAGACTCTGCGCCAGCGCGGTTGCGCCCTCGAGGGTGTAGAAGGTGTGGACCTTCTCGCCCCATCCCGGTCCCGTGAGCCCCTCGGTCTCGTCCGGCAGGAGCGCTGCACCCGTGGCGACCACGAGCAGGTCGTATCCCAGTTCGGTGCCATCGCCCAGGTGCACCGTCTGCGCCTCGATGTCGACCCTGTCGATCGGGTTCTGCACGTAGGCGATGCCCTTGTGCAGCTGGTCCCTGCGGGACCGCACGATGTCATCGGGCCGGGCGAGTCCGAACGGGACGAACAGCAGGCCCGGCTGGTAGACGTGCACGTCGTCCTGGTCGACCACGGTGATCGACGCCTCGGCATCCCCATAGCGCCGGCGGAGACGGTTCGCGATGAGCGTGCCGCCGGTGCCCGCTCCGAGGATGACGATCCGGTGGGCCACGTCGGGCCTCCTCCCGCTGGGTCGATCTGTTTGCGCGCTCAGCAATATACACACGGATCGACACACCGTGTCCCCGCAGCGTGTCCCCCGCCTGGTGTCGTGGCAGTTGGTGGTGCACACCCGCGGCTGTGCCAGCATGGCGCCGTGACCAACCGGGTCTCCAGGATCGTGCTGACCGGCGGCCCGGGGGCGGGCAAGACCACCGCCGCGGACCTGTTCCGCCGCGAGATCGGGGACTCGGTCGTGGTGGTACCCGAGTCCGCCACCACTCTGTTCGCCGGCGGCTTCCCGCGGATCGACCACGACGACGTCCAGCGCTCCATCCAGCGGGCGGTGTTCGAGGTGCAGGCGAGCTCGGAGGAGATCCACCGGGAGTTGTATCCCGACCGGGTCCTGCTGTGTGACCGCGGGACCATCGATGGCGCCGCCTACTGGCCCGATGGCACTGCTGGGTTCTTCGAGGCGATGGACACGACCTACGAGGCCGAGCTCGCCCGCTACGACGTGGTGCTCTTCTTCGAGACCTCCGCGGTGGGAGGCATCGCGTTCGAGGGGGGCAACCGCTACCGCACCGAGGACAACCAACAGGCGGTGGAACTGGACCTGCGCCTGCGCGAGCTCTGGTCCGCCCACCCCGGCTACCACTTCATCGCCCACGAGTCTTCGTTCCTCGCGAAACTGACGAACGCGCTCCGCATACTCGGCGACGTGGTCGACAACGGCTGGCCTCCCTCCGCGGAGTCCTCCCTCCCCGGGTGATGCCTACCCTGCGGCGACCGGTGTGACCTCCCAGACACGCGCGGTACAGGGATCAACCAGTGGCCACGGCAACCCCTCCTCGGCCAGCACGGTGCCGGTGAGGAGCCGGCTCTCGACGGGGTCATCGGAGAGCAGGTCGGTCGCCTCGAGCCGGTAGGTGCAGTCCCCGTCGAGCCCCTGCACGCGGATGCGGGGGGCATCGCCGGTCGGCTCCTCCAACTGGTAGGCGAACACGACCGAGCCCTCGCCGGATCCAGCCGCGCCGGAACGAGCATGGTGTGCGAGGGCGGCACGCGAGCGGTCCGGGCCCTCCACGGGTGACACGATGTGCTCCACCTCCCCCAGCTGGAGCACCCGGCCACGGCGGCGGGCCAGCGCCACCGCCCGCCGGCAGGTGGCGAACTCGGCATCGCTGAGCGAGTCGAGGTCCACGTCCAACCCGAAGCGGCCCGAGAGCGCCACGGCACAGGCGAACTCGACGGGGCGCTGCCCCCAACGGGTCACGTGTGCTGCCATGACCTGCGGGGGGAAGAAGTGCGAACACGCCCACTGCATCCTCACCCGGGTGACCGGGTCGGTGTTGTCGGAGGTCCAGAACTCGTGGAACCGTCTGAGCGATGCGTGGTCGGTGCGGCCACCTCCGGATGCGCAGAGCATGAGCTCCACCTCCGGATGGCGCTGCACGACCCGGTCCATCACCTCCCAGGTGGCCCGCACGTTGTCCACGAACACGTTCGACTGGCGCTCCGGGGCGAGCGCCGTGGAACCGGGTTCGGTGATCGGCCGGTTCACGTCCCACTTCACGTAGCTGGTGCCGGGACCCATGGCCAGGACCCGGTCGAACACCTCCACCTCGAAGTCACGGACCTCGTCGCGGATCGGGTCGAGTGCAAGTTGCTGTCGGTGTTCCCTGGGCTCCCGGCGGTCCCGTATCACCCAGTCGGGGTGTCGCCGGTACAGCTCGCTTCGGGGATTGACCATCTCGGGTTCGACCCAGATGCCGAAGCGCAGTCCCGAGCGGTCGCATGCCTCGACCAGCGGGGCGACCCCGGAGGGCAACTTGGCCGGATCGGGGTCCCAGTCCCCGAGGCCCTGGGTGTCGTCGTCGCGGGGGAACTCGCCTCCGAACCAACCATCATCGAGCAGGAACACCTCGGCATCCAGCTCACCAGCACGTTGGATCAGCGACTCGAGGCGAGCCTCGTCGAAGGCCATTCCGGTGGCCTCCCAGTTGTTGATGACCACCGGGCGCAACCTCTGTGGGTCGCGGAGCACCACCGCTCGAGTCCAGCGGTGGAACCTGGACGCCACCTCGTCGCTGGAGCCGGCCCAGGTCCAGGCCACCGCGGGGGCCACGAACCTCTCGCCCGGCTCGAGCAGGTAGTCCGCCCCGTAGGGGTTGGCCCCTGCACGCAGTCGCAGGGTGCGGAGGTCGCCGGGAGCGGGGCCGGGGCGCACATCGAGGTCGAAGCGGGTGTTGCCCGACCACTCGATCGAGAAACCGATGCACGTCCGGTCGTCGGGATGCGCGAGCAGCATCGGTGCCCGCTGCAGGTGGGGCTGGATGCCGCCCAGGCTCGCGAGCGTCGTGAGTCCCGGGTCGAGTGTCCGGGTGTTCCATCGCCACTCGTCGGCCCACCCCGAGCCACCGAACTGGGTGATCCGGGCTTCCTCCCCGACGAGCAGGAACGGGGCGATCGAGTCGTAGTCGTGCAACCGCACCGGCGCCGGCTCCCCGTTGGACACCTCCACCCACTGTTCGAGCACGCCGCTGTCGGGATGCGTGAGGAAGTGGTGCTCGACCAGGAGGTCGAACACCTCGTCACGCGTGGCCACCACAGTGTGGACTCCGCTGCGTCCGTCCCGGCGTTCCGCCGTCTCGACCCCATCGAGTCGCAGCCGGGTCGTGAGGGTGCCGTCGTGGTGGGTGACCCTCAACGCGGCCTGACGGAACGGATCTGAGTCTCCCCAGCACGGATGGGCGTCGGGGTACCAGTGGACACCGGTGGAGGCCTCCGCCTCGTGGCCCTCTGGCCCGAGACCGAGCTGGTGCAGCCTGCCCGAGTCGTCAGCGGCCCAGCCCAGCCCCCAACCGCCGGCGTCGACAGGTATCACGGGGTTCCCGGGACCGACGGGTTCAGTTGCCGCGCCGGCGGCCACAGACCAGGTACGACACCGGTCCGACTGGCTGCACGAAGCACACCGCTGCCCAGAGCAGCTTCGGGCCCCTCACCGAGGACGCGGGCCGCTCCTTGAGGTCACGCAGTGCCACGCCGGTGACCACGATCTCCACCAGCGAGGCGATGACGATCAGGACCTTCGACCGCGCGGGCAGGTCGGACCAGGAACGCTTCTCAGCCATGCCGCGCATCATATTGCCCGGGCCTGCGAGCCGGGGCTCCCCAGCGCGTCCAGCACGAACGGCTCGAAGCTGCGCGCCCAGAGTGCATGACCCACCTCGTTGGGATGGAAGCGATCCGCGGTGAAGAGGTCCTCGGGCGGATCCGCGAACAGCGGATCCGCCACCTCGTGCACCGGCACCCGCAGGACGGTGCCGTGGCTGTCGACAACCCTGCGGTGCGCGTTGTCCAACGCAGCGCTGCGCCAACGCACCAGCGGGCGCAGCGTGGGAGCAAGGCGTGGTATCACCGACAGGTCGCCGATGCCGAGGGTGACGACCCTGCCGCCCGCAGCGAGCAGCCCGAGCAGGGTGTCCAGCTCGCGGCGGTACCGGCGCAGCGGGGTGGCGTGCATGACGTCGTTGGCACCAACCGCGACCACGAACACGTCAGCACCGTCGCGCAGTGCCGGGCCGCACTGGGTGCGCAGCACGTCACGTGCACGGGAGCCACCCTTGGCATAGCTGCGCAGGTTGCACCGCCGCGGCAGGGCATCGGCCAGCCGCGCTATCCAGGACAGCGCTCCGTGGGCCAGGCCCGGCGCTGTGACCGAGCTGTCACCCAGCACGGCGATCGTCAGCGGCGGTCCGTCGGCCGGCCCGTAGGTGCCGGACGGGTCGAGGTCGTCGAAGTGGGGAACCGGCGCGTTCGCGACGCGGTGGGCCTCGACCAGCAGGCCCGCTCCCGTGGCGAGCACCATTCCGGGCAATCCGAGCACGATCCCCCGTCGCACGTCTGCACCTCCTGCGGCCAGTTCACCCCCCTGCCCGCAATGGCCAAGGTGCCCTACGATCACCGCGGCGTCAATGGGCAGAACCGCCCCGAGACCGGGAGGTCCCAGTTGGTACCGATCCTCACCTTCCTCGGTGCCGCGGGCACCGTCACCGGCAGCCGCTTCCTGGTGGAGACCGACCGGGCGCGGGTGCTCATCGACGCCGGGCTGTTCCAGGGGCTCAAGGCGCTGCGCCTGCGCAACCGCGAACCGTTCCCGGTGGACCCCACGACCCTCGACGCGGTGGTGGTGACCCACGCCCACATCGACCACATCGGCTACCTCCCGGTACTGGTCCGCGAGGGCATGACCGCCCCGGTCCACGCATCAGCGGCGACGGTCGACCTCGCCCGGATCGTGCTGCCCGACTCGGGTCACCTGCAGGAGGAGGAAGCCGACTACGCGAACCGCAAGGGCTTCTCGAAGCACCACCCGGCACTGCCCCTCTACACAGAGGCGGACGCCCGGAGCTCACTCGCCAACCTGGTGCCCACCCCGTTCGGCCGGGAGCTCGAGGTGGCTCCGGGAGTCCACGTGACCCTGGAACCCGCGGGGCACATCCTCGGGTCCGCGATCGTCCGCCTGCGCCTCGAGGGCACACCGGAGCGCACGGTGGTGTTCAGTGGCGACCTCGGCCGCCACGAGCACCCGATCCTGTGTTCTCCCTCCCCGATCGGGCATGCGGACGTGGTCGTGATGGAGTCGACCTACGGCGACCGGCTGCACGACGACGCCGATGCGCTGGAACGACTCGCAGAGGCGATCCGCCGGACGGCCAAGCGGGGAGGGACGATCCTGATTCCGGCCTTCGCCGTGGATCGGACAGAGGTCGTGCTGTTGTACCTCCGGCAGCTCGTGGCCGCGGGTGAGATACCCGACCTCCCCATCTACGTGGACTCCCCGATGGCGCTCAGCGCACTCGAGGTGTACCGGTCCGCGCTCGCGGAGCCGGCGGCGGACATCGCTGCCGACGTGGCCCGGGCGGCACGCGACGGTGACCCCTTCGACAGCGGCCGGGTCACCGAGGTGCGCGAGGTGGAGCACTCCAAGGCCCTGGCGGACCTGCACGGGCCGATGATCATCGTCTCGGCGTCGGGGATGGCCACCGGCGGCAGGGTCGTGCACCACCTGCGCCGCCTCCTGCCGAACCACAACAACAGCGTGTTGCTGGTCGGGTACCAGGCGGCGGGCACCCGCGGGCGGTTGCTCGCGGACGGAGCGACCGAGGTGAAGATGCTCGGCCGGCACGTGAGGGTCCGCGCCGAGGTGGTCGACCTGGGTGCCTTCTCGGTGCACGCGGACCGATCGGAGCTGATGGAGTGGCTCCGGACCGCACAGCCCGCGCCCGAGGTGGTGTACCTGGTGCACGGCGAGCCCGGCTCGGCGCGCTCCCTCAAGGCACTCCTGGACGACGCGTCTCCACACGAGACCGTTGTTGCGCGGGACCGGGAGCGGGTGCGCCTCGACTGAGTCTCAGAGCAGTCCGGTGAAGTCGTGCTTCCCGTTGGGGTCCATGGGCACCGGGTTGGCCTCGGTGACGGCATCGAGGGGGAGTGGCCCGTAGATGTGGGGGAACCAGCCCTCCCCCACCTCCTCGATGCGCACCGGTGAGTCGAGCCGGTGCGCATCGATCGTGAGCAGCACGACCTGCTCCCCGGCGTAGAACCGCTCGGCGGTCTCCGGCACCTGCGGTGCGAACGAGGCGTGGATGAAGCCCTCGTCCGCGAGGCTGACGCCGATCGTGGACCGTTCGTAGTCGGCTCCCGCCGCAACCGCCTCGTCCCATTCGCCGGACAACGCCAGGTGGTAGATCGGATCCTCACCGGCGAACTCGTTGGGCTCACCAGCGGGGCGGTCCCGCTCGATCAGCGCGACCGCTCCGGCGGCCAGGGCAGTGGTCAACGGCACCGATGCCACGAGGCCGATCGAACCGACCAGTGTGCGCACGATCTCCGCGGCCACCACCTCGGAGGTGAGCACCCCACCCAGGGGCCTCTGCGAACTGACGAACACCAGCAGCAACGGCAGCGACGCACCGGCATAGGCCAGCGCGAGTGTGTTCACCGTCGATGCGATGTGGTCGCGACCGACCCGGGAGGCGGCCCGGAAGAGTTGGGTGAAGCCCATCGAGGGATTGGCTGCCCGGAGTTCGGCCACGACCGAGGACTGGGTGACGGTCATGTCGTCGAGGGCACCGAGTGCACCGATGATCATGCCGGCGAGCAGCAGTCCCTGGAAGTCGAGGTTGCCACCGAAGGCCCGGATGTACTGGGCCTCCTCGGATATGCCCGAGAGCACCGTCGCCGTGGTGAACACCCACGACAGCACCGCCACCAGGACGAGGGCCCCGAGGGTGCCCAGCAGCGCGACTGTCGTGAGCGGGTTGATGCCGTGCGCGAGGTACAGCGCGAGGTACGCGATCAACGACGCGGCCACGAGTGCCACCGGCACGGGAGGGCCTCCCTCGGTCAGCGCCGGCAACAGGAACACCACGAGCACCCCGATGCTCGCGGCGAGCCCCGCAAGGGCGGCGAGCCCCCTGAGCCTGCCCTGCACCACCACCAGCAGGGCGAAGACGAGGGCCAGCACGACCATGGGTGTGGTCCGTTCGCGTTCGAATGACTGGGAGTACTGGAACTCCTCCAGCGCGTCCTCCAGGTACGGAACGACGATGCGGTCACCCACGGACAGCTCCGGGTAGGGACCCACGTCGAAGAGCTCGACCGTGCGCTCGGTGCCCGCATCCGGCCCCTCGGAGAGCTCGAAGGTGACCCGTTGGCACAGGCCGGGTTCGTCGAGGCGGGCGTCGTCCTCGGTGGCGGGATCGGCGAGTTCCTCACCGGGGCAGGCAAAGGCCTCCACCCGTGTCACCTCGGCGTCGAAGTAGTCGTCCGACACGCCGAGGGAACCGAAGTCTGTGGGTCCGGAGTCACCGGGCCACAACACGACCACACCCACGACCGTGGCCAGGGCGAGCAGGGCGGCCACCAGGTAGAGGGCCTTGGCGAACCTGGGTCCGAACACCGCCGGATCGTCGGCCTGGAGGTGCGAGTGCCCGGCGCCCATCCCAAGATGTTGGCAGAGAGCGACCCACACGGGGCGCATGGGCACGATCCCGCACATGCGCCCTGATACATGCACTCACGCTGCCCTTGCGCTGTTCGCCGTACTGATTGCACGCATGTACGACTCCCGGTACGTTCGTGGGATGGCGGACCATCCCATCTCCCGGGTCGCGGAGCTGCTGGGGGTGAGCAGCGACACGGTTCGACGTTGGGTCGACGACGGTCGCCTGGAGGCGAGCCGCGGACCCTCCGGCCGCCTGTGCGTGAGCGGGGAGTCCCTCGCGGCCTACCTCGTGGGCAGCACCGGGGCCTACGAACCGGAGTCGGTGATGTCGCAGTCGGCCCGCAACCGCTTCACAGGGATCGTGACCTCGGTGGCCGTGGAGGGGCTGGTCGCACTGGTCGAGATCCACGCACCCCCACACCGGGTGGTGTCGATGATGACCGCCGAGGCAGCACGGCAACTGGGACTCGCGGTGGGAGACCTCGCAACCGCGGCGGTCAAGTCGACCAACGTGGTGGTCGAGGTGCCGTGAAGCCGGGGGGTTCAGTGGGCCGGCCGGGGGGTTCAGCGGGCTGGCCGGCCCTGACCACCGCGGTGCTGCTGGCCGTCCTGGCGGTGGGCTGCTCCACCGATGGCCCGACCAGCACGATCAGGTTCTCCGCCGCGTCGTCGCTGCGGGAACCCGCGGAGAGGATCATCGAGCGCTACGAAGCGGCGAACCCGGGGATGCGGGTCGAGGCCAACTACGCCTCGTCCTCGCGTCTGGCGGGGCAGGTGCTCGGCGGTGCACCGGTGGACGTAGCAGCGTTCGCCGACGAGGAGTCCATGGAACTCCTCAGCGCGGCCGGGCTGGTGGAGGGGGTACCGGGTGTCCTCGCCACCAACCAGCTCGTGGTGGTGGTGCGACCGGGAAACCCCGCCCGGGTGCGCTCGGCCGCCGACCTGGTCGACCTCGGTGTGGTCGCCCTCTGCGACGAGGAAGCGCCCTGCGGTCGCTACAGCCGGGAACTGCTCGACGAGGCAGGGGTGGCGATCGAGGAGTCCCACGTGACACGGGGCCGCAACGCCGCATCGACCCTCGCCGCCATCACCGAGGGCGACGCGGATGCAGCGATCGTCTACCGCAGCGACGCCCTGCGTGCGGGTGACAGGGTCGAGGTGGTGGCGGGGGCCGGTGCCGACGGACCGGTGGCCCTCTACCCGACGGCGCTGCTCGTCGGGCACGGGACCGGGGCCGGCGGGTTCCTGGAGTACCTGCTCTCGGAGCGGTCGCTGGAGTTGCTGCTGGACGCGGGGTTCGGCCCACCATGAGGACCCGAGCGCTCCGGGACGTCGCGCGCAGGCCCCTCAGCACCGCCGGGGCCGTGGTGGCGGTCGTGTTCATCGCCGTGCCCCTCGTGGCCCTGGTGTCGCGGGTGCAGTGGACCGAGCTGCCCCGGCACCTGGGTTCCACCGAAGCGCTCGACGCCATCCGGCTGTCGCTCGTGACCTCACTTTCCGCAGCGGCGCTGTCGGTGCTGTTGGGGCTTCCGTTGGCGTGGCTCCTGGCACGCGTGAGCTTTCCCGGACGTGCACTCCTGAGAGCCGTGGTGCTCCTGCCGATGGTCCTGCCACCGGTGGTGGGTGGGGTGGCCCTGCTGGGCGCCTTCTCCCGCAACTCGACACTCGGAGGCTGGCTGCACGACACCTTCGGGGTCCAGCTGACCTTCAGCCCCGCCGGGGTGGTCCTCGCCCAGACCTTCGTCGCCCTCCCGTTCTTCGTGATCACCGCGGAAGCGGCACTGCGATCCATGGACCACCGCCTGGAGGAGGCCGCAGCAACCCTGGGGGCCAACCCCTCGATGGTGTTCCGTCGGGTGACCGTGCCCGCGGTGATGCCCTCGCTGGTTGCCGGGACCGTCCTGGCCTGGGCACGCGCACTGGGAGAGTTCGGGGCCACGATCACCTTCGCGGGCAACATCGCGGGGCGCACCCGCACCCTGCCGCTGGCGGTGTACGTGGAACTGGAGTCGCGTCCAGAGGTCGCGGTCTCGCTCAGCCTCGTACTGCTCACGGTGTCGATGCTGGTGATCGTCTCGTTGCGCGAGAACTGGCTGGGCCCCCGGTGAGCGGCGCTTCCATCGAGGCGGAGTTCGTGGCCACACCGGGTGTGGGCACAGCCGCCGGGCAGGGGCCCGGGATCGACCTGCGCCTGCGGGTGTGCGCCGGAGAGGTCCTCTGCGTGGTCGGACCCAACGGCGCCGGGAAGTCCACCCTGCTGCGCTGCATCGCAGGGCTGAACCCGATCCGCTCGGGGTGGATCACCGTGGGCGGGCGCGTCGTGGACGACCCCGAGCGCGGCACATGGGTGGAACCGGACCACCGGTCGGTCGGATTCATGTTCCAGGACCACCTGCTGTTCGGGCACATGTCGGCGCTCGACAACGTGGCGTTCGGGTTGCGCGCCCGCGGCCTGGGCCGCGCCGCTGCCCGGGCCGCGGCCGCAGAGCACCTCGGGAGGATGGGACTGGGCGCCGAGACGGCCCGACGACCCGGCGAGCTGTCCGGCGGGCAGGCCCAGAGGGTCGCCCTCGCCCGGGCCCTGGCCCCCGAACCCGAGGTGCTGCTCCTGGACGAACCCCTCGCCGCCCTCGATGCCGGTGTCCGCAAGGCGGTCTCCAGGGACCTCCGCACCCACCTCGACCGGTTCGGCGGCGCGGTGGTGATCGTGTCGCACGATCCGCTGGACGCGTTCCTCTTCGCGGACCGGGTCGCGGTGCTGGAGGAGGGTCGGATCACCCAGCACGGTCCGATGGCGGGGATCACCGCCCGTCCGCGCACGCGCTACGTCGCCGACCTCGTGGGCGTGAACCTGTTGGCGGGAACGGGCGAGGGACACCGGGTGCGCGTCGGCACCGAGGCGGTGCACGTGGCCGACCCGGTGAGTGGCCCCTCCGTGGTGATCGTGCACCCCCAGTCCATCGCGGTGCACCAACACCGGCCCGAGACCAGTGCACGCAACGTCTGGCCCGTCACCGTCACCGACATGTCGCTGCTGGGCGACCGGGTCCGCCTCGTGCTGGAGGGCCCGATCGACCTCACCGCCGAGGTGACACCGGCCGCCGTGGCCGAGCTCGGCGTCGTACCCGGCGACCGGCTGTGGGCATCGGTGAAGGCGACCGAGGTCAGTGCGTATCCGGCGGATCCTCCACCCACCACGGACCACTGGTGCGGGTGACGGTCGTGAGGTCCAGCTCGGGGTCGACGACGCGCACGGCCTCCGAGCCGTTCATCGACATCCACGCATCGGCCCGGACCTCGACGCGTTGCTCGTAGTGCTCCGCCACGAGGTGGGCGGTTGCCAGCAGCAGGTCGGGACGCACCGCCGCCTGGGCGGCCTGCCAGTCGGTCAGCACCAGCTGCGGGTCCACCTCCCAGGTCTCGCCGCTGGCCGGATCGGTGACCCGGAACCTCGCGCTGCCCCCCTTCTCGGTGAGCATGACCCTCCACGACCCGTAGTAGCCGCCCTCGTTCCAGCGGACGTCCCCCGGGATCACCAGGTGCCGCAGCGGAAGGACGACCTCGAGCACCGCCAGCAACAGGAGCCCGACCACGGTGGCCCGGTGGAGGCTCGGGGCAGCACTCCCGGTCGTGCTCCGCACGGGAGGCCGAACACGCCGCCCCACCAGCCGCGTCGGCCAGTCGGGTTCGAAGAACACCGGGGTGGTGAGGATCATCACCCACGGGAACATCCCGATCTGGAACAGCATCGCGGTGGCCGTGTGGAACGCCACGACCGCGGCGTACGCCCACGGTCGCGTCCGTCTCCAGGAGAGCCAGAGCACGATCGTGCAGTCGAACACCGCCCCGGCCCAGCTGAGGGCATGTGCCACACCGGGCTGCACCAGCAGGGACCCCACCAACGGGGTGTGGGTCCGGTCCGCGAGCCATGTCGCCATGGGCTCGGCGCTCAGGATCCAGTCGGGGTTCAACTTCGCGATCCCCGCGCAGAGGTACACGATCGCGAGCTGTGCCCGCAGGGCCCACACCGCCCCCACCGGAACCGTCGGGGAGGCCTCCACCCGCCCCGAGCGCGAATCCAGCGACCAGAAGCGGTTCACCGGGAGCACCGCCAGCAGGAACGCCGCCAGGGTGATGAACCAGTAGTGGTTCAGGTAGAGAGCGGCATCGATCAACTCGATGTAGGCGAACCCCACGGCGAAGGCTCCTGCCGCCAGGCGGGTGTGCCACCCGAGCGCGATCGCTGCACCCGCTGCTGCCAGACCCACCAGCACCAGGTGCATGAACGGCGCGGGAAGGGGCTGCACCCACGAGAACCCCGCGTAGGTCAGGTGGTTGGCGGGCTCGAGGTACAGCGTGTCCACCCACCCACGGGCGAGGAAGCGCACCGAGGCGATCGTGACCAGGACACCGAAGGCGATCCTGAACACCGCGACCGACTCGGCCGGCACCTGCCGGTTGACCGCATCCAACAGCCCCGGGGCCGCCCTCTCAGCCTGCGCTGTCGCCATCTGCGTCGCTGAAGCCGACCGTCACACCGAGCCTGCTCACCACCTCGGACGCCAGCGTCACCCTCAGCGCCGCCAGCGCCTCGCGTGCCTCGGTGACCGAGTCAGGGTCCTCCACCACTGCCCGGGACAGTGGCTCGGGGATCGCGTCGATCGCAGCCCGGGCCTCCGCCAGCTGCTGCTCCAGCCGCCCCGACAGCTCGTCGCCGAGCAGTGGCGACAGCCCCGGTTGGGACTCGTCGCCGACGAGCAGCATCGACAGCCCGGCCAGCCTGTCGGAGAGATCGGCCGTCCCGAGTCCGGCCGGCCCGTCGACCACGGCGCCCGGGTCGGCCTCGGATTCGCCGGTTCCGAGGGCTGCGCCGAGCTCCATGTCCACCATGGACTGCAGCAGCTCGAGGGCGTCGTTGACCACCTCGTCCACGGCACCGGGTTCGTCGACGAAGGCGGCGGGGTATCCATCCGGCTCGCCTTCTCCGCGCCACGACGCAGCCACGGCGGAGATCTCGTCGTCGACCACCTCGGTGATCCCGACCAGGTAGTCGCACCGGCGCTGGTCGACGAACGAGTCGGCACCGCCGCCCCACAGCAGGTACTCGGCGGTGCGCAGCCCGCGCATGTCGGCGCCGACCTTCTTGGCCAGGTCCTCCGGCGAGATGGGGACCTGTGCATCGGCGATCGCCTCCTCGACCCCCTCCGGGTCGGTCGGCCAGTCCACGAGTGCCCAGGAGCGGTTCTCCATCACCGGACCCACCCAGACCGCCTCGGTGCGCAGCCAGTCCGCCCGCACCCCGGCCAGGGCGCCGCGCGCGGCATCCAGATCGGCGTCGGTGGGGTCACCGTCGCACAGCTGCGCGGCCGCCCCGGAGAGCTCCGCCGCGCTGTCCGACGCGCGCTCGTAGGCCGGCACGATGCCGGCCTCGGTGAGCTCCCCCAGGACCTCCGGACGCGAGGGCGGATCGCCACCGCACCCGGTGGCGCCCAGCGCTGATGACCCGAGCAGGGCTACCGCGAGCAACGACGCGGCCCGCACGCGCAGTTGTGTCACAGTGCCTCCAGGAACGCGACCAGGTCCTCGCGCTGGTCCTGCGGGGCGTTGCGGAACGCCTCCCTCGACGCCTCTGCCTCGCCGCCGTGCCACAGGATCGCCTCGGGAATGTCGCGGGCACGGCCGTCGTGGAGCAGGAACCGGTGCCCGTTGACCGCCTCGATCAGTCCGATGCCCCACAGCGGAGGTGTGCGCCACTCCGAGCCGCTGGCGTCGAAGTCGGGCCGGCCGTCCGCGAGTCCCTCGCCCATGTCGTGCAGCAACAGGTCGGTGTAGGGATGGAACTCCTGGTGGGCCAACGCTTCCACGTCACTGTCGCCCGTGGTCTGTGTCGGGGTGTGGCAGGAGGAGCAGCCGAACTCACCGAACAGCTCCGCGCCGCGGCGAACCGGGTCCTCCTCCACGTCGCGCATGGCGGGAACCGCGAGGGTCCGGGTGTAGAACGTCACCGACTCGAGCCGGTCATCGGTCAGTTCGGGCTCACCACCGCCGGGAGCCGCGGCGCACTCGGTCTGCGGCGTGGGGCAGTTCTGGTCCGGGTGCAGCGAGGAGGTGATGCCCATGTCGCCATGGAACGCCCCGGCGGTCTGTGCCTCCACGGTCGCCACATTGGCCTTCCAGCCGAAGCGACCCAGCGAATCCGATCCACTGCGGGGCTCCCACACCGTGTTGACCCGACCGGAGATCCCGTCGCCGTCGTCGTCGTCGGGATCCGCCGCCGCCAGGATGTCGTGTTCGGGTATCGCCTCGAGGAGGCCGACCCCGAAGACCTGCGGGGCCAGGCGCGGCCCGACCAGCAGCTCGTCCAGTGGCCCGAACGCCGGGTCGGCCACCGAGTAGCTGGGCGCGCGCAGTTCGTAGGCGGTCCCGTCGCCATAGGTCCCCTCCACCACCCGGTAGGACACCTCCATGGTGCCCTCGGCCGGCACGTCGAGGATCGAGGAGTCCTGCAACTGGCCGCCGTAGTCGGGGCTCGTGAGCGGAGCCCCGGTGTCAGGGTCCTCGCCGGGGAGCGAGAGCCTGTAGAGCAGGCCCAGACGAGCCTCCTCACCGGTCGGATCAGGCGGAGCGCCACGACCGTCGCGCACATGGCACGAGGAGCAGGCCTGCGCGTTCATGGTCGGCCCCAGCCCGTCGCGGGCATCGGTGGATGCCGGCGCGGTCACCCAGTTCTGTGTGAAGAAGCTGTCACCGCGCTCGAAACGCCGGCGCTGCTCGTTGGTGAGCGTGGGGGCCGACAGGCCGAATGCGTTCTGTGACAACTCGGCGCGGGTGGTGGAGCCGCCGAGTTCCGTGTCCAGCACTCCGGGTTGTGCGTTCGAGCCCTCGGTGCCGCACCCGGCCATGACCACCGCCCACAGCGCCACTGCCGAGCCGGCGGCGACCAGGAGCGCGGCCGGGCTGGCACCCGGCACCCTCGGTAGCCATCGGTCGGCAGTGGTCATCTGCATGCGCCTCTCGATCAGCCCTCGTCAGGTGACGTTGACCGTCACACCGATCGCATCCGCGGCGGCCACGATCGTGTCGGTCTGCGCCTCCAGCGCCTCGATGCCGGCGAGGACCGAGGCCCGTCCGGGGTCGTCGTCGGACACCCCGTCGACGAGATGTGCATCGAAGGGAGCCGGTATGGCCTCCACCGCGGCCACGCTCGCCGCCACCTCCGACCCGAGGGCCTCGGCGAGGTCGGGATCCACCGATGCGACCACGTCGATGACGCTGGTGCCATCGCTCACGCCCGGGTAGGTGGCGTCCAGGACCATCTGTATTCCCTTGGCGTTGGCGACGATGTCGGCGGTGGTGTTGTCCGAGAAGCAGGAGTGCTCGTCCTCCTGGGAACGTTCGCTGTAGGCGACGTTCATCCGCTCACCGGCGAGCTCCCCGCGGCTCAGCTCGCCGACCCCGGTGATGATCATCGTCATCGCCTCCTCGGGTGGCAGCGCCTCGAACTCGGCGCGGTAGTTGTCCTCCACGTCGGGGGCCCAGGCATCGACCAGCTCGCTCAGGTGCTCGATGAGCAGGTCGCTCGCAGTGGTGAGGTAGGCGGCACGACGGTCCGCGTTCTCGGCGGTGGTGTAGTCCTCCACCGGCCGCTGTCCGGGGCCGTCGGTGCTCAGGTCCTGGCCCCACAACAGGAACTCGATGGCGTGCCAGCCGGTGGAGATGTTCGTCTCACCACCCGCCTCGTTGGCCTCCACGAGCACTGCTGCGTCGATCGTGGGATAGCCCTCGGGGTCGTTCACGATGCCCGAGGTTGCGTCCCCCTCCACGTAGTCGATGTAGGCCTCGTCGAGTGGCCATGCGTTGATCAGACCCTCGGTGCCGGTCTCCTCGTCGTCGATCGGACCACCGTAGAAGCGGAACGCCTCCGTGGGCCCGTAGTCGTCCCGGGCGGTGAGCCAGGCCTGCTTGGCGGCCTCGAGGTTCTCCTCGGTCGGATCCGCCACGAAGGCGTCCACCGCGGCATCCATCGACCGGGCCGAGGCGAGGCTTGCCTCGTAGGACGCGTGGACGCCCTCCGCGTAGGTCGCTACGGCGTCGGCCATCAGTTGCTCGTCCACCGATGCGGTCGACTCCTCGCTCCCGGAGTCCCCGGATCCGGAATCCGAGTCGCTGCTGCAGGCTCCGAGCAGGAGCGCTGAGCTCGCGGCGATGGCGGCCACGGCCAGGCGCGGGCCCTTGTGGAGGCGCGAGCCCTTGTGGAGGCGACCGGCACCCCGGCGCGCCAAGGGTGCATCAGGTGAGTAGTGAAGGTGACTCATGATCGTGACGTTAGGCAACCCTAATGCCAACCGTCAAACCTCCGGGCCCGGCAACCCATCGATTCCACCGGGGCTCTCCCGTAGGATCGGGCCATGCCGATCGGACTGCACCCACGACCCGCTCCGCAGGGCACCCGGCCCACGGATCCGATGGAGGTGACCGAGGCCTTCCTGGAGGCACTCGCCTCGGGTGAGGTGGACCGTGCTGCGGAGTACCTCGACCCGGAGGTCCGCTACACCAACGTCGGGTTCCCCACGATCCAGGGCCGAGCGGACGTGGCGACGGTGCTCAGCGGGCTCGACCGCCCCAACGTGTCATTCGAGGTCTACATCCACTCGAGTGCAGCGACCGGTTCGGTGGTGCTCAACGAGCGGACCGACGTGATCAACGTCGGTCCGGTCCGCGCCCAGTTCTGGGTGTGCGGGCGCTTCGAGGTGCGTGACGGCCTGATCACGGTGTGGCGCGACTACTTCGACAACCTCGATGTCATGAGAGGTGTCCTGCGCGGACTCCTCGGTGCGGTCGTCCCCTCGATGAGGCCCGAGCCGCCGGAGTCGCCCGGAAGCGACCCCGGCCGCTGAGGACCCGTGGCGGAGAGTGAGGGATTCGAACCCTCGGAGGCCTTGCGACCTCAACGGTTTTCGAGACCGTCCCATTCGTCCGCTCTGGCAACTCTCCGCCCAAGAAGGTAGCGGTCGGCGCCGAGTCGGGAGAAGCGCGCTCAACGCCGGGCTGCGAAGAACTCCTCCAGCAGTCGGGCACTCCGGTCGGCCATGACCCCGCCGAGGGTCGGGAACTCGTGGTTCAGCCGTGGATCCTGACCCAGGTGGTACAGCGAACCCGTGGCGCCGGCATCGGGGTTCGTGGCCCCGAAGACGACCCCGGCGATGCGCGACGCCCAGGCCGCACCTGCACACATCGGACACGGCTCCAGGGTCACCACCAGCACGCAGTCGTCGAGGCGCCAACGTCGGAGCTCCGCGGCCGCTCGCCTCAGGGCCAGCACCTCTGCATGGGCGGTCGGGTCCCCGGTGCGCTCACGTTCGTTGGCCGCCACCGACACCACCGTCGGCCCACCGCCGGCAGCGAGGTGCAACACGGCCGCCCCGATGGGCACCTCGCCCGCCGTTGCGGCCCCGGCGGCGGCATCGAGGGCCACCGACATCGCCTCGTCGAAGGCCGGTTCGGGGTCGAGGGTGTGGTCCACGCAGCAATTCTGGCCGAACCGTGCCACCACACCACGCGAATCTCGGCAATGCTGTGACGGTGGACCACGACGAACAGGAGGAGCAGCGGGACGAGACCCACGACACCGCCGAGCTGCCGATCGTGGATCCCTCGAAGCCTCCTCCCGCCATCGCGACCGGCACCCCGCTGACCGATCCGGGTGAGTCGCACACGACGGAGGTCCGGCGCGCAGCCGACCTCTCCGAGATAGTCGGTCTGTCGAGGCCGCGCTACACCCGCGAGGAACTGCTCGAGAAGGTGGACATCGGGACCACCGACACCCGGCGCTGGTGGCGGGCGATGGGCCTGGTCGAGGTGCCCGACCGGACCGTCGCGTTCAACGCGGACGACCTGGCCATGGTGAGGGCGCTGGGGGCGGTCCTCGCCGACGGTGACGCCAGCGAGGAGCACGTGTTCCGCCTCGCCCGGCTGCTGGGGGGATCGATGTCGCGCATCTCCGAGGCCCAGGTCAGCGTCATCGAGGACGTCCTCACCACACTCGAACCCGACCTGGCGATGGACACCGCCGCTGACCGCTCCGCCGCCCTCGCCAGCGAGCCCGCCGCACCGTTGATCGACCTGTTCGAACAGTCCATGGTCTACGTGTGGCGCCGCCACCTGTTCGCGGCACTCGGACGCTGGATCGGCGTCGACCCCGACCTGGACTCACAGGCCGTCGGGTTCGTGGACATCTCCGGGTTCTCCCACATGTCCAAGCGCCTCGACGCCGACGTGCTGGCCGAGATCATCGAGCACTTCGAGTCCGAGGTGGTCGACGTCGTCTCGGCCCACGGCGGCCGCGTGGTGAAGTTCATCGGGGACGAGGCGTTCTTCGTCGTGGCCGACATCCCGACCGCGGCCGACGCCGCCCTCACGGTGCTCGAGAGGATGAAACAGGGCGACCACCCCGTGGACCTGCACGGTGCCATCGCCTACGGGCCGACGGTGACCATCGCGGGGGACGTGTTCGGCAACACGGTGAACCTGGCCAAGCGCCTCACCGACGTGTCGCGCAAGGGCAGGATCCTCATGCCGCGTCGCGACGCGGAGGCCCTCGAGGACCACGACGAACTGGTCGTGCGCAGGATGAGCCGCACCTTCGACCTGAAGGGTGTCGGCCGCACCGCGACCGTCACGGTGGCGCGCGGCGAGGACTCCTGAGCGCTACACCGCCGGCGCGTACAGGACGATCGCGATCCCCTGGTAGCTGCTCGAGAGCCTGCTGCCGTCAGTCGAGAGCCGGCCGGTCAGCGGCGTTCCGTTGAAGGTCATGTTCACGACCTCGCAGCTCACGGTGCCACCGAAGTCCTGGACCCCGTAGCCGAGCGAGGAGAGGTCGACGGTGCCGGTGAAGGTGGATCCGTCCACGGCCACCTCGGCGGAGAGGTCGAGCGGCCCCGTCCAGGTCCCGGGACGCAGTGGCGGGCACTCGTGGATGGTGATCGTGCGCTGGACCTGCGGGTCCGCTGGATGGGTCGCGTCGCCGGGCTGGTCGGCGTTGATGACGCAGTCGCCCACTGACTCGAAGTGGATGATCCCGTCCGCGAACGAGCATCCGGTGCTGGACGCGTCCAGGGCGAACGACACCGGCAGACCGGACGAGGAGGTCGCGGTGGGTGTGTACTGCTTGCCCACGTAGCCGATCGACGGCGCGTTGAACGAGATCCCCTTGGGCGTCGTCGGCGTCGGCGCACACGCCGTTCCGAACAGCACCGCGAGGCTGAGAAGTACCGGAGCCGCCAGGGCGCGACCCCGCGTGCGTGTGTTCGACATGTGTTCCCCCTTGTTCCTGTTGGCGGAGAGGGTGGGATTCGAACCCACGGTGAAGTTGCCTCCACACACGCGTTCCAGGCGTGCCGAATCGTCCGCTCTCGCACCTCTCCGAATGGTGCGCAGGCATAATAGCCGCACACGGCGCTAGGATCAGATGCCAGTTCGCGCCCTCGGGTGGCGGCCGGGTCCTGTGCAACCGCAGACCGTGAACCGGGTCAGGGCCGGAAGGCAGCAGCTCTCAGCGGATCCTGCGGGGTGCCGCAGATCGCCTGGCCGCCTCCCGAGGGCGCGAACGCCGCGTAGGATCGGGGCGTGGCCCATCAGTCCCTGTACAGGCGGTACCGACCGCGCGACTTCTCGCAGATCAAGGGCCAGCAGCACGTCGTCACGGCGCTGCGCAACGCGGTCGCGGAGGACTCCGCCACCCACGCCTACCTGTTCTCGGGGCCGAGGGGCACCGGCAAGACCTCGACCGCGCGCATCCTGGCCAAGGCGCTCAACTGCACCTCGCCGGTGAACGGGGAACCGTGCTGTCAGTGCGAGTCCTGCGTCGCGATGGAGGACGGGACCAGCTTCGACCTGTTCGAGCTCGACGCGGCATCGAACCGGGGAGTCGACTCCGTCCGCGACCTCGTGGAACGCACGATGGTCGCCTCACCCGGCCGTACCAAGGTGTACATCCTCGACGAGGTCCACATGCTCACCAAGGAGGCGTCCAACGCCCTCCTCAAGACTCTCGAGGAACCACCGGAGCACGTTCGCTTCGTGCTGGCCACCACCGACCCCCAGAAGGTCCTTCCCACGATCCGCAGCCGCACGCAGCACTTCGAGTTCCACCTGCTTCCCGCCGAGCAGCTGACCGAGCACGTGCGTTGGGTCGTCGCGGACGCGGGCCTCGATGTCGACGAGGCTTCGATCGCCCACGCCGTGCGCCGCGGCAAGGGATCGGTGCGCGACACCCTCTCGGCACTGGACCAGGTCGTGGCGGCCGGTGGGGTGGTGGACCGGCCCGAACCCGTCGAGGAGCTCTTCGACGCCCTGGTCGAAGGGAGCACCGGTGCGGCACTCAAGGCCGTTTCGGAGTCGGTGGCCCAGGGGCACGACCCCCGGGTGCTGTCAGAGGCGTTCGTGGCCGACGTGCGCGAGGCCTTCCTGCTCGCCATCGGGGCACCCACTCCCCACCTCGTGGAGGACGACGTGCGACGTCTGGGGGACTGGGCCGAGAAGCTCGGCCCGGCCGGACTGTCCCGCGCCATGGAACGGATCGGTACCGCCCTGGTAGACATGCGCAACGCGGCCGATCCCCGCGTGCCGCTGGAGGTCGCCCTGATCCAGCTCACCGGCAGCGCACCGGGAGCCGCGGCACAGCCCTCACAGGCACCCGCGGACTCCGTGGTCGCCGATCTCACCGCACGGATCGAACGACTCGAGGCCGCCGCCGGACGTGAGGAGGGCCCCCGAGGAGAGGGCCCCCGAGGAGAGGGCCCCCGAGGAGAGGGCCCCCGAGGAGAGGGCCCCCGAGGAGAGGGCCCCCGTGGGGAGCCTCAGCGCGAACGTCCGGCAGCCGCAGCGCGTTCGGCGCTGCAGGACGCGCGGCGCAGCCGCCCCAAGCCACCACCCCCACCACCCAGGCGCTCCCGCTCCACGCCCGGGTCCGCTCCGGCGAAACAGTCCTCACCCGCGCCGCAGGAACCGCCGAAGGAGCAAGCGGCACCGAGACCCGATCCTGCGCCTGCACCCGCGCAGGAACCCGCGCCCGAAGCCGCACCCAGCGCGGAGTCCGCGCCCCGGCTCCCGGACCGGGATGCACTGGTGCTCGCGTTCGGTGACGCCGTGGCCCCCCGGCTCAAGGGGATCGCCAAGGCGATCTACACACAGGGTCGTTTCGTCGCGGTCGCAGGGGGCAGGGCGGTCTTCGCGGTGGAGAACGAGCCGACGCGCACGCGGGCCGAGAAGTACCGACGCGATGTGGAGTCGCTCCTCTCGGAGCGTCTGGGCACGGAGGTGCCACTCGAGATCGTCACCGAAGCGGAAGCACCACGCTTCTCCGCCGCGGACGCGCCGGAGCCCAACGGGTCGTCGCGCGCAGCACAGCCGGGTCCCGACCGGGCCCCCGGGACCTCCCCACAGGTGGAGGAGCCCTCGGAGAGCGAGGAGCAGATCATGGCGGAGGTGGACCAGCTCGAGGAGGCAGACGTGGTGCACACCGGTGTCGACCGGCTGACCGAGGCGTTCCCCGGTGCCGAACTCATCGAGTCGGAGGAGTCCGGACGATGAGCGAGGAACCCGTCGAGAACCCCTCCGGGGACAGCGATCCGCTCGCTGCGCTCACAGGCGGGGGCGGTCTCGACCTGGGCGCGATGATGCAGATGGCCCAGGACATGTCGGAGCGGATGGACGACGCCCAGAGCGCCCTTGCGGAGGCCCGCATCGAGGGAAGCGCCGGAGGTGGGCTCGTGAAGGTGGTGCTCAACGGACACCTCCACCTGCTCTCGGTCGAGATCGACGGCTCCGCGCAGGATCCCGATGACACCTCGGTGGTGGGCGACCTGGTGCTGGCGGCATGGCGCGACGCCCACGACCAGGTGGCGCGCCTGCAGGCGGAGGCCGACCCCCTCGGGGGCCTCGGCAACCAGTTGGGCGGTGGCCTCGGTGGGCTGCTGGGCGGGGCCTGAGCTGTGGCAGGGGCGCAGAGCACCGCTGTCCAGGACCTGATCGACGCGCTCGGTCGGCTCCCGGGGATCGGCCCGAAGTCGGCCCAGCGCATCGCCTACCACCTGCTCAAGGCGGATGCGGAGGAGAGCCGCCGCCTCGCCGAGGCCGTCCTCACGGCGAAGGAGCGGGTCGGGTTCTGCCAGCGATGCTTCAACCTGAGCGAGGGTGAGCTCTGCGGGATCTGCGCAGATGACAGGCGCGACCAGCATGTGGTGTGCGTCGTCGAGGAACCCCGTGACGTGATCGCAGTGGAACGCACCCGTGAGTTCCGTGGGCGGTACCACGTCCTGGGTGGCGCCATCGACCACCTGCAGGGCATCGGCCCCGACCAGCTGAAGGTGCGCGAACTGCTCGAGCGGATCGGGACCGAGGGCGTGACCGAGGTGATCATCTGCACGAACCCCAACCTCGAGGGCGAGGCCACGGCCCTCTACCTGAGCCGTGTACTTGACATGCCCGGTCTCACCGTGAGCCGCATCGCGAGCGGCCTGCCGGTCGGGGGCGACCTGGAGTACGCGGACGAACTGACCCTCGGGCGGGCGCTCGAGGGACGGAGGACCGTCGAACGATCAGAGGCCTGATGGGCCCCGGCTGTCAGGCCGAGGCCCTGCTGTCAGGCGAAGGCCCTGAGGATCAGCGCCTCGCCCTGGCCACCACCGCCGCAGAGGGCAGCGGCACCGGTGCCACCACCGCGACGCCGGAGCTCGTTGACCAGCGTGAGGCTGATGCGGGCACCGGATGCGCCGAGGGGGTGGCCGATCGAGATGGCGCCGCCGTTGACGTTGGTCACCTCGTCGGTGATGCCCAGGTCCTGCATCGACGCGACACCGACCGCGGCGAAGGCCTCGTTGAGCTCGTAGAGGTCGATCTCGGACTGGGAGATGCCCGACGACTCCAGGGCGGCCTTGATCGCACGGCTCGGCTGGGTGAGCAGCGAGGCGTCGGGGCCGGCGACCTGGCCGCTGGCGAGAACCTCGGCGATGGGCGTGGCACCGAGACGATCGGCCGCCTCCTTGGAGCACACGATCACCGCAGCCGCCCCGTCGGAGATCTGCGAGGCGTTCCCGGCAGTGATGTTGCCGGCCTTGTCGAAAGCGGGTCGCAGCCCGGCGAGGGACTCCACGGTGGTACCGGCGCGCACGCCCTCGTCCTCCTCGAAGAGGATCGGGTCACCCTTGCGCTGGGGGATGTCGACCTTGACGATCTCCTGGTCGAAGAAGCCGTCCTTCTGGCCCCGCACGGCCCGCTCGTGGGAGTTGGCCGCCACCTCGTCCTGGGCCTCGCGGGGCAGCCCGGCCGAAGCCGCGTACTTCTCGGTCCCGGCACCCATGGCGCACTGGTCGAAGGCGCAGAAGAGACCGTCGTACATCATCGAGTCGACCACCGTCTTGTCCCCGAGGCGCATGCCCGAGCGGGCGTCGGGGAGCAGGTAGGGAGCATTGGTCATCGACTCCATGCCACCGGCCACGACCACGTCGGCCTGGCCGGACTGGATGATCAGGTCGGCGAGGGCGATGGCGTTCATGCCCGACAGGCAGACCTTGTTGATGGTCGTGGCGGGCACGTCCATGCTGATGCCCGCGTTGACCGCCGCCTGTCGCGCCGTGATCTGGCCGGCGCCCGCCTGCAGCACGTGGCCCATGAACACGTAGTCCACGGCGTCGGCCCCGATCCCCGCGCGCTCGAGCGCGCCCTTGATCGCGATTCCGCCCAGATCCGTGGCGGCGAAGCCTGAGAGGCTCCCGGACATCTTGCCGAAGGGGGTGCGTGCGCCCCCGATGATCACTGCACCAGCCATGACTACCCCTTGTGCGTCTCGTGGTGCACACAGGGTAATGCGCAGTGCGCCCGGCGATCGAAGTCGTGGTGGTCGGCCGGCGAGCTCGAGGAGCCTCCGCATGGACGGGGTGCTCCGCGCTCCCCGTCATCCGAGTGAGTCGAGCAGGTCCCCGGCCTGGCTGCGGAAGCGGCGCAGCTCATCGCGGTGCAGCCTCGTCAGGCGCTCCAGGCGAGCCTCGCCGTCCTCGGTGATGGATGCGAGTTGGCGGCGATGGTCGGTCTCATCGGTGTGCAGTTCCACCAGGCCGGCGGACTCGGCACGACGCAGCAGTTCGAGGGTGGAGTTGGGCCGCAGCTGCAGCTGTCGGGACAGCTCGGTGACTGTCGGAGCAGCCGGTGACGCCCTGATGGCCAGCAGGAGCTGGTGCTGGTTCGGGGTGAGCGACTCGGCGCGGGCCGCCTCCTCGGAGAAGCGGAGGAACACGCGCAGTGCGTGGCGGAACTCAGCCAGGGCCCGATAGTCGGAATCGTCGAGCGGGGGGTCCGGCACCCTCGGTACGGGGGGCCCGGTACCGACCCCATCGGGCTCGTTGGTGGCGTCTTGGGGCACTGTGGTCACTCCCGAGAGGCGCGCGGGTGCTGGTCCCCGGAACGTTGGTCGCGGGAGCGTTGGGACTCGATCACCGCGATGCGCCTCGTCAACACGAGCGCGACGATCGATGCGATGAGTGTCGTGGGCAGCATCGCCAGACCCGACATCCCCGCCACCACCAGGGGCGCCCCCAGGGGCGTCTTCATCACACCGGCCACCGACGCGGCCATGACCGCGGTGACCAGAACGGTGTTCGACGACCACGGAAGGTGGTTCGCCATGAGCTGACCCGCGGCGGCTCCGCAGAAGAACAACGGGATGATGAATCCCCCTTTCCAGCGACCGGCGAGGCACGCGGCGGCGCCCGTCAGCTTCGCCACGAGCGCGACCATCAACGCGGAGGTCGCCAGCCCCGGCACGACGAGGTCCGGCAGCTGGCCCTCGCCGAAGGTGAGCGCGTAGGGGCTCCACCATCCCAGCGCAGCCATCACCACCGCACCGAGGACCGGCAGGATCCACACCGGAACGCGCCTGGTAGCCCACTTGAGTGCCGAGACGAGCGCTGCGAACGCGCCCGCGATGGCTGCACCGGCGGCGCCGGCGAGCACCGCTGCCCACAGGTCCTCGGGGCGGACCACCCCCACCGGTTCGAACGACCACACCGGCCGCATCCCCAGCCGCGTGCCGGTGACGAACACCGCATAGCCACAGAGCCCGCCGACGAGGGCCGGCAGCAGTGCCTCGTAGTACTCGAGACCCCTGCGGTGCAACACCTCCAGTGCGAACACCGTGGCGCCGGCCGGTGTGCCGAACAGCACCGTGAAACCCGCTGCCATTCCGACGATCGTCAGCACCCGCACATCGGGTTGGGGCATCCGGAGTCGACGCGCCACCCAGGTGCCCAGGGTGCCGCAGGTCTGCACGAGTGGCGCCTCGGGCCCGAGCGTGGAACCCACCGAGACCCCGAGCAGCGAGAGCGGGACGAGTGCCCTGTCTCCCTTGTCCGTGCTCGCCCTGCCGAGGACGTGGATGTTGTCGACCAACAACTCCACATTGCCCCCGGGGCCCAACCAGCGGGTCACCCCTGCGATGACAAGACCGGTGCCCACCAGCAGGACCGTCTGGGTCGTCATCGCGTTGTTCCCGGGCCACAGCCAGTGCTGCAACAGGTGGAGCGCACCCAGGTACAGCGCCCCGATCGCCCCCGCGGCGACACCCACCATCACCAGCGGCGCGTGCCGGCGGATGTCGGGGTGCTCGATGAGCACGTCGGCCAGCGGGGTCGTCACCATTACATCGTAGAACGATGTAATGGTGACGCTGCCATTCGGGCCCGGAGCGCGCGACACCGAACACCCACGCTCTGGCGTTTCCCGGCCCTAGTGTGCGGCGGTACCCGACACGGAACCGGAGGCCCGATGGGTGACCAACTCGCAGGAAGAACCGCTCTCGTCACGGGTGGGGGCAGCGGCATAGGCCTCGCCGCGGCGAAGGCCCTGGTGAGCGACGGCGCTTCGGTGCTGATAGCCGGTCGCAGCCAGGAGAAGCTCGACGCAGCGCTCGCTGAGCTGAGCCCCCTGGCACACGATGGTGCCGAGGTCGCGGCGCTGTCGACCGACGTCACCGACGAGGACCAGGTGGCCGCAGCGGTCGAGGCGGCCAGCGAGCTGCCCGGTTCGTTGCGCATCGCGGTTGCCTCCGCCGGTGACGGCACGATTGGTCCGGTCGTGGCGACCGCCACCGAGGAATGGGACCGGATCCAGGCGGTCAGCCTGCGTGGGGTGTTCCTGACCTTCAAGCACGCCGGCAACGCGATCACCGCCGCGGGCGGCGGGTCGATGGTGGCGGTGTCGTCCATCGCGGGGCTGCTGACGCACCGCTTCATGGGCCCCTACAACGTCGCGAAGGCCGGGGTGGACATGCTGGTGCGCACCACTGCCGACGAGATGGGCGCTGTCGGCGTACGGGTCAACGGCGTCAACCCGGGAATCATCCGCACGGACCTCGTGGCGATGGTCACCGAGGACTCCGAGACCGGGCGCAGCTACCTCGACAACTCCCCGGTCTCGCGCTTCGGCGAGGTGGAGGACGTCGCGGCTGCGATCCGCTATTTGGCGGGTGACGAGTCGTCCTTCGTCACCGGTGTGAACCTGCCCGTCGACGGAGGCCAGCACCTCCGGCGCGGCCCCGACTACGGCGAGATCACCCGGGCGCTGTACTCCGAGACGGTGGACGGGCGGATCCTCGACACCTGAGCGGGCCGAAGTGCGCCGCGATCGGCCCCGGCATTAGGTTTCGGCCCCATGCAGGAGATCCTCGACGCAATCAACGCCGGCGCCACCGGCGACGACATCGCCAACATCGAACTGCCCGAGTCCTACCGGGCGGCTCACGTGCTGCGCTCCGAGATCGAGATGTTCGACGGTGTCGCCTCGGAGGACAAGGACCCCCGCAAGAGCCTGCACGTCGGGGAGATCCCGATGCCCGAGCTCGCACCGGACGAGGTCGTGATCGCGAACATGGCGAGCTCGATCAACTTCAACACGGTGTGGACCTCCATCTTCGAACCACTGCCGACGTTCGGGTTCCTCGACCGGCTGGGGCGCGAGTCCGTCTGGGGTGCCCGCCACGCGCAGGACTTCCACGTCGTGGGTTCGGACTCCGCGGGTGTGATCCTCAGGGTCGGGTCCGCCGTGCGCAACTGGACCCCGGGTCAGCACGTGACGATCCACTGCAACTACGTGGACGACCAGGACCCGTCGGCCCACAACGACTCGATGCTCGCCGCGAACCAGCGCATCTGGGGCTTCGAGACCAACTACGGCGGCCTGGCGGACCTCTCGATAGTCAAGGCGAACCAGTTGATGCCCAAGCCGTCGCACCTCAGCTGGGAGGAATCCGCCGTCAACGCGCTGTGCGGCTCCACTTCCTACCGGATGCTGGTGGGTGACCACGCGGGTCGGATGAAGCAGGGCGACAACGTGTTCGTCTGGGGTGCCACCGGCGGCATCGGCGCATACGCAATCCAGTTGGTGCTCAACGGCGGAGGGACCCCGATCGGGGTCGTGTCGAGCGAGAAGCGTGCCGAGTTGTTGCGGGCGATGGGTTGCGAGCACGTGATCGACCGCCGCGCCGAGGGCTACCGCTTCTGGTCCGACGAGCACACCCAGGACGAGTCCGAGTGGCGTCGACTGGGCAAGAAGGTCCGCTCGCTCGTCGGGGAGGACCCCGACATCGTCTTCGAGCACCCGGGCCGCTCCACCTTCGGTGCCTCGGTGTTCATCACCAAGCGTGGCGGCAAGGTGGTCACGTGCGCGGCCACCTCCGGCTACATGATCGAGTACGACAACCGGCACCTGTGGATGAAGCTCAAGAGCATCATCTCGTCGCACTTCGCCAACTACCAGGAGGCCTGGGAGATGAACCGCCTGATCGACAAGGGCGCCATCCAGCCGGTCCTCTCCGACGTCTACGACCTCGAGCACGTGGGCGACGCCACGCTGGCGATGCACCGCAACGAGGCGGAGGGCAAGCTCGGCGTGCTGTGCCTGGCCCCCGAGGAAGGCATGGGAGTCACCGATCCCGCCAAGCGCGAGCGAGTCGGCGAGGACCGCATCACCATGTTCCGCCGCATGAGCTGAGAGCGCGGCGCATGCGCTGGCTCATCGACGGGAACAACGTCATGGGCGCCGGAGCCGACGGGTGGTGGAACGATCCTCCCGCGGCCGCTGCACGGCTGGCTGCAGAGGTGGCGCGGTGGTGCAACGAACGCGAGGAGGAACACCCCGGCGACGAGGTGGTCCTGGTCTTCGACGGACACCCCGTCGGGGCGGTCTCCGAGCAGGCCGGTGGCAACCTGGCCGTGGAGTTCGCACCACGCCCGGGGCGTGACGCAGCCGACGACCGGATCGTGGAGCTCACCGAGGAGTTCTACGTGGAACCCGAACTGACCGTCGTCAGCTCCGACAAGGGCCTGCGGTCCCGGCTGCCGCCCGGGGTCCACACGATGCCCGCCGGGACCTTCCGCCGGAGCTGCCTGCGGCTGCGGCGGTGAGTGCCCGACTACCGCCGCGGCCGGGGTTTTAGCAGACTGCACACATGCTTCTCACCGAGATCGACCACGTGGCCATCGCCGTATCGGACCTGGATGCAGCCATCGAGTACTACGCCAAGGCCTTCGGCGCGGAGGTCGCGCACCGCGAGACCGTCGAGAGCGACGGGGTCGAGGAGGCCCTGGTGAAGGTGGCCGACAGCTACATCCAGCTCACGGCGGCCACCCGGGAGGACTCCCCGATCGCGAAGTTCCTCGAACGCAAGGGTGAGGGGCTCCACCACGTCGGCTACCGGGTGGACGACTGCGCACAGGCCCTCGAGTCGATGGTTGCCGCAGGGGCGACCCCCATCGACACCGCCCCACGACCGGGTAGCCGCGGCACCACGGTGGCGTTCATCCACCCGAAGGGGTCCTTCGGAACCCTCATCGAACTAGTGCAGGAGTGATCCGTCCCCCCACCGCTGGGGAATCTGCCGTCTTGCGGTCGGCGGGGTTCCGGGGTGCCATGTAGGTGATGGACACCGGGCTGATGGACACCGGGCGGAACGGCGCCGTCAGGCGGCCCCCGCGCCGCCTCGGGTCGCTGGACGGCCTGCGCGCCCTTGCAGTTGCTGCTGTCGTCGTCTACCACCTGGACGACCGGATCCTGCCCGGTGGGTTCCTCGGGGTGGACGTGTTCTTCGTCCTGTCGGGCTACCTGATCACGTCGCTTCTCGTCTCGGAGCACCGACGCAGTGGGTCGATCGCACTACGCGAGTTCTGGAAGCGGCGGGCGAGGCGGCTCTGGGCCGCGGCCTGGATCGTGCTCGCAGTGGTGGCCCTTGCAGGCCTCGCCAACCTGTGGGGAGCCGATCGCCAGGCGATGCTCCCGGGGGAGATCCTCGCCGCGGTCGCCCACATCGAGAACTACTGGGTGCTGGGCCACGGCGGCTACCTGAGCCAGTTCGCGGCTCCGTCACCGGTTCGGCACTTCTGGTCCCTCGCGGTGGAGGAGCAGTTCTACCTCGTGTGGCCGCTGGTGATGCTGGCAGCCCTGGGTGCGGTACGCAGGTACGGGCGCGCCGCGATGTTCTGGGTGCTCGGAACACTCGGCGTGGCGAGCGTCGCCATCGGTTGGGTGGTCAGCCCCGAGCAGGCCTACCTGGGAACCGCCACGCGGGCGATCGCCCTGATCGTGGGTGCCCTGTTGGCCTGGTGGTGGTCGGCCACCCCACTGGCGGCTCCGCGCTCTGAACGCACCCGCCGCATCGTGGCCGTCTGGGCAGTCCTGGGCGCTGCGGTCCTGCTGGTGGGCATGGTGGTCATGCACCCCCACGACGAGGTGATGCACAAGGGCGGCTTCCTCGTAGTCGCTGCCGCCGCTGCGGGGGTCACGGCCGTGGCGGTGGTACCGGGTGGCGCTGCTGCGTGGCTCTCCTGGGCACCGTTGGTGTGGATCGGACGGCGCTCCTACGGCATCTACCTGATCCACTGGCCGCTGATAGTCGCCATGGGACCGGGCCGCGACACCTGGCTGGTGGCGCTGGTCGTGCTGCCGACCACGGTCCTGGGTGCGGCGGCCCTGCACGCACTCGTCGAGCAGCCCCTGATCGAGCGGCGCCTGAAGCCCTCCACCCAGTACCTCGGAACCGGTGTGCTGGCGCTCGTCATCACCGCTTCGCTGCTGCTGGCCGCACCGACCACCACCCCGACCAAGGACGTCGCGGGAGGGCTCGACGAGATCGCCGATCCCGCCAGCGCGGCCGCCCTCGACCCGATCGGTGACGCACCGGCGACAACCACCGGACCCGGGTCGGTCACCACGACCACGGAATGCATACCGACGGTGGTGGCGGGCGCGACCCAGGACTGGCCCACGGTGACCGACGGCTTCGACCCGGTCACGGTCGAGGAGTTGGCGGATCCGAGCACGCAGGGCTGCGAACAGCAGATCGACGTGATGGTCGTCGGCGACTCCACCGGCCGGGGCTTCTCCAACGGCCTGGCACGCCTCGGGGATCCGGGTGTGCGGGTCTGGGACCGCACGACCCTCGGCTGCTCGTTGGGGGACGAGGACTGCCCGGACTGGCGCACCACCTGGGCCGATGCGGTCCACGAGGTGCGCCCCGACGTGGTGGTCGTCTACCTCAACCCCGTGATCGACCTCAAGGGCGTGGACGACGAGGCGTTCCTGTCGAGCCGCGGGGAGTTCCAGCGCGTGGCCGTGCTGCACCAGGTGGCCGACCTGCTCTCCTCGGAGGGTGCCGCCCTGGTGTTCGTCGCGCCGCCCTCCCCGCGTCCGCCGAAGGGGCTCTTCTTCTGCAACGGGCGCGACACGGGCACCCAGTGCGACCCGGAGGTGACCGAGGCGTGGACCGAGTCGGTCATCGAGGTCGCACAGGAACGCGACATACCGGTGCTGGACGTCGCAGGGTTCCTGGACGAACTCGGCGACAACGACGAAACCCGACCCGACGGCATGCACTTCGCCCTGCCCGCGCTCAGGGAGCTGGCCCTGTGGGCGCTGCCCGCGCTTCCCCTCGCGCTGTACACCCAGGGCGGTTGACGCGACACCCAGGGGGGTTTGACGCGGTTGGTCAGTCGGCGCCGACGGCTGTCTCCGCCGCCCTCGCCAGGGCATCGAGCGTGGTGTTGATGTTCCACTCCGTGTGCGCACGGCGGTCCGACACGCCCGTGATCAACGACGTGGCAGTGGCGAACCAGCCCGGACGGCGGTCCTCCCAGGACTCGGTGACGGTGCAACCCTCGTCGGTCGCGACGATGTCGTAGCGCCACCGGGCGACCTTCACCGGACCCGAGGTGACCTCGAACTCGAATGCGGAACCGGGGTCGCACCCCGTGACCGTCGACAGCGTCGACCAGCGCCTCCAACCCGAACGGTTGCGTCCGGCGAATCGCGCCCCCTTGCACGCGCGACTGGTTCCGTCCTTCCAGCGACCGCCGGTCGCCTCGGGTGACCACTCACCCATCCTGGGCAGGTCGCTCACCAGGTCCCACACGACCTGCGGCGGCGCTGCGATCGTTCTCGTGACACTCAAGTCGGCCCCCATGGGCGGGATCATAGATCCGACCGGCCTCGACGCGTCCACATGCGACGCGTGGGGACGTGGCCCTGTGGCAGTGTGAAGCGGTGACCGCCACCCGGACCACGCGCAAGCCCCGCCCCCCGGTGATGCTCGATGCGCTCGTGGATGATCCGGAGCACATCCGTGAACTGGTGCGGGCCAACGCCCCGTACTGGCCGGTGCAGCGCTACATCAACAACTCGGCGGAGTACGCGGCCCTCTCGGGCGACCGCAGGGCCGCGCGTGGGGACACCGCTGACTCCGGGCAGAGCGACGCGATGTTCGTGGCACCGGTGTTCCGGGGGAACTGGGCCCTGCAGGGCGAGACGCTGGCCGGCACCTCCGGGGAGGTCGGGGAGCTCCTCCACCACCCGCTGCTGGTCTCCGCGGCCGCGGAGCTCTTCGACGGAGCTGTCGTCGACCCCCACACCATCTACGTGAACGCCACCTGGCAGCTTCCCTTCCCCCAGGGTCGGGGACACACCGACATACCCACCTTCCGCGGTTTCGACCGCACCGAGCACGACATCGCGTTCCTGACGATCATGGGCCTGTCGGGGCTCTTCGAGGACGAACGCGTGGATGTGGCAACCGCGGTGGCGTGGTTCCATCTCGGGCCCGACGGGGGATTCGAGTACTGGCCCGACGGCGCCGAGGCCCCGTCGGTGATCCACGAGGGCGACATCGACAACACCGCCGTGGTCGGAGACAACGACTTCATGTGGCACCGGGTGCGGCCCACCGGGGATCCCGACAAGGGTCTCATGGGACTGTCCCTCGACGCCGAGCTGCACCATGTCGCCGGTGGCACCCACCCCTGGGAGATCCGGCGCGGCAGCGAGGCGCTGGCCGCCTTCGGTGACCGGGAACTGCGCATCAGCCTGTCGTGGAAGGCCGACGTCTACCGCTCGGCCGCGCAGCGCACACGTCGGCACGAGCACCTCGACGACCTCGACATGGGCACCGTCGTGGAACGCTTCCGCGAAGACCTGCGCCGGCGCGGCCTTCGGGTGGAGCTCCCGGCCGACCCCGAGCACGACCCGGAGTCCATCTCGTTGCTGGCCGAGACCTACGTGACCTACCCCGCGGGTTGAGGCGGGAGCAGCATGCAGGTACACCTCATCGACGGCACCTACGAGCTGTTCCGCAACTTCTACTCCCCACGCGGGGGGCACCTGAACGAAGCTTGCGAGGAGGTGGGGGCGGTGCGGGGGGTGCTGCGCGGCACCGTGTCGATGCTCGAGGAGGGGGCCACCCACGTCGGGGTCGCCACCGACCACGTCATCGAGTCCTTCCGCAACGAGCTGTGGGACGACTACAAGGACGGCTCCGGGATCGACCCTGACCTGTTCGCCCAGTTCGGGTGGCTCGAGGACGCGCTGCGTGCCCTCGGTGTGACCGTGTGGGCCATGGAACGATTCGAGGCCGACGATGCGCTGGCTGCCGCTGCTGCGGTCGCAGCCGCTGACGACCGAGTCGAGCGCGTCGTCATCGCCACCCCCGACAAGGACCTGGCGCAGTGCGTCCGGGACCAACGCGTCGTCCAGTACGACAGGCGTGCCCGGCAGTTCCGCGGAGCCGCAGAGGTGCTCGAGAAGTACGGGGTGCCACCCGAGTCGATCCCGGACTGGCTGGCCCTCGTGGGGGATTCCGCCGACGGTTTCCCCGGCCTGCCCGGATGGGGAGCGAAGAGTGCAGCCGCTGTGCTCCGCCGGTACGGACACATCGAGGCGATCCCGCGGACTCCGGGCCACTGGGACGTCTCCGGTGTGCGTGGTGCGGCGAAGCTGGCGGGCACCCTGGACGAGCAGTGGGACACCGCTCTGTTGTTCCGCGAGCTGGCCACCCTGGTGACCGAGATCGACGTGGGATCGGTCGACCAGTGGCGCTGGGAGGGTCCCGGTGGCGACCTGGAGCAATGGTGCATCCGGCTCGACTCACCGGAGTTGCCGGGACGTGTCGCGAAGCTCCGCAGCGGTCCGGGCTAGGGCCGGACCGGTTCTATGGCGAGGTCCGCGTAGGTGAACACCGGCAGGTAGGGAACGGACCGCTCGGCGAAGAACGCAGAGGCGACCTCACCACGGTCCACGAGAGTCACCGCGGCGACGATCCGTGCTCCGGTGGCGGCCACCGCCGCGTATGCCTTCTGTATCGATCCGCCGGTGGTGACCGCATCGTCCACCAGCAGCACGCGGGTGGACGGCCCCAGCTGGGCGCCCTCGACCAACTGGTTGGTCCCCCTGCCCTTGGGTTGCTTGCGGACCACGAACCATTCGCGGTCGTCACCCAGGTGCAGTGCCACACCGTAGGAGAACTGGTCGGCGCCCATGGTGAGTCCGCCCACCGCGTCGAAATCGATTCCCAGGTCCGCCACCGAATCCGCGATGACCGAGCACGCGAGGGCGAGGTCGGCTCCCCTGCACAGGCCGGCCTTGACGTCGATGAAGACGTTGCTGGTCCGACCCGATGCGAGGACCCGGGGCTCGTCGAAGACCTTGAGGGCGCGCTCCACGACCACCGCCAGGAGTCGCTCCCTGCGGGTCTCGAGAGGTGCGGTGTCTCCGGTCGCTCGTGCCATGCGCCAAGTCTTGCCACAACGGCGCGGGTTCGCACGTGCGTGGATGCAACCCACTTCTTGAACTGCGTTCGGAGTGCTAATTAACGGCGTTCGCGAGTCGATGTGTGCTTCATGCAACCAATGCGCTCCAGAAGCGGCCGGCTGTTCGCAGCCGCTGCGATCACCGCATCGGCGTTCGTGATCGCCAGTCCCGATCCTGCGGGCGCAGCCCCTGACGAGGGATCGGTGTCCGGCACCGTGCTCGACCAGGGGGGTCAACCCCTCGAGAACGTGTGCGTGTACCTCGACGGGTCGAACGAAGCCTCCACCGACGCCAACGGCGACTTCATGATCGGCGGCGTGCCGGTCGGTTTCCACCAGGTCCGCTACCACGACTGCAGAGCCGATCCGGAGTACCTGGACCAGTGGTACGAGGGGCATGCCGACCAGGGTTCTGCCGACCCGGTGGAGGTGTTGGACCAACAGGACACCGCGCTGAACACGATCTCGATGGAACTCGGTGCCGGCATCACGGGCACCATCACCGACGACGGTGCAAGCCCGCTCGAGGACATCTGCGTGGAAGCCGGACTCGGCACCCCCGAGGACCATGTCGCCAGCACTCGCACCGCCGCCGACGGCACCTACGCGCTGGCTCCCCTCCCACCCGGGGACCTGTTCGTGTACTTCCACGACTGCACAGGACCGGCCAGCTACATCGGCGAGTGGTACGACGGGCAACCCAACAGCGACACGGCCACCGCGATCCCGCTCGCCGCGGGTGAGAAGGCTCCTGGCACGGACGCTGCGCTCTCCGCGGGCACGACGATCAGTGGCACCGTGAGCGATTCCGGTGGCAGTCCGCTGGCCGACATCGAGGTCAGCGTCGACGACGGTGTATCGAACTGGGATTGGACGACCACGGACGACTCCGGCAACTACACCTCCTCACCGCTGCCCGCGGGGGAGTACCGCATCCACTTCAGGCCCCGGAGCGCCCACGCCTCGGAGTTCTGGAACGACCAACCGTCGTGGGACGCCGCTGACACGGTCACCCTCGACGGCAGCGGACCCATCACCGGGATCGACGCCCAACTGGCAGCGGCTGCACGAATAGCGGGCACCGTCACGGACCCCGGGGGGAACCCGATCGAGAACGCCTGTGTGAGTGCCGGGATCGGCGACGACTCCGACTACGTGGAGGGTGACCGGACGGACTCGGCGGGCAACTACCTGCTCGACCACCTCCCGGCCGGCAACTACCGCGTCCACTTCGACGACTGTGGTGAGTCGGGTCCGTTCCTGGAGCAGTTCTGGGACTCCGCGGGTGACTTCGACGATGCAGAGTCCATCGAACTGGCGGCCGGCGAGACCCGCACCGGCATCGACGCCGAGTTGGCGAGGGCCTCCAGCATCGCCGGGCGCGTCACCGACGGGAGTGGCCAGCCACTGGAGGACGTGTGCGTCCAGGCGACGACCAGCTCCTCCGTGGGCGGCATGGAGCGTACGGACTCCGACGGCACCTACCGGATCGACATGGCCACCGGAGGCTCCTACAGGGTGCAGTTCGCCGACTGCGGGGACGACGACGACGGCAGCGGCGGCGGCAGCAGCGGCGGCACCTACCTCGCCGAGTGGTACGGCGGTGGGATCGAGCCGGCGGGGGCGACGCCGGTGACCGTGCCCACCCACGGGCTCGTGGAGGGCATCGATGCCGCTCTCGAACCCGCCGGAGGTACGGGCCGCGTCAGCGGCCGCGTGACCAACGTGCGCAGCGAGGGCCTGCAGGCCTGCATCGCCCTGTACATGCCCACCGAGGCGGTGCGGTTCGCCCCGACCGACGCCGACGGCCGCTTCGAGTTCGAGGGTGTTCCCTCGGGCACATGGACCATCGGGTTCCTCGGTTGTGGCGACGACGACGTGGTACCGGTCGTCCCCGACGCGGGCAGCACCGGGGTGTTCTTCCCCGCAACCTGGTTCGGGGGAGCCCCGCTCGCGGTGCAGGGAAGCGGAGCACCGGACCCGATTGCCCAGGGCGCGACCCTGGTCACGGTGCATCCGGGCGACGACCTGGTGGCCGACATGTGCTTCGGGTGCGAGGCCGTGAAGGTGGACCCTCCCGAGGTGGGTGGCGACCACATCGTGGTGACCTTCGACTCGACCGGGCTGTCCGATCCCGACTCGCAGATGAGCGGCGTGCAGGGGACCCTCGACTACAACGTGGCCTGCAGTTCCAGCACCGGGAAGCCGACCTCGGCCACCGAGCAGGGGCCCAGCAACGTCGCGGCGTTCCAGGTCAGGGTGTACGGGTTCACCCCGGGTGCCCCCTATGTGTGTGCCGCCAGGATCCTGAGCAACGGTGTCGAGGTGGCCAACGCCCGCACCTTCGAGGTGACGGTGGGCGAGACGGACGACGAGCAGGCGGTCCCGGCCACGACCCCCGGGGCCCCGGATCCCGCCGCCACGGAACCGGCCGACGGGACGCAGCTGGTCGGCCCCTACCCGGTCGGCTCCGGAACGACCCCGCAGTCCCTGGCCTTCACGGGAGGCACCCTCACCTTCGTGGTCGGCCTGGCGCTGCTGCTCATCGCCGCCGGGGCGATGGTGGTCGTGGTGACGATGCGCGCAGCGCGCGCTCAGCCGCGACGGCGGGCGACCTCGTAGCAGGCGATCGCACCCGCCGCAGCCACGTTCAGGGAGGCGAGGTGCCCGTGGAGAGGGATCGAGGCGACCAGGTCGCAGCGCTGGGCGACCAGCCTCGACAGGCCGCGGCCCTCGGCCCCGAGCACCAGGCACACGGACTCCGAGGCGAGTTCCAGGTCGTGCACCTCCACCTGCCCACCGGCGTCCAGACCGACCGTCCACACGCCTGCAGCACGCATCTCCTCCAGCGCGGCCGGCAGACCGGCCACCTGGGACACCGCCAGGTGTTCCACCGCGCCCGCGGCTGCCTTGGTCACCGCGGGGCTGATCCGCGCGGAGCGGTGCCGGGGCAGCACCGCCCCGGTGGCACCGGCGCACTCCGCCGTGCGCAGGAGCGTGCCCAGGTTGCCCGGGTCGGTCACACCGTCCAGGGCCACCAGGAAGGGGCGACCGGCCGGACCCTCCCGGCAGAGCTCGTCCAACGGGGTGGCGGGCAGCCGGTCGGAGATGGCCACGACCCCCTGTGGAGCGTCGGTGCGGGCGATGTGGTCGAGCTTCGTGCGGGGAACCTCGCGCACCGGCACGCGCAGCTCTGCGGCCAGACCGAGGATGTCCTCGATGATGCCGCTGCGCTCGGAGTCGGTGCTGAGGTGCACCTCACGGACGCGCCGGCGGCCGGCCAGGAGCAGTTCCCGTACCGCCTGGCGCCCCTCCACCTGGGTGCCGTCGAGACCATCGGAGCGCCTGCTCCCCGAGCGGTTGTCCCTGGAGCGGTTGTCCCTGGAGTGCCTTCCCCCTGAGCGATTGCCCCCGGAGCGGTTGCCGGAACGCCGCTTCCTGTTGGCGGCGGCCATCAGCGCCGCCCCGCAGCGGACACCAGCAGGGCGGTGGCGGTCGCAGCGATGCCATCGCCCCTGCCCAGGTCGCCCATGCCCTCCGCCCGGCGACCCTTGACCGTCACCGGTGCTCCGACGGCGGCCGACAGCCTCGACTGCATCTGCTCGCGGGCGGGAGCCAGCTTCGGGTGCTCGGCGATGACGGAGCAGTCCACGTTCGCGACCTCCCATCCGCCTGCGGTGACCTCACCCGAGACCGCTCGGAGCAACTCGATGCTGTCGGCGTTCGCGAACCGGTCGTCGTCGTCGGGGAAGTGCGATCCGAGGTCGCCCAACCCGGCGGCCCCCAGGAGTGCCTCGGCCACGGCGTGTGCCACCACGTCCGCATCGGAGTGCCCGATCAGTCCGGCCCGCCCCTCGAAGGTCACCCCGCCGAGCACGAGCGGACGGCCCGGATCCTCGGAGAAGCGGTGGATGTCGAATCCGTTGCCGACCCGCAGGCGTGTTTCGTGTTCCACTCGTCGCTCCTCGGTGGTGTGCAGCGCCCGCGCGAACTCGAGGTCCACCGGTTCGGTCACCTTCAGGTTCGAAGGGTCGCCCTCGACCATGGTCACCGGGGTGCCGCCCGCAGCGACCAGGGCTGCGTCATCGGTCGCCTCGGCCCCGGTGGCCACAGCCGCGCGCAGCGTCGCAGCGGCAAACCCCTGTGGGGTCTGTACCGCTCGCAGGGACTCCCGGTCGACCACCTGTGAATCGGTGCCCCGGATCGTGTCGCGCACCGGCACCACGGGCACCACGGCTTCCGCCCCGCCACGCACGGCCTCCACCACACGACCGAACAGTGCCGGTGGGGCGAGGGGCCGGGCCCCGTCGTGCACGAGGATCACCTCGGCACCGTCGGGAACCGCCTCGATGCCGAGCCTGGCGGACTCCGAGCGCGATGCTCCTCCGGCGACGACCGTGTCCGCGCCCGGAACGACTCCATCGGGCGAGCCGATGAAGCGCTCGGGGAGCACCACCACCACACCCTCGCAGCAACCCGCTGCCGTGGCCACGGCACGGTCGATGACACGCATGCCCGCGAGGTCCTCGAACTGCTTGGGGGAACCGAAGCGGCGTCCGGCGCCACCCGCGACCACGACGCACCAGACCCCGTCCCGGGTGCTCATCGCTTCGTCACAGCGCTGCCGAGGACCACGCTGCGAAACCCTATCGGAGCGGTTCTCCTACACTTGGCCCATGGCCGCCCCCGATCCAGCCGAGTTGCTGCGCGACGTCGAGCTGTTCGAACTGTTCGGTGACGAGGACCACGCCCGGGTGCGGGATGCCGCCGAGGTCCTGAAGCTGGACCGCAGCGACGTCATCTTCGAGGAGGGCGCCGAAGCCGACGCCTGTTTCGTCATGCTGCAGGGTCGGGTGGCCATCTCGAACAAGAGCATCGACGGCCGCGAGTCGATGGTCGCGATCATGGGGACCGGCGACCTCTTCGGGGAGATGAGCCTGTTCGACGACGGTGGGCGCTCCGCGGAGGCACGCGCGCTGGAGTCGTGTGAGGCACTCCGCGTGCCCTACTCGGTGCTCCGCCAGATCTGGGAGGACCGTCCCGAGCTCCTGTGGTCGGTGGTACGGATGCTCTCACGACGCATCAGGACCACCGACGAGGCGCTCGCGGATTCGTTCTTCCTCGACGTCACCGGCCGGACCGCGAAGCACCTGCTGGACCTCGCCGGTGAGGACGACGTGTTCGAGATCCCGATCACCCAGGAAGAACTGGCGGGACTCGTCGGCGCCTCGCGCGAGCGGGTGAACAAGGCGATCGCAAGCTTCCTCAAGCTCGGCTGGGTGGAACAGGACGGACCCCGCTACCGAATCCTCAAGCGCCGCGAGCTGGAGATCCGCTCGCACTGACACCGGGCACTGACACCCGGGTGCGCGTTCACCCGGCGAGGAACGCGAGCACGCGCCTCCAGGCATCCTCCGCATCCTCGCGGCGGTGCGCCGGCCGGCTCGGGTCGTGCACGAAGCCGTGCCCTGCACCCTCGTAGCGAACCACCTCCACTCCTGCGCGCTCGAGTTCCGCGACGTCCCCGGGCGGGGTCCACTCGTCCTCGGTGCCCACCACCGCCATGACCTCGGTCGACCCCCGGCCGGCCAGGTGTTCCAGCGGTTGGCCCTGGCCGGGCCCCTCCCAGTCGGCCGGTACGCGGATCATGCCGTAGAACGAAGCGATCCGCCCGAAGCGCCCGGTCGAGGATGCCTTGAGTGCGTACATGCCACCCATGCAGAACCCCACCAGCCCGACCCTGTCACAACCTGTGGCACCGGCTGCAGCGACCGCGTCAGCGAGCAGGGATTCGTCGTCGAGGCCGCGCAGGGCACCGACCCGCCGGTCGAACCCATCGGGATCGTCCGCCCCGGGCATCTCCACACCCGCGAAGGGGTCGAACGACGCGACCGACCAACCGGTGCGTTCGGCCAGGTCGTCGCACAGGTCGCTGAACAGGGGGCGCAGTCCCCAGATGTCAGGTATCACCACCAGCCCGCGTTCGGCTCCTTCACCGTGACCGACATGTGCGGGCGTACCGGAGGGGAGCCGAGTGTCCACGGCTCAGCTGTAGCGGTCGAGGATCGAGGATTCCGCGATACGCGCCAGGGCATCCTTGACGGTGCGCGCCATGTGCTCGCTCACCCCGGGAATGGCGGAGAGCTCCTCCACCGTGCTGCGCGAGAGCTTCTCGAGGGTCCCACAGTGGCTCACCAGCTGCTCGGCCATCCCCTCGGGAAGACGCGGGATCCTCGCCAGCATCCGGTGGCCCGCGGGCTGGATCGAGGAGTCCAGGTCGTCGGTGTGCCCAGCGAGGTGCAGGGCCTGGGCGACGGCCTCCTGGTCGAGCAGGTCCTCCACACCGATCTCCGAGAGGGTTTCGATCGCCTGTTCGAGATCCCAGGAGGCATCCGGCTGGAGGTAGTCCAGCACCACGAGACGACGTTCGTCCTCCACACCTGCCATCAGCTCGCGGAGCTGAAGGCCCACCAGCCTCCCGTCGGTGCCGAGCTCCACCAGGTACTGCTCGATCTCCTCGCTGATGCGGGCGACGAGCTCTGCTCGCTGCAGCAGGCTCACGACGTCCCGCAGCATCACCTGGTCCTCGACCTCGAGGGCCGTGAGGCTCGTGGACTCCTCGTCGAGGCGCGACTTGTAGCGCTCGAGTGTCTGGAGGGCCTGGTTGCAGCGGCTGAGGATCGAGGGGATGGGTTCCAGCTGGTAGCGGTCGTGGCTGGTGTAGACGGTCACCACGGCCATGTCCTCCGAAACGGAGATGCACGGCACCCCGATGCTGCGCGCCACGCGTTCCGCGGTGCGGTGCCGGGTACCGGTCTCCTCGGTGGGGACGTTGGGGTTGGGCACCAGGTGCACGTTCGCCCGGGCGATGTAGGTCGCATCCGGGGTCAACACGATGGCGCCGTCGGTCTTGGCCAGCTCCGAGAGTCGCTGGGGCGAGAAGGCGGCGTTCACGAGGAATCCGCCCGAGGAGATGTTGAGCACCTCCGGGCCGTCACCGATCACGATGAGTGCACCCATTCCTGCCTTGAGGATGCGGTCCAGCCCCTCGCGCAACGGCCTGCCAGGGGCCACCTGGCTCAGGGCACTCATCAGCTCGGCGCTACGGCGTTCGGCCACGGCACAAGTGTACGGGTTGGCTCCGCGTCGAACGGCCAGAAGCGTCTCAGGCGACGCCGGCGACGGTCAGCGCGGCATCGAGGGTGGGTACGGCGACTACCTCGATGTCGGGGTGGGCCTCGGCGGCGGATCTCGGCACGATGGCGGTCCTGAACCCGTGCCGTGCGGCCTCGTTGAGGCGCTGGCCCATGCGGGCGACGCTGCGGAGCTCCCCGCCGAGACCCACCTCTCCGAAGAGCACCAGGTCCTCCCGGGCCGCACGGTTGGTGACCGAGGAGGTCACCGCCGCACACGTGGCCAGGTCGACTCCCGGTTCGGTCACCCGTACCCCTCCCACCGCCATCGCGTACACGTCGGCACCGGAGGTCGACACCTCCACGCGGCGCGCCAGGACCGCCAGCAGCATGCTCAGGCGCCCGCCGTCGAGTCCCTGGGCCGAACGCCTGGGCTGTGGGAGCTGTGAGCGGGTCACGAGGGCCTGGACCTCGACCAGCAGCGGCCTGCGGCCCTCCAGTGCGGGAGCGACGACCGATCCCGGGACCCCGGCTCGGCGGTCGGCCAGGAACATGGCGGAGGGATCGGCCACCGATGTGAAGCCGGTCGCCGAGAGTGCGAGCAGCCCCACCTCCTGGGTGGAACCGAACCGGTGCTTCGACGCGCGCAGGATGCGCAGCTCACCGTGGCGGTCACCCTCGAGGGTCAACACGGTGTCGACCACGTGTTCGAGCACCCGCGGCCCGGCCAGCGCCCCGTCCTTGGTGACGTGGCCGACGACCACCATCGTCGTGCCCAGCTGCTTCGCCGCGGCCACCAGGCGGTGTGCACAGTCCCGCACCTGGCTCACGGACCCCGGCGGCGCCCCCGAGCCCTCATCGTGGAGCGTCTGGACCGAGTCCACCACGCACACCGCCGGCCGGACGGTGCAGAGGTGATCCAGGACGGCCGCGAGGGAGGTCTCCGCGAAGAGGGAGATCCGACTCTCGAGCGCGCCGAGTCGACGCGCCCTGCCCGCTACCTGCTCGGGTGACTCCTCACCCGTGACGTAGGTGCAGTCGAGTCCGCCACGCGCACACGAGGCCAGGTACTGCAGCACGAAGGTGGACTTGCCCACGCCGGGCTCACCACCGAGGAGGGTGACGCTCCCCGGCACCAGGCCGCCGCCGAGCACCCGGTCCGCTTCGGGCAGCCCGGTCGGCACCACCACCGAGGCGTCGTCGGAGACCTCCAGGATCGACCTCGGCACGGTGGTCGTGGGCTCGGGGCCGCCCGGCCCGACCTCCCCCATGGTGTTCCACTCCCCGCATCCGTCGCAGCGTCCCGACCACTTGGGGGCTTCGGCGCCGCACTCGCTGCAGCGGTGGAGGGTGCGGGTCCGGGCCATGTGCGAACGCTAGGTCCCGGCTGTGAC
>JAMLGJ010000023.1 GCA_023958095.1 Microthrixaceae bacterium
GGGGGGCGGCCCCGCGCTGGGCGGCCCGGGCGCCCGCCCCTTCCGCAGTTCGGTTCAGGACCGGTCAGCCGGCGTTGGCTGCCTCCTGGAGCCACTGGTCGACCTCGTCGCGGTGCTCCTCGATCCACTCCGAGGCGTGACGCTGCACGTCCTCCTCGGTGTCCTCGCCGTTGTCGTACTTGACGTTCTCGAGGGCCACGTCGGTCACGTCCAGCTTCACCAGCTCGAAGAGCTTCTCGGCGGCCGGGTTGGCCTCGAGGAACTCGTTGTTGGCGGTGACGCGGATGTCGGAGGCCACGAAGCCCATCTCGCAGGGCTGGGCCGGACAGACGTCCTCACCGAGGCTGGCGGCACCGGTCTGCTCGGGCAGCGGCTTCTCGGTGCCGAGCCACACGACGTTGTCGCCGGGGATCAGCTGGGTCACGTAGGCGGAAGGCGTCCAGGTGTAGGCCAGGGTCGGCTCACCGTCGGTGACGCGGTTGACGGCCTCGGTGAACACGGCGTTGTAGCTGCCGGAGATCTGGGTCAGACCCGAGCCCCAGTCGTTGGCCGCGATCCAGTCGGTGATGTTCTTCTCACAGCCCCAGCCGACGTCACATCCGAAGATGTCGGCTATGCCGTCGCCATCGGTGTCGAACAGGGCGGAGAGCTCGGGGTCCTCCGCGATCTGGTCGATGTAGGTGATGTCGTACTCCTCGGCGGTGGGCTTGTCGATGAGGATCCCCTGCAGGGCTCCCTGGGTCATCTCCTCGCCCAGGCTCGTCACGTTGTCGGCGATCTCCGGGTTGCCCTCGACGAACTGGAAGTCGTGCACCGGGGACCAGGTGTTCACCCAGAAGTCCACGTCACCGGTGGCCGCCGCCGGGAAGAAGGTGGCCGGGTCGAGTTCGTTCTGCGCCGGGTCGGTGACCTCGTAGCCCAGCTCCTCGAGCAGCTGCTGGTAGATGGCGGCCTGCATGTAGCCGGTGCTCCAGTTGGCCCGGGCCATGTTGATGGTGGTGCCCTCACCGGGTTGGGCCAGGTCTGCGGAACCGTCGCCGTCGTCGCTGCTGGCGTCGCCGCCGTCATCGCTGCTGCAGGCGGCGCCGAAGAGGGCCACCACGGCGAACATTGCCATTGCCATGTATCTGAGCTGTCGTGTCTTCACTGTTGATTCCTTGTGTGTGTTGGTTGCTCGCGTCGACCCGCGCGAAATACACGGCGAATGGACGGGAGATGAACCCGACGCTACACAACGCAGCACCGGCCATGAAGACCGGATGGACCGCGAAGGGGTCAGGCAGCCTCGCTGAGCTGGTCGTAGGCCTCCTCGGCGGACTGGGTCCAGCGCACGCGCCGCGCCCAGTTCGCGAAGGTCGCCGCGGTCGTTCCGATCACCAGGGCGCTCGCGACACAGGCGACGAAGGTACCCGCACCGCTGTAGTAGCGGGGAGGGGAGATCCGCACCAGTGAAAGGATCCAGGCCATCGGGATCGAGAACGCTCCCCATGCCAGGGCGAACGCCAGCGCGTTGAGCATCCAGCGTCGCCTGCCACTTGCGATGCGCGGGAAGCACGCCAGGGCACCCACCAGGAGCGACACCGCCATCAGCGCGATGTAGGGCCATGCGAGCAGTGGACCGTCGGGGTCGGTTCCCGTGAGCACCCGCGCGTCACCATCGCTTCGCGACAGGCTCGCGACCTCGACCGCGGCAGACGCCTTCTCCGCGTCGGTCTCGGCGTTGGCCAGCAGCTCGTCGATCTGGGCCTGCACGTCGGGGGGAAGGACCCCGGAGCGCTCGTCGAACACCCAGGACCCGAACAGCCCTCCGAGTGCGAGCACCGCCGCGACGAACACCGCCACCAGCTGCCCCATGCGTATGCCGCCGTAGCCGACCCTGCGGGCCCGGTAGGGAGCCACCCGCAGCGCAATGGCCGACCCCACCAGTGCGACCACTGCTGCACCCAGGGCGACCAGCACACCGACGCCCTTGGAGAAGTCCTCACCGGAGAACGCGGAGGGCTGCAGCACCAGGTAGCCGAGTGACGAGGCGAACACCGTCGCCGCAGCGGCCATCAGGCCCTCGGGTCCCAGCGCCCGCGGCCAGTCGGCCCGCCGCATGAGCGGCCCGATGGCCGCCAGCAGGACGAACACGGCCGCGAAGAACGCGAGCATTCCGAACCAGGAGCCACCATCGGCGGACAGGCCGTTGAAGGTGCCGACCAGGTCGAGTTCCCGCTCTGCGGGGTAGCCGCCGACGGCGGATCCGTCGGACCCCCACGGCAGGAACACACCGACGATCGCGAGGACTGCCCCGACAGCAGCGACGAGGGCCCCGGTGCGCTCCGGAGCACGGATCGGCTCCGGGAAGCTCTGGATCTCCTCCTCCTCGACCTCCTCCACGAGGTGCAGCAGGTTCTCGGGGGTCTTGCGGTTCTGCCATGCCCTGGCGATGCGAGCTGCCAGGTTGTCGTTGTCGCCCTCGCGCTGGGAGAGGCGGTCGAGCACCACCGCCACCAGGTAGAGCGCGAGGCCGGCCGATGCCGCCAGGGGCACGTTCAGGGTCTGCACGCCGCGCAGCACCATCTGGCCGAGTCCGCCACCGGCGATGAGGGCGATGATCCCGACCATCGAGATCGCCATCAGCAGGCACTGGTTGAGTCCGGTCATGATCGCCGGACGGGCCAGGGGCAGCTGCACGTCGCGCAGCACCCTGCGCTCCGGTGCGCCGTAGGCCCGCGACGCCTCGAGGACGTCCTCGGGCACCTGGCGTATGCCCAGGTTGGTCAGGCGCACCAGCGGCGGCAGTGCGAACACCATCGTCACGAGCACACCGGGGGTCCGTCCGATCCCGAAGAAGAAGATCACCGGCAGCAGGTACACGAACGGGTGGACCACCTGCATTCCGTCCAGGACCGGGCGCACGGAGTTCCACACCGAGTCCACGCGTCCACTGAGCACCCCGAGCGGTATTCCGATGAGTGCACAGACGGCCACCGCGACGATCACCATTCCGATGGTCTCCACCGTCGGCATCCAGAAGTCGTTGCCGAGCAGGCCACAGACCGCGATCGCTGCGCCCGAGACCAGGCCGACACGCACGTTGCGCGTCAGCGCACCCACCAACACGATGAGCGCAACCACCACGAACCAGGGCATCCAGTCGGCTGCCAGGAAGTTGTCCACGACCACGTCGAGCAGGAAGTTGAACGGCCAGGCGATGGCGTCGAACAACCATGCCAGGTGGGTGTTGGCCCACTGGGTGGCCTCGTCGATCCAGTTGCCGAACGGGATCGTGTACTCGTCGAGGACCTCGTTGTCGGTCACTCCCGGAGCGTTCTGGGCGATCAGTGCGAGCGACATCAGACCATCGCCTCCTCGTGACCACTGCCACCCGGGCCCGGCGACCCACCTCCGTCGGGTTCGGCGGCGGCCGCTATCTCCGATGCCAGGTCCTCCACACGACCCAGCTCAGCGAGCACGTCGGTGGGTTCGAGGGTGCCGACCAGCTTCCCGTCGTCGTCGAGCACCGCTATCGGCAGGCCACGGCCCGCTGCCGCGTAGTTCTCGTTGAGCGTCGCATCGGGAGTGGTGCGGTCGTAGTCGCGCCGCAACGCCCGACGCAGGAAGGTGGAACCCATCTTCGAGGCACGGTCGATGTCCTCCGCGGTGAGCAGGCCCAGCACCCGGCCCTGGCGCGAGGTCACGTAGCGCCCCGAGACCGACTCGACGCGCGGTCGCAGCTGTTCGAGCGACTCGTCCTCCACCACGAGGGGATCCGCGGCTGTCATGACCGAACCCACGTCGATCACCCGACCCTGGTCGACGTCCTGGACGAAGTCGGCCACGTAGGCATCGGCGGGCTGGGTGAGGATCTCCTCGGGGGTGCCGATCTGGATCACCGCGCCGTCCTTCATCACACACACCCGGTCGCCGATGCGCAGCGCCTCGTTGAGGTCGTGGGTGATGAACAGGATCGTCTTCTGCAGACGCTGCTGGATCTCCATCATGTCGTCCTGCATCTGGCGTCGGATCAGTGGGTCCAGGGCGCTGAACGCCTCGTCCATGAGGAGGATGTCGGGGTCCGCCGCGAGCGCCCGGGCGAGGCCCACGCGCTGCTGCATGCCACCGGAGAGCTCCGAGGGGTAGCTGAGTGCGAAGCGGTCGAGCCCCACCGATGCGAGGGCCCTCATGGCGGCGTCCTCACGGTTCTTGCGATCCATTCCCTGGACCTCGAGCCCGTACGCGGTGTTCTCGATCACACTGCGGTGCGGGAACAGCGCGAAGTGCTGGAAGACCATGCCCATCTTCTGGCGCCTGAACTCCTGCAGCGCCCGCCCCTCGAGCTTCTGGACGTCGGTGCCCTCCACGAGCACCTCGCCGTCGGTCACCGTGAACAGCTTGTTGACGGTGCGGATCGCGGTGGACTTTCCCGAACCCGACAGTCCCATCACCACGAAGATCTCACCCTGCTGGACACTGAAGTTGACGTCGTTGAGACCCACCACGTGGTCGGTCATCGTCTGCACGTCGTCCTTGGGCACCCCCGCCTTGGCAAGGTCGAGGGCCCGGCCACTCGGTTGGTCACCGAAGACCTTGTAGACGTGCTTCAGTTCGATCTCGACGGGCAATCGTCTCACCACCAGGAGGGGTCGCTCGGTTTCGACCCTAGTGGTGCGGGCAGTGCGCCGGTCGAGCCGCCCCTCGCAGCGGGTGCTTCAGTCCTCCAGGATCGAGCGGACCGCCGACAGGTAGCGGGCGGTGCCGATGATCGGAGCGATCGCCGAGAGCGTCGCGTCGACGTCCTCCACGCTCACGTGGTCGTCCATCGCCTCCAGGTTCACCCTGAACGCGATCGGCGGGGCTCCCGAAGCGGCCAGCGCAGCGAGGCGCACCAGGTGCAGGGCCCTGATGTCGAGGGTCGTGTCCTCCGCGAGGCCCTCGTTCAGCTGGGCGGCGCGCGCCAGGGCGTTGGGGAGCCCTTCGATGGTGGAGCGGATCGCCTCGAGCTCCTCTTTCGCCTCGGATTCGCTGGCACTGGTGTCACTGCTCATCGGATCTCCTCACCTCGGGGCAGCTCGGCAGCGTTCGCACCGGCGCCGGGCGACGAAGGGTACAGCCGCGACCGCACAACTACCATGGGTTCATCACCCGGAGTGGCGGATGGGACCGTGACTGCGGACATTGCAAAGGACCGAGGGGTGCCCCGATGAACGAGCCTGCAGAGCTGCGAACACCGGCCGAGGAGGACCTGCCACTGATCATCTCCGTGGATGATCACGTGATGGAGCCCAAGGACCTCTGGCAACAGCAGCTTCCGCCCTCGATGCGTGACAGGGGCCCCCGCGTGGTTCAGGAGAAGGTGCGCCTCAAGTTCGAGGGCGGGCACTACGGATTCGAGCGCAACGATCCCGACGGCCAGATGTGCGACGTGTGGCTCTTCGAGGACGCCGTGGTGCCGACCGGTTTCCTGCACGGTCCCGCCGGGGTGCCCCGCGAGGAGCAGCGCAACGTGGCCGCCGTCTACGAGGACCTGCGACCCGGCACCTACAACCAGGCCGACCGGCTCGCCGACATGGACCTGAACCACGTCGAGGCGGCGATCAACTACCCGAACATCTTCCCGCGCTTCTGCGGACAGGGGTTCCTCGAGCGCGACGACAAGGAGCTCGCGCTCGAGTGCCTGAAGATCTACAACGACTGGATCATCGACGACTGGGGTGGTGGTGCGGGCCGCGGTCGGCTCATCCCACTGACCCTCGTCCCGCTGTGGGATCCGGCACTGGCGGCCGAGGAAGTGCGTCGCTGCGCCGACAAGGGCTCCTACGCGATCGCCTTCTCGGAGAACCCCTCCAAGCTCGGCTGCGCAACGATGTACAGCGGCGAATGGGACGTGCTCTGGCAGGCCTGCGAGGAGGCCGACGTCACCGTGTCGATGCACATCGGTTCGTCGTCGTCCATGCCCACGACCTCCGACGACGCTCCGCTCGCCACCTCGATGTCGCTTTATGCCCAGAACGCCGAGGGCTCGTTCGTGGACTGGGTGTTCTCCGGCACGCTCCAACGCTTCCCCGAGATCAAGATCGCCTACGCCGAGAGCCAGGTGGGCTGGATGCCCTTCCAGATGGAACGCATGGACTCGGTGTTCCGCGAGGGCCGCGGTGGGGTCGGCGGCTCGGGGCCACTGCCCAGCGAGATCGCCCGGGGACGCATCTACGGCTGCATCTTCGACGATCTCGTGGGGCTGCGCCAGCGCGACGAGGTGGGCATCGACCAGATCCTCTTCGAGACCGACTACCCGCACTCCGATGGCACCTTCCCGCATTCACGCAAGGTGGCCCACTCGATGTTCGCGGCGGTCGGCATGGACGCCGAGGAGTGCCACAAGGTGATGCGCGGCAACGCCATCGAGGCCTACGGTCTGCAGCGCTTCGGCATCGAGAAGTAGCCGAGGAGCAAGCCGGGACCCGGCACCGGGGGTGGGGCCCCTGCGTGGGGCACGTGCTGCACGGCCCTCGCGCGCCCGGACTCCCGGGCCAGCACCGCCCTCGCGCTGCCCGGGCTCCTAGGCCAGCACCGTGTCGGAGTCCGAGGTGCGGATGGTCACGAAGTCCATGCCCTCGGGACCGCACGTGATGGCGTAGTGGAACTCGGCCTCGATGACGATCGAGTCGCCGACCTCCAGCACCACGTCACCACCGTCGGGGCCGGCCTCGTGGACAGTCGCGCCCCCGTTGATGACCATGATCAGCTCCGGGTGGCCATGACGGTGCCGGGCTATGTGGTAGTCCGCCGGAAGGCTGCTGTAGTTCATGAAGAACCCGCCCTGGCCCGTGACCACGCGCTTGCGGCGCGCACCCAACCGCTTGGCCTGCTGGACCATCTCGGTGGGGGTGTTGCGCCCCTTGCCCCCGGACCAGTCGATCTGGTCGAGGTCGAAGTGGTGGGCGGCCGGAGCCGCCGCGGGCGTGTCCGTGGTCGCATTCTCGGTATCGGATGTACCTGCGGGCATCTGCGCCTCCTCCTTGCGTACCCGGGGGACCCCGAACCTCCCGTCGGCGGCCCCCGGCGCCGTTTTCCTGATGCTATCAGGTAATGACCTGATAGCATCAGGAAATGGTCTCGCCAGCGGTGGACGACAACGGCCCGATCGTCGTGGGCATCATGTACCCACCCGAGTGGTTCGGACCCGCCGAGGCCTTCGCGGCGGAGCTCGAGGAGATCCGTGCCATCGACCCGCGCATCGAGGTGCGCACCGTCGCCTATGTCGAACCGCACGAGCTGCGCACCGCCCGCGGGGCTCCCGGCGGCGCCGCAGCGGCAACCGGGATCGACGCGCCGCAGCTGTCCGAGGAGGAACTCGACGCGCTGGGCACCCTGAACGTCGCGGTGGCACTCGACCTGCCACCGGACATCACCGGGATCGCCCCGGGACTCCGTTGGGTGCAGGCGGTCGGTTCGGGCACCGCACACCTGCAGGCACTCGGACTCGAACGCTGCGGAGTGGTGCTGACCTCCAACGGGGGCAGCAACAGCGTCGGCATCGCCGAGTTCGTCATGGGTCGCCTGATCGAGTTCGCCAAGCACTTCCCGGCCATCGCAGCCGCATCGGCGGAGCACCGCTGGGAAGCCCTCTACGGACGCCAGCTGCACGGCCAGACGATCGGCCTGATCGGCCTCGGCTCCATCAACCGGGCCGTTGCCGTACGGGCAAGGGCGTTCGGCATGACGGTTCTGGCCACCCGGCGCACACCCACCGACGACCCCGCGGTGGACGAGCTCTACGGCACCGACCGCCTCCACGAGATGCTGGGCCGTTGCGATGCGGTCGTGGCTGCGGTGCCGGAGACCCCCGACACGCTGGACCTCATGGACTCCGCGGCTTTCGCCGCGATGCGGCGCGGCTCGTTCTTCGTGAACGTCGGCCGCGGCACCCTGGTGGACGAACCCGCTCTCATGGAAGCCCTTGAATCGGGTCACCTGGCGGGGGCGGCGTTGGATGTGACCAAGGTCGAGCCGCTACCGCCGCAGGACCCCCTCTGGGATGCCCCGAACCTCTCGATCTCCTCGCACTGCTCGACCTCTCCCGCAGCACTGATGCCCAACCTGCACCGGGTGTTCCGGGAGAACCTGGAGCGTTTCGCCACGGGCGAGCCACTGCTCAACCAGGTGACCGGCACCGGTGGGTACTGAGATGATGGCCCCGGACGAAGTGGTCGATGCCCACGTCCACGTGGCCAGCAGCGACGAGGCCCGCTACCCGCGCCGACCCAACGGCCTGGGCAGCGAGTGGTGGCGCGACGCGGTGGGCGTCGAGGACCTGCTCGCCGGGATGGACGAATGCGGAGTGGACCGTGCAGTCGTGGTCCAGGCCGTGGGTGTCTACGGATACGACTGCAGCTACGCAGCCGACGTCACCGGGAACCGCGACCGGCTCGCCTTCGTGGCCGCGGTCGACATGACCGGGAGCGACCCGGTCGGTGACCTCGAGCGCCTCGCGGAGACGACCGATCTGGTGGGACTGCGCCTCTTCGGCGTGGGCGCCGGCGGAGTCGGCTGGCTGGCCGACGGAACCGCAGCCTCGGTCTGGGAACGAGCGGCGGAGCTGCCCTGCGTGCTCGTTCCGACGATCTTCCCCGACGCGCTGCAGCTCCTGCGCGGCGTGGTGGAACGCCACCCCCAGGTCGAGGTCGCGCTGGACCACAGCGCGTTCGTGGACCCGGGGCAGCCGGAATCGCTGGCGGTGCTGCGGTCCATGGCGGAGTTCCCGGGGGTGCACCTCAAGGTGACCTCCCACAACCTCGACGCCGACGGGGATCCGGCGATGTTCCTCGAGGGACTGCTCGGGACGTTCGGGGCGGAACGCCTGTGCTGGGGCTCGGACCACCCCCAGCACCACACCCGCACCTACTCGCAGCTCCTCGACATGGCCCGCAGTGCCGCGCGCAACCTCACCCCTGCCCAGCGCTCCGCGTTCCTCGGGGGGAACGCCCGGCGTCTCTGGTGGCCCGGGGAACCCTCCGGCAATCCCCGAGCCGCCGCGGGCGGGCACGACGAGGCCGCAGATGAACGAACAGGGAGCGCAGATGCCTGCTGATCCACCCTTCGACCTGGACCAGATCGACCGCCTGCTGACCACCACCAAGGCGGTGCGACGCCGCCTCGACCTGGAGCGGCCCGTCGACCGCTCCACGGTGGTCGAGTGCATCCGCCTCGCCAGCTACGCCCCCAACGCCTCGAACGCCCAGGAATGGCACTGGGTCGTCGTGGACGACCCCGAACAGCGGGCGCGTGTAGGTGAGCAGTACCGCCGCTGCACCGTGGAGGTGGTCTCGGGGATGCTGGCGGTCAAGGAGGCCGAGGGGGACGAGGCAGGTGCCAGGATCTCCCGGTCGATCATCCACCTGGCGGAACGCATGGCCGAGGTCCCGGTCATCGTGATCCCCTGCTACGACGTGGAGGAGGGATCCAGGCGCTACGGCCACCTGATCGGGCCCGACCGGCCCACCTGGACCATGGAGCCGGGCATGTGGGCATCGATCTACCCGGCGGTGTGGAGCTTCCTGCTGGCGCTGCGCAGCCGCGGCCTGGGCTCGACCCTCACGACCGCCCACCAGTCCGACCAGGACACCATGGCGGACATCCTCGGGATCCCCCGCACCTGGGAACAGGTCGCCCTCCTGCCGGTCGCACACACCACCGGCGGCGACTTCAAGCCGTCGCCCAGGGCTCCGGTGGAGGACTCCATCGTGTGGAACCACTACCGGTGACGGCAGCCGTGACCACACCGACCAGGATCGACCGGGACCTCGTGCTCGACACGGCCGCGCAGCTGGCCGACGAGCACGGCTTCGAGAACCTGACCCTCGCGATGGTGGCCGCCGAGCTGGGCATCCGCAGCCAGTCCCTCTACTCACACGTCGAGGGCATCGATGGCCTGCGCGAAGGACTGGCGCTGCGGGCACAGGCGCTGCTGGCCGACGAACTGCGCGATGCGGCGATGGCGCGAACCGGTGTTGCCGCCCTGCGTTCGGTGGTGCGCGCCCTGGCGGACTTCGCCTCGGATCACCCCGGCCTGTACCGGGCGAGCCTGCGCCCACCGGAGGCCTCCCCCGAGATGCGGACTGCCAACGAGCACACGGTTGCTCCCCTCATGGCGGTGCTCGAGTCGTTCGGCCTCGAGGGCGAGGATCTCCAGCACCACTACAGGATCATCTGGTCGAGCGTCCACGGCTTCGTGACCCTGCGCCAGGCGGGCCTGCTGCGCTGGCCGGCCGATCCGGAGGCGAGCTTCGAACTCCTGCTCGACATGTTCGCACGGCAACTGGAGGCAACCCGGTGACGACCTACGAACCCGAACTGGTCGAGCTCGAAGGAGACGTGACCGAAGTGCTGGCCGAACGCGGAATGGGTGATGGGCTGCCGCTGGTGGCACCCACCCCCGAACGGGTCGAGGCGATGCTCGAACACGCTGCCGGGCCGGCCGACGAGGTGCTGTTCACCCTGCAACCGCGAGCGGGAATGGTGACCCGTCGGGTGGTGGCCATCAACGCGGTGCTGGCCGGGTGCCCACCTGAGGTGTTCCCCGTCGTGCTGACCGCCCTGAGGGCGCTGTCGCAGCCGGCGATGAACCTGAGGGGCGTCAACGCCACCACCCAGCTGGTCGCACCGATGGTGATCGTGCACGGCGAGATCGCACGCACGGCCGGGTTCAACTCCGGAGTCGGGTGCTTCGGTCCGGGCAACCGCGCCAACGCGACCGTGGGACGGGCGGTGCGCCTCGTACTCATGCACGTCGCCGGGGCCACGCCCGGGTTCGGCGACGCGGCCACCCACGGCCAGCCCGCCAAGTACACCTTCTGCGCAGCGGAGAACCTCGCCGAGTCCCCATGGGAGGGCTACGCCACGTCATGTGGGACAGATGCCCCCAGTGCCGTGACGGTGCACTGCGGGGAGGGTCCGCACAACGTGCACGATGCCGAGGCGGCAGGTGATCCGGCGCTGATACTCGGCAAGGTGGCATCGGCCATGACCACCCTGGCGGTCAACAACGCGCCGATCAGCCAGGGCGAGTACTTCGTGGTGCTGGGCCCCGAGCACGCCGCCAGCCTCGCAGCCGCCGGCATGACCCGCCGCGACGTGCAGTCATACCTGTTCGACCATGCGCGCATGCCCGCCGGGTTGTTCCGGCGTCACTTCGAGGAACTGGCGTGGGCCCAGTGGATGAAGGAGGTCGCCGACGACCACCTGCTCCCGATGACCGCCGAGCCCGACAACATCCGCGTCCTCGTGGCAGGTGGTCCGGGCAAGCATTCGCTGGTGGTGCCCTCCTGGGGCATGACCAGGAGCGTGACACTCCCACTGGAGGGCTGAACAGTGACACAGATCTACCTTCCCGACTCCGCACCCGGCCAACCGGCATCGGCACGCGCTGCGGCACCCCGATCCCTGGCCGGGCAGCGCATCGCGGTGCTCGACAACGGCAAACCCAATGCCGCGGTGGTGATGACCCGGGCCGCCGAGACCCTCGCCGAACGGACCGGCGCCACCGTGTCGCTGGTCACCAGGAAGGGTCCGCACGGTCGCTCGGCGAACGCAGCCGAACCGGTGGCCCGGGACATCCTCGAGCGCCTCACCTCCGAGGCCGACGTGGTCATGACGGGCGCCGCCGACTGTGGGTCCTGCACCGCCTACTCCGTGAAGGACGTCATAGAGCTCGAGGAGTCGGGCCTACCGGCGGTGGTGGTGACCACGACCCGGTTCGAACCCGTGGCCGCCACGCTGTCCGCGAACTTCGGAATGCCCGACACCCGGCGGCTGGTCCTTCCCCACCCGCTCGGGGGCACCGACGAAGCAACGCTGCACGAGTGGGCCGATGCCGCAACGGACAGGCTCATCGGCCTGCTCACCACCGAGGAGGGGTGAGTTGTCCATGGACGACCGGGAACTGGACCTGTCACCCGCGCTCGACGTGCTTGACGCGGACGGGGTGAGCCTCGAACTGGTGAACCTGGACGGCGAGGTGGCACACCTCACCATGCACCTGGTCGACCCCGAGTGTGCCGACTGCGTGCTGCCGCGCGAGTACCTGGAACCGGTCGTGCTCGAGTTGTTGCGCACCTCGCGTCCATCGCTGCGCACGGTGCACATCTCCGACCCCCGGGAACAGCAACCCTGAGCCCCGGCGACGAGCCGCTCAGTCGCTCGACCTGAGCGCCTCGGTGAGCTGGTCCATGCGGGCCTGCTCCTCCCAGGAGCTGCGGGCGAGCCAGAAGCGAAGGAACTGCGCCAGGGAGTAGCGCAGGAACATCGCCGCCCCCACGACGGCGACGGTGAGTCCGAGCACTGCGATCACGATCGCATCACGTTGCTGGAGCGGGTTCGTGGTGCCGTGGCCGATGAAGTAGGCCGCCACTCCCGTGAGGATCCCGAGCACCATCAGCACCGCCCCGATCCGCAGCAGCGCGCGGTCGCGCGAGCTGCGTGATCCCGGCAGGCGCATCTCGGCGATCTCGTCGGTGAACTGTTCGACCCGGTCCGGGTTGTCGATCATGGATTCTCCTGTCCACCCAGGTAGGCCTGGGTCAGCTTGCCTTCGATCTCTCGCGGGTGTCCGCTGTCCACGACGTGGCCCTGCACCATCAGCACCGCCGAGTCGGCCACGTCCATGACGATGCGCGCGAACTGCTCGACCAACAGCACCGAGGTCCCCCCGTCCGCGACCTGGCGCACCGTCTCGTAGAGGCTGTCCACCACCAGCGGGGCGAGCCCCATGGAGAGCTCGTCCAGCACCAGCAGCGCGGGGTCGGTGGCGAGGCCGCGGGCCATCGCGAGCATCTGCTGCTGGCCACCCGAGAGCGTCCCGCTGGTCCGGTCGAGAAGGTCGGACAGCTGCGGGAAGCAGTGCAGTGAACGCTCCAGCACCTGCGGCCGTTCCACCCCGGCGTGGGTCATCATCCACAGGTTCTCCCGCACCGTCAGGTTGGGGAAGATCCCGCGACCCTCGGGGATGAGGCACAGCCCGCGCCTGGCGAGGGCGTCCGCTGTCGCCCCGTTGACGCGCCGGCCGGCGATGACGACATCACCCGCCGAGGCCGGATGCAGCCCCGCGAGCACCTTCAGCGTGGTCGACTTGCCCGCACCGTTGGGACCCAGGATCGCGACCACCTCGCCGGCGCACACCGTCAGGTCCACGCCGTGGAGCACTTCGATGCCGTCGTAGCCGGCTCGCACTCCGCGCAGCTCGACCAGCCTGCGCGGCGTGCTCGCAGCGTCGTTTCCCCCGTGGCTCACGGTGCACCCCCCGTGTCGGTGCCAAGGTAGGCATCCAGCACGACCGGGTTCCGCTGCACCTCGGCAGGCGGCCCGACCGCGAGGATCTGTCCGAGGTCGAGCACGTGCACGTTGCTGCAGACCTCCATCACCAGCGACATGTCGTGTTCCACCAGCAGCACCGCGGTCCCGCTGGAGGCCACCTCCACGAGCAACCTGCCGAAGCGCTCGGTCTCGGTCTCGTCCTGCCCAGAGGCGGGCTCGTCGAGCAGCAGGATCCTCGGCCTGCACGCCAACGCCCTGCCCAGTTCGACCAGGCGTCCCTGCCCGGTGGGAAGCGCCGTGACTCGTTCCCCGGCCACGGCCGCCAGCCCCACCCGGTCGATGATCTCCTCGGTGAGCACACCGGGATCACCGGGCTCGGGTGACCAGCGGTGGTGGATGTCCGCCGCTACACGGATGTTCTCCCTGACGGTCAGCATCGTGAACAACTCGAGTTGCTGGAAGGTGCGTGCCAACCCGTGGCGGGCCCTGCGGTGCAACTTGAGGCGGGTCACGTCCCGGCCGTCGATGTGCACCGTCCCCGCCGAAGGGGTGAGCAGGCCCGTGATCGCGTTGAACAGCGTCGTCTTGCCCGCGCCGTTCGGTCCGATGAGCCCGGTCACCTGGCCCGCGGGGGCATCGATCGAGACGTCGCTGAGCGCCATGTGGCCGCCGAAGCGCACCGATATCCCCCGTGCCTCAAGCATCACGGCCACCCACGGGATCCAACTCGGCGCCCTCCAGGTCCACCGACTGCAGGTCGAGCACCTGCTCCATGCGTGCCAGGTGCGCCGGGGTGAACGGCTCGGTGACCCCGACCCATTCCAGGTCCTCGGGGTCGGGGCCCGCACCCGCTCCCTGCCCGGGGCCCTGCGCCCCGGAGCTGCTGCGGCGCCTCGCCACGACCATCGCCGCCACGAGGGCCACGCCCAGCAGGACCACGAATGCCCAGTTGCCGAACACCTCGGCGAGGCGAAGCACGTAGCACACCGCCATCGCAACACCCATCGAGGCGAGCACCACCGGGTCGTTGCGCAGGGGACCCGCCGCGGCGGAGAACACCGGTACCGCGCCACTCGGGTTGCGCCCCAGGCCCACGCCGGTGAACCCCGGGAACAGGGAGTTGATCTTCGCGATCACCGGACCGAGGGTCGCGGTGAGGGGCAACACGCCATAGAGGATCCCGCCGGCGAACAGTGCCGAGCCCACCAGCCCCGCTCCACCGACCACGACCAGGATGAAGATCGGAAGCCCGTTGAGCAGGTCGAAGCGTGCGGGTGCCACCGAACCCAGCTGCATCGCGTAGAGCGCCCCGCCGAGTCCGGCGATCCCCGCCGAGAGGGCGAACACCCCGACGCGGGGCCACATCAGGTTGAGTCCGAAGGTCGCGCACGCCGCCTCGCTGTCGCGCATCGCCACCAGCTGGCGTCCGAAACGGCTCCAGCGCAGCGCCGCCACGAGCAGCGACACCGCGGCGAACACGACGGCCGACAGCATCAGTAGCGCCGCGGGCGAGTCGAACTCGTGGCCGAGGATGCGAAGCGGATCCACACTCACAGATCCCAACCCGAACAGGCGCACATGCACCGGCCCGACCGAGAAGTCGGGCAGGTTGAACAGCCATCGGTCGAGAGCCACCGCGAACGCAGCGGTGGCGAGTGCCAGGTAGATGCCGGTCAGCCGCATCACCGGCAGGGCGACCACCGTTCCCACGGCCGCGGCCAGGACCACCGCCAACACGAGCCCGAGCGGCGAGCCGTCGTGCCCGTGATGGGCCACGGCGAGTGCGCCGATCCCCGCGAAGCTCAGCTGTGCAAGTGAGATCTGCCCGGCGAACCCGACGAGGGGCACCAGCGACAACGCCACGATCCCGAGGGAGAAGACCGGGCCGTAGGTGATGAGGCTCACCGTGTCGAGGGTGGTGGCCAGCACCACACCCGCCACGACCACGACCACCGCGAGCATCACCATGCCGGAGCGACTGGGCGGCGGGAAGTACTCGCGCAGGTGCGCCCTCGAGCGCAGGCGCGGATTGGGGACCAACAACAGGGCCACGAAGAGGATCACCACCGTCGCTGCCGGGCGGAACGCCGCGAAGTACTGGTTGTCGCCGGGGAGGTAGCCAGCCAGGTAGCCCTCGGTGAGTCCGATGACAATCGCTCCCACGAAGGTGAGCGGCAACGACCGCAGACGTCCGAAGATCGCCGCGGCGTACGCGTTGATGATCAGCAGCGAGAGGGATCCGGCCTCCAGCGACAGGGTCGGCGCGATGAGGATCCCACCGACTCCGGCCAGGAAGCCGCCCACTGCCCAGCTGATCCCTGCGATGCGCTTCGGTTGGGCCCCGTTCAACAGCACGAGGGCGTCGTCGTCGACGTTCGCCCGCATCGACACCCCGATGCGGGTGTTGTGCAACAGGAATCGCAGCCCCGCGGCGATGAGGACCGCCACCACGATCGTGATGGCCTGGTGGTAGGTGATCGTGGTGATCCCCAGGTCCACCCGGCTGCCCTCGAAGAAGGTGCTCATCGGCCTGCTCCGGCCCGGCTCCCAGACCAGGTTGGCCAGGGCGATCAGCGCGACCATGAGGCTGATCGAGACGACCAGTCTCGTGGCCTCGCTGGTGCCCCTCAGCCCGCGCATGATGCCCCGGTCGATCGCCAGTCCGATCGCCGGTGCGAGCAGACCGAGGGACACCACCAGGGCGATCGGGGTCGGCCAGCCCCAGTCGAAGCGCAGCTGCCAGTACGCGAACGCCGCGACCATGCCTATCGCTCCCTGGGAGAAGTTGAATATCCCGGTGGTCGCGTAGGTGAGGACCAGGCCGCTGGCTATGACCGCGTAGGTGGCGGACAGGGTCAGACCGACCACGGTGAAGATGAGGAACTTCTCCACCTGCGTGCCCCTATCGATCCCCGGCGGGCCGGAACCGGGCCGGGTGGTCCCGGTCCGGCACCGCCACGGCCCTACTGGAGGTCATCGAGGCTCTTGCCGACCGACTCGAGCGAAACGCCCTCGCCGTAGTCGGCCTCGAGGTCGATCACGTTGTCCTCCGAGCAGTCGTAGAGCCCTTCGTTGGGTTCGAAGTCCTCCGGAACCACGAAACCGTCGGGAGTGCCCTCGACGATGATCACACAAGTGCTGGGGATGCCCTCGCCGGGGTTGGTCTGGCCGTGCAGTCCCCCACCGGTCCATTCGGTGATCGAGCTGGCCGCGTCCCAGACACAGCTGCGGGTCACCTCGGAGCCGCACTCCTTGACCGCGGTCGCGAACAGCAGCCACGCCGAGAAGGCGTTGTAGCCGAGCCCGGCCTCGGACTTGCCGTCGGGCAGGTACTCATCGAAGAGGTCCAGGTACTGCTGTGTGGCGGGATTCTCCGAGGCCATGAACGGCGGCACCATGTTCGGCGAGATGAACACGTTGGAGACCGCATCGCCTCCGATCTCGATGAAGCCGGCGTCGAGAGCGTTGTTGCCCGCGAGTGTCCAGTCCAGCTCGTAGTCGATGTCGGCCAGGGCCTGCTGCAGCGCGGCGAGGTTCTCGGGCTCACCCGAGTAGACGAGACCCCTGACGCCGGCGCTCTTGATGGCCTGGGCGAAGGGTGTCCAGCTGGACTCCCCGGCGGGGTTGTACTGCGCCTCGTAGACCTTCTCCCATCCGAGGGCCTCGGCACCCTCCTGGAGCTGGGCGTCGATGAACACCGTGGAGGGAATGGTCCCGGTGAGGAAACCGACCGAATCGGTCGAGTCCGGGAACGTCTCGTCCAGGTAGTTCAGGCCTCCGATGTCGAGGCTGTCGAGACCCCGGGGTAGGGGATTCACGATCAGGTCGGAATCACGGGACTGCGGTGAGACCTGGTAGGCGGGGATCTCGGGGAGCAGACAGCTGACCCGTTCGACCTGCCCGGTGTCGTCGAACACGCCGCCCCCGCCGACGAGCATGAAGTCCTCCGCGCACGCCTCGGTGATGCGCTGCTTGTACTCCGACAGCTTGGCGTCGCGCTCGACCACCTCGAGCTTGCGGCCGTTTATCCCACCGGCGTCGTTGCACTAGGCGACGAACACCTCGGCCGCGTCCCACAGCTCCTGGTTGAGCCCGGGACGACCCGAGAAGCCTGCATCGCTGATGGTGCCCACCTGGATGGAGTCGTCGGTGACACCCTGGGCGGTCGCTCCCGAGGCGTCGCCCGGGCCGCACACCTCGCTCAGGTCACCGAAGTCACCCTCACCGGCGCCACCGGTGGAGCCGGAGCCTGATTCGGTGGTCGTGGTCGACTCCGAGGAGCCCGCCTCCACCTCTCCGTCACTTCGCGTGCACGCCGATGCGATCAGTGCGCTCGACGCGAGCAGCGCGACGACCACTGCACCCGCTCTCGACAACGAGCCTGCCGGCCGTTGGTGGAATGCTCTGGACACTTCGGAACCCCCCTGTGGTGTGGCGTGTGGCCGGGAGCCACTGGCCTGGTGTGGTGAGACCCGCAGCTGGTTGCCGCAGATCCGGTTGTGGGCGAGGACCGGTTCCCCCCTGCCTCGCCGTGGTTGCCCGTCCACCCGGACCCCGGTGGGGAACGGGTGGGTGGTCGGTCCGTTCTCGACGGACCTAGCGAACGTCGTAGCTGATGCGCAGCTCCTTTATGCCGTTTATTAGGTTGGAGTGCAGACGCCTCGGAGGCGCCTGCAGCGAGATGTTCTCGATCGTGGCGAGCAGTTCGGTGAACACGAGCCTGAGCGAGAGGCGCGCCAGGTTGGCGCCGAGGCAGAAGTGCTCACCGATTCCGAACGACTGGTGTTGGTTCGGGGTGCGGTCGATGAGGAAGGTGTGCGGGTCGTCGAACACGCTCGGGTCGCGGTTGGCTCCCGCGTACCACATCAGGACCTTGTCCCCTTCTGCCACCTCGGTCTCGCCGATGATCGTGTCCCGGGTGGCGGTACGGCGGAAGTGGTGGATGGGTGGCTGCCAGCGGAGGATCTCCTCCACCGCGGAGGGCACCAGTTCGGGGTCCCGGACGAGTCGTTTCATCGAATCGGGGTGCTCCAGGAGCGCGAGCAGGCCGTGCGAGGTGGCCGTGCGGGTCGTCTCGTTGCCCGCCACGATCAGGAACAGGAAGAACAGGGTGTATTCCATGTCGGTCAGCTTCCGGCCCTGGACCTCCGCGGCCAGCAGGTCGCTCGTGAGGCTGCCCGACGGGTTGGCACGTTCGCGGGCCGCCATCTCGCTCGCATAGGCGAAGACCTCTGCCGATGCCTCCATCGAGGTCTCCGGCGTGGGCGCGACCTCCGGGTCCTGGTCGTCGATCAGGCAGTGGCTCAGTTCGTAGAGCCTCTGGCGGTCACCCTCGGGGACACCCATCAGCTCGCTGATCGACCACATCGGGATTCGGGCCGCCACGTCGTTGACGAACTCGCAGCTGTCGCGGTCGCGCAGCTCCCCCACAACCCGTGCCGTTTCCTCACCGAGGGCGTCGGCGAGCTTGCCGATCATGCGCGGGGTGAACGCCTTGGCGACGATCGAGCGGAACTCGCGGTGCTCGGGCGGGTCCATGCCGATGATGACCATCCGCACCTGTTCGAGGCTCTCGGGGTCGGGATCGGGCCGCAGGGGTCCGCGCAGGTAGCTCGAGAACTCGTCGGGTGAGGTGGAGATCCTGCGAACGTCGTCGTGGCGGGTGACCGCCCAGAAACCCGGGCCGTCCGCCTCGGGGTGCCAGTGCACCGGATCCTCCGAACGCAGGCGGTCCAGCCAGTCGTGTGGGGCCCCCTTCTCCCACACCGAGGCGTCGGTGAGGTCGATCGCCGAGAGGTCGGATTCGGTGTCTGTGCTCATCATCGGCTCCTCGTGAAATCGGGTTGCTCGGCCAGGACCGGAACGACGAACGACTCGACCATGAGCCGCTCGGAGGCTGCGTCGGTGCCGGGTGTGGCGAGCAGCGAGACGATCGAGCGCAGCAGCCACTCGGCGCGCAACAGGATCGGGTCCCTGGCCGGGCCCCCGGCACCGTCGTGTGCGCTGCTGTGGTCGGCACCACCGGTGCCCGCTCCGGCGGACAGGGAGCGCAACAGCTCGGTGTTCTGGGTCATGGCCATCGGAACCGCCATGTTCTCGGGTTCGAACCAGACCGCCAGCAACGGATCCCTGCGCACCTCGGCGATGCCCCGCAGGATCCGGTCGGCCATCGAGTCGGGCGCCCCGGCATCACGTTCCTCGGCCAGACGGGTCGCGATGCGCAGCGTCGCCCGTTGCACGAACGCGAGGTGCAGCGACTCCTGGTTGGGGAAGTAGCGGTACAGCGTCGCCCGCGAGCAACCGGCGAATCGTGCGACGTCGACCATCGTCGCCCTCGAGACACCCAGCTCGGCGAACGCCCTGCCGGCCGCGTCCAGGAGCGCGTCGACCGCCTCCTGGCCGTCGCGGTGACGTGGCCACCGTGTGCGCCCGTTGGGAGCGGAATTGGACACATTGGCTAGTATGCCTCGCAGTGACGAACGATGCTGGCGAACCCGTACTGATCGAGAAACCCCGACCGCACACGACGGTCATCACGCTCAACCGACCCGAGCGCATGAACTCGATGTCGTTCCACCTGATGGTCCCTCTGCACGAGGCGATCGAGTCGGTGGCCCAGGACAACGACACGACCTGTGTGGTGCTCACGGGCAACGGGCGCGGTTTCTGCTCCGGAGCCGACACCAGTCCCGATTCCGGCATGCCGCCGAACGTCGAGGGGCTCACGCTCACCCACATCGCCAGCAGGGCGATGTCGCTGCTGGCCGACCTCGTGCCCGCCATGCAGCGGATGCCCCAGCCGGTGATATGTGCGATCAACGGCGCGGCGATCGGCGGCGGCATGTGCCTCACCCTCGGCGCGGACATCCGCCTGGCCGGGGAGTCCGCGTACTTCCGCGCCGCGGGCATCAACAACGGGCTCACCGCGACCGAGCTCGGCCTGAGCTTCCTGCTCCCGCGTGCAATCGGCTCCTCGAGGGCCTTCGAGCTCATGTTGTCGGGCCGCGACCTCGACGCCCACGAGGCGGCGACCATCGGACTGGTCTCCCGCGTGGTGCCCGACGACGACCTGCTGACCGAGGCACTGGACCTCGCGGACCAGATCAACGGCTGGTCCACCCAGGGAACCGCACTCACCAAGCGCACGATGTGGGCCGGCCTCGAGATGGGCAGCCTGCGGGCCGCGATCGAGATGGAGAGCCACACCCAGCTCTTCGTCCGCCTGACCACCGAGAACTTCGAGGAAGCCGTGCGCGCACGCAGGGAGGGCCGGCCACCCGAGTTCAGGGACTGAGCCGCAACCGGCGGCACCGGGGTCCGCCCCCGGATACCGTGCGTTCACGACGCAACCTCCGGAGGCGTTCGGTCGGACCCCCGCCCGACCGGCTCGGCGACGATGCCGGCCAGCACGAAGCGCACGGTGCGCTCCACGTCCTCGGGGCTCGGCGGGGACTCCGAACGCAGGTGCCTGGCCAGCTCGCCGAAGACCAGCGCGTAGACGGTTCCCGCCCACTCACCCCGGTCGCCGAGCAGCACCGCCAGCTGGTCGACGAGCCGGCGTTCCGACTCGGCCTGCTCCTCGGGGAACCTCGAATGGAGCCGCTCGACCTCCACCACGAACGGCCTGGTGCGCAGCGCCGCATCCGGGTCGGTGGCCTGCGCCAGAACACCTCTGACCCACTCGGCCACGCGCCGGTCCCCGGCTTCGGCAGAGGTACCGGTCACTGCTGCGGTACGACGGTCGAGGTACTCCGCGAGGCCGCGGCGCCCTTCGTCGAGCATCACCAACAGCAGCTCGTCCTTGCTCTTGAAGTGACGGTAGAACGCGGGGTTGGACAGTCCCGCCTCGGCGAGTATCGACCGCACCGGAGGATCCAGGTGACCGGTCCTGGCGACCACGCGGTAGGCCGCCTCGAGGATCTGGCGCACCTCGGCCGCGTAGGCCTCGTGGCGCTCGGCCAGGGAACGATCCACGAGCCGGTCCGCGAGCGACATCAGCCGTGCTCCTCGGCGAGCTGGCGGAGGCGGCGACGATCCACCTGGCCGGTCGCCGCGGTGCGCGGGATGGCTCCGAGCACCAGGAGTTGGCGAGGGTGCTGGTGGGAGGCGAGGCGGTTCGGGGCACCTTCGTCCAGGTACGAGCGCAGATCGGCCAGGCTCAGAGGCCCCGTCGCCACCACCGCCGCGCACACCCGTTCCCCCCACTGCTCGTCGGGGAGCCCGAAGACCGCCACCTGCTCCACCAGGGGGTGTTCCCGCAGTGCCGCCTCGACCACGCCCGGGTCGACCGACTCGCCGCCCGTACGGATCACGGTGCCGACACGACCCACGATCGACAGGTAGCCGTCGGAGTCCATCTCCGCGCGGTCGCCGGTGTGGTACCAGCCGTCCACCAACGCGGCGTCGGTGGCCTCCTCGTCGCCGAGGTAGCCGTCGAAGAGCAGCGGGCCCCGCACGAGCAGCTCTCCGTCCGAGGCGATCCTCACCTCGGTGAGCACGCTCGGCTGGCCGCAGCTGCCCGGCCTGGTGAGCAGGTCCTCGTGGTGCAACGAGGCGACGTTGCCGGCCTCGCTGCTCCCGTAGAACACCCGCACGTGCGCGTTGGGTGCGAGATCGGCGATCGTCGCCAGCAGCTCCACCGAGGTCGGCGAGGTGCCGGTGTCGGCGAAGCGCAGCGCCGGGAAAGCGGCCCCACCCGACGCGCCTTCGGAGCGGACGTGTTCGGCGATGCGCATCCACAGCGCGGGGATCGCGTTGAAGCGCTCGATCCCGTGGTCGCGCAGTGCTGCGGTGAGCAGCGGAGCGGTCGTGCCCTCCACGAACACGATCGGCGCCCGTGCATGCCACTGCCCGAGTGCGATCGTCCAGCCCGCCATGTGGAACAGCGGCCAGGGGCAGAGTGCCGGACCGCGGGGTTCCAGCTGGGACCCGGGATGTGACCGCAGCACGCTGGTGCGGTGAGACACGAGGGCCGCCTTGGGCACGCCCGTGCTCCCGCTGGTGAAGAACGCCACGTGGGGATCCGTGCCGTGCACCTCGGGCAGTTCTGCCCCGGCCCGGGCCGGGGCGGTGTGGCCGGACCGATCGTGAGCTCCGCCCGGGAACCAGGCCGACGGTGCCCCGACGAGCTCGCCGAGGGATGCGAAGTCCTCCTGGGCGAGCACGAACGCCGGGTTGGTGCGGTCGGCCACGGCACGGATGGTGGGTTCGTCCAGTTCGGGGTTGAGCGGTGCGAAGACCACGCCGGCGCGAGCACAGCCCACGAAGTGGGCCAGCAGCTCGAACGAGGTCCGTGAGAACACCAGGGCCACGTCGCCCGGCACCGCACCCCATTCGACCAACGCCCTCGCCACGCGACTGCCCGCGAGGTCCAGGTCCTCGAAGGAGTACTCGACCCCCTCGATCACGGCTGCGGTGGCACCCGGAACGGCGCGTGCTGCGTTCGCGATCACCGATCCGACGGTCAGTCCCTGTGACATCCCGGTCACCGCAGTCACCTCGGAGGCTGGTTGAGCTCCAGCTGGTTGCCGGCCGGATCGGAGAAGAACGCCTGGCGGACGCCGTTGAGCTCGAAGGGCTCGCCCACCTCGACCCCGAGCGAACGGAGTCGTTCCACCTCTGCGTCCACGTCGCGGGTCTCGAACGCGATGTGTGGTCCGGCGGGTGGGACGAAACCCTCGTCCTGCAGGATGTGGAGCTGTATCCCGTTGCCGGTCTCCAACCATGCCCCCGGAAGCCCGAGCTCGGGGCGCTCCAACAGCTCGAAGCCCAGCACCCCGGTGTAGAACTCGATCGCCTCTGCAGCGTCGGTGACCGACAGCGCCACGTGCTGAACCGGCAACACGTTGCGCCGGTGCTTCGCCTTGAGCTCCACCACGACCTCGTGGAAGTCCTCGTCGCCCACGTTCACAGCGGTCTCGCGCCCGCCTCCCCTGGCATAGATGGCGGCTCCGGGAACCACCCGACCCTCGAGGTAGTCGGAGCCCGCGAAGGTTCCCTCGCTGTCGGGTTCGAAACGTGCCGCGACCCGGTCACCCGCGACCTGGACCATCAGGTAGTCGAGTTCGTGGTGGTGCAGGTCCGACTCCTGCCCCGGCGCCAGGCGCAGCTCCCAGACCCTCACCTGTTGGTTCTCGAACAGAAGGGCGGTACCGACGTCCCCGTACTCGCGATCATCGGATTCGTTCATCGTCGCTCCCGGTCACTCCGCATCGGGTCGACCCCACCAGATGGCCCCCCGAGTATCAAGAACAGTGTTCTCGATGCCGAGGACACTGTACCATCAGGGCGTGCAGCGAAAGAGCGTGCAGCGAGAGATCGTGTTCACCGGCATCGGCGGGCAGGGGGTGCAGCTGGCGGCGCGCAGCCTCGCCGAGGCCGCCGCCGCGGAGGGGCACCGCGTCCAGCTGTTCGCCAGCTACGGCGGGATGATGCGCGGCGGCAACAGCGACTCCTTCGTGGTGATCTCCGACGAGGCGATCACCGCGCCGCCGGTCGTGGGCTCGGCCTGGGGCGCGGTCGTCATGCACCACGAGCACGCCGAGCCCGTCTGGCAGAAGCTGCACGAGGGCTCGGTCGCAGCCGTGAACACCTCCGTGGTGGATCCCGCGAGCCGGCCGGGCGACCCGGGCGTGGCCCTGCTCGAGGTACCCGCACTGGACCTCGCCACGGAACTGGGGGCCCCGATGGCCGCGTCGCTGGTGCTCCTCGGCGCCTTCGTGGCGCGGACCGGGATCGTCGGGGCGGAGGCACTCCTCGGATGCGCCGACCGGGTGCTCCCCGGCTACCGGGCCGCCGCAGCGGGCCCGAACCGCGAGGCGCTGCGCGCCGGGCTGTCGTGGGGGGCCCGGGACCGACCGAGCGAGGTGGCCACGACATGAACGTGAGGATCCGGGGCACCGTCCGCATAGACACCGAGGCGTGCAAGGGGTGCGAGCTGTGCATCGAGGCGTGCAAGCCCGAGGTGCTGGAGATGACCTCCACGAGCACCAACACCCGTGGGTACCGCTACCCCGAACTCCTCCCCGGCTGCACGGGCTGCCGGGCCTGCGCCGATGTGTGTCCCGACTTCTGCTTCCAGGTGTACCGCTTCGACGAGCCCCGGACCTGGTCTCCAGAGGAGGGCCTCCGGTGAGCGCCTCGCGGAACGGAGCGGCCATGGAGAGGTGCCAATGAGCGAGACGCGCCTGATGGAGGGTTCGGAGGTGTTCGCGGACGCCATGGTTCGTGCCGGGTGCCGCTTCTTCGCCGGCTACCCGATGACACCCTTCACCGAGGTCCTCGAACACATGGCCACGGCCCTCCCCCCGGTGGGTGGGGTGTGCATCAACGCCGAGAGCGAACTCGAGGCGGTGGGCATGGTGTGGGGTGCCGCCGCGACCGGTACGCGGGCGGCCACGGGCTCCACCGGCCAGGGTCTCTCGCTCATGCAGGAATCGATCGCCGAGGCGTCGCTCGCCGGGATCGGTTTCGTCGTTCTCAACATGGCCCGGGGCCAGGGCGACTACTTCCAGGCCACCAGGGGAGGTGGCCATGGCGACTACCGGACGCCGGTGCTGGCCCCTTCGGGCCCTTCGGAGGTGTCGGAGCTGATGGCCGAGGCGTTCGAGTTGGCCGACCGTTGGCGCAACCCGGTGGTCGTGCTGGGCGACTACTACATGGCGCACACGTGGGTGGACATGGATGTCACGGACAGCCCACCGGACCCACCGGACTGCCCCGATTGGGCACTGGATGGCACCTCGGGCGGGACCGGCGCCGCGAAGCTGGTCTCCCCGCTCGGCACCACCAAGCAACGCGACGGCGTGGGCTACGACCTGGCCGCGCACTACGCCGACCGTGCGCGCAGGCGCGCCGAGATGGAAGCCGGGATCGCGCCGCGTGCCGAGCTCACCGACACCGACGATGCCGAGGTCGTGGTCGTCGCCTACTCCACGATGGCGCGCTACGCCCACGCCGCGGTCACCGAACTGCGCCGCGAGGGCCTCGCCGTCGGCCTGGTCCGTCCCGTCACGCTCTGGCCGTTCCCCGGTGATGCCGTGCGCGAGGCGAGCCGCGGGGCACACACGATCGTTGTCTACGAGAACAATGCCGGCCAGATGATCGACGACGTGCGCCTGTCGGTGCTCGGTGCGACACCGGTGGTGGGCCACAACGGATTCGCAACCGATTCCTCGGCGTTCGGCATCGCCCCCGACGTGACCGTGGAGAACCTGACCTCGGCCCTGCGCGAGGTGCTCGCGACGCCCCGGGAGGGACGTGCCGACGGCGACCGACCTCACGCCGGCGATCAACGCACCGCGGATCGGCACGGTGCCGGCAGCGGGGAGGACCTGACATGACCACGGATCACCGCCAGGGTGCCGGCGAGACCCCGGCCAGGATCGTTCCCAGCCACGAGGTGCCCCCGGACGCCACGTTGGTGGCCGACAACACGGCGGAGCTGATCGACGTCGGGGAGCACCACCTGTGCCCCGGATGCGGTGAGCCGATCGCGATCAGGGCGGTGATGGACGGCCTCTCGCTGCTCGGCCTGGCCGAGCGGTGCATCGCCGTGTTCGGCATCGGGTGCAGCACGGCGTTCTCCAACAACCTCGACGTAGAGGTGCTCCAGGCACTGCACGGTCGCGCCCCTTCGGTCGCCACCGGCGCGGCACGTTCGAGGCCGGGGCTCGCGGTCTTCACCATCCAGGGCGACGGTGACCTGGCCAACGAGGGCCTCCAGGAGGTGCTGCATGCCGCTGCGCGGGGCGAGAACATCGTCTGCTTCATGCTCAACAACGGCGTGTTCGGGGAGACCGGCGGGCACCTGACGGTCACGACCACGATCGGCCAGCGAACCAAGAACACCCTCGAAGGGCGCGATGCGGCGCGCCATGGCCACCCGATGCGGGTGGCCGAACTGCTCGCGGGCATCGACGGTGTCGGCTACGTGGCCAGGGGTGCGGTCAACAACGCGGGCAACGTGGCCCGCACCAAGCGCATGGTCGTCGAAGCCTTCACCGCCCAGCAACAGGGCCTGGGGTTGTCGTTCGTGGAGATCCTCACGATGTGCCCGACCGGTTGGTTCGTACCCACCACGGAGGCACCGGCCTACCTCGAGGAGACGATCGCCGCCACCCACCGGGTGGGCGTGCTGCGCTCCGCCCTCGGGTGAGGGCTCAGTCCTCTCCGGAGGCTCCTGCGCTGAACACCGCACGGAGGTCCTCGAGCCCCGCGGGCAGCTCGATCGGCGGATCCGGGAGCTGTTGAACCCCGCGCTCGGCGAGCACGCGCTGCATCACCTCGGGCTCGTCGCTCCAGGACCGCGGGTCGCCCATCATCACCTCGTAGAGCTCCACCCCCTCGGGGCCCGCGACGAAGGGGCCGAACGACGCCCCGAGGGGCAACTCGATGTGGGTTCCGACACCACAGAGCTCCCCATCGCAGGTGAACTCGCCGGAGAGCACCGTGAGCGTGTGGGGGCTGTAGTGGCCGTGCCGGCGCACGACCATCCCGGGGTCCCAGCGTGCGAACAACGCCAGGTAGAGGGGCTCCACCGAGAATGCCACCCAGCGCTCCCACACGTGGGACTCGCTCCCGTCGGGATTGCGCTGGCTCCGAACCGGGATCCAGGGCACGTCGTTGTCGCCGCCGGGATGCACGATGGTGTGGGTCAGGCCCTCGACCCTGGGGACGTCGTTGCTCACGTTTGTGGGCTCCTCATCTGTGGTCGGTCCGGTTGCAGGCCCCGGGGCACGACCGCAGCATCGGCCGTGGGGGCGTGCGAGGTCATCGAGCTGGCGCCCCGGGCTCCAGGTAGTTCTGGTCCAGCGCCGCGAGCAGGTCGGTCACCGCCGAGTCGATGCGCTCGAGCTGTTCGTCATCGAGGCGGTCGAAGACCCGCTTGCGCGTGCGGTCGTACGCGGCGAGCACGTCGTCCGCGAACCGGGCGCCCTGCTCGGTCAACCGCACCAGGACCCTCCGCCGGTCATCCGACGCGGGTCTGCGTTCGACCAGGCCCGCCCGTTCGACCCGGTCGAGGCCCTGGCTGATCGAACCCATGGGCCGCAGCACGTACCGGGCGATGGTCGTGACCGCGAGTTCGTGGGGCGCGGGTTCCTTGCGCAGCGTGGCGAGGATCACGAAGTCCCTGAAGCTGATGTCGAAGTCCGCCACCGCTTCCTGCTGCAGCAACTCGAGGTGGATGACCACCCGCTGCAGTCGGCTGAACAACGCCGCCGGGTCGTCGTGGTCGAGGATGTACTCGGGTACCGCCAGCTCCGGCAGTGCGACTTCGGAACCGTCATGGGTGGTCGACACGGTCACGACATTACTCTATGGTGAGATTATCTAGCCAGAGAATACTTTCGCTGTGCACCCGGGTTGGGGACCCGGAGGGGGCCCGAGCCGGCGCAGCCATGACCAAGGAGCGCCCATGCGCAACGGCCACAAGGTCTTCGACGCCGACTCCCATGGGATCTACCCAGCGGACCTGTGGTCGAGGTACCTCGAACCGAAGTACCGCGACCGTGTCTCGAGGCGGTCTCCGGCGGGGCTCGACACCTACAACCCGGTCGTGGTCGACGGACGCTGGACCCAGCACGACACCAGCCTGTACGGCCAGTTCCAGAAGGCGATCGGCTGGACCGCCGAGGACATGATCGAGCAGTACGGCGACATCGTCACCGAGGGCTTCACCGGCGACCGGGTCGCGCAGGCCCACGCGGTGGACGGCATCGACGTGGCGGTCATCTACGGGCCCGAGTACGACCTGTGGCTCGAGGGCATCGATCCCGAGCTGCAGGCTGCGATGGTGCGGGCCTACAACCGTTGGGGCCAGGAGATGCGCGAGTCGTCCGGGGGCCGGGTGCTCACCAGCTCACCGATCCCGCTCAACGACGTGAGCCGGGCCCTCGAGGAGATTCGCTACGCGCACGACGAGCTCGGCATCCGTTCCTTCTGGGCACGACCCAACCACATGAACCACCGCAACCTCGGCGACCGGTACTACGACCCGGTCTACGAGCTGCTCCAGGACCTGGACTGCCCGTTCGCGACACACGAGTTCATGGGGCTGCGGGCCCAGACCGAAGGGGTGGACCGCTTCGACACCTTCACCGAGTGGCACACCGCGGTGCACACCCACGAGGCCATGAACGCGTCGCTGTCGATGATCACCCACGGCGTGTTCGAACGCTTCCCCAGGCTGCGCTGCGCCTACATGGAGGCCGGCTGCGGGTGGCTGCCGTCGTGGCTGCACCGCATAGACGAACACCTCGAGATGGCCGGCGCGTCGGAGTTCCCGGAGCTCACCATGTCCGCCACGGAGTACTTCCGGCGCAACTGCTGGATCACCACCGAGTGCGAGGACCCCTTCGTGGCCGATGTGATCCGCTGGCTCGGCGACGACCGGATCCTCTGGGAGAGCGACTTCCCCCATCCCGACTCGAAGTACCCCCACACCACGCGCGAGTTCCTCGAGCTGCTGCCCGAGCAGATCCCGCTGGAGAGCAAGACCAGGATCCTCTGGGACAACGCCGTCGACTTCTACCGCTTCCCCGAGGGGTACCTGCCCACGGAGTTCTCCGAAGCCACCGACGTGCCGCTCACGGCCACGACCTGATCCGCCGTGGGCTCCGTGCGACGACCCAGGGAGGCGGTCGACTTCGATCGCCTCGAGGAGCTGTACCCACCGGCACCGCAGTACTTCGACACGGCCTGGCTGGACGATCCCGCGACCATCGAGGCCAAGCAGCTCGAAAGGCTCCGGGAGCGCGCAGCCAGGGCTGCGGAGGTCCCCTTCTTCGCCAGGCGTTGGGAGCGGGCCGGCTTCGACCCCTCGACGATCGAGTCCGTCGCGGACCTGGCACGCGCACCCAGCTACACCGTCGAGGACATCCGCGCCAGCATCGAGGCGCACCCCCCGCTCGGGGACTACCAGGGGGTCATGCCCGCGGATGCCCTCCAGGAGCCCATGCGGCTGTTCACCTCGGGTGGAACCACCGGGCGCTCACGCCCGACCCTCTACACGGCCTGGGATCGCGAGGCCGGCGCCCTGCTGACAGCGCGAGCCCTGTACCTGCAGGGCATCCGGCCCGGAGACGTGGTGCTCAACGCGTGGTCGTACTCGATGCACAACGGGGCCCACATCATGGACGAGGCCCTCTACAAGTGGCTCAACTGCATCGTGATCACCACCGGCACCGGGAACGTGACCTCGAGTCGCAAGCAGGTCGAACTGGCACTCGAGTACGGCGCCTCGGCGATCCTCACCACCGGCGACTACCTGCTCCGGCTGGCCGAGGTGGCCCGGGAGATGGGAATCGACCCGCGCACCGACCTCGCGCTGCGCGCACTTCCCAACATCGGCGACAAGGAGACCCTGGAGGCCACCTTCGGGGTACCGGTGTTAGACAGCTACGGCTTCCACGAGGTGCAGTGGGTGGCCGTGGAGTGCCCCGCCCGAGCGGGCCTGCACATCTTCGAGGACGCCTTCATCGTCGAGATCGTGGACCCCGATACCGGCGAGGTGCTGCCGGAGGGGACCCAGGGCGCCATCTGCATCACCGAGCTCTACAAGACCGGCAGCCCGCAGTTCCGCTACAACATCATGGACCTCTCGACGCTGTACCCGAGGGAGCGCTGCGAGTGCGGCAGCTGGCTGCGCCGGATGGCTCCCTTCGCCGGGCGCGCCGACAACATGGTGAAGCTCCGTGGCGTGAACGTCTGGCCCGAGGCGTTGGGTGAGATCGCTGCCGGCGTGCCCGGGGCGAGCGACGACTACTTCGTGCGCGCGTACCGCGACGGCAACCGCGACGAGGTCGAGATCACCGTCGCTGCGCGGACGGCGCTCGGGGACGCCGCACTCGAGGACCTGGCCGAAGCGGTCGCGGCGGAGCTGCACGACCGCATCGGCGTCCGCATCGACGCCAGGGCCTGCCGACCCGGGGAGCTCGACCACCTGACCGGGTTCGGCAGCGCCGCCAAGCTCGTGCGCTTCGCGGACGAACGATGACCACGCTCACCGCAGCGGTCGACTACTGGTGCAACTGCTTCCTGCCCGACCGCGAGGCGAACTGGGAACGTGCCGTCGAACGCCAGGCACTCACCCTCCGCTTCAGCCGCCCCGGAGACGAGTTCTGCACACCCGATGAGATGGTCACAAGGCTGCACGACTCCGGCTTCGCCCAGGTCGTGGTGGTCGCCACCCCGCCCCCACCGGCCGGCACCGACGACCCCAACCTCTTCGAGCACGTGGCGTTCCGCCCCGAGGAGGTCGCCGGTCTCGCCCGGGACCATCCGAGGGTCTTCAGGGGACTGTGGAGCGTCGATCCCGGCAGCGGTGAACGGGGTGTCGCACTGGCCGAGGAGATGCTCGGGGAACCCTGGTGCGTCGGGCTGCACAACCACACCCACAGCTGGGACCGCCGCTTCGACCACCCGGACTTCGACCCGTACTACCGGCTCTGTGAGCAACAGGACGTGCCCTTCGTGATGCAGGCAGGCGCGTCCGGGGGCCGATTCCGCCACGAGTGCGGCCATCCCGACGGCATCGACGCGCCGGCCGCGGAGTTCCCGACGGTCCGCTTCGTGCTGTCACACACGGGCTGGCCCTGGACCACCGGGACGATCGAACGGGCACGGCGCTTCCCGAACGTCTACCTGGGCACCGCGACCTGGCCGCTGCGACGGTGGGAACCGGAGCTGGTGGACTTCGTGCGGGGCCCGGGAACCTCGAAGGTGCTCTACGGCAGCGGGTTCCCGATCACCGGTCACCGCCAGGCGGCCCGGCAGTTCGCCGACCCCGAGCTCACCTCGGCACTCGGCGACGAGGTGGTCACCGCTGTCACATCCATCAATGCCCGCTCCGTGTTCACCCGCCTGCCCGACCCCGGTGAGCCGGATCCCGGTGAGCCGACCTTCGATGAGCCGACCTTCGATGAGCCGACCTTCGATGAGCCGACCTTCGATGAGGAGGACTGACCATGCTCGGACACACCTACGACGTGCAGCCGGTGCCACCGGACCCGGAACACACCCACTACCTCGACGCAGGCGTCCTGCGCATCGGCGTGGAGTACCGGGTGGTGGACCCCGAGGCGCTCGCCGCTGCATATGAGGGCGACGACCTGGCTGAGATCCAGGAGCACTCCCCCGAGGGCGGATTCAACGACGAGGGGCTCTCGATCCACGTGATCGCCACCGCGGACGGCCACGAGTACCTGCGCTTCGACGCCTTCGAGGACGAACCGCACTACCACTACGTCGACAGGGCCGCCGGCACCAACACGATCGTGGGCCACGACCCCGCCGCCCACGGCCCGGTGCTCCCCTGGGTGATGCACGCCCTGCGCCACAGGCTCGATCCGATGCTGCGCGCCGCCGGCGCGGACAAGGTCGCGGACTCACTCGGAGCGGACGCCGGTGCCACCGTGGCCGAACTGGTGTCGGCACACCTCGCCTCGCTCGGGGTCCACCCGCCGGAGCACACACCCTCCCCCGGCAGCACCGGTGATCCGGCGGAAGACCACCCGGGAGCCGCCTCGTGAGCATGGAACTGGAGCCACTGACCGCGAAGCTGGGGGCACGTGTGACCGGCGTGTCGCTGCGCTCGCTGGAGGCCCCGGACATCGAGGGCATCGAAGCAGCCCTGCGTGAACACATGGTGATTGTCTTCCCCGAGCAGTTCCTGCAACCCGAGGAGCAGTTGAGCTTCGCACGGGCCCTCGGCGAGATCGACGTCGCACCGTTCGGCCCCAAGCACCCGGAGTTCCCCGAGCTGACGGTGCTCGACCAGCAGGCACCGCGCGGCCAGGGCGCGGACGCCTGGCACAGCGACAACACCTACCTGGCGTCACCACCCAGGTACACGATGCTGCAGGCGGTCCAGCTCCCCCCGGTCGGTGGGGACACCTGCTGGGCGAACATGTACGAGGCCCACGAATCACTGAGCGAACCGCTGAGGCGCCTCACCGACGAACTCACCGCCACCCACGACCTCACCAAGATGCTCACCAAGGCCGTCGAGCAGGGCAACAGCGACGCGGACCTCGATGAGATGCGCAGGCTCCACCCGCCCCAGCACCACCCGGTGGCGCGTACGCACCCCGACACGGGACGCAGGGCGCTGTTCGTCAACGGCAACTTCACCACCCGAATCGACGGCCTCACCGAGGCCGAGAACGCTGCGCTCCTCCCGGTGCTGCTCGACACGGTGAACTCCCCGGGGATCCAGTGCCGCTACCGCTGGGAACCCGGGGCACTGGCCCTGTGGGACAACCGCTGCCTGCAGCACTACGCGGTGCCGGACTACGACTCGAGGCGGGTCATGCACCGGCTCACGATCGCCGGGGACCGGCCACGATGACCGGCGACCTGGTCATCAGGGGCGGCACCGTCGTGGACGGAACGGGCCTGCCCGCGAGACGCGCCGACGTGGTCATCCGCTCGGGACGGGTCGCGGCGGTGGGGCACGCCGACCGTGCAACGCTCGCGGAGTCACCCACCATGGATGCCGACGGACTGGTCGTGGCCCCCGGGGTCGTGGATGCCCACACCCACTACGACCCGCAGGTCACCTACGACCCGCTGGCCACGATGTCGATCCACCACGGGGTCACCACCGTGCTGGCCGGCAACTGCGGGTTCGCGGTGGCACCCACCCGTGCGAGCGACCGAGACTTCGTGAGGCGCCTGTTCGCGAAGGTCGAACAGATGGAACCCACCGCGATGGACGCGGTGGAGTTCGACTTCGAGACCTTCCCGGAGTTCCTGGCCGGCCGGCGCGGCCGGCTCGGCATCAACCTGGCCTGCTACATCGGCCACTCCAACGTCCGCCGCTGGGTGATGGGCCCGGAGGCCTCCGAACGGGAGGCGAAACCCGGGGAGGTCGAGGCCATGGCCGAGGTCGTGCGCGCCGCGATGCGAGCCGGTGCGGCCGGGCTCTCCTCCTCGCACGCCCCGACCCACATCGACGGTGACGGACGGCCGGTGCCGTCCCGGCTGTCCAGCCGCGAGGAGCTCCTCGCCCTGGCCGGGGCCGCTGGCAGCACCGGTTCGGGCACGATCACCTACCTGCCCGCGAGTGCGGTGGGTGGGATCGACGAGTCCGACGAGGACTACTGCATGGCCCTCGGCGCCCGTTCGGGGTTCCCGATCATCATCCAGGGCCTCGGGGGAAGGAACAAGACCGACGCGCCCACCGCCACATGGGAACGCGCGGTGCAGTTCCTGGACCGGGCGCAGGCGGCGGGCACTCCGGTGTACAACATCCTCATCACCCGCCCACCGGACCGGCCGCTGACCATCGGGCCCGAGAACCAGCTGTACCTGTCGGTTCCGTCCTGGGTGGAGATGCTCGCCCTGCCCCACGAGGAGCGCATCGCCGCGCTGAGGGATCCCGAGCGCCGCGGGGAACTCCGCCACGCGGTGGAGAACTACAACCGTGACCCCGCCGAGGGGACCACCACGCCACCACCTCTCTGGGAGACGGTGCACGTGCAACACGTGCACGACAGCGCCAATCGGCACCTCCTGGGCAGGACCATCGCGGACATCGCCGCGGAACGCGGCGTGGCACCGGCGGATGCGATGCTCGACCTGGCGCTCTCGGAGGACCTGCTCACCGGGTTCCGATGGGACTGGCAGACCCCGGAGTGGACCGAAGCGGTCCGCGAGGCCCAGCAGGACCCGCGCATGATCATCGGGACCTCCGACGGTGGGGCACACCTCGCCCGTGACGACGCGGCGGACTGGAGCTCGTGGTTCCTGCGCAACTGGGTGCTCGACCGCGGGGTCTGGTCACTCGAGGAGGGCATCCGCCAGATCACCGCGGTGCCCGCGGCGATCCTCGGGCTGGGTGACCGTGGCACGCTGCAGCCGGGACGCTGGGGGGATGTGTTCGTGTTCGACCCGGAGCGCATCGACGCGGGGCGCAAGGAGTTCGTGCGCGACCTGCCCGGCGGAGCGGGGAGGTTCAGGGCCTGGCCCGAGGGCATCCACGCCACGGTGGTCAACGGTGTGCCGGTGGTCCTCGACGGCGAACCCACCGGAGCCCTGCCCGGCATGGTCGCCTCACCCGGGTCCCACTCCTGAAACAGGTTCAGGGCTCGATGTCGACCCAGGCGCCACCCGAGGCCGACGAGGAGCGGATCGCGTCCAGCACCCGCTGGTTGGCCAGGCCGTCGACGAACGTCGCGGGAGCGGGGTCGAAGGGCCCGGTCGCACCCCTGATCCGCGCGGCAAAGGTGGAGAAGAGGCGCGTGTAGGGGGCCAGGTCCATCCCGGTGGAGTGCAGGGCGTCGTAGGCGGTCACCAGGAGCGCGGGATCCGGCGGCTCCGCCGCGGGGAGCACCAGGTCCTCGGGCACCGGCAGCTCGCGCTCACCGGTCGCATCCGCCACACGCACCACGTCGCCCTCCAGCCACAGCGTCGCCCCGGCGCCAACCAGCCGTGCGGTGACCCCGAAGGGTCCCCACGCCCCGACGCTGCTCGAGAGCATCCCGCTCGCCCCGGAGCGGGTGCGGAAGTGCACCGTGTAGGAGTCATCCGCGCTCCAGTCGCGCCCGGAGAGGCAGTGCAGGCTCGCACTGACGCCCTCGAACTCCCCGAGCATCGTGCGGAGCTGGTCGATCACGTGGGTCCCGTAGGCACCGAGCCACCCGCCACCGCTCCCGGCGTCTCCCCACCACTCCGGCACCTCACCGTCGGGGTCCGCCAGCAGCGGAGCGTCGAACACGAACGTGGCGAGCCGCGGCTCCCCGATGACTCCCCGTTGGACCGCACGTGCTGCTGTCGCCTGTCCCGTGGCCCAACGGAACTCGGTGCCCAGCTGGTGCACCACCCCTGCACGGCGTGCGGCATCGAGCATCGCCGCGGCCTCGGTGGCATCGCGGGCGAACGGCTTCTCGCAGACCACGTGGCAGCCGGCCTCCACGGCCTGGATCACGAGGTCGTGGTGGGTGTGCGGTGGGGTCGCGACGGTGACCGCACCGACGCCGGGTAGCTCCAGTGCCTCCGCGAGGGAACCGCAGGCACGCTCGACACCCACCGCGGCCGCCCGTGACGCCGTGCGCCCGGGGTCCCTGCCGACCAGGGCGACGACCTCGAAGCCGGCCCTGCGCAGCGCGCGCACGTGGGTGAGCACACCGAAGCCCGTACCGACCACGACCACACCCGGTGCCTCCGTGCTCACTGCTGGTCTCCTCCCGGCACGGGGGCCGCCACGACGTTGGCGAGCATCGACAGCATCGTGTACTGCCCGACGACCATGGCGACCTCCACGACTCCTTGCGGACCGAGGGCCTCGAGAAGGACCTGCCGGGTCGCTGCGGTCATGGAGTGGTCCACCGCGAGTTCGTCCGCGGCACGAACAAGCGTGGCCTCGATCGGGTCGGACGGTCCGTCTCCCCGGGTGACCGCCTCGATGTCCTGCGCATCGAGGCCTGCCCGCCTCGCCCAGCCGAGGTGCTCCACCCACTCGTAGTCCGAACCACAGTTGTGCGCTGCGCGCAGGGCCAGGATCTCGTGGTGGCGCCGGCTCAGGCATCCCTCGAGGTGAAGTGCAGCGGCCCAACCCAGGAAGGGCTCCACCAGTGCCGGCGTGTGGGCCAGGCACGCGATCGTCCGCGCGGTACCGCCGGCAGGAGTGACCGCAAGGTCCAACAGCTCGTTGGTCCGCGCGTCCAGGTCCGCCCTCTCGGGCGGGTCGATCGGGGAGAGCGGGCTCAGGTGACCTCCCTGACGCCCTTTTGGAAATCGATCGTGAGCGAGTGGCCACCCTCGTTGAGCGCCATGAACTCACCGAGGTGGCACACCTCACCCCAGGGACTCTCCAGCCGCGGGTGGTCCCCGACCGGCACGGCCGAGCCCTCGATGACCAGACCCTGCGAACGCGAGTAGCTCATCTCGCCGTGGCTGGGCGAGACGTACCGCACCCGCTGTTCGTTGTACACCGGCCTGGTGACCTCCACCTCCGCAGCGGTGATGGCGGCGACGAAGTCAGCGAACTCGCCGTGGTCCGCGCGGCGGCCCACCTCGACCACCCAGACGTTGTCGGCCCCGCCCGGGGCGACCAGGTCGAAGGGCTGCACCATCCCGTTGGTCGCCACCACCGACGGGTCGTGGATCCGCCACTGCGTCGGACGGTACGACCACAGCGCGATGTAGGCGTCGCCCTTGCGACCGATCGTCCAACCTCCCTGCTGGACGACCTCGTCGAAGTGGTCCTGGGGGAAGTAGGCGTGGGTCTCGCGCTCGTAGGCGAACGTGGGGCCCAGCAGGGGGTCGGTGGGAGGCTCGTAGGCAGGCGCGTACACGTGGAACGCCACGTTGTCCTGCTGCACCGAGCTCGGCATGGAGGCGGTGCCGGTCCAGTAGCCCGAGTCCTCGCCCCAGTCGAGGGACTGCGGCGTCGGCCGCTGGGGATGGGTGGTGAACACCAGGGCCTCGTGGTCGATGGTGGCCTGCCAGGCATGCACCTGGTCGCGTGCATCACCGGCGCGGTGCTCCACCACCGAGCTGAGCATCACCTCGGGACTGCGCCAGGTGTAGGTGTTCGCCTCGCTGAGCAGCCCGAAGGCAGCCATCGAGGCGAGCTCCCGGGCAGCCAACTGGGCCACTGCGGGCCCGGCGGAGGCCACTTCGCGGATCGCGTCGTACTCGGCGAACAGGTCGGTCTCCCAGAGCCGGTACTTCTCGGCCGCACTCAGGGTGGTGGGAACCAGCTGCCACGCGGTGAGGGCCCCCTGGGACCACCAGAACGGCAGATTGGCGTCGTCGTCGTACGCGATGCCGTAGGCGGGCTGCGGATCGAACGACATCGCTTCGTGCGGGTCGAGCGGCACGCCGTGGCGTTCCTTCGTGGTCGACACGCGGTCGCTCACAGCGATCTGTCGGAGCACCTCGGGAACGCGGTAGCGCTGGGCGCCGCAGAGGTACGTCGCACCGGTGTCGCTCGTGCTGGTCCACCCCTGGTCGGTGTCGCCGAAGAGCAACTTCGCCGTACCGAAGGTGTCCTCGTCCAGCGCGGACATCTTGTCCTTCTTGTAGGTGCGCCCACGTGTCGCTCCGTAGGCACCGCGCTGCAGGTTGAGCGCCAGATCCGCCAGGCACAGGTCGATTGCCGCGGTGCCGAGCCTGATCAACTCATCGTCGTCGCTCAACTCGACGAGGGTCACCAGGGGCGTGATGTTCTTCAGCATGTAGACGTTGCTGTGCCACTCGCTGAATCCGAACCTGGCCCGTTCCTGTATCCACTCGAGGATGGTCGGGCGGGCCCGCTGGGCGTGCTGCTCGCCGGTGAGCCCGGTGACGGTGAACACCCGGTCGGGGAGGGCGAGGCCCGAGAGGTACTCGTCGACGGCCATGATGACGCGGTGGTTCTCGGACCAGAACCATTTGTGGTCGAGGCGGTCGGCCGGGAGCGGGTCGTCCCAGCGGTAGCGGAACTCCACCATGCGCTGCTCCACCGCAGCCAGCAGTGAGGGATCCAGGATCCCCTGTCCGAGCCGCCTCATCCAGTGGAGGTACATGAGGTCGAAGTCGACGGTGTCCTTCCAGTTGTCGAACTTCGTGAACAGGGCGGAGAACGCGTTGACGTCGACCGGGGACGGATCCCAGGAGAACCCCGGATCACGCTCGGCGCGGATCAGGTGGGCGACGACGTTGGTGATGTTGCCGGGCTGCAGGTTCTGGGTGGCGAACTGCAGGTAGTCGGTGACCGACGCCTGGTAGAGCGCCTCGTCGATGAGACCGGGGGAACCCGGGGGAACCGGTGGCAGAACCGGCCCCGTCGGCGGTGCCGAACAGGACGGAGCCGGGACGGTCCCCGGATCCGGTGTGCATGCGGAGGCCACCGCGGCTGCTGCCGCCGCAGAGGCCGAAGCCACGAGCAGTTGTCTACGTGTAGGCCCCACCCAGCATTCCCTTCGCCCACCCCGGCGGTCCCTGCCCCCGGGTGCCCGAGGCTACTCCCGTGCCCACCCGCGTGCTGCGGGAACGCACACGCGGAGCGGGCCGCGGCCGGCTCAGCTGCCGAAGTCGAGGGGTGCCAGGTCGATGACCCCGCCACCGGCGGCCGACTCCATCGCCGCGAAGGCGATCCGGTGGCTCTCGACGCTGTCGGCGGCGGAGACCATCGGCTTGGTACCGGTGCGCACGGCACGCAGGAAGTCCCTGAACAGCGGCATCTCGCCACCGCCATGGCCGTCGTACGCGGTGGGTATGCGCTCGCTGCGGACCTTGCCGCTCACGTGGTCGGCCACCTTCAACCAACCGTCCAGAGCGCGCAGCTCCCCCCAGGCCGAGCCCCGTGTGCCGTTCACCCGCACCGAACGCATCGTCCGGTGCGAGTTCGACTGCAGCGTGAAGTTGGCGAGCACACCGTTGTCGAAGCGGATCTGCACCGTCTGGGCCGAGGGTTGGTCGTTGTCCTCCACGCGGTAGGCACACCGTCCCCAGCGGGTGGTCCGCAGTGCATGGTCGAGCCCCTCGGGGGTGTGGTCGTCGGTCACCGCGGCGACCGGCCAGCGCCACCACTGGAGCCGCCGTGCACTTCCGGCGACATCCGCCTCGCGCAGCTTGGGCAGCACGGTCTTCAGTGCCTTCGCCCCGGGACCCAGTCCCAGGGGCCTCTCGGTCATCGCGAGGTCCGAGAGCATCGGGGTCAGCTCCCGGTAGGTGGCCACTGCGTCGTAGGGACACCGCTCGGCGTGGGGGCAGCCCTCGATGCAGTACTCGGGCGCCCCGTCGGGGGCGTTGGCCTCGGTCAGTTCGGTGGGACGCAGGAAGCTCGACACCTGCGCCGCACGCGCTCCCGCCAGCCACTGCAGCAGGTCCATGTCGTGACAGGACTTCTGCAGCAACCACGGCACGCGGCTGTTGCGCGTGTGCCCCCTCACATAGGAGTGCGCGTAGTGCCAGTAGGCGACGTTCTCGGAGAGCTGGATCGACACGACGTCTCCCAGCGCTCCCGAGGCGATCTGGCGCTGCAGGGCGGCGAAGACGTGCGAGTAGCGGTACACGTGGCACACCGCCACGGTCCGGTCGGCCTCCCGGGCCGCCTCCACTATCCGGATGCAGTCCGCCTCGTCGAGCGCCATGGGCTTCTCGAGCAGCACGTGGTAGCCCGCCCGCAGCGCCAGGATCGTGGGCTCGACATGGTGGGTGTCGCCGGTGGCGATGATCGCGTAGTCGGCCAGCCTCGGCTGTTCGAAGAGCTCGTCCCAGCCCGGGTACAACCCGTCGGGAGCCAGGGAGTACCGCTCGGCGAACCGCGCGAGCCTCCCCGGGTCGGGATCGGCCACCGCGACGATGCGGCCCAGGTCGGGCTCGTCGAGCAACAAGGTCGCATATGCGTCGTAGCCACGGTCCCCCGCACCCACCACCACTCCGGTAAGGCTCACCGGTCCATCATGTGTGCCGGCGGGACCGCGGCGCCAACGCGCCGCCCATGAGACCGCGGCGCCAGCGCGGCCCTCCGGGTCGCGCCGTGCAAACATGGCCACGATGAACGGCAAGACACCGGGATCGTTCCCACAGGTCCGTCGGCTGAAGGATGCACAAGCCCTGCGCTCACGCCTGGCCGACCTGGGCCTGGAGCTGCCGGTCGACGACGAGGTCGACAGCACCGGAGCGCTGGCCGAGCCGCTGGACCACGCCGGCTGGCAGCTGGGGAACCGGTTCGCGATCCTGCCCATGGAGGGCTGGGACGGCACCCCCGATGGTCGTCCCAGCGACCTGGTGCGGCGCCGCTGGTCCCGCTTCGGCGCCTCCGGTGCCGCCCTGGTCTGGGGAGGCGAGGCCGTGGCGGTCCACCCCGACGGCCGGGCCAACCCCAACCAGTTGTGCATCGGTGAGCACAGCGGAGCGGACCTCGCGGAGCTCCGCCGGGTCGTGGTGGACGCACGGCGCGATGCCGGTCACGAGGGCCCGGCGGTGATCGGCCTGCAGCTGACCCATTCGGGCCGTTGGGCCCGACCCGACGGCGAAGCCCGACCGCGCACGGCCTACGAGCACCCGGTGCTCGACGCCCGGGTCGGCGCCGGACCCGAGCAGCTGCTCAGCGACACCGAGCTGGACGACCTCATCGGGCGTTTCGCGCATGCAGCCGTGCTCGCCCGGGAGGCCGGATTCGACTTCGTCGACGTGAAGCACTGCCACGGGTACCTGCTGCACGAGCTGCTCAGCGGGTACGACCGGCCCGGACCCTACGGAGGTGACCTGTCGGGTCGCACCGAGTTCACCCGCCGCGTGCTGGCCGCGATCCGCAGCGAGGCGCCCGGGCTCGGCCTCGGTGTGCGCCTGTCGGTCTTCGACGTCGCCCCGCACCGGGCCGGCGCGGATGGCACCGGGGTTCCCGAGACGAGCGGCTCCTACCGTCACGCCTTCGGTGGCGACGGAACCGGGCTCGGGATCGACCTGACCGAGACCCACGCCCTGTGCGACATGCTCGTGGAGTCGGGGGTGACGATGCTGTGCGTCACCGCCGGCAGTCCCTACTACTGCCCGCACGTACAGCGGCCCGCGTACTTCCCGCCCTCGGACGGCTACCGACCCCCCAACGATCCACTCCTGGACGTCGGGCGGATGCAGTGGGCGACCAGGGAGCTGACCCGGGCCCACGAGGACCTGCTGGTGGTGGGTTCGGGAATGACCTACCTGCAGGACCACTTCGCGAACGTCGCGCAGCCGCTCGTTCAGCAGGGCTGGATGCACTCGGTGGGCCTGGGCCGCATGGCACTCAGCCTGCCGGAGCTGCCCGCCCTGGTGCTCGCGGGCGAGGAGCTCGTGCGCAACCAGGTCTGCCGGACCTTCAGCGACTGCACCACCGCACCGCGCCACGGCATGATCTCGGGCTGCTGGCCGCTGGACGAGTTCTACAAGCAGCGACCCGAGCGCGAACGACTCGCCCGGGTCAAGCGCGAGGCGAAGGCGACCCTGGGGGTTCGCCGGAGGCGGGAACCCGACGACACCGGAACGCAAGGACCGCCACGATGACGAAGGCACCACCGGTGCTCCCGCGCCGCACCATCCGTGGCGCATCGGCGGTCCTGCTGCCGATGGCCGACGGCGACACGCCCGACTGGGAGGGTCTGGCCGGCCACCTCTCGCGGACCATCGTGGCGGGACTGGTGCCGGCTGTGAACATGGACACCGGCTTCGGCCCCTACCTCGACGACGACGACCGTGCGAGGGTGCTCGAGCTCACCGCTTCGCTCACCGGGGACTTCATCGCCGGGGTGCACATCGACGACTCGCCGGGGGATCCGCTCGACATCGATGCCGCGGTGCGGCGGGCGGTGCAGGTCGCGGACTCGGGCGCCACCCCGATCATCTTCCCGAGCTTCGGAGCGGCTGCTGCCAACGACGAGGAGCTCGTGGAGTTGCACCGCCGGATCGGCGACGAGGTGGACAGGTTCCTGGGCTTCGAACTGGGGCCCATGTTCCACCCGGCCGGAACCCTCTTCAGCGACGAGGTGTTCGAGGCGGTTCTCGGAATCGACAGCGTCGTGGGACTGAAGCACAGCTCGTTGCGGCGCGAGACCGAGTGGCGCCGCATCCGGGCGCGTAACCGGATCCGGCCGGGGTTCGCGCTCATGACCGGCAACGACCTGGCCATCGATCTGGTGGTGCACGGCGTGGACTACCTGCTCGGCCTGTCGACCTTCGATCCGGAGGCCTTCGCAGCACGCGACGCCGCCTGGGCCGCGGGCGACGAGGCGAGGTTCTGGGAGTTGAACGACCTGCTGCAGTACCTCGGCATGTTCGCGTTCCGGGCCCCCGTGCCCGCCTACCGCCACGACGCCGCGATGTACCTGCACCACCGGGGTCTGCTCGAGCACTCGGTGACCCATGCACGCTCGCCGCACCGCGACGACGCCGACCTGCCCGTGCTCGTGGACATCGCGGAGCGCATCGACGCGGTGCTCGGCCGCTGAGCGGTCCCTACGGTGTACGGCCCGACTCAGGGCTTGTCGGTGCCGACCACCCACATGGCGAAGAACTGGCCCGCCCCGCCGTAGGCATGCCCGAGCGCCCTGCGGACGCCGTCGACCTGGTGGGCACCGGCACGGTTGCGCACCTGCAGCGCGGCCTCCGCGAAGCGGATCATTCCGGATGCCCCGATCGGATTGCTGGACAGCACACCACCGGAGCAGTTCACCGGCAGGTCACCGTCCATGGCGGTGCGGCCCGACTCGGTCATCTTCCAACCGTCGCCCTCGGGTGCGAAGCCCAGGTTCTCGAGCCACATCGGTTCGTACCACGAGAACGGTACGTACATCTCGACCATGTCGATGTCCTGCAGTGGGTCCGAGATGCCGGCCTGCGCGAACACGTCGGCCGCGCACTGGCTGCCCGCCCGCGGTGAGATCTGGTCCCGCCCCGACGCGGTGGCCGGTTCGGAGCGCATCGAGGTGCCCTGCACCCACGCCGGCGGCACTCCGCTGGCGGCAGCCGAGGCCTCCGCGGCGGATTCCGCGGCGAGCACCATGGCCACCGCTCCGTCGGAGGACGGACAGGTCTCGGAGTAGCGGATCGGCTCCCACAGCATGAAGGAGTCCTTGACCGAGTCGTAGGTGATCTCGGTCTCGTGCAGGTGCGCGTACGGGTTCTTGAGTGCGTTGAGGCGGTCCTTGAGCGCCACCAGCACACCCACGTCATCGGGTGCGCCCGAACGCCGCATGTACTCGCGGATGAACGGGGCGAAGTAGCCACCGGCGCCTGCCACGAGCTGTTGGCGGAACGGCACCGGGAACGACAGCGCCCACATCGCCTCGGAGACCGACTGCTGCTCCCAGGCGAGGGTGAGCACCCGCTGGTGGAGCCCGGCCTGGACGTGGCTGGCGGCGACGAGCGCCGTGGAACCTCCGACCGAACCGGCGGTGTGCACCCGGAACAGCGGCTTGCCGACCGCGCCGAGGGCATCGGCCAGGTAGGTCTCCGGCATCATGACGCCCTCGAAGAAGTCGGGCGCCTTGCCCACGACCACGGCGTCGATGTCATCCATCGTCAGCTGCGCGTCCTCAAGGGCCCGGTAGGCCGCCTCCCGCAACAGGCCCGGCAGGGACACGTCGCCGCGCACGGCTGAGTACTTGGTCTGGCCGATGCCGACCACGGCGACTCTCTCTGCGTTCATGAATCCCCCTCGAGCACGGCGACGAGGTTCTGTTGCAGCAACTGTCCACTGGTGGCGTGGGCCAGGCCGCGCCGGACCTCGCCGGACATGATCCGCTGGGCCACCTCGCCCAGGCGTATCAGGCCCGCCCCCATGATCGGGTTCGCCGCGAGGGCTCCTCCGGATGGGTTCACCACCACGTCGTCGTCGAGTGACAGCTCCGTGCGCAGGATCTTCTCCTGGTGCGTGAACGGGGCACAGAGCTCTGCCACCTCCACCGCGCCGTAGCCGACACCGGCGTTGCGGGCCGCGATCGCGACCGACGGGGCACGGGTCAGGTCCCGGGCGCCGAAGTTGTGGGAATCGACGCGGTGGTCGATCCCGGTGATCCAGGCCGGGCGGTCCGCCCACTGTCGGGCCCTGTCCCCGGCGGCCAGCACGACCGCCACTCCCCCGTCGGTGATGGGCGGGCAGTCGTGACGACGCAGCGGCTCGGCCACGTAGTCCCCGGCCAGGAGCTCCTCCGGTGGCGGCGATCCCTTCAGCTGTGCGTGCGGGTTGGACTCCGCGGCGGTGCGGCTGCGGTGTGCGATCTCGGCCATCTCCGTCTCGGTGATGGCTCCCGAGTCGAGCATCGCCCTCGCCTGCAGGGCGGCCATCGCCACCGAGTCCGGCCACAGCGGGGCGTAGTAGTAGGGATCCAGCTGGCGGGTGAGCACCCTCGGCAGGTCACCCGGGGAGGACTTGGAGTAGCCATAGACCAGCGCCGTGTCGGCCTGGCGCGCCTGGATCTTCACCCAGGCCTCGTACAACGCCCAGGCACCGTCCATCTCCACGTGCGACTCCGCGATCGGGGGCCATGCCCCCACCGCGTCGAGGGTCATCACGAAGCTGAAGGCCTGCCCAGCCAGGTAGTCGGAACTGCCCGAACAGGTGAACCCGATGTCGGAGATCTGTGCCCCGATCCGTTCGAGCGCGGCCTGGATGACCGGTTGGACCATCTCAACCTCGTTGCGGCGGGGTTCCGCCCGCACGTGGTCGGTCTGGGCGACCGACACGATCGCCACGTCGCGCATCACATGTGTCCCTTCAGTTCCTCGGCGGGCACATCGGGCTCGTCGATCGGCTCCCAGTGCGTGATGCACTCGAAGGTCGCGCTGCGTTCGGACTCGGGCAGCCACACGGGCCGCACCCGCATGCCGATGCGCACCTCGTCGTAGGGGATCCCGAGCACGGTGCCGTAGAGGGACACCGCGGCCCCGTCGGGACGGATCAACGCGGACACGAACGGTGTGGGAGGCGCCTTCTCACCGAAGCCGATGTGCACGACGCAGAACGCGGTGACCGTCGCGTTCGGCCCCACCTCCACCGACTCGGTCGTGGCCCGCCCTAGCACCGGGTCCATGCCGCGCCCGGTGACGTACACGTCGGTGGCACCCTCGGCGCGCTCACCGAGGATCCGGCCCTCCTGCAGCCCGCGCAGGAATCGGGTCTGCGCCAACCCCGGTGTGTAGGTGTAGACGAGGGTGGCCGGTTCGGTGACACGCCGGACCTGCTCCATGTCGAGCTCGGGCACCTCCACCGGCGGCTGGGTCCAGAGCCCCTCCGGCATCGCCGCGACGCTGCGGTCCCCCGCGGGGTCGTCCCGTTCACCCATCTCGGTCCTCCTCCAGGAGTTCGAAGCATTCGATGTTGGCGAAACCTTCCGCCGGCTCCGCGGACCAACGGATCCGCACCCTGGCGCCCGTGGAGATGGCCTCCGGACTCCCGCAGTCGATGACGTGGAGCATCGAGGTGTCCGCCCCGTCGAGGCGGATCATGGCCAGCGCATGCGGCTCCTGCAGCGGCTGGCCCTCGCGGATGGTCGAGACCCATGACCACGTGGTGACCGTTCCCTCGGGACGCACCTCGAGCATCTCGGTGAGCGGGTCACCGCTGTCGGGGTCGTACTCGACCGGCGGGCACAGCACGCGTGATCGTGTGTCGCGTATGGCGAGCACCCGGTGTTCGGCCAGGGCGGTGAAGAACGCACCGATGACCGGGCCGGTGGTCCGCTTGAAGTCGTACCCGATGGTCAGCGGCGCCCGCAGGACCTCCTGGGTGCTGGATGGGTCACCCATGCGCGTCTCCCTCGTCGATGCTGGTGTTGCGTGCCGGCCGGACATCTGCTGTGCCGATGGTGGTGCGGGAGTGCATCAGACCGCGATCGACTTGCTGCGCAGGTAGGCGAGCAGGCCCTCGGGGCCGAACTCGTAGCCGAGACCGCTCGCCTTCCAACCCCCGAACGGCGAGGCCAGGTCCATGACGTACTTGTTGATCCCGAGGGTGCCGGTCTCGACCGCCCTGGCCACGTCGGCTCCGTGTTCCTCGTCGGAGGTCCACACCGATCCGGCGAGGCCGTACTCGCTGTCGTTCGCGATGCGGATCGCGTCGGCTTCGTCCTCGTAGCGGATCACCACCAGCACGGGACCGAAGATCTCCTCGCGGGCGATCCGCATCGAGTTGTCCACATCCGCGAAAACGGTGGGTTCCACGTACCAGCCACGGTCCATCCCGTTCGGACGGCCGCCGCCGGTGACGACCCTCGCTCCCTCCTGCCGGCCGACCTCCAGGTATCCCTCGACCCGGCTTCGCTGGCGTTCGGACACCAACGGACCGATCTCGGTGGCCGGATCCATCGGATCGCCGATCCGCAGCGACGAGGCGACGCCGGCCACCGCATCGAGCACCTCGTCGTAGCGCTCGGCGCTGGCGAGGATGCGGGTCTGGGCGATGCACCCCTGGCCGTTGTTGAGGAACGACGCCAGCGTGAGTCCCTCGGTGAACGCCTCGAGGTCCACGTCGTCGAGCACGATCGCAGCCGACTTGCCACCGAGCTCGAGGGTCACCGGGCGAAGTCGCTCACCGCACAGCGAGGCGATGCGACGCCCCGCGGCGGTGGAGCCGGTGAAGGCGACCTTGTCGATTCCGGGATGCGTCACCAGGTGCTCACCGCTCTCGCGTCCGGCGGCCACGATGTTGACCACCCCCTCGGGAAGCTCGGCTTCGAGAACCGCCTCGGCGAGCAGGTAGCCATCCAGCGGTGTCTCCGGTGAGGGCTTGAGCACCGCGGTGCAGCCGGCGGCCAGGGCAGGTGCGAGCTTGCTCATGGCGGTGAACTGGGGCACGTTCCACGGGGCGATGGCGCCCACCACACCGACCGGTTCGTGACGCACGATGCTCGCGGAGAGGGGGCCCTGACGGCGTTCCTCGAACTCGAAGCTGCGCGCCAGCTCGCTGAAGTACTGCAGCATCATCAGCGGCACCGGAACCTGCGCGAGTTGTGAGAAGAGGATCGGTGCCCCCATCTCGGCGCTGATGGTGGTGGCGAGTTCATCCAGGCGGGCGGAGTACGCCTGCGCGAGCCGGTCGAGCGCGTCGGCACGCTCCTGCGGACCGAACCGTCGCCACGGCCCCTCGTCGAAGGCCCTGCGCGCAGCGGCGACCGCAGCATCGATGTCGGCCGGGGCACCGTCGGGAACGGTGGCAATCACCTCTTCGGTGTGCGGGCTGACCACCTCGATCGTCCCGCTGCTGGCGGGCGCCACCCAGCGACCGTCGATGAAGAACTCTTTCCGGTCGTAGCTCACGCGATGCCCCCGTTCCTGTCCGACCCGGCCCCGTGTCCTGCCCAGCCCCTGGCCGACGAACCCCGGACAATACTCTAAGTCAAGACTATCTATCCGTAGAGTGTGGATCCACAGCTAGTGAGAACCTGTTCCGGCCTGTTCGGCATCCAGCTGGTGCAGATCCTGTGGGAACGTGTTCTACTTGGGGTACCTTCTTCGGTCCCGCCGGGGACCGAGTGACGGGGGGAACGAACAGGAGGTCCCGGGACCGTGACCATGACAACCGAACAGGCAACCGACACCGACCGCTACACCATTGTCTCCGCCGACTGCCACGCAGGCGGCAGCCACAAGGCCTACCGCGAGTACCTGGACAAGGAGTTCATCCAGGACTTCGACGACTGGCGTGGTGAGTACAAGAACCCCTACAAGGACCTGGGCGACGACCGGCGCCTGCGCAACTGGGACAACGAGATGCGCAACTCCCAGCAGGAGGCCGACGGAATCGTCGGCGAGGTCGTCTACCCCAACACCGTGCCGCCGTTCTTCCCGAGCTTCGTGCTTTTCGCCAAGCCACCGACCGAGGCGGAGTACCGACACCGGCGGGCGGGCGTGCACGCACACAACCGCTGGCTGGTCGACTTCTGCTCCGAGTTCCCCGAGCGCCGCGCCGGGGTCGGACAGATCTTCCTCAACGACGTCGACGACGCCATCGAGGACGTGCGCTGGATCAAGGAACACGGCCTGCGCGGCGGGATCCTGTTGCCGAACATCGCGCCCGACGTGAAGTGGGTCAAGCCCCTCTATGACCGCTGCTACGACCCGCTGTGGGCGGAACTGCAGGACCTGGACGTCCCGATCAACGTGCACAGCGGGACCGGGAACCCCGACTACGGGCCCTACCCCGTCTCGATGCTGCTCTACATCAACGAGGTCGTGTTCTACACCGAGCGGCCACTGGTGCAGATGATCCTCTCGGGGGTATTCGAGCGCTTCCCCGGCCTGCGCATGGTGATCACCGAGTCGGGCTGCTCCTGGGTGCCGCCACTGCTGGAGAACCTGGACCGGGTCATCCGGGGCGTGCGCGACACGGGAGCAACCGGCGAGCTCCGCTACGGCAGCGAGCACGTCCTGCCACGCGACGCCACGGAGTACTTCGAACAGAACGTGTGGATGGGCGTCAGCCAGCCCAAGCCCGCCGATGTGGAGGCACGACACCGGATCGGGATCCACAAGTTCATGTGGGGCAGCGACTACCCACACGACGAGGGCACCTACCCCTACACCCGCGAGCACCTCCGGGCGCGCTTCTCCGATGTGCCCGAGTCGGAACTGCGGGCGATGCTGGCGGGCAACGCGGCCGACTTCTACGACTTCGACCTGACCGCGCTGGAACCGCTCGCCCAGCGGATCGGGCCCACCGTCGAGGAGGTGGCGACACCGATCGAGGAGGTTCCCGACAAGCAACTCGAGCGCCTGTCGGGCGACATGGACTCGAGGGCCATCAAGTAACCCGGCACCCGTCGCCCGCCCGAGGGACTACGCGCTCTCGTAGGGGGTGATCAGAACCCGTGCCGCGCGCTCCAGTTCGGCCCGGACCCCCTCGAAGGTGGAACGACCGTTGGACCAGGAGACCAGGTTCGAGTACCAGACGTGCCCCAGCACCGCGAGGATGTCCACACGCACCTCCGGGTCCAAATCGCCCAGGATCCCCTCGCCCATCGACACTATGGAGCGACGCAGGTCGCTGCTGGCGCCGACGGCCCCCGCGTCGGGGGAGGTGAGCGCCCGCACCAGCGCACTGGAGAGCTTGGGCTGGCGTTCCATCGCGTCACAGGCGCGGTTGAGCAGGTCGACCATCTGGTCGGCCGCGGTGTCCCCCCTCGGGGGCCGGTGGACCACGCGCTCGGCGAGACGAGAGGTCCACTCGGCGAGAGCCGCCGCGAGCAGGTGGTCCTTGGACACGAACAACCGGTAGATCGTGGCGAGGGCCACGTCCGCGGTCGCGGCGACCTCGCGCATCTGCACGGCGTCGTAGCCACCCTCCGCGCCGAGTTCGAATGCCGCGTCGATGAGGCGCTGGCGCCGCTCCCGCTGCGCTTCCGACATGTCCGGGACGTCCCCTGCCTCAGAGCGGCTCCCGTGGGTGGTCGTGTCGGGCATCGCCTGCACGATAGAGCGACATCCACTCCCGCGGCCGACCAGCACCTCGGCGACACCGGGTGGGCGTCAGTCCCCGCCGGTCCGCCCGGCAGGTCGCGCGCCCATTCCCGGCATGCCCGAGAGCGTGAACCGGGCGGCCTCCTCGGCCAACCGGTCGCGCTCGGCGGACCGGCGCTCGGGTTCGATCGCCAGGTACTCCTCGACGAGCCCCACCGCGAGCGCGCCCACGACGCGCGACACGGCATCCAGGTCGACTCCGGGCACGGTCAGCTCTTCGAGGCGTGCCCGGAAGGCCTCGCGTTGCAACGTGTTGAAACGGGCGACCGCTTCTCGGATCTCGGGGTCGCGGTTGTGGGCCTCTCGCCGCACGACCAGCGCAATGTCGGGAGCAGCGTCGACTGCCAACAACAACAGGTTCCAACCCGCGGTAGCCCGTGCGAGGAGGCCATCCGCGTCGGGTTGGGGACCCGAGCGGTGACCGCCGTCGAGGAGCTGGCGAAGGTTGTCGGTGGCCTCGTCGAGCAGGGCCGTGAGCAGCGCCCGCTTGCTGGGGAACTGGTGGTAGAAGCTGCCGGTCGACACTGCGGCGGGTTCGAGGATGTCGGCGGTGAGACTCGCCCCGTCGTAGCCGAGTCGGGCGAAGGCACTGCCCGCGGCATCGAGGATCCGGGCACGGGTCGATTCGCCACGGCTTGTCACGGGGCCATCATAGCGACTAGAACACTGGTTCTAGAACGTCTGCTCTAGTCGGGGGCAGGTGCTCCGAGCGGAGGAGGCAGAGCATGGGCACGGGGAGAGATGCACCCGGAACGTCGCGGACCGGGGGCTCGGCAGGCACGCCTCGGCGACGCCCCACGGGTCCCACCCGGGGACCCGGCCACCCGCCCCGGCTTCGCATCGGACGGTTGGGCCTCGCACTGATGGCCCTCGCACTGGCAACCGCGGTCGGTGTCGGTTGCACGGTGCCACCGGCGGTGACCCGGACCGTTCCCGAGTGTGCATGGGAGGTGGCGGTGATCGGCTCCCAGAGCGGACCGGACACCCCCACCAACGTCCTGTTCCCGGACTCCAACTCGAACTACTGGCTCGCTGCGATCCCCCTGGCCGCATCCACGACGGTCACCGTCTCCGGCGGCGGGATCGACGCCCGCTACTGGAGCCTCCAGACCTATACGGCGTCGGACGTGTTCAGCTCCACCATCGACAGCCTCCGCGACGACCAGGTGGCAACCGGGTCCGACGGGTCGTGGTCGATCACGGTGACCCCGTCGGGCGACACGGGCACGAATCCCCTGCGGGCACTCGAGGAGGGAACACCGTCGGGAACCACCTGGCTGATGTTCCGCACCTACCTTCCCGATGACCCGTCGATGCCAGCCGGCTCGCTCGGGCTGCCGACCGTGGAGATCACCGACGAATGGGGTACACGCGTGGCGGAGCCCTGCCCGCACCCGTCGAACACGCCGCCCGGCACTCCCGCGTCCACCGAGGGTTCGGCCCCCGAGTGGATCCAGGCACCGCAACTCACCTTCCGGCGCCCGCAACCGACGTTCACACCGTTTCCCAACGCAGACGCGGCGTACCTGGCCTCGCCAGCGATGCGACGCGCCGGTGAGGTGGTCGTGATCCGTGGCAAGGCACCGACGTCCCCGGCCACAGGCACCTCCCCGAACGGGGCCGACCCCGACGTGCGCTACTGGTCCTGGTGCCAGTTCGGGCTGCCCTCGACCAGGACCGTGGCCTGCGTGGCGGACCGGGACGTCCCACTGGATGCCGACGGTTGGTACACGGTCGTGATCTCGGACCCGGGTGACCGGCCCGCCAACGCCACCGCCGCCGAGGGCGTGGCGTGGTTGCCATGGGGCAGGGAGCCGCTGGCGGCGTTCGCGCTGCGCAACCTGGTGCCCGACCCGTCGTTCAGCGAGTCCGCCCACTCGGTGCCGGTGAGCGCTGCCGCCACCAGCGTGCACATGGGCGACCACACACCGGCTGCCACCTTCTGTGCCCGCAGCACCTTCGAGGAGTACGGGCACGAGGGCTGCTTCTGAGCAACCGCCCTCAGAGCGCCTGGCGGAGCTGGTCCACCTCGGCCGAGAGCGTCTCGGCCGGGATCAGGTCACCGGCCTGCTCGCTGAGCACGCTCGCCCACTGATCGAGGATGCCCTCGGCGATCCCCGAATCGATGAGCGCCTCGGTGAGCTCGGCGAGCCGTGTCTCGTACAGGGAGTTGAACTCCTCCACCGCCAGGAACCGCTCCACGAGCACATTGGAACCACCGGGGACTCCAGCGCCACCGGGCCCGAGTACACCGGGGCCACCTCCGACTCCCTCCGGGGGTTCCGGTCGGGCCTGTGGGAGCGCTCCATCGACTTCACCGGTTCCGAACTCCGGAGGCGCACCGGGAGCTCCCGCGTCCGCTTCGGTGCCGAATCCCGGAGGTGCACCGCGCGTGCCGGGGCCGCCTCCGGTGGCGTTGAGGGCCCCGAAGGCCAGGTTGTGGTCCCAGGGCACCACGGTGAACCGCCCGGTTGCGCTGTCGTAGTACAGGTAGGAGTTGTTGCCCGGTCCGTCGATGTCATCGAAGTTGTCAACGAGCTCCTGCATCGCCAGGTAGGTGGCGAACGCATCCACGTCCAGGTGCTCCGCGAGTTCTGCTTCGAAGGTGGCGTCGTCGCTGTCGTTGATGAACTCGAGGAACTCGATCAGGGGGGTCAGGTCGGTGTTGTCCTTGCCGGCTTCCTGGTCGAACACCTCGTCGTAGGACTCCGGGTCGTCCCCACGGTAGGAGTAGTCGCCGGTGCTCTCGGCCTTGTAGAGGGCACCCGTGGCGTCGAGGTTCTCCTCCATCCACACGTCGTCGGGATGTTCGATCACCAGGCGCAACTGCTCGTCGTCCCCGTTGATGCTGAAGCGCACTGCCATCGCTTCCTGGGTGGGCAGGCCCGCCTCCCCCAACAGCTCCAGCGCGAGCGCTTCGTTGAGCGAGGACTCCGAGTTGTTGGAACGCACCACGAAGTCCCTCACCCCTTCGTGGTTCTGGTCATCGACGTACTTGTCGAGCTTGATGAGCCACGGAAGTCCGGTCGGATCGTCACTCGAGACATCTCCGCCCGTTCCCATCCCAGCGCCAGCAAGTCCGCGCAGGGAGGAGTTGCCCTTGAGGCGGATGCCCGCCTGTTCGTAGGTCTCGCCGTCGATGGTGACGGTGGCCTCGATCCACTCCTTGTCCTGGCTCTCCAGGTAGGTGGCGATCATCTCGTCGTACGCTTCCCGGTCGAACTCGACCGAGATCGAGTGCACCACCGAGGAGTCGAACACCGCGCCCGATGCCACCGGGTCGGCCACCACGGCGGGGTCCGTGCCCGAGTCGGCCTCCGCGGACGCCGAGCCCAGCGGTCCGCATCCGGCTGCGAGCAACCCGACCGCGACGACCGCGGCCGAGGTGACCAACGACCTCTGGCGGCGACGCCTCACCGGCGATTCGCGGCACGCATCGGAACAGTTCGCGTCCTCCCCATTGACAGCGCCCGGCGTCCCGCTGCCCGGGTCGCGATCACCGTTGTGGTCGTCTCCGCGGGGAGTGTCGGGGTGCGGGGAACTTCCGGCTCCGGCGAAGTGACGTGTCAGCACCCGGTTCCACTTGTTGGCGGGCAGCTCCGGGTGGATCGCGGCGAGCCCGGTGCAGTACTTGGAGATCTTCTGCGGACGTGCACCCAGGGACCACAGCGCACGGTCCAGCGCACATGGCCGGCCACTGGTCTTGGTCTCCACGATCAGCTCTGCTCCGAAACCCGCTTCTGCCCCGTCGCGGTCACGAACCAGGTACGCGGAGTCGATCGTGGCCCGCACACCCGATTCGGGGAACAACAGGGTTGCCCGGCGGTAGGACGTGGTGAGCACGGGAACGAGGCCCTGCGCGTTGGCACCGGACTGCTCGACCTGCGCGGCGAACTCCCGCACGGCGCTGTCGAGGTCGCCCCCCGAGTCGTCGAGGTGCCGGCGGTGCTTGACGGTCCGTCCGCCACGGTCACGGGTCTTCACCTCGAGCACGGTCGTGCCCTCGTCCACGTAGGTGCGCGAACGCACCTTGTAGCGGTTCGGCCGGCGGCGGGCCGCGAGGTGGTAGGCCTCGTAGTCAGGGGTGTCGAAGTAGACCGAGCGGTAGGTGAACCAACGGTTCCCGTTGATCTCGAGCACGCGGACCTCCTCCTCGACGTGTCCGAGTGCGTCGGCCAACAGCCCTGCGTCAACGATGTACTTGCGGTCCTTTCGGGTGTGCAGCCTGGCGCAGCCATCCAGGGAGTCGAGGTCGACCGGCGCCATGTGGTCGAGCCGCTGCTGCAGTGGGTCGTTCATCCCCAGGGGGGCGTGCAGGTCCCTCCGGTCGCTCATCGCAACGCCCCCTCGACCCGGGTCGCGGCCTCGCGGTCCGGCCCGGTGGCACCCTTGCCGGATCGCAGCTGGTAGCGGACCTCCACCAGGGTGCTCGCGTTGATCAGGTCCACCTTGCGGACCTTGGCCCGGTGCACGGTCGCGCCGAGCAGCTCCTCGAGGTGGGCCGTGAGCTCCGCCTCGTCGGTGAACGCTCGGTCGAGGTTCATCACCTGGGTGCGGTAGCCGGAGAACAGCTTCGGGTGATCACCGACGTACAGCACCGCCACCAGCGCGACCATCAGTGCCGGGGTCAACCAGTCGGGCCCGACGGCCAACCCCCCGAGGAGCCCGAGAGCGAGGGCGACGAAGTAGTAGGCGATCTCGGGCTGGTCGAGTTCCGATGAACGCAGGCGGATGATCGACAGCACACCGAACAGTCCGAGTCCCAGCCCGGCGCTCGCAGCGGTGGAGGACAGCGCGTCGGCGACCGCCAGGACCCCGATGTTCACACCGAGGAAGGCGACCACCAGGTCCTTGCGGCGGTGGCGGGGGAAGTAGAGCCCGAAGACCATGACGGCGATCACCACCAGGTCCAGGACGAACATCTCGGATCGACCCATGAGTTGACTCCTTGCAGACTCGAGGTGTCATACAGGTGTACGGAACGAATCTGGGAGTTGGCTGGGAGCCAGGTGGGAGATCTCCCACAGGCGGTGGCACCCACCCACCCGGGGCCCGGCACCGCGGGTCCGCACCCGGGAACCACGGATCCGGGGACCATTCACCTAGAGGGGTCCCGCTCAGCCCTTGCACAACTACGCTTCGTCCATGTCGCAAAGCCGAACCTCCTTCCTTGCCGGAGTCCTGGTCGCGGTGGCTCTGGTCGCCTCCGCCTGCGGAGGTGGGGACTCCTCGGAAGCCGGGGACGACGCATCGGTCGACGAGTCGACCCTGGAGCCCGTGTACGGCGGTGAGATCGCCTACGGCCTCGAGGCGGAGAACAACAACGGCTGGTGCCTGCCCGAGGCTCAGCTCGCGATCTCGGGCATGCAGGTCGCCAACGCGATCTACGACACGCTCACCGCCCAGAACGCGGACGGCGACTACGTCGGGTTCCTCGCCGAGTCGGTGGAGCCGAACGAGGACTTCACCCAGTGGACGATCACCCTGCGCGACGGGATCACGTTCCACGACGGCAGCGCCCTCACCGCCGAGGTGGTCAAGAACAACCTCGATGCCTACCGCGGCGAGTACCCGGCGCGTCAGGCGCTGCTCACGATGTTCGTATTCGAACCGGTCACCGCGGTGGATGTGGTCGACGACCTCACCTTGACCGTCACGACGACGCCGTGGACGACCTTCCCCGCCTACCTGTCGGGACGGATCGGCATCATCGGCCAGGCCCAGCTCGACGACCCCGACGCCTGTGACACCAACCTGATCGGCACCGGACCGTTCGTGTTCGACGACTGGGTGGAGGGCGAGTCGCTCACGGTGGTGCGCAACGAGGACTACTGGCGCACCGACGCGGACGGCAACCAGCTGCCGT
>JAMLGJ010000024.1 GCA_023958095.1 Microthrixaceae bacterium
CGCCCCCCCCCACCCGCCACGGGGGGGGGGGGGGCCCCGCCGCCCCCCCCCCACCCCGAGGGGGTTGTTCGTACCGCTCCATCGGCGGCGTCGGCACAACCCGAGGTTTCACATCGCATTAACGCTTGAGTCGGGTCACCGCTTGCACGGGCGCGTAGGTTCTCGTCGAGAACGATCGTTCGGAGGACCCGACATCCCCCAACCCGGAGCTCCCACATGACGACCCTCGAAGCCCCACGGGTCACCCTTGCCGACCTGGGTGGCGACCGGAAGCGCACCCGAACCGAGCGCAACGTCCGCTACGCACTCTTCGGCGCAGCGTTCACCTCGATCCTCATCAGCGCGGCGATCGTGTTCTCGCTGATCGGTGAGACCTGGACATTCGTGTCGCAGGTGGAGCTGTCACAGCTCTGGACCGACGGCTGGTTCCCCCGTCGCGGGATGTACGACGTGAAGACGATCGTGGTCGGCAGCCTCCTGATCAGCGCGGTGGCCATGCTCGTGGCGATCCCCCTGGGCCTTGGAGCCGCGGTGTTCCTCTCCGAGTACGCCTCCCCGAGGGTGCGCAAGGTGCTCAAGCCGACGCTCGAGATCCTCGCCGGAATCCCATCGGTGGTTCTCGGCTTCTTCGCCCTGTCGTTCGTCTCGCCCCAGATCGTGCAGCGGTTCTTCAGCGAGGCGACCGCCTTCTCGATGGCCGCAGCCGGCATCGGCGTGGGCATCCTCGTGATCCCGCTCATGGCCACTGTCTCGGAGGACGCCATGCGCTCGGTCCCCCACGCCCTGCGCGAGGCGAGCACCGGGATCGGGGCACGCAAGATCACCACGACGGTCAAGGTGGTGATACCCGCCGCGGTGTCCGGCCTCGTGGCCGCCTTCATCGTGGCGGTCTCCCGCGCGATCGGCGAGACGATGGTCGTGTTCATCGCCGCCGGAGCCACCGGTGGCTCGCTGTTCTCGGTCGACATCTTCGGACCGGGCCAGACCATGACCGCTGCGATGGCGTCCCAGGCCGCCGGCACCGACCAGGTGCGTGGCGAGGCCCTCACCTTCCAGAGCCTCTTCTTCGTGGGGATGCTCCTGTTCCTGTTCACCCTCGGTCTCAACACGGCCGCCGACCGCTTCGTGCGTCGTGTACGCCAGGCCTACTGAGTGCGCAGCACCGAGTTCCCGATGACCAACGACCCACCCACGATGATCGAGGTATCCCGATGAGCATCATCTCGACACCAGCACAGGTCGGTTCCAAGGCCGCCACCGAGAAGGTCCGGGCGTCGATCACCGGCGGCAAGCGAGACGTGGCGGGAACCATCTTCATGGTCTCACTGCTGGTGGCACTGCTGATGTCGGTGGTGATCCTCGCAGTGCTGGTCGCCGACATGTTGAACACCGGTGGCAACGTGCTGACCGAGCGCCTGGGTGATTTCGTCACCGGCACCATGAAGTCCCAACCCGACACCAGCGGGATCCTGCAGGGGATCGTGGGAACGTTCTGGATCGGTGTGTTCACGGTCGTCATCGCGTTCCCGATGGGCATCGCCGCTGCGATCTACCTCGAGGAGTACGCGCACCACGAGAGCCGCATCGCCCGCTTCATCGACGTGAACATCCGCAACCTCGCCGGGGTGCCCTCGGTGGTCTACGGGATCCTGGGCCTCACCCTGTTCGTGAACGCGTTCCGGAGCGTCACCGGACCCGACGCCAACGGCAACAGCCTGATCTCGGCCGGCCTCACCCTCGCCATCCTCGTGCTCCCCATCGTGATCATCACCAGCGCCGAGGCGCTCCGTGCCGTGCCCCGGGGAATCCGCGAGGCCGGCTTCGGGGTGGGGGCCACCCGCTGGGAGGTGACGCGGCACCACGTCCTGCCCTACGCGGCACCGGGGATCCTCACCGGCACCGTGCTGGCGCTGGCGAGGGCGCTGGGGGAGGCGGCTCCGCTGATCCTGGTCGGTGCCCAGTCGGGCTTCATGACCGGAGGGACTGAGTTCTTCGACATCTCGGCACTCCAGGACCGCTTCACTGCGTTGCCGATCATCATCACCACCTGGGCCGGCCGGCCCGGTGAGGGCTGGGAGGCCGCGACGGCCGCCGCGATCCTGGTGTTGCTGGTCGTGGTGCTCATCGCGAACACCGCGGCGATCCTGTTGCGCAACCGATTCGACAAGAAGAGGAACTGACCGCCATGAGCGACCAGACTGATACCAGGACGATCCCGGAGGTCACCATGGACACCCCGGAAGCAGTGCACCCCGGCGTGCCGGTGCACACCGAGGTCTTGCACCACGAGCACGGTGCGGACCATGCGCGCGTGTTCACCGCACGTGACCTGTCGGTCTACTACGGCGACTTCCGCGCCGTGCGCGATGCGAACCTGACCATCAACGAGCACGAGATCACGGCGTTCATCGGTCCCTCCGGTTGCGGCAAGACCACGGTGTTGCGCTGCTTCAACCGCATGAACGACCTGATCGAGTCGGCCCGGGTGGAGGGTCGCATCGACTACCACGGGGTCAACCTGTACGACCCCGCGGTGAATCCGGTCGAGGTGCGCAGGCGCATCGGGATGGTGTTCCAGAAGCCCAATCCGTTCCCCAAGTCGATCTATGACAACGTCGCCTACGGCCCCAGGATCACCGGGGCGGCGAAGTCGGACATGGACGACATCGTGGAGAAGGCCCTGCGGGGTGCGGCCCTGTGGGACGAGGTCAAGGATCGCCTCAAGGCCTCCGGAATGGGCCTCTCCGGTGGCCAGCAGCAGAGGCTCTGCATCGCGCGCGCCATCGCGACCGATCCCGAGGTGCTCCTCATGGACGAGCCGTGTTCGGCGCTGGATCCGATCGCCACCTCGGCGATCGAGGACCTGATGCAGGAGATCAAGTCCGAGTACACGATCATCATCGTGACCCACAACATGCAGCAGGCCGCCCGGGTGAGCGATCGCACCGCGTTCTTCACCACCGAGGTGAACCCGGACTCGGACACCCGCACCGGACTGCTCGTGGAACTGGACGACACCGAGACGATCTTCTCCAACCCGAGCGACGAACGGACCGAGAACTACATCACCGGACGCTTCGGCTGACCTTCGACGCGGTCACGGCCCGGCAGGGCTTCCGCCAATGGCCGACAAGGCGTGTCGGGGATGAGCAGATCGAGGAGACGGAATGACTGGCGAGGAACTGAGACTCGAATACCACCAGCAGATGGAGGGCGTGCGCGAAGGCCTGGTGCGCCTGGGTGCGATGACCGCCGAGACGGTCGGCATCGGCACCGCAGTGCTGCTGGATCGCGACCTGGCCGGCGCACAACGCCTGATCGACGGCGACGACGTCATAGACGCACTCAGCCTCGAACTGGAGGAGGAGTGCTGCAGGCTGCTGGCGCTGCAGGCACCCATGGCGGGCGACCTCCGCTTCCTGTTGACCGCTCTTCGGGTCATCAGCGAACTCGAGCGTTCGGCGGACCTGATGGTCAACGTCTGCAAGGCATCAAGGCGGGTCTACGACGTCGACTTCACCCCGAAGCTGCGCGGCCTGCTCGACTCCATGGGGGTCGAGGCGGCGTTCCTCATCCGCACCGCGATCGATGCGTTCGTCGACTCGGACACCTCCCTGGCGGCCGCGCTGGACGACATCGACGACCGCCTCGACGACCTGCAGGTGACCTACGTGGAGGCGATCTTCGAGGCCCACCAGGTGGAGAACCTCTCACTGCGAACTGCGGTGCAACTGGCGCTCATCGGCCGCTACTTCGAACGCATCGGTGACCATGCGGTGAACATCGGCGAGCGCGTCGTGTACATGGTCACCGGCTGGTTGCCCGAGTCCGCAGCAGCTGCGCGTGAGGCGATGAAGAAGGCGACCGCCGATGCCGGCGCGAACGGCTCCACGCCGGGTGGCCCCGCCCCGGGCGGCGAACCGGCGATCGACTTCGATGCACCGGTCGGGATGGATCCCGCACCGGGCGGTCCCGAGGTGGACACCGGCGAGCCGGATCCGGGCACGTCGGGCCAGGAACCGGACTGACCATGAGGGTGCTGATCACCAACGACGACGGCATACACGCCCCCGGGTTGACACACCTGGCAGCGGCTGCTGCCGAGGCCGGCCACGATGTGCTGGCAGTGGCCCCGGGGAGCAACTTCTCGGGCAGCGGTGCGGCGATCGGCGACCTGGGTGAGTCCTCGAGCATCCGTTGCAGGGCCGTGGACCTCGACGGTCACCCCGCGATCGAGGCGATCGAACTCGATGCGCCACCAGCACTCTGTGTCATCACCTCGGCTCTCGGTGCCTTCGGCGAGGTGCCCGAGGTCGTGTTGTCGGGAATCAACCCGGGGCTGAACACGGGCCGTTCCACGCTGCACTCCGGCACCGTGGGTGCGGTGGTGACCGCAGCGAACTTCCGCATCTCGGGCGTGGCGGTGAGCATCGAGGGCCACGAACCCGATGTCGAGAACTGGACCACCGCGGCGCGGGCAGCGGTGCGGGCGGGTGAGTGGGTGCACTCCACACCCGGGTTGCAGAGCCTCAACCTGAGCCTGCCCGACGCGCCGGAGGCAGCACTCGGCCAACCGAGGATGGCTTCACTCGCTCCGATGGGGGCGATACACACCGAGATCAAGGGCCGTGACGAGGAGTGGTTGCACCTCGGCTTCGCTGCCACCGACCGGGAGCTGCCCGAGGGCTCCGATTCACGTCTGGTCGCTGAGGGCTGCATGGTGGTGACCGCAATAACCGGGATCAGGGCGGTTCCCCTCGGGGACGAGGCAGGCCTTCTCGATGCCCTCGGCCGCTTCGGCCCGGAGAGCCCAGCGGGCTGACGGTGCTGGTCGCAGTCATCGTGGCGGTGGCGGTAGGGCTCCTCGCCGGAGCCGCCATCGGTCGCACGCTGGGAGCGCGTCACCACTCGGACGCGACCCCCCGCAGCGCCCCGGTGTCCGATCCGGGAGCCGCGTCGCCCCCGGGGGAGCAGGTCACGGCCGGGGCGCAACAGCCCGCCGAGGGCGTGGGTGACTTCGGGCCCCTCGCAGAGGCCGTCGAGCGGATCTCACAGGGCATCGTCGTCATGGACGGTGAGGGTGTCGTGGTCTACCGCAACGCCATGGCCCGCCGCATCGCCGTGTCGCGCCACAGTCGGTCCCTGGTGGAGGAGTGCGTGCAGCGTCTGCTCGAGGACGCACGCGAGGGTCAGTCCCACAGCGAGACCGTCGAGCTCTTCGGGCCGCCGGCGGAGCTCTTCGGGGTCTCGGCACATCCGTTCCGCGACGGTTCCGGCATCGGGGCCATGGCGGTGGTGGAGGACCACAGTGAGATCCGCCGCACCGAGACCGTACGGCGCGACTTCGTGGCCAACATCTCCCACGAACTGAAGACGCCGATCGGTGCCCTGGGACTGCTCGCGGAGACCATCGAGGACGAGGACGACCCGGAGGTCATGAAGCGCCTCGCTGAACGGATGGTCACCGAGTCGGACCGGGCGGCACGCACGATCGACGAACTGCTGGAGCTGTCCCGGATCGAGTTCGCCGACGACATGGAGGCGACACCCGTGCGTCTCGTGGAGGTCGCGGGCGAGGTGGAGTCACGCATCAGGAACGCTGCGGAGCAGGCAGGCATCTCGATTGTGGTCGCGGTCAACGACGCGATCGTCGTGTCGGGAGACGCGAGGCAGTTGGCCTCGGCACTGTTCAACCTGGTGGACAACGCCGTGAAGTACTCACCTGCGGGATCGGAGGTGTGCATCGAGGCGGCGGTGCCCGCACACGGTGACGAGGTGAGGCTCTCGGTGTCCGACCACGGCATCGGGATCCCCCGTGGCTCCATGGAGCGCGTTTTCGAGCGCTTCTACCGGGTGGACCGTGCCCGCTCGCGCAACACCGGCGGCACCGGACTTGGCCTCGCGATCGTCCGGCACGTGGCGAGCAACCACGGCGGCCGGGTCGAGCTGTCATCCACCGAAGGGCTGGGCAGCACCTTCACGATGGTGTTGCCGATCCCCGAGCACCCTGGAACGCGCACCCGCGTCGCGCACGACGGTGTGCCGGGCGGGCCGGCGCCCACGACACCCACGGACCACGAACCGGGCACAACCGGGGCCGGCACAAGGACAGGAACACATCCTCGATGGATACCCTCATGAACACCCGACCCGACGACACCGATGCGTTCTCCACCACGAAGGTGCTGGTGGTGGAGGACGAGGAGGCATTCATCGACGCCCTCGGAGTCGGTCTGTCGCGTGAGGGGTTCGAGGTCGAGTTCTGTCGCGACGGCGGCGAGGCCCTTGCCGCGTTCGAGCGGATCGACCCGGACCTGGTCCTGTTGGACGTGATGCTGCCCACGATCTCCGGTGTGGACGTGTGCCGCGAGCTGCGCCAGCGCAGCGACGTGCCGATCATCATGGTCACCGCCAAGGCCGCCGAGATCGACACCGTCGTGGGTCTCGAGATGGGAGCCGACGACTACGTCGCCAAGCCCTACCGGATGCGCGAGCTGGTGGCACGCATGCGGGCGGTGCTGCGCCGACAGCGTCCGAGCGCGCGGCGGGGCTCGGACGAGGAGGATCGACTCGCGGGCACGTTGCTGGTGGAGGGTGCGGTCGCGCTCGACATAGCGCGCCACGAGGTGCGGGTCCATGGTGAGCTCGTAACCCTTCCGCTCAAGGAGTTCGAGGTGCTCGCACTGCTGATGGAGAACTCCGGACGTGTGATCGAGCGCGCCACGCTCATCGACCGGGTGTGGGGTCACGACTACGTGGGTGACACCAAGACCCTCGACGTGCACATCAAGCGCCTCCGGTCGAAGGTGGAGGACGATCCGGCCGAGCCGAGGCGGATCACCACGATCCGCGGTCTCGGCTACAAGTTCAACGCCGTGTGAGCCGGTCACGTCCCGGGTCGGCGCGGCGCCAGTGGATGCCGCGCAGTGTGAACCGGGGCCTCCGAACTGCGCCGCCGCGTCGGCCGGCCCCGCGAAACGGGTTGTCGTCGGGGCGTCTTAGCATGGGGTGGTGAGCACGTCGGACCCGTATCCCGGACGCGACCGACGCGCGCGGTCGGGCGGGGTGGGCCGCGGACCGTCGAACCGGAGCAGGGGCGGGCCGATCGACCTGTCGGCGCCGTTCGGACGCCTTGCGCTCGTGCACCTGCTCTCGGTGGGTGGCGACGCGCTGGTCGCGATGGCGCTGGCCGGCTCGCTGTTCTTCTCCGTGGATCCCTCGGGTGCCCGCTGGAGGATCTTCCTGTACCTCGTGTTCACGATGGCGCCATTCGCCGTGGTCGGGCCGCTGATCGGTCCGATGATGGACCGAGCCCGGGGAGGGCGCCGCGTGATGCTCCTCGTGTCGACCTTCGGTCGGCTGGTGGTTGGCATGCTGATGGTCGGCTCGGTGTCGGGGGACAGCCTGTGGCTCTTCCCCGAGGCCTTCGTCATGTTGATCCTCGCCAAGACCTACCAGGTGGCCAAGGCAGCGCTGGTGCCGTCCGCGATCGATTCGGAACAGGCCCTCGTCGAGGCCAACTCGAAGCTCCAGCTGCTCTCGGGGCTGGGCGGGTTCGCGGTGGGACTGCCCGGGCTGGTGCTGTTGCTCATCGGCGCGCCCGCGGTGATGGTGCTCGCCTCGCTCGTGTTCGCCGCAGCGGGTGTGGCCGCTCTGCGGGTGCCAGCGACGACCGTCGCGGCCGAACCGGCGGAGGCCGAGGAGACCGCGGAGCTCCGCAGCGGTGCGATCGTCTCCGCGGGGTCGGCCATGGGTTCGCTGCGCGGGATCGTCGGCTTCGTCACGTTCCTGATGGCCTTCGCTCTGAGGGGCGGCGAGAGGATCACCCGTCACGGCGAGGTGCTGGGGCGCGTGGGTGCCGCCTGGTGGGACCACCAGCCCGTGACCGTGTCGGACCTGGCACCGCCGGGGACGCCGCCCGCATGGCACTTCGCCGTGATCGTCGCGGTGAGTGTTGCCGGAGGACTCGCGGGCGCCGCGATCGCCCCCGTGCTGAGGCGTCTCTTCCGCGAGGAGTTCCTGTTGCTGAGCAGTGTGGGCCTCGCCGCCGCCGCCGGAGTGGGTGGTCTGCTCTTCGGCGGCCTGTTCGGACAGGTGCTGCTCGCCTGCGGGGTTGCCACCGCTGCAGCGATGGGAAAGCAGGCCTTCGATGCGGTGGTGCAGCGCGACGCACCGGATGCGAACCAGGGCAGGGCTTTCGCGGCGTTCGAGTCGCGGTTCCAGATCGCGTGGGTCTTCGGTGCGCTCGTCCCGGTCGTGATCCCGCTGCCCACACAGCTGGGTGGGCTGATGGTCGCGGTCCTCGCGGTCGCGGCGGGAGTCTTCTACGCGGCCACGATGCAGGCCGTGGCACGGGGTCGCAGGCCCCCACGTGTGCCTCGTGCGCGTGACCTGGGAGGTCGCCTGCGCAACCAGGTGCGTCGCGGGAAGGACGACGGAGACCCCTCGGCCGAACCCGGCCCCCACGCGCCGGGCGGCAACTGAGCTGCGACGCGAACCACCGCAGCGGTCAACCGGTCAGTCGTCGAAGTCGATCGAGTCGGGGATCTCCATGTCGGCATCGATGTCGAGGTCGTCCGCTTCGATGCCGACCCGTGCCATCCACAGCCCGGGGGCCTCCAGCTCGTTGGGCGTCGGCAGGTGCGAGGCGTCCGACCACAGTGCATCGAGTGCTTCGGGGCCACCCCGGTCGAGCACACCCCGGACGAAACCCGCGCCGCTGTCGAAGGTGGCCTGCGACAGCTCGAGTCCGAAGAGCCGCTCCACGAACCGGGCCTCGGGGCCGGCTTCGACCCGCCGCCGCCGGAGTGCCTCGGTGACCATCGCGTAGTCGGCGAGCAGGGCGCCCCCGACCTCGTCGAGGACGTTGTCGACCCAGCCCTCCACCACGGCCACGACCGCGTGGATGCGAGGCATGATCGCCCTCTGGTGCTCCGACTGCATGACACCCAGGAGCCGGTCCGGGTTGCCGGCGAGCTCCTGGAGTGCCCCCATGTCGGCGCCGAGTTCCCCGAAGGCCTCGTCGATGCCGAGCTCACGGCCCTGGCGTTCGATCTCCTCCGGGTCGACCGAGAAGGCTCGGGTGTACTCGCCGATCAGGTCGGTCAGGGTGTCGCGCACATGGGGCAGTGTCAGGACCTGGTGGTGGGCCACGTCGGAGAGGCAGACCCACATCCGGATGTCGTCCACGGGGATGCTCCAGTCGGCCGCGAACGCATCGACGTTGGACAGCACCACGGTCAGGGGCTTGGCGACCGGTCGCGGGAGCGGCAGCTCGTAGTGGCCGAAGGCCCGTGCCGCGAGGTGGCCCGCGGTGGAGCCGGCCATCATCGAGAGCATCATCGGGCCCATCATCGAGGCGAGCTGGCGGATCATCGCCGGGGGGATGGCACCGAGGCCCGGTATTCCGGCGAGCTCGGAGGCATCGGCGTCGTCGAGGCCGTCCAACTCGCCGAGTTGTGCCGCGAGCCCCTGCCCCAGCGAACCGGCGAGGCCCTCCAGCAGTGGTCGCTGGTCGTCGAGGAACCGGCGCGCCCACTGGGTGCGGTTCATCGCATCGATCCGCACCGGTTCACGAAGGCCCCGCGAGGTGTGGTCCGCAACCCTGAGCTCGGCCACGCGGGCGAGGCTCTCGAGCGACATCCGGTCCGCCGGATCGAGGTTGGCCTCGCTGTGGCCCTCGTTGGCGATGCCGGCCGCCATCTGGGCAGCGGCTTCCCACGGCTCCTGGGAGCGCATCATGGCTCCGAGCTGGCCGAAGATCGTCGCCATGGCGTCGGCTCCACCGCCGAAGGGCCCTTCGGGGCGGTTGGGCTCGTCGTCCTCGGGGGGTTCGGGCGCTTGGTCCACGTGCCAATGCTAGAACCGGTGCCAACGGCGTGTGCCGCGGTCGGCCGGGACACGCTCCGGGTCCGCCGTCCCGGGCCCGAGGTCGGGCTAACCGGGAAAGGCGGCCACCTCGACCTCGACCCGCACGGGGTCGCCCGACCGGTTCAGGTCGATCGTCACCACATCACCGGGTGACAACGGTGAGATCAGCGCCACGAGTGCCGCCAGGTCCGACACCGGGTGTCCGTCGAGCGCGTGGATCACGTCGCCGGCGGCGATGCCGGCGTGCTCGGCCGGGGACCCGGGGACGACCTCGATCACGTGTGCACCCTCGGTCGGAACCGACACCGGTGACTGGCCCACCGGTTCTAGGAACTCCGCGGCATCGTCCACGTCGCCGGCGCGGACGCCGATCCACGGATGCTCGACGCCACCGGTCTCCATCAGGCGGCTCACCACGCTCGACAGCGCCTGGGCCGGGTAGGCCACGGCGTGGCCCTCCTGGGTGCCTATCACCAGTCCGGCGACGCGTCCGTCAGGCCCGGCGAGCACACCCGAGTCGGCCTCCACGCCGTCGACCATGAGAACGTCGTCGGCGATCGTGTGGTCCGGCCGTGACCACACGAGCCCGGTCGCGGCCACACGTGCGCTCGTGCTGCGACGCATCCCCGAGTCGTCGAAGTGCACGAGGCGCACCGGGTCGCCGGGGTCGACCTCTGAGGCCACATCCGGTGCGGAACCCGAGGGGGTCTCGAGGCGCACCACGGTGAGGTCCATGTAGGAGTCCTCGGCCACCACAGCCGCGGAGGTGCGCGCCCCACCGATGCGCACCGCTATGCGCCCTGCCTGCCCGAACCCGTCCCCGGCCACCACGACGTGGCGTCCGTCGTCCATGAGAAGGCCCGTTGTGTGGGTGGTGCCCTCCGGGCCGATCGTCTCGACCATCGCCAGGCAGTCGTGCAGCACCTCCGGTGGGGCCGCGAGGTCGTCGCCCCGGCCGGATCCGGAGAAGGCCCTGGCGGCCAGCGCGGTGCCAACCATCACGCTCACGCCGACCGCCACGAGGCCCACCACCAGCAGGCGGCCACGCCGCCTGTCCGAGTCGACCCGCACCTGCATCCCGAGCTCACTGGGGTGGGTCCAGCCTCGCTGCTCCCCCGGCGGTGGCGGCCCTGCCGGGTCGGCTCCCAGCGGCGGTTCGTGGCCTGCATCAGGGTTCTCTGCACCGCTGTCGCCACCTCGGTCCATTGACGAGACGATACCGAGAAGGGGCGCCGGGTTGGACGCGCCCGGCTGAGAGGGCTGTGTCCCGGGTCGCTTCGGGCGCCTCCGACGGGGCACCATCTGTGGTGGGTGGCCGTGCCAACCTACGATGTTCACGTGAGCCCACTTCCGACACCACCTCCCGACGCGGTGGACTGGGTCGCGCTGAGCGCCGAACCGCTCCCACTCGAGGCAGTGCATCCGTGGCTGGTGCGCAGCCGATGCGGTGCGGTGGTGCAGTTCACCGGCACCACGCGGGACCATTCGGGCAGCCGCCGTTCGGTGAGCTCGCTCACCTACGAGGCCTACGACACCGAGGCTCTCGGCCGGATGGAGGCCCTGGCCGCCGAGCTGCGGCGCCGCTGGCCCGATGTGGAGGCGCTCGCGATGCTGCACCGCACCGGCGAGGTGGGACTCCGGGAACCAGCCGTGGTGGTGGGGGTCTCGGCTGCGCACCGCGACGTGGCCTTCGAGGCGGCGCGGTTCGGAATAGACGCACTCAAGCTGACGGTGCCGATCTGGAAGCGCGAACGGCACGCGGGCGGTCAGGACTGGGGGCTCGAGGGCAACCAGCTCGCCGAGGTGGACGAGTTGCAGCCGGCCTGGCCGGCGGGCGCGAGTGCGGCTGGTGGACGATGAGTCCGCTGGTGTTCCTCGGAGCGGCGCTGGTGATCAGCGTGATCGGCACGCTCGTGCTGTGGGTGCGGCACCGTGACACGACGGGGCCCGATTCCACCATCGACGAGTTCCGTTCAAAGATGAAGGCGCTGTCGGACGAACCCGGCAGCGACGCAGGGCGCAGCGGCGTCTCCCGGCGGGGAGGCTGAACTGGCCCGCGACCTCGCCATCGACCTCGGCACCGCGAACACCCTCGTCTACGCGCGCGGGGAGGGGATAGTGCTCAACGAGCCTTCGGTCATCGCGCTCAACGACCGGTCCGGCACGGTGCTCGAGTTCGGCCGCGACGCGTGGCGCATGATCGGACGCACCCCCAGCTACATCGTTGCGGTGAGGCCGTTGCGAGGGGGTGCGATCACCGACTTCGAGGTGACCCAGGAGATGATCCGGATCATCCTCAAGGAGGTCGGCGTGAACCGCCGCAACCGCCCGAGGGTGGTGATCTGCGTGCCCTCCGCGATCACCGCGGTGGAGAAGCGGGCGGTCACCGAGGCGGCCCGCAAGGCGGGTGCGGTCGAGGCGCAGCTGATCGAGCAGCCGATGGCAGCCGCGATCGGTGCAGGGCTGCCGATCAACGAGCCGCTCGCCAACATGGTGGTGGACATCGGCGGCGGCACCTCCGAGACGGCGCTGATCTCCCTGGGCGGCGTGGTGGCGCTCGAAGCCGTGAGGGTCGGCTCGTTCGACATCGACGCCGCGATCATCCACCACATCCGCCGCGAGTACGGCATCGCCATCGGTGAGCAGACGGCCGAGGAGATAAAGATCCTCGTCGGCTCGGCCCACCAGACACCCGACGAGGTGCGCGCCGAGGTGCGCGGACGTGAGCTGATGAGCGGCCTTCCCCGCAACGTGGTGCTGTCGGCCTCGGAGGTGCGCGAGGCGATCTCCGAGCCGGTCAACTCCGTGGTGGACTCGGTGCTTTCGTGCCTCTCGGAGGCTCCACCCGAACTCGCCCAGGACCTCATCACGCAGGGAATCCAGCTCGTGGGCGGCGGATCGCTGCTCAAGGGGCTCGACCTGCGTCTCCAGAAGGAGACCCAGGTGCCGGTGAACCTCGTACGCCAGCCGCTCGAGGCGGTGGTGCTGGGAGCGGGCCGGATCGTGGAGAACTACGAGGAGCTGGGCGACATGTTCATGGCGAGTGGCCGCTGAGCTCCCGGGGGTCGACCTGTCGGTCTCGGGCCGGGCGAGCCACTGGGCTCCGCGGCGCGACCGTTTGGCACCTTCGCCGCTGCGCGGTGCTCTAGTGTGCTGCACCAACTGAACCGGGGGATCGGTCTTGTCTCTGCTCGTGGTGGACAACGTGGGTGTGCACTTCGGTGGCGTCAGCGCGCTCGACGGCCTGAGCTTCTCGATCGAGGAGGGCCAGCTGGCGGCCCTGATCGGACCCAACGGTGCCGGCAAGACCACGTTGTTCAACGTGGTGTCGCGCATCTACGAGGCCTCCGAGGGAGCGGTCACCTTCGACGGGCGCGACCTCCTGGCCATGCCGGCACACTCCATCGCGGAGCTCGGTGTGGGGCGTACGTTCCAGAACCTCGCCCTGGTGCCGGGTCTGACGGTGCTCGAGAACGTGATGGTCGGTGCCCACAGCCGCAGCAGCGGTGGGTTCTGGTCGGCGATCCTGCGGTTCCCGCAGGCGGCGGAGGAACGCCGTGTCGCCACACGGGCCCACGAGATCCTCGAGAGGTTGTCCCTCGACCACCTGGCGGGCCGGCCCTGCGCGGGCCTGCCGTACGGCACGCTCAAGCGGATCGAGTTCGCACGCGCCCTGGCGGGCAAGCCCCGGCTGTTGATGCTGGACGAACCCGCCAGTGGCCTCACCCACGGTGAGGTCGACGAACTGGGAGCGCTGATCCGCCAGATCCGCGACGAGTTCGACCTGACGGTTCTGCTGGTGGAACACCACATGTCGATGGTGATGGCGATCTCGGAGAAGATCGTCGTGATGGACCTGGGCACCAAGATCGCCGAGGGTGACCCGGCAGCGGTGCGGGACGACCCGGCGGTCATAAGTGCCTACCTGGGTGCGTCGACATGAGCCTGCTCGAGGTCTCCGGCCTGCGCTGCGGCTACGGCATCGTCGAGGTGCTCTTCGGTCTCGACCTGTCGGTGGCCGAGGGAGAGCTCGTGGTCGTGCTGGGTGCCAACGGTGCCGGCAAGACCACGACGCTGCGTGCCATCTCGGGGATGATCCCCGCGTCTGGCTCGGTGCGCCTGGACGGCACCGAGGTCCTGGGCCGACGCCCGGACCAGCTGCTCTCGGCCGGGGTGGCACACGTGCCCCAGGGGAGGGGCACGATCTCCGCCCTGAGCGTGGAGGACAACCTGCGGGTCGGCGGATACCAGCGTTCCTCCGCCGAGGTCACCGAGGACCTCGAGATGTGGTTCGAGGTGTTCCCCCGCCTCTCCGAACGCCGCACCCAGCTGGCCGGGTCGATGTCGGGAGGCGAGCAGCAGATGCTCGCCATCGCACGGGCGTTCATGAGCCGCCCGAGGTTGTTGCTGCTCGACGAGCCGTCGCTGGGGCTCGCCCCCCTGGTGACCCGCGAGGTCTTCGACCGCTTGCGAGACGTCACCCAGCAGATGGGTTCGGCGGTGCTGCTGGTCGAACAGAACGCCAACCTGGCGCTCGACTTCGCAGCTCGTGCCTACGTGCTCGAGGCCGGTTCCATCGTGGTGTCGGGGTCGGCCTCGGAGCTCCAGGGCGACGAGGCGATCCAGAAGGCGTACCTGGGGTTGTGACGATGCTTGTGAACGGACCCGGAACGACTCACGCCCGTGGAGGTGCCAGGTGAACGACTTCCTCGAGGTCGTCGTCGTCGGCATCGGCAACGGTGCCGTCTACGCCATGCTCGGGCTCGGGCTCGTGGTGATCTACCGCTCCACCGGGCTGTTGAACTTCGCGCAGGGTGAGCTGTCGATGTTCTCGACGTTCATCGTGTGGACGATCTGGAACGCAGGGGTCCCCCTGTGGTTGGCGATCCTGGGTGGGATGGCCGGCGGTTTCCTGGTCGGGATCCTGTTGCACCAGGTCGCGGTGTCCCCCCTGGGGGATCCCCACGAGAAGCCGCTGGCGGTGGTGATCGTCACCATTGCGCTGTTCCTCGCCCTGAACGGCGCCGCCCAGTTGATCTGGGGAACCGTCGACAAGCGTCTCGACCCGCTCTTCGGCCAGTCGCAGGTGACCATCGGTGGGGTCGCCATCCAGTGGCAGAAGATCGGGGCGGTGCTGGTGCTCGTGGCCCTCGCCACCGGGTTCGTGCTGTTGTTCAACCGCACGAAGCTGGGCCTCGCCATGAGGGCGGTGGCCTCCAACTCCGAATCCGCCGGCCTGTGCGGTGTGCCGGTGCCGCGGATCCTCATGCTCGGCTGGGGGCTCGCTGCCGCGGTCGGCACCGTGGCCGGGGTGTTCACCGCCCCGCAGCTGGGCCTGGGCACCAACATGATGCAGCTCACCCTCATCTTCGGGTTCGCGGCCATCACCCTCGGTGGGTTCGACAGCCTGATCGGGGCGGTCGTCGGCGGCATGGTCGTGGGCATCCTGTCCGCGGTGGTGCCCCAGTACGTCTCGACCTTCGAACGCATGCCCCTGGCCCCCGCGTTCATCCTCATCCTCGCGGTGCTGTTGTTCCGGCCACAGGGCCTGTTCGGCTCCAAGGAGGTGCAGCGCGTATGACCTCCACCGGGCCCCGCTGGGTTCGCTACGCCTCGGGTGCGGTGATGGCCGTGGTCCTGGTCGCCCTGCCGTTCATGTTCCCCGCCTTCAGGGTCAACCAGTTCGTGACCTGGATGTGCCTCGCCGTCGCCGCCGCAGGGCTCAACCTGCTGACCGGCTTCAACGGCCAGATCTCGGTCGGCCACGGCGCCCTGTACGGGTTGGGTGCCTACACCGCCGCGATCCTCGTGACCGACTCGGGTTGGCCGATGCTCGCCACACCCGTGGCCGCGGCGGCGGTCTGCTTCGTCGCGGGTGTCGTGATCGGCCTGCCGGCGTTGCGCATCAAGGGGCTCTACCTGGCCCTGGTGACCCTCGCGGTGGCCACGTTGTTCCCCGCCCTGGTCGAGCAGTTCTCGAGCCTCACAGGGGGCAGCTCGGGGCTGTCGCTGGTGGTCCCACAGGACGACTGCCCCAGGGGCCGCCCCGAGTGCCCGGTGCGCTGGGAGTCCCCGATCGACGGTCTGGCGTCGGACCAGTGGCGCTACTTCGTGTTCCTCGCGGTGACGGTGGTGATGTTCATCGTGGTGGCCAACATCGTGCGTTCCCGCACGGGCCGAAGCCTCGTGGCGATACGCGACAACGAGGTCGCAGCCGAGGCATCCGGGGTCAACGTCTCCCGGGCGAAGATCCTCACCTTCGGCACCTCGGCCGCGATCGCGGGTGTGGGCGGTGCGATGCTGGCGCTCAACAACGGCCGGGTGAACCCCACCTCCTTCACACTGCTCGTGTCGATCTACCTGCTCGTGGCGGTCGTCGTGGGTGGTGCCGCCACGATCGTCGGTCCCGCCGTGGGAACGGTGGTGGCGGGTCTGTTCAACGACGTGATCGCACCGGAACTGCCGGGTCGGTTCGAGAACGCGGCACCGGTGATCCTCGGGGTGCTGCTGGTGATCCAGATGCTGCTCGCCCCCAACGGGATCGTCGGCCAGATCCGTGACCTGCAGGCGCGGATCGCGGCGCGGCGACACGGTGGGGATCCGGGAGGCCAGACTGGACACCTGGCCACCCCGGGGGGAACCGGGACCGAACCGGAGGACCTCGGGTCCGCGTCCGGCACGTGAACCTGCGGTATACCAAGCACGAACACCAGGAGGATTCTGAGACATGAACCAGTTGTGGAAGCGGCTGATCGCACTCGCGGCGGTCACGATGTTGGTGGCCGCGGCATGCGGCCGCGATGACGATTCGGGCTCCGGTTCGGACGACGGCGGTGATTCCGACAGTGGGGGCGAGGAGGCCTCGGGCGCGTTCATCGACCCGTCGATCGACTGCACCGACTACCAGGGGACCGCGGGGATCGATGGCGACACCATCAAGATCGGCACCATCCGCCCCGCGGACGGGCCGTATGCGATCTACGACAACGTGACCACCGGTCTCGAGGCGTGGGCCAAATCGGTCAACGACGAGGGCGGGATCACCGCAGGTGACGGCAACACCTACAAGATCGAGCTCATCAAGGAGAACGACTCCTATGACCCGGCCAAGACCCCGGCGGTTGCCCAGAAGCTCGTCGAGCAGGAAGGCGTGTTCCTCCTCGCGGGCAACATCGGCACCGAGTCCAACCTCTCGATCCGCGACTACCTGAACGACAACTGCGTGCCCAACGTGGCGCTCGCGACCGGTTCGAGCGAGTGGAACAAGGCCGACGACTACCCGTGGTACATCTCCGGCCTGCCCGCATATGCACTCGAGGCGAACTACTGGCTCGACTACATCGCGCAGAACAACCCCGAGGCGAAGATCGCCCTGCTCTACCAGGACGACGACTTCGGCCAGGCCTACCGTGATGCGCTGAACGAGGCGATCGAGAGGTCCAACAACGACAACGGGACCAGCATCGAGATCGTCGGCGAACAGGGCTACAACCCGCTCTCGGGAACCACGACCGAGGCGGCGGTGACCTCGCTCAGCCAGTCCGGGGCCGACGAGTTCATCGTCGGCATCGGCGGCACCCCGTGCCCGCAGACGCTGACGTTCATCCCCGACACGTGGGACGTCGACCCGTTCATCTCGGTGACCTGCGCGGGCAACCTCGCGATGTCGATCGCAGGTGAGGCGGGTGTCGGTGCCATCCAGGCACAGGCCACCCTCGATCCGGCCGACCCCAACGACGCCCAGACCCCCGAGGTCCAGGAGTTCCTCACCAAGGGTGCCGCAGCCGGCCTCGACGAGGCGCAGCTCACCGGTGGTGTGGTGTCGGTCGGTTGGGGCTTCGGCACCTACCTGCAGAACCTCCTCGAGAACACCGAGGTGGTCGACCGGGCCGGGATCATGAACACCGCCTACTCGCTCGACACCCCCGCATACGGCCTCGTTCGTCCGGACATCACCATCAAGACCGACGGGGCGAACGACCCGTGGGGCATCGAGGGATTCCGGATCGCCCAGCGCAACGCGGATGGCGGCTGGGACGAACTCGCCCCGGTGACCAACCGTGACGGCGAGACCCGTGAACTGATCGGCTGACCCCCTGCCGGGACAGCGACGTCCCGGCTGTGGGCCGGGGGCCGGAAGGTCCCGCCAGATCGAGTTGTTGCACCGCCCGGTGGGTTCTCCCACCGGGCGGTGTCGTTCATGTGGGTTCGCCGGTCTCGATGCCGAGCAGGTCCTCCGCGGCCTGCGAGACCTGCAGGTCGCGGTCCCCGGTGAGTTCCCTGAGCACCGCGGTCACCTCGGGTCCGTCGAACGCGGCGAGGGCCAGCACGGCCCGTCGGCGCACGGTGGCACGGTCGCGGCACGCGGCCAGTACGGCGTCGCGACCGGCCTCGTCGCCGATCGAGCCGAGTGCTGCGACCGCCGATTCCCTGCAGAGCGGGTCGTCGTGGGTGGTCGCCACCTCCGAGAGGCGGCCGATGCGCTCCTCGGTGGCATCGCTCAGCTCTCCGAGGGCGAAGGCGGTGACCTCGACCACCGTGGGGTCGTCGTCGCCGAGCAGGGCCAACAGGGTTGTCTCGCTGCTGCGTGGATCCGATGCGGACAGCCGGGCGGCAACGGTGGCGACCCGTCGCCGGACGGTCGCGTCGGGGTCGGAAGCCGCCGCGCGCAGCTCCTCGGGCCGCAGGTCTGCGCAGCGCGCCAGGGCGGTGAGCGCCGCAGCCCGCACCACCGGATCGTCGTGGCCCATCCCGGCACGCGCCGTTTCGGGGTCGTTGCGGTGGCCGGCCAGCACGACGGCCCGACGTTCAGCGGCCGTCGCGCGCCCGCGCGGGTCGGGTGCGGTGTCGAGTGAGTCCGGGTCCACCTACACTGTCTCCTGCAACTGCGTTTGCTCCAGAGAGGACAACTTCGTGTCACACATGGTGATCTTCCAGGCCCCGGGCGGCAGCCCCGGGTACAACCAGTTCGAGACCCTCGATGCTGCGGTGAGCTTCGTCGAACAGCTCCGCAACGAACGTGATGTCTCCAACGCACGGATCTTCGCACTCGAAGAGGTGAAGTTCGAGATGAAGCCGTACTTCAAGGTGGAGCTGCAGGCGCTCACGACCTCCACCGGCGGGGAGCAGTCGTCCTCCGCCGCAGCCGAACCGGCCGGCGACTCCACTCCCGAGAGCCCCTCCGCGCCGTCCCCTGCGAGCAGTGCCCCGTCCGCCCCTGCGCCCGGTGCCGGTGCCGCACCGTCGGCCCCCTCTGCGCCGCCCGCCCCTGCCGCGCCGTCGAGCCCGTCTGCTCCGGCGCAGCCGTCGGCCCCCTCATCCGCTCCATCACCGAGTGCGCCGTCACCGGGTGCGCCGTCGCCGGGGGCCCCCTCGGCTCCCTCGCAGCCAGGCCCTGCACCGGCCGCGCCGGGACCCCAACAGGGTGACCAGGGTGGTGCGGGGTCCAAGGAGCAGCCCGCACGCCGGGGTCTCTTCGGCCGCTGAGGCCACCGGGTCCCGGTCACAACGGCAGCATCAGCCGCCGGGGGCCGCACGGTCGGCAGCATCGGCTGGGCGGCTCAGGAAACCATCAGAACCGCACCCACGAACAGGATGCTCACCACGGTTCCGACCAGGAGTGCGGCGCCCACCACGCCCACGGCCAGGATGCCCGAGGCGCGCAGGCGGCGCGCCGTGGAGGGCCGCACATCCGCTGCCCTCAGGTGGATCCGCTCCGGCCGGTCGGCGGCAACGCGTCCCCCTGAGTCCTCGCTCACCGGCGCGCTGCTGTCCGAAGAGCCGATGGTGGCAGGCTGTGGGACCGGTCGCTGACCGAACAGCGCATATCCGAACAGCGCCGCAGACCCGACGACCAGGGCGATTCCGATGAGTAGTGCCGACATGCCACCCGAGAGCCTACCGTCGCCGCATCCCGGAGCTTCCGGTGGCTCCGACCCGGCCGACCCCGGGGGAGCGACAGACCCGGGCGGGCCTCCCGGGGGTTCGTCCGATGGCACCCCGGGTACCGGGCAACCGGGGCGTTCGCGCCGTCGACTGTGGGCATGGGCAATGGCTGCGGTGCTCGTGGTGGGCGCGGTCCTCGGGGCCGCGTTCGTTCCCACTCCCTACGTCCTCGTGCAGCCCGGGTCGGTCAGGGAGGCCGAGCCGAAGGTGTCGGTGGAGGGTGCCGAGACCTACGACAGCGACGGAGCGGTGATGTTCACCACGGTCTTCGTCGACGACGCCACGGTGTTCGGACTCGTTCGTGGGGCACTCGACGACGCGGTCGAGGTACGCAGCACCGAGGAGGTCTACGGCGACCGGGGCCGCGACGAGACCCGCCGGATCAACCAGCAGGAGATGGACCTCTCGAAGCTCGTGGCCGAACTGGAGGCGCTGTCGTACCTGGGTTACGACGCACGTTTCGCGGCGGACGGTGTCCGCATCGTGGATGTGGATCCGGACGTGCCCGCAGCCGCAGAGCTGCAGCCGGGTGACGTGGTCACGTCGGTCGACGGAGATCCGGTGACCCTGCCCGAGGAGCTGCGGGCTGCGCTCGCCGCTTCGAGCCCCGGCGACGTCGTCACCCTGGGGGTGCAACGGGCTGTCATCGGCGACGGCGAATCCGCCGCCGGTGGCGAGACGCCCACGGAGGAGTTGGCGCTCGAGGTGGAGCTCACCGCGGCCTCGGATCCAGCTGACGACGGTGCGTCCCGGGCGGTGCTGGGGGTGGTCGTGGAACCCTTCGGTCCCCGCATCGAGAGCGACGTCGAGATCAGCATCGACTCCGGTCAGGTCACCGGACCCTCCGCGGGGCTCGCGTGGTCGCTCGCGATCATCGACGTGCTCACCCCGGGCTCGCTCACCGACGGACGCGACGTGGCGGTGACCGGTGAGATCCTCACCGACGGGAGCGTGGGAGTCATCGGTGGAACCGCCCAGAAGACCGCAACGGTCGCCCGCAACGGCATCGACGTGTTCCTCTACCCGGCCGCAACACCCGCCGAGGAACAACAGGAGATGCGCCGGATCGCAGGCGACGACCTCGAACTGGTGCCCGTCGCAACCCTCGACGAAGCAGTCGACTTCCTGGCCCCCGGAGGGCTCGGGGGCGGTTGACGGCCGTACCCCGGCGTCTTAGGGGTGACCGCGCCGCGGTGGCACCGGCACCGGGAGGCGCACAGAAATCGGTGTCCATGTCCGCCACGGCCAGGTGGTGCTTACATAGCATCGAATCATGACCGGACCACTTCCCGAACCGCCGGAGCTAGACCCCACCAAGCTGTCCGGGAGTGACTTCACCAAGACCAGGCGGGGATTCGAGCCGACGGAGGTCCGCAAGACGCTCGGTCGTGCCGCTGACGCCCTGCGCGTCTGGGCTGATCGCGATGCGCGCATGGCAGCACGCATCGAGGAGCTCTCGAGGCTCCTGGACGACGCCGAGCGCTTCGACGAGGAGAAGGTGACCGAGGTCCTCGGCACGGAGACCGCCCGGATCGTGGCCGCTGCCAGGGAGGCTGCGAACGACATCCGTTCGCAGGCCGCTTCGGAGTCCGAGGAGTTGCTCGAGCGTTCTCGCTCCGAGGCCGAGCGAACCTCGGCGGAGCTGCTCGAGTCAGCAAGCGCGGACCGGGAGGAAGCGACCCGGACGCTCGAGGAGGCCCGCGCCACCGCGGCAGCCCTCAAGGCTGATGCAACCGCCGGCGCCGACAGGGCCCTCACCGAGGCGCGCGAGGAGGCCGAACGCCTGACCCGGGAAGCCGGCGAGGAATCCGACCGGGTGCGCTCGGAAGCCCGCGAAGAGGCCGAACGCGTGCGCTCGGAAGCACACGAGGCCGCTTCGGAGTTGACCGGTGAGGCCGAGGCGCGACACGACGAGCTGATCGAGACCGCGGGCCGCGTGCTCGAGGAACGCACGAGCGAGGCCGAGGAGGCAGCCGCGCGCATACGCCAGTCCGCCGAGGAAGATGCCGCGAGCGCCCGCGAGTCGGCCACGGCCGAACTGGACGCCGCACGGACCAAGGCCGCGGAGATCATCGCCGAGGCCGAAGCAGATGCCGAGTCCACCCGCGAACAGGCGCGCGAGCAGGGACGCTCGATGGTCGAGGAAGCACGCGAGTTGCGCCACCAGATGCTCCAGGATGCAGCCGAGCGCAGTCGGGCGGGTCGCCAGAAGGTCGAGGCGGCGAAGGCAGCACGCGCCGAGGTGCTGGCTGCGATCCGTTCCGTCGGATCCGAGATCGACCATGCGATAGCCGAACTCGCCGACAACGACCATGCGATGAGGCGGGCCGCCGACTCCGCGGCCGCCTCGGTGCCCGACGACGTGGCGCTCACGGTCACCGAACTGGAACGAACTCTCGATCCCACAGCAGGCGATGCTGACCGAGGTGCTGCCGGAGGCTCTGACGCCGGTACCGAGGCGGGCGAGCGATCCGACCCCGAGCCAGACGACGAATCCTCCCGCCCCGCTGAGGAGGTCCCGACGGAGACGGACACAACCGGTGCCGGTCCCGAGGATGCCGGTGTCACCGAGGACGGCACCGCGGAGGTGGGCGCCGAGGAGGCCACCGGCGCGGAGCTGGCCACTGCGGAGGTGGGCGCCGAGCAGGCGGGTGCCGAGGAGGAGGACGCCGAGGAGGCGGGTGCGGAGGAGGTGGGTGCCGAGCAGGCCGGTGGCGCAGCGGAGCAGACGGCGGAGGCCGACACCGCGGATGCCACTGCCGGGGAACCGGAAGGCGGGGCGGAGACCGCCGGGGACGCGATCGATGAGGACCCGGACGCAAGCGGGGAGGTCGAACTGCCACGAGGTCAGACCGCAGCCCCCGGCACCGAGGGCGCCGACGAGGTCACAACCGGTGCAACCGAGGTCGACGCCGAGGCCGCCACTCCCGAAACCACCCCCGACACGGCGGAGGACTCCGAGGGTGCCGAGTCGCAGATGGCGTCGGTCCACGACCTGTTCGAGAAGCTCCGCTCCGACCAGCCCGCAGCAGAACCGACGGGCGAGGCTGCATCGGTGGCCACCCTCGCTGTAGCGACCGAAGCAGACCCCGCCCCGGCCCCCTCCGGGGAGGCCGTGGAGGACCGGGCCGGGACCGGCACCGGGTCCGCTGGGGCATCCGCCGCGCCGGCCCCCGCGGGCACGGCCGCTGTGTTGGATCGCCGCGACAACCTCTTGGCACCCGCCGAGAAGCTGCTGGGCCGCAACCTCAAGCGTCTCGTGAGCGACGAACAGAACGAGGTGCTCGACCGGGCACGGCGGCACCGCAGGTCCCGGGTCGAGGTGGACGACCTGCTGGGCGACGGGGACGACCTGGAGCACTTCACCGCAGGGTTGTCCAAGGGATACCTGATGGCCGCCGCGGCGGGCGCAGTGATGTGGTCCGAGTTGGTCGCCGACGGCGCCGACGTGGCCGAGCCGGCCCCGGCCGATGTCGCCGAAGCACTCGAGTCGCAGGTGACCGAGGTTCTGGAGCTGCGGCGGGCACACCTGCGCGAGACACTCGAGTCACATGCGCAGGCCGGCGGTGACTCCGGGGAGCTGGTCGAGCGGCTGCGCTCGGCCTACCGCGAGTTGCGCACGACCTCGGTGGAGGAACTCGCCGGTGACCTCGCCACCGGCGGATTCGCTGCCGGCACGGCGGTCGCGGCGGGCCCCGGGGAGCGTTGGTGCTGGGTCGTCGACAACGGCGGCCTGCCATGTGCCGATGCGGAGGACAACGCGCTCGAGGGTCCGGTCGGATGTGGCTCGGCGTTCCCAACCGGTGACTCCATGCCGCCGGCACACCAGGGATGCCGGTGCATCCTCGTGCCCGAGGGGGCGCTGTCCGACCAGGGTTGACCGCCGGGGCGACGGTCCGAGCCGTGCCGGAGGTCCCCCGAGGCGTTCGCCGCGCGTCCCGCGATGCCGCGACGTTCTAACCTGCCCGGGTGCGCATCCCATCGGACATGCCCCGCTCCGGGCGTCGCGAGACGGGCACCAGGCGAGGCCGCGTCGTTGCCGTCGTGGTCATCGCGGTGCTGGTGTCACTCGCCCTGTCACTCCGGGCGATAGCGACCTTCTGGACCGACTACCTGTGGTTCTCCGACCTCGACCTGAGCAGCGTGTGGACGTCCCTGCTCTCGGCGAAGGTCAGCCTCGCGGTGGCGGCCACCATCGGCTTCTTCGCGATCATCTGGGTGAACCTCACCGTGGCCGAGAGGCTCGCCCCACCAGTGGGTTCCCTGAGCCTCGACGACGAGGTGCTGGAGCGCTACCAGATGATGGTGGCGGGCCGCCAGCGCCTCCTGGTGTTCCTCGTCTCCCTCGGCGTCGCCCTGGTGCCCGGTGTCAGCGCAGCAGGGGAGTGGAAGACCTGGCTGTTGTTCCGGTCCGGTGGGAGCTTCGGCACCGAGGACCCACAGTTCGGTTGGGACATCGGGTTCTTCGTGTTCAAGTTGCCCTTCTACTCCCTGGTGGTGGACTGGCTGTTCGGCTTCCTGCTCATCACGCTGTTGCTGGTCTCGGTTCTGTACTACCTGAACGGCTCGATCCGCTTCCGCGCCCGCGGCGACCGGATAACCGGCAGTGCCAAGGCCCACCTGTCGGTGATCCTCGCACTGCTCGCGCTGGTGAAGGCCGCCGACTACTGGCTGCAGCGCTTCGAGTTGACCCTCCAACAGCGAGACGTCTTCGACGGTGCCGGCTACACCGCGGTGAACGCGACGCTCCCGGCACTGCAGCTGCTCATACTCGTGGCGTTGTTCGCCGCGGGCCTGTTCATCGTCAACATCAGGCGCCGGGGCTGGGTGCTCCCGGTCATCGCCATCGCACTCTGGATGGTCACCTCGGTCGTGCTGGCTGGCATCTACCCCGCGTTCGTGCAGCGCTTCCAGGTCTCACCCGCGGAGCTCAACCGCGAAGAGCCCTACATCGAGCGAAACATCGAGGCCACGCGCACCGCGCTCGGTGTGTCCGAGGTCGACTCCAGCGACTTCAACTACGAACCGCGCCTGACCGAGGAGAAGGTCCTCGCCCAGCGGGCGAACCTGGATCTGGCCCGGGTGATGGACCCCGCCGCGCTGGGTCGCCAGGCAGGTGACAAGCCCGGCACCATCCAGGCCCTGCAGTTCGGGCGCCCCTACTACGAGTTCCGAGACATCGACGTGGACCGCTACGTGGTCGACCAGGCTGCCGCCACCGGCGGCGAGGTCACCGACGAGGAGGCCGAAGCGGTCCGGGAGGCACCGGATGTGCCTCTCGGGGAGGCCCCCGAGGCCGGTGGAATCCCGACCCCGGTGGTGATCTCCACCCGCGAGCTCGACCTGTCGGGGATCGCCGAGCCGCGCACCTGGGAGAAGGAACACCTCGTGTTCACCCACGGCTACGGAGGGGCACTCGCACCGGCCGACGAGGCCAACAGCAGGGGAGAGCCCCGGTTCCTGCTGGGGGACATCCCCGCGGTCACCGACGGGATCCCTCCACTGGACCGCCCCGAGATCTACGTGGGTGAGGACATGGAGGGCTACGCCATCGTCGACACCCGCCAGACCGAGCTGACCCAGGACGATCTGGAGGCGAACTACGAGGGATCCACGGGCGTGGACATAGACACCTTCGTGCGCCAGGCGGCTTTCTCCCTGCGCTTCGGGGAGATCGACCCGCTCATCTCGGACCTGCTCACCGACGAGTCGCGGGTGATCTACAACCGCAACGTGATCGACCGGGTCAAGGCGATCGCGCCGTACCTGCTGTTGGACCCCGATCCCTACCCGGTGCTCATCGACGGCGGGATCTCATATGTCGTGGACGGATACACGACCTCGGTGAACTACCCCTACGGCGAGCAGTTCTTCGCCCCCGACCTCGACCCCGAGGCGACCGGTGAGACCTTCAACTACGTGCGCAACTCGGTCAAGGCGGTCGTGAACGCCTACGACGGCACCGTCACGCTGTACCTGACCGACACCCTCTACGGCGAGGAGGACCCGATCATCCGGGCATATGCGGAGGCCTTCCCGGACCTCTACGTGGAGACGATCCCCGACAACCTGATGCAGCACCTGCGCTACCCGGAGCTGCTGTTCAAGATCCAGACCGAGGCGTGGGGCAGCTACCACCAGGACAACCCATCGACGTTCTTCAACAACAGCGACCAGTGGAACATCGCCCAGGCACCCCCCAGCGATGCGCGCGCCAGCCAGGCCGCCGCGACCACCACCGAGGACGGTCAGGTCGCCGACTTCAGCCGCATAGACCCGTACTTCCAGATGCTGCAGATCACACCGGAGCGGGACCCGGAGTTCGTCCTCACGCGCCCGTTCGTGCTCGCGTCCTCCAACGACAGCGCCCGGAACCTGGCCGCGGTGATGGTGGCATCCAACGAACCCGGTTCCTACGGGCGTCTGGAGGAGATCGTCATCCAGGCCGCGGACGAACCCGGAGCGGAGGCGACCACCAACCGCGTGGACGGCACCCTGCAGGCCGCCGAGCTCATCGCCACCTACCAACCGGTCTCCGAGTACCAGACGCTGGTCGGCTCCAACGGCTCCTCGGTGGAGTTCGGCAACCTGTTGATCCTGCCCTTCGACAACTCACTGCTGTACCTGCGGCCCGTGTACGCCCGGCAGTCCACCAGCGGGCTCAACACGCTCCAACGGATAGCTGTCACCTCGGGCGGGTCGGTTGGCTTCGGCCCCGACATCCAGTCCGCCATGGCGGACCTGCTCGACGGCGACGACTCCGGAGCGGTGGAGGTCCCCGACACCGGTACACCCGAGGAACCCGAGGAACCCGTTGACCCCGGCGGTGGCTCCGAAGAGCCCGTGGGCGACAGCCCCGAGGAACTCCTGGCGGAGGCCGACCGCCTGTTCGGGTCCGCGGACGAGGCGCTGCGGGCAGGAGACCTGGGCCGCTACCAGGACCTCGTCGCGGAGGCGCGCCGTCGCGTCGAGCAGGCCGCTGCGGCGATTGCAGGCACTGCCGGAAGCGACTCGGGGACCGGAGATCCTGCGGAGGAGTCCGACGAACCCGCCGAGGGCGAGGCGTCAGGTGGTGGGGAGGACGGCTCGGTGCCCGACAGCGAGCCGGTGCTGGGCGAGACCTGACCGAGCCCGGGCGCCGAGCGGTCGGGTCCGGCATCGGCGTCGCGACGGTTGGCGAGCTCTCACGGAGGGGCAGCGAAGTCCTCGAGTTTTGACGTCGCGCGCGGCCACCGACTGAACTTGCCGGACACGTTCTGGAAACGATCCCCTCCGCGCGCCCGGACGGGGACCACAGACCCCAAGGGGATTCGATGCAAAACATGCTCGCCGAGGGCGGCTACCAGGAGTTCTCCCTGGCCGGCCAGGAGTGGTTCTGGCTGGTGTTCTGCGCCGCCGTGGCCGTGATCGCGCTCGTCGTGGGCTGGGCCATGATGCGGGGTGTTCTCGCCAAGGACGCCGGCAGCGAGAAGATGAACGAGATCGCGGGCGCGGTGCAGGAGGGAGCGATGGCCTACATCAAGCGCCAGTTCCGCACGATCCTCATCATCGTGGTGCCCCTCGCGGTGGTCGTGTTCGTCACCTCCGCCGAGGTGCTCAGTCCCAGCGGCGACGGTCTCAGCCGTGCCGAGTCCGGTCTGTGGCGCACGCTCGCGTTCCTGCTGGGTGCGGCGTTCTCCGGTTTCATCGGCTACCTCGGCATGTGGCTGGCCACCCGGGCGAACGTGCGAACCGCGGCGGCTGCCCAGACCGGTTCCATGGACGCGGCCATGCAGGTCGCCTTCCGCTCCGGGGGCACCATCGGGCTGTTCACCGCCGGGCTGGGCCTGCTCGGGGCGACCCTGATCGTGATGGTGTTCCAGAACACCGCCTCGGCGATCCTCGTCGGCTTCGGTTTCGGTGGTTCGCTGCTGGCGTTGTTCCTGCGCGTGGGTGGTGGCATCTTCACCAAGGCGGCCGACGTGGGAGCGGACCTCGTGGGCAAGGTCGAGGCCGGCATCCCCGAGGACGACCCTCGCAACCCCGCCACGATCGCCGACAACGTGGGCGACAACGTCGGCGACTGCGCCGGCATGGCATCGGACCTCTTCGAGTCCTTCGGGGTGGTGCTGGTGGCCAACATCATCCTCGGGGTCACCGCATTCAACGCGATCGGCATCAAGGGCGAGGACGCCGTCAAGGGCCTCATCTTCCCGCTGGCGATGATGGGTGTCGGGCTGCTCGCCTCGATGGTCTCCATCTACCTCGTGAAGGCCCGCCCGGGTGAGACCGATGCGCTCCGCCCGATCAACCGCGGCCTCAACATCGCCTCGCTCATCATGCTGGTCGGTGCGGCGGTCATCGCGTTCGGCTACGTCGGGAGCCCCGAGGGTGACCGGGCGCTCATCGGCGGCGATCCGATCTCCGGGGTCGGCCTGCGCATGTTCGTGGCGATCGTGGTGGGCGTGATCCTGGGACAGGTCGCCAGCCGCATCACCCAGTACTTCACCTCCAGCCAGTTCAAGCCGGTCAAGGACATCGCCGAGGCGGGCCGCACCGGTCCCGCCACCGTGATCCTCTCGGGCATCTCCTCGGGCCTCGAGTCCGCCGTGTGGGCAGTGGTGGCGATCGCAGTGGCGATCCTCGTCGGACTCGGCCTCGGCGACGGCAACATCCTCTTCGCGGTCTACCTGGTGGCCCTCACCGGCATCGGGATGCTCTCCACCACGGGCATCGTCGTGGCCGAGGACACCTTCGGCCCGATCGCCGACAACGCCCAGGGCATCGCCGAGATGTCCGAGATCCTCGAGGGCGAGACCGAGACGATCCTCGACGGCCTCGACACGGTGGGCAACACCACCAAGGCCGTCACCAAGGGCTTCGCCATCGGTTCAGCGGTGATCGCAGCCGTGGCGCTGTTCGCCTCGTTCCGCGAGACGGTGGCCGAGGAGACCGATGGGCTGTTCGACCTGGTCACGATCAACATCGCGGATCCCAAGACCTTCGCAGGCGGCCTCATCGGCGGCACCGTGGTGTTCCTGTTCTCGTCGCTCGCGATCCTCGCCGTGGGACGCACGGCCGGGATCGTGGTCCAGGAGGTGCGCCGCCAGTTCCGCGAGAAGCCGGGCATCATGGAATACACCGAGAAGCCCGACTACGGCCCCGTCATCGACATCTGCACCGGTGCGGCCCTTCGGGAGCTGGCGACCCCGGCGCTGCTGGCGGTGCTCATGCCGGTCGTGGTCGGCTTCGGACTGGGCACCTTCGCCCTCGGCGGATACCTGGCCGCGATCATCGTGGTGGGCGCCCTGATGGCGAACTTCCTGTCCAACGCCGGTGGTGCGTGGGACAACGGCAAGAAGTACATCGAGGAGGGCAACCTCGGTGGCAAGGGCTCCGAGGCCCACACCGCGGTGGTGATCGGCGACACGGTGGGTGACCCGTTCAAGGACACCGCCGGCCCCGCCATCAGCCCGCTCATCAAGGTGATGAACCTCGTGTCGCTGCTGGTGCTCCCGGCGATCATCGCCCTCGAGGACAACAACGTCCGCTACCTCATCGCCGGGGTGGCTCTGGTGGTCATCCTCGCCGGCGTGTGGTTCTCGAAGTCCCAGGCGACCAGCTTCGGGGACGACGAGGACGCTGCGGCCAAGGCCGGCGCCGCCAGCTGACCCGGCCGCCGGCCCCGCCGGTTCCACCGACCCCATCCGTTCCACCGACCCCATCCGTTCTGTGTTGTGCCCGTCGCGCGTAGCGCGACGGGCACAACACAGAACAGGCTCGTGGGTGGGCACGGGCCTGGGTGGGCACGGGCCTTGGTGCGCACGCGCGTGGGGTCGGAGGGGTCAGCGGCGCAGGAACGGGATCCGCGGACGGCGCCGTTCGCGCACCAGTTCGGGATCCACGGGCGTGTACACCACCGCCCGTTCGGTGCGTCCCCGCACGTCGATGCGTCCTGCGGGCTTCCAGCCGTCGGACGACCCGGCGGCTCGGGTGGTGCTCGATGACGCGAGCACACCGGTGGACTGCTTCTTGGCCGACTCGCAGAGCCGGGCGGCGAGGTTCACCACGTCACCGATGACCGTGTACTCGTAGCGCTCCGGTGTGCCCACGAAACCGGCCAGGACCTCTCCGGTGGCCACTCCGATCCCTGCGAACAGCGGCCCTCCTTCACTGGCCAGCTGGTGTGGCAGTGACCTCGCGGCGCGCAGCGCCCGCTCCGCATGGTCCGGTTGGTCCTGGGGAGCCCCGAAGATGCACATGGCGGCATCGCCCTCGAACTTGTTGACCCATCCACCCTCGCGGTTCACCACCGCGACGACCGCCCCGAAGAAGCGGTTGAGCATCTCCACCACCTCGGTGGGTTCGTGTCGTTCGGCGAACGCGGTGTAGCCGCGCAGGTCCACGAACAACACCGTGACCTCGCGGAGCTCCCCCTGGGACTCGGGCCCGTTGCCGGTGCCCGCCAGGTCGGCGAGGCCTGCCTGGCCGACCTGGCGACCGAAGATCTCGCGGAGCTCCTCTCGTTCCCGGATCCCCGCGGCCAGGTGGTTCACCCCCTGTGTGAGGCGTCCCAGCTCCCCCAGGTCGTCCACCGACAGCTGCACCTCGAGGTCACCCTCCTCGATCCTCTGCAGGCCCGCACGTATCTCGGTGATCGGGCGGGTGACCGAACGCGCTGCGAGGAGCATCACCGCGCCGCCGGCCAGGAACACCGCCGCCCCGACCCAGGCGAGGCGGTCCGGATCGAAGGGTTCGGGTCCGAAGCGGTTGCCGATCGTGATCGCCACCAGTGGCACACCGCTTCCCAGCAGCCAGGCGAACAGCAGGCGCGGACCGACGTCGCGCCGTTCGTCGGGCAGGTCGGCCTCCTCGAGCGCGACGGCGAACAACGGCCGGAAGTGGCCCTCGAGCAACAGGTACAAGAGGGTGCAGGTGACCACACCGGCCAGGGCGATCCCGATCGTGATGCGCCTCACGTCGTCGTTTATCACCCCGAACAGGACCGCGGCCGCGAACCACGACAGGAGCGCACTGAGGGTTTCGAGGGTCGGCAGCGTGAACAGGAGCTTGCGTTCCCGGACGCTGGGCCGACGACCCATGCGTGCCCAGTTCACCGCTCGCCTCAGCAGCGCCGAGTTGAGCGGCAGGGCCACCAGCAGCATCGTGGCGAGGAAGATGCCCAGGGCCCACAGGTTGAGGTTGCGGTCGTCGATCAGGTCGCGCGCGCTGGGCACCAGGAAGCTGAAGTAGAGCACCACGAACACCATCCCCAGCCCGTTCGCGAGCACCTGCAGCAGGAACGTGCCGCGCACGGTCGCCCTGGCCCGGACCAGGTGGGTGTCGCTGTGGGGATCGTGGGTGTCCATGTGGAGTTGGTTCCGGCGGCGTTGCCGGAGCGCGCTCAGGTCCCCGTGTCCAGCCCGGTCGGGCAGGACACACCGGTGTGCCCGTGTCCGCAGTAGCCCCCCGGGTTCTTCGAGAGGTACTGCTGGTGTTCGGGCTCTGCGTAGTAGAAGGCCCCGGCAGGCTGGATGTGGGTGGTGATCTGCCCGAACCCGGCGGCGCTCAGAGCGCTCTGGTAGGAGTCGCGGGACTCCTCGGCGGCCTCGAGTTGTTCGGGCGAGGTCGTGTATATGGCGGAGCGGTACTGGGTGCCCACGTCATTGGCCTGGCGCATCCCCTGGGTGGGGTCGTGGTTCTCCCAGAACACCCTCAACAGTTCGGCGTAGGTGACCTCGGCGGGATCGAAGACCACCAGCACCGCCTCGGCATGGTTGGTGCGACCCGAACACACCTCCCGGTAGGTCGGATTCGGGGTGACCCCTCCGCTGTAGCCCACAGCGGTCGACCACACCCCCGGAGTCCGCCAGAACTCGCGCTCGGCACCCCAGAAGCAGCCCATGGCGAACACCGCGGTCTGCATTCCAGCGGGCCAGGGACCCTGGATCGGGTGGCCGTTCGCGTGGTGTGCCTCTGGCACCTCCATCGCCTCGGTCCGGCCCGGAAGCGTCGAGGCCGGCTCGAGCAGTTCGGGGTCGGGCGAGGAGAAGAACGAGAACGCCATGGGCCAAGCCTACGCACCGACGCCGCCGGGCGGGTCCGCGCGTACGACCACCCCCCGGGGGCGTTGGGGGATCGACCCATGCACATGGGGCCTCGCCAGCTGGCGTGATGGTGACCTGCCTGCGATTCTGGGCACGTGGGCGGTGCCGGCGGAGCGGAAACCATCGAGATCGGCGACGTCCGGGCGGTTCGCGACCTCATGCGCAGCAGCGACCACGACGACCGCCGTGTGGCGCTGTCGGTGCTCCGCTCCTACCAGGGTCGTCGCGCAACTCCCGAGGCCATGAGTGCCGCCCTGGTCGCTGCAGGAGTCTCGTTCCCGTGGGTTCCCGGCATGTCCGCGGACACGAGTGAGCTGTTCGTGAGACTCACCTTCGCGGCCCCACAGCTGGTGCACGTCTCGGAGTTCGAGCGGGCCTACATGCTCTCTGCCGAAAGGGGCCGTCGGGCGGTGCTCCGGGCGCTGGCGCTGCGTTCCGACCCCGCTGGTCTCGAGGCGGTGCTGCACCTCATGGGCCCGGACGGTCCCGGCGACCTCCTGCCGGCACCATCGGAGGGGATGCTTTCGCCGCTCCTGGTGGTTCCGGGTGTGGAGCGTCTGGCCACGCCGCTCGCCTCTGCGGTGACGCGCCGGGGATGGAGCGAGCACGCGGTGGAGATGATCACGGCGATGGGCAGGCTCGGTCTGCTCGACCCGGTCCGTACCGAAGCCCTGGTGGCGGTGCTGGCTCCCCTCGTCGTCGAGTTGGCCGACACCTGTGACCGCAGGTGTTCCGCCCGCGTCATGGGAACCGCTTCGAGGAGTGATGATTCCTTCTCGGACCCTTCACGCGTTGACCGCCGCCGCCTGGTCTCGCTGCTGCCGCTGCTGGCCGAGCTGGGGGGATCACGGGCCTCGGGTGCCCTGTGGCGGACACTCGCGTGTGCTGATCCCCGTGCGTCGGCTGCGGCAGCAGTCGCACTCTGCTCCGCCGGTGAAGGCGTTGCACCCGAGCGGCTTGCCCTGCTCTGCCGCGATCCGCTCGCCCGGTCCCAGCTGTTCGAGGGACTCCTGGGCATGGGCCGGGAGTTCCTGTTGCCCCAATGGGCCTTGGAACAGGCCGAGGTCGCCGAGGCGATGTTGGTGGGCTGGTTGGCCTCGGCCGCCCAGCTGCGCTCCGCTCCCGATGAGATCGAGCACCGCGGCGTGCTGCATGGTGGTCCCGGGGGCGAACGGGGTGCGATCCACGTCTTCGGTTTCAGGGTGAACGCTCCCCATTGGGCCCACGAACGCGACTGGATGCTCGGAGTGGTCGGCCCGTTCGACCCCGACGCGCTGTTCACGAGCACTCCGGGAGAGGAGTTCGTGGTCGGTTCGCTCTACGAATCGGCGACCTCCGGCGATCCGACACACGAGGCCCACGAGCTCATGAGGTCGATGCGCGACACCCGGGACGGGCCCCTGCGCTAGGTCGTCCGGCTTCCCGGCCCCTCGCCGGTGCGGTCGTCGCCGGGAGATCCGTCGCGACCCGGAGCGTCCCCGGGGGGTGGCCCCTCGACCTCGCAGAGGAGCTCTCCGGCGGTGGCCATGGCGGCGTCGTCGGCCAGGAGGGTGACCGTGTCGCCCGCTTCGAGACGTGTGGACCCGGTTGGAACCAGGTAGGTGCCCCGGCGGTCCACCAGCACCAGCAGGACGCGCTCGGGCAGGTGCAGTTCGACCACGGGCCGTCCGTCCCCGAAGCTCGACGGCACGACGGTGAGCTCCCTCAGGGTCGTTCCGTCAGGTAGGGGCCGCCCGGGTTCGAGCGGCGCGGGTTGCCTCGCGGGAGCCGGGCTGCTCACCCCGAACAGCCGGGCGACCGGGCCGACGGTGGTTCCCTGCACGAGCACCGAGGTCAGCACCACGAAGAACACCACGTCGAAGAGGGTCTGGGAGTCGGTGAGCCCTTCCACCAGCGGGAAGGTGGCGAGGACGATCGGGGTGGCACCGCGCAGACCCACCCATGCGATCACGGCCTGGTGCCTGGCGGGCACCCCGAACGGGGTCAGGCAGATGGCGGTGGCGACCGGCCGCGCCACGAACACGAGCACGGCGGTCACGCCGAGGGCGGCACCGGCGACCGCCGGCAGCCGGGACGGCCACACGAGCAGCCCCAGCACGAGGAACATCCCGATCTGGGCCAGCCAGGCGACCGCATCGTGGAAACGGGCTATCCCGTTGCGGTGGACCAGGTCGTGGTTGCCGAGCCACATGCCGCACAGGTACACCGCGAGGAAGCCGCTGCCACCAGCCAGGGTCGCGCCCGAGTAGGTGATCAGGGCGAGCGTGATCGTGACAACCGGATACAGCCCGTCGCTTCCCAGGTTCACGCGGTTCAGCAGCAGTCTGCCCACGTGTCCCGCCGCGACACCTGCGACCGCCCCGATTCCTGCCTGGGCGACCAGCATCGGGACCAGCGCGACCCACGAGGTCCCGGATCCCGACGCGACCCCCACGAGGGTGACGGTGAGGAACACCGCCATCGGGTCGTTCGCCCCGGATTCCAGCTCCAGGGTCGGTTGTATCCCGCCGCGCAGGTCCGTGCTGCGGGAGCGCAGCACCGAGAACACGGCTGCTGCATCGGTGGAGGAGATGATCGCTCCGAGCAGCAGTCCCACCTCGATGGGAAGGCCGAGCAGCAGCGAGGCGGTGGTTCCGGCGATCCCGGCGGTGATGAGCACGCCCACCGTGGCGAGGACCGTGCCCCGTGCGAGGACCGGGCGGACCGTGCTCCACCTGGTGGAGAGACCGCCGTCGAACAGGATGAGGGCGAGCGCTGCGATCCCGACCGCCTGGGCGGCCCCCGCGTCGTCGAACTCGACACCGCCGGGACCGTCGGTTCCAACGAGCATGCCCAGCCCGAGGAACAACAGCAGCGCCGGGATCCCCAACCTGGTCGCGAGCTTCGACGCGAGCACCCCTGCGAGGGTCAGCGCCGCCCCGGCGAGCAGAACCGGTTCGATGCTCACGGTTGCGCCCCGGTGGCGGTCTCCGGTCGTTGCATCGACCGCAGACTATTTGGCCGCAGCCACCGGGTGCCCCCGGCGCGGCTCAGCGGTAGGTGGTGACGGCTCGTGCCACGCGGTCGAGTGCACCGACCAACGCGGGTCTGCGTTCCAGACGGTCGTGGATGCGTTCGGCCAGTTCGTCGTCGTCACGGGCGGCGAGGGCATCGCCGATCGAGGTGGAGAACGCGGCGGTGATCCGCTCGAGGGCGGCGTTCTCCTCCGCGGTGGGCACCGGGTTGGGGAGGTCGGCGGGCAGTTCGTCCAGCTCTCCGGTGTCGAACCAGATGAAGCGGTTGTCGAGGTCGACGTCCAACTCGACACTTCCCAGGTCCTCGGTGTCGCCCTCGGCGCCCTCGGACACCTCGTCGAGGTCCCAACCGAGTTCGAAGCGCACCATGTTGGGCCCACCGAGGAGGCCCGCGAGGGGTCCCGGTGGCGCTGACCGGGCGAGTTCCCAGAGGCGTTCCAGTTCGTCGTCCTGGAGGCGACCGTGGGCCTCGCTGAGAGTGGCGGCGAGACCGTGGAGGTTCGGACATGCCCACATGTCGAACCCGGAGTCCGAACCCAGTTCGAGTTCGGCTCCGCAATGGGGACAACGGGGTCGTGTGACCGAAGCGAGTGTCTCGGCGCTGGGTGTGTTCACGCAGCACAACGGTATCGGCAGGTGGTTGTTTTCCCACCGGGTGGCGGGCAGCCTCCGGGCGCGGCCGCGGCCCACTCGGAGCTGTTGGTCAGAGGCCAGCAGTCGGTCAGGAGATCATCTGTTCCAGGCGTTCCCTGTGCAGGATCGCCGCCTCGCCACCGGCGTCGGCGTCGGCCTCGCCGAAGTGGATCCGCCGGTCGAAGACCCGGACCATGATCGCGGCGTGCCTGTAGGCCGCGTAGACCATGAACCACTCCAACTCGAGGGGTTCCACACCGGCCGCCTCGGCGTAGGTCGCACTCGCCCCCTCGGGCGTCATGAACTCCGGCAGGCCGGGAACTCCGAGTTGTTCGGCTATGTCCTGGAAGAAGGTGTGCAGGAACACCATCCAACCGAGGTCGGTCTCCCTGGGGGCGATGCCGGCCATCTCCCAGTCGAACACGGCCACGGGTCGGAAGTCCCTGAACATCATGTTGCCGATGCGGGCGTCCCCCCAGGAGAGCACCGGTTCGCGGGCGTCGGCCCTCGAGGGCCAGTTGTCCTCGAGCCACTGCCGTGCCCGGTCGATCGGCTCCAGGGAGTGCTGCGCACAGGCCCAGCGCTCGTAGCCGACCCACCTGTTGAAGTGACGTCGCAGAGCGGTCTCACCGGGCTCGTCGTACTCGAGGAACGCGGTCGCGGATGATGCGTGGTCGCCATCCAGGGGCACTTCGTGGATGCGGGCGAGCACCTCGACACTCGAATCCTGGAGCCGCCTGCGCTCCTCCTCGGTGGCGTCCAACAGGAAGCTCTCGATCGGGTAGGGCATCACGTCGGGTGGCACCACACCGTGTTCGCGGTCCATCACGAAGAACTCACATCCCAGGTGAGTGGGGTCGGTTTCGATCCAGCGCACCGCGGGCACCGGTGCCTCGCTGCGGCTGCGGACGAGGTTCATCACCTGTGCCTGTGAGACCAGGTCGTAGTCCGGGAAGGCGGGCATCGCGTCGTCGGGTGCCGCGAGGCGTGCCACCAGCTCGGCCTCGTGCCGGCCCTCGTCGTCCACCCAGGTCGCATCGAACATGACGGTGTCCGACGACATCCCGTTCTCGGGGACGGTCAGTTCGCCCACCTCGGCATCGGAGACGTGCGTGGCGAGCCAGGCACGGAGGCGCTCGCGTACCTCTTCGGGCTCCCTCGTGGTGCGCTTGATCTCGGTCCTGGTCGGGGTGGTGCTGTCGGTGTGGTCGCTCACTCGTGCCTCGGCGTTCAGCGGGTGGGCAACGATACCGCCGGGCATTCCGCGGTGCTCCGGATAGCGTCCGTTCAGTCGCAGTGGCTCTGCAGGGTCTGCGAGGCCGCTTCGTAGTCCGACGGCTCGAGGTCGCCGGTCAACAGTGTGTCGATGGCCTCGGAGACCTCGGCGGGGGCGTCGTCGGTGAGTTCGGTCTGCATCTCACCCAGGGCGGTGTTGCGCTGGGCGCCGTCCTGGGCCGCGTTGAAGTCATCCACCGCGTCGCAGAACGCGGTCGTCGGGAAGCCCGAGTTGTCGGTGGTGCCGCTGTCGGTCGTGCTGTCCGTACCGCTGCTGTCAGTACCGCTGCTGCCGGTGTCGTCGGAGGCTGCCCGGGTCGTCTCGGTGCCGGCGCTCGTGTCCTCGTCGTCGGAGCCACAGGCCTGCAGTGACGCAACGCCCAGGACCACCACCGAGGCCAACAGGAGGGACGGGATCCTGCGAAGGTGGTTGCTCATGCAACAATCCTACAGCGTTTCGCCCGGATCGGGAAGGGCCTCTGCACGCTGCGCTGCTGCACCCTCAGGTGTCGCAGCGTGTGAACCTGACCTCCACCGGTGAGGGGCTCAGCACCGTGGTGCCCCCATGGGCCGAACCCCACGAGGTGAACGCCGCGCGGACCGCCGCTGCATCGTCGGGTCCGTCCCAGTGGGTGTCGACGCGGATGCACGCACCGGTGGCCGACTCCCATGAGGTGTAGCTGCCACCGTTCCATCCGGAGGCAACCGGATCGACCTCGTCGAGCACGATGCCCTCGCGCAGCACCAGGCTGATCAACAGGGGCCCGAACTCGCCACTGCGCACCACCGGTGCCCCTGCGTCGGTGGGTGGCGCGGGAACCTCCTCGGCCGGTTCGTCGGCGAGGTACTTGGCGGGGTCGAAGCCCTGTTCGGTGTTCGCCGGGTAGCGCGTCAGGGACAGGTCGATCCCCTCGGGGTCACCGAGCTCCGCTGCCAGTTCCCGTTGGAAGCGCACTCCGGCCAGGTACGGCGCGGAGGTGAGGGTCAACAGGGTGATGGGGATCGTGAGCAGTTCGGGGTCGGACCCGGCCTCGAGCTGCTCCGCCAGGCTCTGGAGCGTCTCGAAGGGCCCGAACGAGGCCGCATACCTGCTGCGCACCCTCTCGGCGCTTCCCTCGATCGCCACCAGCTGTGCCAGGTACTCCTCGTCGAGGAGCCCGTCGGAGTCCAACCCGGACAGGTCGAAGAGCTGGTCATCGAGTGCATGGGTGAGCTCGTGTGCGACCACCTCGCGGCGGTAGGGGGTGAGCTCGGTGCCCCGAACGCGCAGGGTGGCATCGGAGGGGTCGTAGTAGCCGACCACGCCACCCCCGTAGGTCTTGCGGTACTCGGTCAGCAGGTCCTGGGAGGCATCGATCCAGTCCAGTGCCACGAACGCGGTCCGGTCCGCGGCGATCGAGGCTTCCCTCGAAGCGAGGTCGGCCAGCACGTCGGCCTCGAAGGTGGCGGGATCCACGAACTCGACCGCCGGCTCCTCGAGGAAGTCGTGCCCGCGTAGCCGCTCGACCGCGTCGACGATTCCAGCCACGACCTGTTCGGGTCCGGCCTCCGGTGCCGGCGTGCACGCGCCGGCCAGCAGGGCCAGTACCGCGAGTGCCGCCGCCGGCAGCACCGTCAACCGCCTGGTTCGCCTCGTCGATGGCCCCATCGCGGGCGTCCGCTGTGTCTCTCGCATCGATACCCCCTGGAACTCCTTGGTGACGGTAGCCCTGCGGGAGCGGGGTCTGCTTCGTGGCTGTGGCCGGGGCGGGGGTACGGTCCCCTCGATGGCGGAGCGGATCGAAACCGACGCGGTGGTCCTGGGTGCGGGAACTGCGGGAGCCAACGCGGCTCTGCAGCTCGCCTCGCGGGGACTCAGGGTGGTGTTGCTCGAGAGGCGCGAGCTGTCCGCCGGCGGGGCCCAGTGGCACAACGCGGTGCTCGAGTGGCAGTTCCGGCGTGCCGGGTTGGAACCGCCCGGCGAGACGGCGGGCACTGCGGTGACCCACATGTTCGGACCCGGAGGGGAGCGCGGGGTCAGCCTCCCGGACCCTCCCACCGTCAAGGCCGACATGGTGGCACTCGGCCACCGGCTGCGCAGCCTCGCCGCCGAGGCGGGTGTGGAGATGTTCGAGCGGTGCAAAGCGGTGCGGGTCGAGCTGGACGGGGTTCGTCCGGTGGCCCTGCGGACCGAGGCGACGCCGGTGTCGGGCGGACGATCCGACGAACCCCCGGAAGCCGCGTCGCGGCGCATGGACCTGCGTGCCCCGCTGTTCGTCGACGCGAGTGGCCTGCACGGAGCCCTCCGACGCCAGGTCCCCTCACTTCACCACTGGTGCCCACCGGTGCGCGGCAACGAGTTGTGCACAGCCACCGACCAGACCCATGAGGTGCGCGACCCCGACGGTGCGCTGAGGTTCCTGCGCGACCATGGTGCGCGCCCCGGCGACGGAGTCAGCATCCTCGGCACCAATGGAGGATTCTCGACCAGGGGCCTCACGGTTTCGAGCGACCTCACCACGGTGTCGGTGCTGGTGGGGTGTCTCGCGAACGGTCGTCATGGAACCGGGCCCGCCATGCTCGCCGAGCTGCTGGAGGACCAGCCCTGGATCGGCGACGCGATCGACGGCGGTTCGGGAGTCATCCCGCTGCGGCGAACCTACGCACGGATCAGTGCGCCCGGGGTGGCACTCGTGGGTGACTCCGCCTGCCAGGTGTTCCCCGCGCACGGCTCCGGCATCGGTATGGGTCTCATGGCCGGCACGATGCTGGCCGAGGCGGTTCAGGGTGCCGGTGACCCCGGAGCCGAGGAGGTGCTGTGGGACTACCAGTACTCGTGGCACCGCGATTTCGGGGGTGCGCTGGCGGCCTTCGACGGGTTCCGTCGGATGAGCACCGCGTTGGGCAGCGCAGGTGTGGCCGAACTGATGGGCGCCGGCCTGATGAGCGAACAGATGGCCCGAACGGGGCTGGACCAGCTCTGGGCCACCCCACCTCCCGGGGACCTGCCCCGCATGGCGGCGCGCCTGGCACGCCACCCGCGCCTGGCCGCGAGGATGCTGCCGATGATGGCCCGTGGCCAGGTCGCCGGCCGTCTCGCCGGCTCCTACCCCGAGACGGTGGACCTGCGGGCGTTGCAGCGCTGGGACCGGCGGATGTCGGCGGTGCTCGGTCCACTCCCGGGCTGACCGGCGCAGCTGCATCCGTGGGATTCGCGATCCGACTCCGTATCGTGGGTGGGCACGAGCCCGCCCCGTCATCGGGGCCGAACGGGGAGAGCCATGAGAACTCTGATAGCCACTGCCGCCGTAGTCGCACTGTTCGCCGGTGCGTGTTCGTCGGACGATTCATCCGACGACACGACGACCACCACCGAACCGGATGTGGAGGCGGCCTTCTCGGAGTTCTGCGAGACGGCCACCACCTACATCGACGAGCTCAACGAGTACACGGGCTTGTTCTCCGATGAGCCGGCGACGATCACCGTCGGTCAGGTCAAGGAGGGCTCGGAGGGTCTCAAGGAGTCCGCGGAGGCCGTGAAGGCGGACTCCGACAGCCTCCAGAAGGCAATCGAGGACTACAACGAGATCCAGAAGGAAAAGGCCGAGGAACAGGAGAAGTCGACCGGGACGACCTCGACGACGGTCGTGGAGGTGCCCGTGGACGAAGGCACACTCGAGCGCGTCGAGCAGGCCCAGTCGGACTTCGAGTCGACCGTCGAGGGTATCGACGACTCCACTCCGGTTGCCGACGCCGAGGTCGAGTTCCAGTCGGCGGCCTACGCACTGCAGGTGTCGTGGTCGACGCTGCTGACCGAGGCGGGGTGCCTCGACGAGGACGAAAAGGCCCTCGAGGGGATCAGGCAGTTCACCGCAGGCCTGCAGAGCGACCTCACCACACTCGGGTTCTTCAACGACAAGGTCGATGGCATCTACGGCCCCGAGACGGTCGCCGCGGTCAAGGCGTTCCAGGCCGAGGCGGGCCTGCCCGAGACCGGTCTTCCCGATCCGCCCACGCAGAAGGCGATCACCGAGCGTCTGGCGAGCGAAGCCGCGATGAACGTCTCGGCGCTGCAGGGCCTGCTCAAGGGCCTCGGCCTCTATGACGGGCCGATCAACGGCGTGATGGACGAGGCAACCGAGAACGCCGTGAAGGCTCTGCAGCGTGAACTCGGCGTGCCCGAGACCGGTGTGATGGATCCCGCCACCTGGGAGGCGTACGCGAACCGTCGCAAGGGCCTCGAGGAGTTGCTCGCAGCCGTGGAGGCCGACGCCACGAGCACCACGACAGCAGCGCCCGAGACCACGACCACGACCGGGGCCCCGACCACCACGGAGGCCCCGACCACCACCGAGGCTCCCTGAGCCCGGGTCCGCCCGGTCCGCACCTCGCGGCGGTCGGCTCAACCGGTCCGACATCCGGCTCACCGCAGGCCCCGGAGACCCTGCTCTCCGGGGCCTGAGAGAGCATCTGTCGCGGGCGAACGACTCAGTTCGCGACGGTGGCAACCCCGTTTGGGTGGCACCGGAGGCGCACTCGCCGTAGGGACCCGGTCGAGCCGCTCCATTCCTAAGGTCTCCATGGCGGTTGCCGATTCTCCTGGGGAGGAGGGGGCATGCCATTTCACTCCAGGGAGGCTCCGAACCACTCTCATTGCAGTAGGGACTCCCGAAGCGTTGCGCGGGTCGTCGATGCATCCGCGTGGAGCGCGCTCGTCGTCGCGGGCGTCGGCTACCTGCTCCTTGCGCAGGCCGGCACAGCGGTCGCTGAGCTCGATGGGTACGGTTCGCGCATCTGGCCCGCCTCGGGTTGGGCGTTGTCCCTGCTGCTACTGGCGAGGCGACCTCGCTGGGGCTGGATACTGCTGGGAGTTGCCGCAGCGGAATCGCTGAACTCGCTGAGCAGGGGTCTGGCGGGATGGACCGTGTTGTGCTTCAGCGCAGCAGCTGTCATTCAGGGGGCTGTTGCGGCCTGGTACATCCGCTGGCGGAGCGACGTTCCCGTGTCACTGGTCCCGATACGGCGTTTCAGGTCCTTCCTCGTGGGTGGGTTGCTGCTCGGTCCGGTCATCGGAGGCTCCTTGCGGGCGCTGGGCGGGCTCGCCTCCGAGGGCATGGGTGTCAGTTGGATCGGATTCATGGTCAGCAGCGCTCTCGGTGTGCTGATAGCCGTTCCACTGCTGCTGTCGCGCTGTGGGCATCCGCTGCTCGACCACGCTCGTGTGGAACAGGTTCTGGTCGCCCTTGCAGTCCTGGCCACCTCTGTGGTGTCGTTCTGGACCCAGCCGGGTGAATGGTCCCGGTCGTTGCCATTTGCGGTGCTGCCTCCGCTGATCTGGGCGGCGATCCGATTCGGCCTGCACGGCGCGGCGCGGTCGAACGTCATCGTGGCCGCTGCAGCGGTTCTGGGCTCGGCTGTCGGCCGCGGTTCATACGGTGGGCTGGCATCGGACGGACCACTTCCCGTGCAGCTCTTCCTGCTGATCGCGTGCGGTGGGGCTGTCGCGCTCGCAGTGGTCGTCGAGGACCTGCAACAACGAGATGCGATCGCCGAGGTCCTGTACCACGCTGCCACGCACGATGCCCTCACGGACCTACCGAACCGGTTGCAGCTCGAACGCGATCTCGCCGAGCGGCTCGAAGAGGACCGCGACGCCGGCCGGGCAACGGTCGCGATCATGTGCGATCTCGACCACTTCAAGGCGGTCAACGATTCCTTCGGCCACCAGGCAGGGGACGCGCTCCTCGTGGCAGTGGCCGACTCCCTTCGTTCAGCCGTGCGCAACGGGGATCTCATGGCACGTCTGGGTGGCGACGAGTTCGCCGTGGTGATCTCGCCGGAGAAGCCCGATCGCGCCGAGGAGGTCGGCCTTCGAGTGATGAACTCGCTCGAGCCGACCGTCGAGGTCGAGGGCAACAGGGTGCGGGCACACCTCTCGGTCGGCCTCGTGGTCGCCGACGCCGACGATGATCCGACGACCCTCATACGCAAGGCCGATGCCGCCCTCTACGAGGCGAAGGTGTCTGGCCGGGCACGGGTACGTGTCTTCGACTCGCGTGTGCGCGAGCACCTCCAGACGCAGCAGATGATCGAGCGCGACTTCACCGATGCCATGCAACGCGGGGACGTCCACTGTGCGTTCCAACCAGAGGTGTTCCTCGGCTCCTCCGCGCTGTTCGGATACGAGGCGCTGGCCCGTTGGGAACACCCCGATCACCACACGATCATGCCCGGTCGCTTCGTTCCGGTTCTGGAGAGGGCGGGCAGGGCGGGAGAGCTCTTCGAGTACACCCTCGACCGAGCGCTCGGTTGGCAGACCCGGTGGTCGCGCTCCGTGGGTTTCCGTCCACCCGTCTCGGTGAACATGTCCTCGCACCAGCTCGGCGACCTCGCCGTGGTGGACCTCATCGGATCCTCACTTGGTGCCCACGGGGCATCGCCGGAGGATCTGTGGATCGAGGTGACCGAGAGCGCCCTTATGGCCCCTGAGGCGGGATCGACCCTTGGAGCGATCAAGCGCCTGGGAGTCAGAACCGCGATCGACGACTTCGGCACCGGCTGGGCATCCCTGGAGCGACTCGCCCATTTCGACTGGGACATCCTCAAGGTCGACCAGTGCTTCGTCGCCACGATCGACAGCGACCCGAAGTCGATCTCCATCATCCGGGCGGTCATCGCTCTGGCGCACTCCCTCGACACGCTCGTCGTCGCAGAAGGGGTGGAGACCCATTCCCAGTTGGAGCTGCTGGGGGACTGCGGTTGTGACATCGTCCAGGGCTATGTCGTAGGTCGTCCCACCTCGGGCGAGGACGCTCTCGGGTGCCTGGACGGGTCGGGGACCTGGCGACCGGAAGGCATGGGGGCAGACCTCGTTGGGGGAAGCGGCCGCGGGTAGAGCTGATCCCGGTCGTGGGGCGGTGTTGGGGGCGCACGTAATTCCGCGTCCGATCCCGGCTTTACAACACGACACAAAGTGTTAAGGTGTTGCTATGACCACGAGGGACACGATCCTCGACGCTGCGGTCGAGGGTGCAGCGCTGTACGGGCTGGCGAAGCTCTCCATGAGCGACATCGCCTCGCTGGCCGGGATCAGTCGACCCACGCTCTACAAGCACTTCTCCTCCAAGGACGACCTCGTGGCCGCGGCGGTGCAACGCGAAGCGGTTCGCCTCGTGGGAACCGTGCTCGAGGCGGCCCAGGAGCAGGCCGACCCGGCCGCGGCACTGGAGGCCGCCGTCGTGATGGCCCTGCGCCAGACGCGCGAGCACCCGCTGCTCGACCGGATCATCGGCTCCGAGCCCGAGACGCTGCTGCCATACCTCACGACCGACCGCATCGGCGGCGATGGCGGCGGCGGGGGCGCAGCGGTGCTGCTGTTCGTGCGAACCGCAGCCGAGGCGCTCGTTCGTGAGCACCTCGGCGATTCCCTCGACGAACTGTTGATCCGCCGCCTCGCCGACATGGTCGCCCGTCTGCTGGTCAGCTACGCGATCAGCGCACCTGATGACCCACCCGAGGTGGTCGCCTCCACGATCGTCACGATCCTGCTGGGTGGCGCCCTGAACGCCGGTACCGCGGAGTCGCTCGCCACCGGCTGAGTCGACCCGCACAGCGGACGCCGTGGAGTGCCACGACTCCGAGCGCGACGACGCCATTCGCAACCACACCTGACGCCCTGACACCGAACGCATCGCGTACCAACAACCATGAGGAGGAGTCCATGACCTCGATCCAGGCCCCCGCAGCGGCTGGTGAAGCCAGTGGTGGCACCTATGTCGACACCCGGCGGTACCTGTGGGCAGTCGGCCTCGCCGTGCCGGGGCTGCCCCTGGCCTCGTGGGGTCTGGCCGCACTCACGGGAAGTGACCTGTGGTGGTGGCTCACCCCGGTGGTGATCTACCTGTTGATCCCGCTGCTCGACGCCGTGACGGGAACCGACACCGCAAACCCGCCGGAGAGCGCGGTACCCGCCCTCGAGGAGGACCGCTACTACCGCTGGCTCACCTACCTGTACGCGCCGCTGCAGTACGGCTCCTTCCTCGCGGGGGCGTGGCTGTTCGTCGGTTCCGACAGCTGGGTCACGCGACTCGCGATCGCGGTCAGTGTGGGCGCGGTCGGCGGGATCGGGATCGCGAACGCCCACGAGCTGGGCCACAAGACCGAGCGCGTCGAACGGCGTCTCGCGAAGGTGGTGCTCGCCCAGAGTGGCTACGGGCACTTCTGGGTCGAGCACAACCGGGGGCACCACAACCGGGTCGCGACTCCGGAGGACCCGGCCAGTTCGAGGATGGGGGAGAGCTTCTGGGCCTTCCTTCCCCGCACCGTGATCGGGTCGGTCCGCTCGGCGTGGCGACTCGAGGCCAAGAGGCTGCGTGCGAGGGGCAAGCGGGTCTGGTCGTTGCGCAACGACGTGTTGAACGCATGGGCGATGACCGTGGTGCTCTTCGCTGCGGTGGTGCTCTGGTTGGGCCCCGGCGTGATCCCGTTCCTGGTCATCCAGGCGGTGTTCGGCTTCTGCCTGCTCGAGGTGGTCAACTACGTCGAGCACTACGGGCTGTTGCGCCGGCGCACCGCCTCGGGACGCTACGAACGGTGCCGTCCCGAGCACTCGTGGAACTCCAACCACATCGTGTCGAACGTGTTCCTGTACAACCTGGAGCGCCACAGCGACCACCACGCCCACCCCACCCGGCGCTACCAGTCGCTCCGGCACTTCGAGGAGTCACCTCAGCTCCCCAACGGCTACGGGCTCATGATCGGCCTCGCCTACTTCCCGCCGCTGTGGCGTGCGGTGATGGACCACCGGGTGGTGCAGCACTACGACGGCGACCTCACCCGTGCCAACCTGCACCCCGCCAAGCGCGAACGGCTCCTGGCCCGCTGGGGTTGACCGCCGCACGGCGGTGGGTCCGGCCGGCTCGCCGGTATCGTTGCAGCGATGGACGACCTGGAACTGCTCGAGCTCGCATCCGCAGCCTTCGGCGCACGCATCGCGGAGGTGGACCAGGACCAGCAGTTCCTGCCCACCCCGTGTGGCGAGTGGAACGTCGCCGGGTTGATCACCCACGTGCTGGGCGGGAACCACATGGCCGTGCGGCTGCTCGAGGGGGCCCACCGGGCCGAGGCCATCGGCTACCTGACCGGGCTGCCCCTGGGTGACGACCCGGCCGCGACCTTCGCGCAGAACGCGGCTGCCCAGCTCGCTGCCTTCTCGGAGCCCGGGGCGCTCGAACGCACCTGCGAGCATCCGATGGGTGACCTCCCCGGAGCGGTGGTGCTGGGATTCCGCATCGGCGACCTGACACTGCACTCCTGGGACCTCGCCCGGGCCGTGGGCGGCGACGAGGAACTACCCGAGGCGCTCATCGACAGGGTGTGGTCCGACCTGGTGCCACTGCGGGACAACATCGCGGCCACCGGCATCTTCGGTGAGGGCCCGAGCGGCGAGGTGCCAGATGATGCACCATTGCAGACGAGACTGCTGGACCTGACCGGCCGCAGGCCCTGAGCCGCACACCAACCGAACCGCATCCGGAGGTCGACCGATGAGGACAGCGCCGTGAAGGGATCGGTCACGATGCACATGGAGGCGGCACCCCGGGTCGTGTGGGAGTTGGTCTCCGACATCACCAACACGGGCCGTTTCAGCCCCGAGACGATCGACGCCGAATGGCTCGGAGGTGCCACCGCCCCGGCGGTGGGAGTGAAGTTCAGGGGCAAGGTGCTGCGCAACGGCCGCCCACCCGCGTACTGGACGGTGTGCCGGATCACCGAGTGCGAACCGGGTCGGGTCTTCGCGTTCGACGTGCTCGGACCCGGCGAACGCGTCATGAACTCCTGGCGCTACGACTTCGCGGCCGAGGGAGAGGGCACATCGGTGACCGAGTCCTTCGAATTGCCGGCCAACCTGCCCACCAGGATCTACTGGTCACTTCTCGGCAGGCTCCGGGGTCGCACCAACGAGCGGGGAATGCGCGAGACCCTCGAACGGGTGCGGGAGGCCGCCGAGGAGCACAGCGGTTGATCCGCTGACCCCGCCCAGGGCTCCGTCGGCGCTGGGTGTGTTGCCGCCGTGGCACTGCTCGCAGCGCCCGACCGCGCGCTCACGGCACGAGAGAATCGATCCCGAAGCGAGCCGCCGCGGCCACCAGGTGCTCGATGAGCTTCGCCACCGCCGGCCTCGCCCCCGCGCTGGGACGGGTGACCGCGGAGATGGTGCGCGTCGCGTCGGGGATCACCGCGACGTGTATGCCGCGGGGTTCGTGCAACAGGGCGAGGGCCGGCAGGACCGCCACGGCGAGACCGGCACCGACCAGGCGCATCGTGGCGAAGTGGTCGTCGGTCTCGTAGCAGTAGTCGGGGCTGAGCCCGTGCCGTGCGGCCACCGACTCGGTGGAGCGGCGGCACGCGGCGCTCGGCGGGGATGCGATCCAGGGCAGCTCCGCCGCGTCGTCGACGGTCCTGCACGGTGTGTCCGCCGGTGAGAGCAACAGGAGCGGCTCGGTCAGCAGGTCGGTGACCTCGAGCCCGTCGAACGCCGAATGGGGTGCGAGGGCATAGCTCTGTTCCACCGCCAGGTCGATCGTGCCGAGCTGGAGCTCCTCGATGTTGCGGTCCAGGGGGTGCACCGAGAGCTGGGGCTCCACGTTGGGATGCTCGGCGAGCAGGGTGCACAGGGCGTCGGCCACGATCGATGCAGCGGCACTCGCGAGGGATCCGACGCGCACCGGACCGATGGGTTCCCCGCGCAGGGCGGCAACCGCGGTGTGGGCGCGCTCCAGGGCGTCGAGGGCGTCGCTTCCGTGTTCGAGCAGCAGGCGACCCGCGTCGGTGAGCACCAGGTTGCGGCCCTGGCGTTCGGTTACCGGTGTTCCGAGTTCGCCCTCGAGGGCGGCGAGCTGTTGTGACACCGCACTCGGGGTGTAGCCGAGTGCCTCAGCGGCTGCGGTCACCGTTCCGCGCTCGGCCAGCTGGCGCAGGGCCTGGATGCGCCGCACGTCAGTGATCATGCAGTGATGCTACATGAAGAGTTCAGAAAGCATCGCTGGTTCTGAATGGTGGGCAAGTTGATGATCGATTCATGACACAGGCAACCATCACAGCTCGGCACCCGGCGGCCGCCGCCGGCGGTACTCGCCACACGATTCGGTCCCCGGGGACGGACCGCTCCTCCGAGCTGGGTGCCAAGGGCGCGGCCGGGTTCCCGGCACCCGGGTCGCTCACAACCGCCGGTGTGCTCGAGGCGATGTCGGGTCTCAGCATCACCGACACCTGGTCGCAGCGCTCCAGCCGTGCGCTGGCGGGGATCATCAGCGACCTCATCGAGGCCGATGGGCGCTGTGGGTTGCCGGTGCCCTCGGCCGATGACCCGGTCGCGTTGCTCCTGCGCTACTCCGCAGTCCTGGCAGGGCGTTGTGTGACCCGGCCGGTGGCACTCGGGTCGTCCCGCGCCTCGAGGGTGCTCGAACTCCTCACCGAACTGCCTCGTGGTGCAACAGATGGTGGTGCGGCAGATCGTGGTGCAGGAACCCGTGGTGCAGGACGCACCGACCTCGCTGCCGGGGGTGCCGGCACCTGAGCCCGTTCCGGCGTGTCACGATCCGGGGTCGGCGCAGTCGCTGACCGGCTTGCCGAGGGTCATCCTCCACTCGCCACCCGCGGGCACGTCCAGCAGTGGGGACTCCCTGTCAGGAGCACCGGATCCGTAGTTCTCCCCATAGGGGATGTTGTAGTTGTCGGACCACGTGTACATCGTGGCGCTCCACAGGTTGTAGCCGAGGTAGTCGGTCTCACCCGGGTGTGCCGCAGCAAAGGCGGCCTTGCCGCCCGAGGGTGCCTCGGGTGGTGCCCACCGGTTCCAGAACGACGTGTTGTCGTATCCGTAGGTGTCGCCGGGGTAGCCGTAGCTGAGCGCGGTCACGATGTCGCGGTAGATGGTGTTGTACACGTCGTTGGGTGCCGCCGGTTCGGGTACCCCGTTGGTGAGGCCGTTCCTGGCGACCCCGTCCACGGCGTACCTGGAGTTCTGGAAGTACACGCCGGTCGCCAGGTCGTTCTCGCCGACCACATCGCCGTCGGCGTTGGTGTCGGTGCCATCGAGTTCGATGCTCAGCACCGAACCCTCGGTGGCGCCGCCACCTCCCGGGGTGGTCGTCGCCCGGATGGTGCCCGACAGGCTGAGCGTTCCCGAGGAGTTCATGGTCCCGGTGTAGCGGTACCAGCCGGTCTCGTCGTGGTGCGGGGTGCCCGCCGCGGGGCTGAAGAGTCCCTCGAAGACCAGCGGCTCGTCCTTCAGCGTCTCCAGGTAGGGGGTGAGGTCGGGCCAGCCGGGGGCGTAGGGGTTGGCCGCCCCTCCGGGGCTGGTCCTCGACTGCTGGGCCCGGGCCTTGGCACTGAGGATCCGGATGATCCTGTCCTCGGAGTTCTTCACCACGATCTGGTCCCAGTCGGCCTCGTAGTCGGTTCCGAGCGGTCCGTTCGGGGTGATGAAGGTGTCGTTGTAGGCGGCAACCGCCGCGTGCACGCCGTCGACGATCTCGCAGGTCCCCGCGGAGTACTCGGTGCGCGCAACGGTGGAGCCGTCGGTCACGGTGAGGTCGATCGGCATCGAGAACTGGTCGACGTTGGTGACGTCACCCTGACCGGGGTAGGCGAACTCGACGTTCGCGAACACGTACCCGGCGGTGTCGGTGGAGGGTTGCACGGCCGGCAGTCCACCCGTACCGCTGGGTATGGGCTGGCCGATCGACACCCACAGCAGCCCTGCACCGATGCCCTCACCCAGATCGAAGTACCGGGTGTTGCCCGACGGGTCCGAGGCCACCTTCGGAAGGCAGCTGAGCGGGACGCTGTTGTCGATCAGGTTCCTCGGATCGGCGTCCCAGGGTGGATACGGCGCACCGGCGTCCTTGCCGGTCAGGGTGACGTAGACCTCGTCGGGGTCGTGGCCCGTTGAGTTCTCGATCACCATCCTCACCGGGTTCTGCGGGTCGCCCTTCGTCGCACAGGTCGCCGGGTCGCTCACCGGTGGGTCGGGTGATGTCTCCGGCACGGTCACGACATGGCAGTTGGCCAGCAACGAGATGGTTCCCTCGCCGCCGGTCGCGTACGCGCACAGGCGGTGCCGTCCGGCGGGCAGGCGCAGCGTCGTCGAGAAGCCGTGCTCCCCGCCCTGTCGGGGATGGGCGGCGGCCACATCGGGACGTGACAGCACAGCCGGACCGAGCCGGTGGTGTTCGCCGTCCGCGACGACGGTGACGTCCATCGTGGCGCCGAGGAACGTGGTGGCCCATCCGGTGACCGTCACCGAGGCGTCAGGGTTGACCGCTGCGGAGTCGAAGAACCCGAAACCCGAGTCGACCTCACACGAGCTGAGCATCCCGGCGAGCAGGGCGAGCACTGGCACGGCGATGGCGAGTCGGATCACGCGCTTCGGGTCTCGGGTTCGCATGCAGACCCTTCGGCAGTCCCGAACGGGACGTGAACGATCGACGCGTCGAATCCGGATCCCGGATGCGCGACCAGTTGGTTCAGTCGGGTGTCATCTCGGCCATGGCCTCGACCATCTGTTCCGGGGAGACGTCCCGGATGTGGGTGTGCAGCGACCACTGGTGGCCGAAGGGGTCCTCGATGACTCCCATCCGGTCACCGTAGAACTGGTCAGTGGGTTCGCGCAGCAGTTCCGCCCCTGCGGCAACGGCCTTCTCGACCGTTGAGTCAACGTCATCGACGTACTGGGTCAGGACCACCGAGGTTCCCCTCAACTTGTTGGGGTTGCCCGCGTTGCCGGCCATGTCGTCGGGTGCATCGGCCAAGTACACCGGTGCACCGTTGATCGTGATCTCTGCGTGACCGATCTGCCCGCCGGGCATCCCGAGGCGGTACACCTCCTCTGCGTCGAACGCCTCGGTGTAGAACTCGATCGCGGCGGAGGCACCGTCGACCATCAGGTACGGGATCACACGGCCTTCGAGGCCGTCGGGTACGGGTGAGGTCATGGGTTCGTCTCCTGTGGCTGGACACCGGCAGGCGTGCCGGGCCGTGAGGGTTGCTACGTGGCGTTCGCGATGTCGTGTCGGCTGCCGGTGCTCAGCAGAACCCATCGCCCCAGATGGGAACGGGTCGGTCCCGTGCGGCGACGGCCCGTTCGACCGAGACGATGAGCTTGGCCGTGTTCACCGGCGTCTCGAGGACCGTCAGGTGTTCCTTGGCGGTGTACGGGGCTCGGCTCGGTTTCCCGGCCGAACCCCGGTCCGCGGTGGGCGTCATCTCGAGTACGACCGCCGGTGGCCGTCGGCCGGCGAGCACCTCCTCGTGCACGGTCGGCCCATCGCCAGTCTGGTGGAGCATGTTGACCACGACGTCGGCCCCATCGACCAGTTCACACGCCCCCTTCTCGAGAAGGCTGCACCTGTGGACGGTGGGCCCCTCACAGACACGGACCGAGTAGCCGTGCCGTTCGAGCACCGAGGCAACGATCGACGGGGACGCACTCGGTTCGCACTCGAGCAGCACCCGCAGCCGCGGGTCGGCCTCGTCGCCCCATTGCTCCGGTTCGAAACGGAGTCGCATGGGCCACCTCCGCGGTCCAGCCCTGCAATGACAATGCACCATCAGCACACCCATGTGGCGCGGTCATCCGTCACTTCCCGCAGGATCGGCGTCGGAATCAGCGGCGCCGGCCGGCGCGACGCATGCACAGAGCCTGTGGTGAGCGTCGGCGACTTTGACCCGGTGAGCACATGCTCTACCATCATCTCCACGCCGCGGGGTGGAGCAGTCTGGTAGCTCGTCGGGCTCATAACCCGAAGGTCGCAGGTTCAAATCCTGCCCCCGCCACCAACGAAAACCCTGGTGGACGGCCCTTTCCGAGAGATTCGGAGAGGGCCGTTCCCACGTTTTCGGCGATTCTTCTACCGGGTTTTCTACCGAGTCGTCTGGGACAGCCGACGCCGGGTCGCCACAGAGCCGGTCGAGCGGGCACGAGGCGCTTCGGTGGGCATGGTCTGAGGTGACCTTCGGGTTCGTGGTCCCGAAGGCTCTTGAGGCTCATGGCAAGGACACCCGGAATGAGTTGGACGGCGTGACCGCTCGCGCGGAGCCCAACGCATGAAGTCGTTCGGCGGTGGATCCCACTGCTCGCTACGGTGGCGGGGCTGTCGGTCCCCGTTCTGCCCGGGTGGGTGGCCTCGGGACGAAGGGGTGTTGGGTGGGGTACGAGCCGTTGCCGATCGTTGAGGTCGACGTCGATGATCTTCGGTTGGACCTCGACAACTACCGGATCCCGACTCGCCGCGACGATGAGGAGGCGGCGCTGAAGTACCTGTTCGCGTCCGAGGATGTGCTCGGCGCGGCGCGCATGATCGTTCGAGACGGATACTTCGACAACGAGGTACCGGTCGTGGTCGCTGATGACCCCGGCGGGTATGTGGTGTTGGAAGGGAACCGGCGGGTCAGCGCCCTGAAGGCGCTACTGGACCCCACAGTGATCCCTGGGCACGACGCCGACATGCGGGGCCTGCTGAAGCGATTCGCAGTGGAGGCCGAACAGTTGCCGGCTCGCATCCGGGTGATGGTCGCCGAGAGCCGCAGCCAGGTGGCACCTCGAATCGCCCGACTGCACACCGGTCGTTCGAAGAAGGCATGGTCGCTCGACCAGCAGGCGACCTTCTACTACTCGTTACTCGATGCGTCCACGACGCCTGAGGATGTTCGGGCGCACTACCCGGACGTGAACGTGACGCGTCTGCTGAAGATGGCGGCCGTGCGCCGGTTCGTGGCGAATGCCAAGTTCACCGACCGCAGCTTGCGGTCGTGGGTGAGCGGTCAGGGCGGCGGGGTCGACGGCGAGCTCAAGATGTCAGCGTTCGAGTACGCCTACAAGGTGAAGGAGATCGCTGCAGCGATCGGCCTGTCGTTCGATCGTGACGGGCTGATCGAACCGCGGACAAAGACTCCGGAGCGGATCGGCAAGGCGCTCGGAGGTGACCAGCTAGTCGCGCTCGAGCACCTTGTGAGCGAGTTCCGTGCGGAGCGCTTGAACACCCGCTCGCCTGAGTTCAAGCGTGGTGCATCCGAACAGGCTTCGCTGATCGCTCGGCTGGAAGGGCGATCCTCAGACCCCGATCCGAAAGACGGCGATGGCGACGGGAGCGCCGGCACTAGTGGGTCGGCCGGCGCCCAGGGTGGCTCCGGTGGCGGTGACAGCGGGGCCGGGTCATCCGGCCGTGGAAACGGTGATGGCTCCGAGGGTGGGAGCGGATCCGGTGGGACCGGGTCTGGCGAACGTGGCCCGAACCACCCCGACACGAAGCCCACGCTCGACCTCTCGGGACTTTCGTACGGCGACACACACGTGAACCTCAACCGTCGATATCAGGAGCTGCGGAAGCTGGAGGTGCGAGTGGTCCCGATCGCAGCAGCCATGGTGATGCGGTCAGTGTTGGAGTCGACTATCAAGTGGCACTACGAGGCATCAGGAACCCGCGCCCATGGGGAGCTGAAGCAGGTGTTTGCTCGTGTGAAGGCCGACTACTCCGGGGACAAGGCACTCAAGTCGGCGATCGGCAAGGTTGATTCAGGTGGTGCAAGTCAGCCGGGTTCGATCACCTGGTTCAACGGGATCGTGCACGATGGCGACGCTGCCCCATCAGAGTCCGAGGTGCGGGCGGCGTGGGACCTGATCAACCCGTTGCTGCGGCACCTGCTGCGGCAGGCCCCTGCTTCCGGCGCTTCATCTGTTCCTTGATCGCGGTGGCGACGGCGGGAGACCCGATGAGGAGTTCCTCCGCCTTGCCGGGATGACGAGCCGAGTAGCTGATGGCGAGCTTGCACTGGAACTGGCCTTTGTAGGTTCGTTCGATGAGCGGTGCGGTGTCGTAGGTCACGAGCCAGTGCGCTTTGGATACAGCGGTCACGACGGCGGCGAGGGCTTGATGGTCGCGTCCGTCGAAGGCGTTGAGGTAAAGCTGAGAGCCAGCGTGTACGTAGGGCGGGTCGATGTACATGAACGTCGAGGGATCGTCTGCGTAGGTTTGGATGACGCTGCGACCGTCTAGGTCAGAGACGGTGATCTGGTCGGCGAGGTCGCCGAGGGCAGTTAGGCGTTCGGTGAGCGTCGCCCGATTGAACCGTGCGTCGATGAGGTACTTGCCCTTCTGCGCCTGGCCGCCGATGACCCCGGCGTTCAGGATGCCGGATCGGTTGGTCCGGTTCAGGTAGAAGAACGCAAGCCCAAGCCGGAGCAGGTCGCTTGTGTCGCCGGCTTGGTAGATCGCTCGCTGACGTCGCCACTCCTCGATCGTGAGCGGTGTCTTGTCGACGAGGCGGATGAAGCGTCGGTTGTCGTGCACGGCAGAGGTCCAGAACGCGTAGACAGCTGGATCGATGTCATTGATCACGAGGTGGTCGACGAGTCCCTGTCGCAGGAGGGCGATACCGGCGCCAGCTCCTCCTGCGTAGGGTTCGACGTAGCGGGCACCGCGTATGCCGATGTGCTCGATGATGTCGGCGAAGAACCCAGCCAGCGAGGCCTTCCCTCCGGGGTAGCGCAGCGGGGATAGGGTGCCGTAGCGGCGCGAGGCGACGACCGTCATCTCCTTGGTCATCGGGTCCCTCCTCTCACCTCGACGCCCGGCACCTTGACGGGCGAGTTCCTGTACGCGCCTGCGCTCGTCGGGTTGATCTTCGCACCTCTGGCGGTGCGTGGGGGAACCAGACGCTTCGAGCGCAGGTTGGCGCGGAGCGCGAACGTGCTTCCGAAGCCTTCAGCTCGTACACGCTCTCCGCCGCGTCTACGGCGGCCAGTCAGAGGTGCCTCACGCTGGTGGTGGTGTCGCGCCGGATCTCAGTGGTCTTAGGTGGATGGGGCGATCGACCTTCGGGATTCGGTGGGGTTAGAGTGGTCGTCGCAGCGCCGGTCCTCCCGTTGACGCCCCGGGTCCGGCCTTCGTGGCTGCGTCGGCGTCCCTTCTGAACCTGTGATTCGAAGGGACCCGCATCATGCGCGGCTACGTGACCAAGAAGGGCAAGAAGTACTACGT
>JAMLGJ010000025.1 GCA_023958095.1 Microthrixaceae bacterium
ATCTTCAACGACACCAACCAGAACCTGTTCTCGGAGAACCAGGTGACCCACTGGGGATTCGTGTGGGGCCAGTTCCTCGACCACACCTTCGGGGTGCGTGAGACCTCCGAGGAGGACATGACCCTCGCGTTCGACCCCGACGATCCCCTCGAGAGCTTCACCAACGACCTGGGCGGGATCTCCTCCACCCGCTCGGCGGCAGCCGACGGCACGGGTGAGGACTCCGCGCGGGAACAGGTGAACCTCATCAGCTCCTACATCGACGCCTGGGCCGTCTACGGCGGATCCGACGAACGCCTCGACTGGCTCCGCGACGGATCACTCGACGGCGACCCGACCAACAACGAAGCGACCCTCATCGATGACGACGGCTACCTTCCCACCGCTGAAGTCCGACCGGATGCCGAAGCACCCGCCATGGACCTGGTGGGCCAGCTCATGGGCGATCCGTCGGCTGCGGTGATCGCCGGCGACGAACGAGCCAACGAGAACCTCGGACTCACCGCGGTGCAGACGCTCATGCTGCGGGAGCACAACCGGATCGTCGCAGAGCTGCCCGCCGACCTCGACGAGGAGACGAAGTTCCAGATCGCACGCCGGGTGGTGTCGGCCCTGCAGCAGTACATCACCTACAACGAGTTCCTTCCTGCCATGGGCGTGGAGCTCGATCCGTACTCCGGCTACGACGAGACGGTCGACCCGTCGATCACCAACGAGTTCGCAACCGTCGGCTACCGGGCCCATTCCCAGGTTCACGGAGAGTTCGAAGCCGAGATCCCGACCGGCGAGCTCAGCGACGACACACTCGCGGCGTTGCAGGCCAACGGCGTAGAGGTGACCGTCGAGGGTGACGTCGCCGAAGTGGCCGTGCCCCTCAACGTCGCGTTCGGCAACCCAGCGTTGCTGGAACAGATCGGACTCGGCAACATGCTGGCGGGTCTCGCATCGGAATCCGCGTACGCCAACGACGAACAGATCGACAATCAGCTCCGCAGCGTGCTGTTCCAGATCCCGGGTCCCGAAACCGGGAACCCGCTGGACTGCCTCGACGGGGAAGGCATCGAGGAATGCTTCAGCGGTGTGAACGACCTCGGCTCGCTCGACGTGGCCAGGGCATATGACCACGGAATGCCCACCTACAACGACATGCGGGTTGCGTTCGGGCTCGACCCGGTCGAGTCGTTCACCGACCTCACCGGGGAGTCCACGGCCGAGTTCCCCGACGACCCCGAGATCGATCCTGACGATCCGATCAACGACCCCGACATCCTCGACGTCATCAGTCTCACCGACATCGACGGCAACGAACTCGAGATCGGCTCGGAGGCGGCGGACACCGAGGCGATCGCTGCGGAGCGCCGCAGCACCGTCGCAGCCCGCCTGGCCGCGATCTTCGGCTCCGTCGACGACATCGATGCCTTCACCGGGATGGTCAGCGAGCAGCACGTCGCCGGCACCGAGTTCGGTGAGCTCCAGCTGGCGATGTGGACCTCGCAGTTCACCGCACTGCGCGACGGAGACCGCTTCTTCTACGACAACGACCCGGTGCTCGACTCGATCGCGGAGGAGTTCGGCATCGACTACCGGCGCAGCCTCTCCTCTGTGATCTCGGCCAACACCGATCTCGACGATGCGAGCCTGCCCTCCAACGTGTTCGTCCTCGAGGATGCCGACAGCCAGGACGACTCGGGTGACGCCCAGGGCGACGACGAGCCCGACACCGGTGTCGACCCGGATACCGGTGTCGAGTCGGACACAGACGACGAGTCGGACACCTCCGATGACCCCGATCCCACCGAGGAGACCGACGGGGACACCGATGTCGACGGGGACACCGATGTCGATGACGACAGCGACGCCAGCGAGGACGCTGACCGTCGGCGGGAATCCCCGCCCGGGCACGATCGGCGCGGCGCACGGAACCGCTCTGACGGGCCCCCACGCCCAACGGAGCGGTCCTGACATGACAGACACGACATCGACAACACAAACGACCTCGACAACAGACACGGCCTCCGGGACTGACGCGGTGTCGATCCCAGACCCTGCGCGAACCGATCCGGCGCAGCGAGCGGGTTCCGGATCCGGGATCAGAACGCTGCTTGCGGAACGCTTCTCGGCACAGCCGGCCTGGGTGCTGGTCACCGAGCTGTTCATCGGGTTCGGCTGGCTACGGGCGGCCGTCGAGAAGATGATCGATCCCGGGTGGTGGAATGGGGATGTCATCGATGGCTTCGTTGACTCGCACCTCGATGCATCGCTCGGCTGGTACATGCCTTTCGCCTCGGGCGTCGTGCTGCCGGGCGCGCTGCTGGTCGCAGTGGTGGTCGTCGTTGCCCAGCTCGTAGCAGGGGTGGGTCTGCTCAGCGGACGACGCCTGGGATCGGCGCTAGCGATCGGAATCTTCTTGAACCTGCACTTCATGGCGGCAGGCGCGGTCAACCCGTCCGCGTTCTACCTGCTCGCACAGGGTGCCCTCGTGTTGTGGTTGGCCGAACGCCGTCCGACGTTCGCCATGAAGCGCAAGCTGGGGCTCGCCGCGGTCGCCGCGGCAGTCCTGGCGCTGATCAGCGTTCCGTTCATCTCCACGATCCAGCCGGCGCTGGTGATCGAGGATCCCGCGATCATGTACGTGACAGCGGGCGTTCTCACCGTCCTCGCCTGTGTGCGCGCCAGCTCGTCGATCAGCGCCACCCGCCGCGAGAACCGGATCCGGTCCCTGCGTGGAGGCACGCCATCGGGCAACGCCCGGAACTTGTCACGATCTTGCCGGACGCCTGCCAGCGGGTTGCAAGACGACCCCCAGAGTGGGTTCTGACAACGAGATGGCTCCCAACAACGGGGGCCACCTCCCAACAAGGAGAAGCAGATGAAGCACAGGAGATTGATCGCCGCCGGCACGTTTGCGGCACTGACCATCGGTGGCCTCTCGGCCACCTCGATCGCCTCGGCGCAGGGCTACGGCGGCGACGACACCGCAGACCAGACGAGTGGAGCTCAGGCATTCGAGACCGAGAACGACCTGGTCCAGGTGCAGGACGAAGGCGAGGAGAACCCGGACACAGCTGAGCGTGGCCGCCGTGGTCACCGTGGTGGCTGCAACCTTGAGGAGGCAGCCGCTGCGATCGGCATCGATGAGGCCGAACTGCGCGAGGCACTCGACGGTGGCCAGAGCATCGCCGAGGTTGCCGAGGCCAACGGCGTGGCGGTCGACGACGTGATCGATTCGATGGTTGCGGCTCAGACCGAGCGGATCGAGGAGAAGGTGGCCGAGGGCCGCCTGACCCAGGAGGAGGCCGACGAGAAGCTGGCCGAACTCGAGACCCGCACCACTGACCGGGTAAACGGGGTCGATGACGACCGCGATTCCCGCGACGAGGCTCCGGAGGCCGACGACGACGGTGCCGAGGAGGAACCGAACGAGGGCAGCTGAGCCGAGTTCCCACCCGCTGCCCGGGCGATTCCCTCCATCGCTCGGAGCAGGACTGGCGTTGGGCCCCCCCCCCCACCGGGGGGGGGGCCGCCCGGGGGCCCCCCCTCCCCAACCCCACGCCTGCGTGGGGTCAGGATTCGTCGGGGGCGTCCAGTGCGTCGGCCTCGTCCGGGCGCAGCTTCCTCGCGGCTGCGGCCAGCAGGCCGTTGACGAAGCGCGGCGAGTCGTCAGTGCCGTAGCTCTCGGCCAGCTCGACGGCCTCGGACAACACCACCCCCGTGGGCACGTCCCCACGATGGGCGAGCTCGAAGAGGCCCAGTCGCAGGATCGTCCGGTCCACCGCGGCCAGGCGTTCGGCGGCCCAGCCCCGTGGGGACAGTTCCACGACCAGAGAATCGATCGCTTCCGCGTTGTCGTGCACACCCTGCAGCAGGGTCTCGGTGTAATGGTCCGCCGCCACCACCTGGCCGGCGAGCACCTCAGGAGGTGCGGCACCGGTCATCTCCGACTCGTAGAGCAGGTGCAGGGCCCGCTCACGGGCCGCGGAACGGCCCCCCACCACGGGACGCACCCGCGGGGCCCCGTTGGGTTCGTCTGCGTCGCCGTCGGGTTCCACCCCCGCGGCGTCGTCGTCACCGCGGCCGGTGGCGGTCATGCCCTGGAGATGAATTCACCACTGCGGGTGTCGACCTTCACGTCCTCGCCCTTCTCGATGAACAGCGGGACCTGCAGCACATGGCCCGTGACGAGGGTGGCGGGCTTCTTGGCACCCGAGACGCGGTCGCCCTGGATCCCGGGCTCGGTGTCCGCAACTGCCAGCACGACCGAGGCCGGGAGCTCCACCCCGATGATCTCGTCGCCGTAGAAGACGATGTCGGCGGTGGCCGACTCACCGAGGAATCCCGCCATGTCGCCCAGAGTGTCCTCGGGGACGTTCATCTGGTCGTAGGTGTCGCTGTCCATGAACACGAAGTCGGTTCCGTCCCGGTACAGCAGCTGCATCTCCTTGCGGTCGACGATCGCCCGTTCCATCTTCTCGCCCGCCCTGAAGGTGCGGTCGACCACAGCCCCGGTACGGACGTTCTTCAGCGTCGTGCGCACGAAGGCACCACCCTTGCCCGGCTTCACGTGCTGGAAGTCCGAGAGGGTGAACAGGCCGTCATCGAGGTCGATGGTCATGCCTGTCTTGAAGTCTGCTGTCGAGATCTGGGGCACGTGTGCCTCCGTTCTGGGGCGGGGCCTCAGCGGCCGGCCGCGGGATCGGGGTCCTTCGGGGCCAGGGTGAGGCGTTCACAGCCGTCCTCCAGCACCACGACGGTGTCCTCGATGCGGACACCGCCGAACTCCGGAAGGTACACGCCCGGCTCCACGGTCACCACGTGACCGGGGCGCAGCGTAGCAGTGGAACGACTCGACACCCGAGGTTCCTCGTGGATGTCCAGACCCACTCCGTGGCCGGTACCGTGCAGGAAGGCCTCACCGAAACCGGCGTCCTCGAGAAGCTCACGGCAGGCCAGGTCCACCTCCGCGGCCGGCACCCCGGCTGCGACGGCGTCGACTCCGGCCTGTTGTGCCTCCGCCACGACGTCGAACATGGCCGTGCGCTCCGGCCCCACCTCGCCGACGGTGAACGTACGGGTCATGTCGGAGTGGTAGCCGTCCACGAGCGCTCCGAAGTCGACCACGACCAGGTCGCCCTCCGCGATGGGTCGCCCGGATGGCTGGTGGTGCGGCCGCGCACCGTTCGGCCCGGCAGCAACGATCGTGTCGAAGGAGAGGTCATCGGCGCCGCGCCTCATCATGGCTGCTTCGAGCTCGAGTGCGAACTCGCGCTCCGTCGGTGCTGCCAACAGCCTGGGCGCCACCTCCCGGAGCGCCTCGTCCGCGATCGCACAGGCGCAACGGATCCGTGCCACCTCGGTGGGGTCCTTCACGAGCCTGAGGGCCTCGACCGCAGCGGTGGTGGCGACCAGCTCGCCGTGGTGGAGCTCGCTCGACCAGCGCCTCTGGGCCGACCAGCTGACCGAGTCGGCCTCCAGTCCCAGTCGTGCAACTCCTTCTGCCGCACGGGCGATGGCCACCTCGGGGCTCTCGGTCGACACCTCGATCGCTGCCTCCACACCGGCGGCGGAGAGCTCCTGTTCGCTCTGGGTGGCGTAGCGACCGTCGGTTACGAACAACGCCTCGTGTGGACCTACCAGCAGCATTCCGGACGAACCGGTGAAGCCGCTCAGGTAGCGCACGTTGGCGAGCTCGCTGACCACCAGCGCATCAACGCCCAGCTCACCCAGACGTTCCCGCAGTGCCGGAATGCGCATGGAGCGGTCCATCGGGGGCAACTCGGAGGGATCCAGGGTCGGGGTGGCGTGCTCGGTCACTGACACGACGAGCAGGCTACCGGCACCCGACGCCGTGGAGCGCCGCGGCTCCGGGGTGGGCGCCGCGAGCGATTCGCAGGCGCGTCGGGGGCCGCTGTGCCGCCGTCAACCGGTCGGATCGAGCAGACCCGCCATCGCACGGACCGCGAGCGGATAGCCCTGCGCACCGAGGCCGGCGATGACCGCCGTCGCCACGGGCCCGACCACGGATTGCCGCCGGAACTCCTCGCGCGCGGCCGGATTCGAGATGTGGAGTTCGATCACCGGACCCTCGAAGCTGGCCAGGGCGTCGTGGATCGCCCAGCTGTAGTGCGTGAACGCCCCCGCGTTGATGATGACTCCGGCCACGGCCCCCCTCGCGGCATGGATCGCCTCGACCAGGTCGCCCTCATGGTTCGACTGGAGGTGTTCCAGGGTGAGGTCGTGGCGGGTCGCCTCGTCCTCGGCGGCGGCGACCAGGTCGGCCAGGCTCCGGTGTCCGTACACCTCCGGTTGGCGTTCGCCGAGCAGGTTCAGGTTGGGGCCCGAGAGCAACGAGATGCGACGGGTCCCTGGCACCTCCTGAGAAGCTTGGCTCGGGTTCATCTGTACGCCTCCGGGTCGTCGGACCTGCGATCTGTGTGGTCGGGGTCTCCTGTGGTCATGGTTCAGGCCATGAGGGCCAGCGCCTGCAGCGCAACCCCGCGCTCGACGTCCCTGACAACCTCGACCGTGACACCGTCGCTGTCCGGCGGTGCTCCATCCAGCACGAACGTGAGCCCCGAACCGAGGGACTTCTTGTCGCGGCCCATCGCATCGAGGATGCGCTGGTGATCCATCCCCGGGGGAAGGCTGCAGGGCAGCCCGTAGCCCTGCACCACACGTCGGTGCTCGGCCACCACCTCGTCACCGACCCTGGACATCGCCCGCGCCAGCTCGGCCGCGTACACCAGGCCGATGGCCACCGCCTCGCCGTGGCGGAGCTCGTGTCCACCGACGGTCTCGAGCGCATGGGCGAGCGTGTGCCCGTAGTTGAGCAGGGCTCGCCGACCCCCCTCGCGCTCGTCGGCGGTGACGAAGCGGGCCTTGGTGCTGACACACTCCGCGACGCGGTCGACGAGCCCGAGTTCGTCGAGCGCACCGGCTCCGAGCCAGTGGTACTTGGCCAACTCCCCGAGTCCGCACCGCCACTCCGCGGGGGGAAGGGTCTCGAGCGCATCGGTGTCGCACAGCACCGCTGCCGGTTGCCAGAAGGTGCCCACGAGGTTCTTGCCCTCCGGCAGGTTGACCCCCGTCTTGCCGCCGATGGCGGCGTCGATCTGGGCGAGCAGCGAGGTCGCCACGTGCAGCACCGGGATCCCCCGGTGGTACACCGACGCGGCGAACCCCGCCACGTCGGTCACCATGCCGCCACCCACCGCGACGACACAGTCCGCCCGGCTGAGCCCGGCGTTGGACCATTCCGAACAGAGCCTCTCCACGGTCGCCATCCGCTTGTGCGCCTCACCCCGACCGATCTCGTGGATGCTCACCGGGAGGTCCACGGCGGGTTCCAACCCGATCCCGGGTTGGGTGACCACCGCCACCCGACCACACCCCGAGGGCAGGAACGTGGGCAGTTCGTCGCGCACGCCCGGTCCGACCACGACCGGGTACCCCGAACCCGAGGGCAGCGAGATGTCGATGCGGCGTCGTCGTGGGGGCTGGGCTTCGCTCATCACAGGTCCGGTCCCGGCCCGGGTCAGCCACTTCGCCGACGGCCGGGGTGTCGGCTCAGTGTGCGCCCTCGGCGCCGGTGAGTCCATCCAGCACGATATCGGCGACCTCCCGGGGTGAACGTCCATCGACCTCCACGACCACGTCGGCGGTCTCGGAGTAGGTGTGCGCCCTCCGCTCGTCGAGCCGTGCCAGCCCGGCCCGCAGCGACTGCTCCCCGGGTTCCGGTCCCCGGGCGCCCAGCAGCGGCCGGGCGGCGCGCTCGTCGGGTCCGAGCCGCGCCAGCAGCGTGTCGAGCCGCGCTCGCAGCCAGACCACCTCACAGTCCGCGGCGAGCGAGCGGGCCCGTTCACTGCCCAGCAGTCCGCCACCGGCGGCCAGGACCCGGGGCGGCCCGTCCAGCGCGTTGCGGAACTCCGCCAGCTCCAGGTCGCGGAAGTGCTGCTCGCCGAACTGCTCGAAGAGCTCCGGCACCGAAAGTCCGGCGCGTGCGACCACGGCCTCGTCCAGGTCTGTCCACTCCACCCCGAGCATGCCGGCCAGCTCGGGCGCGACGGTCGACTTGCCGGACCCGGGCAGCCCGATCAACAGGACGTGTCTCCCGGTTCGCGCGGCCATGGGTCAGGCCACGTCGACCGAGGTCCCGTCGAGGAGCTCGTGAAGGGCGGCCTTCAGCGGCAACGTGGGAACGTCGTGTGCCTCGAGCACGAGGCTCGTGTCGCCGTTGCACTCGAAGACCACCACGGTGGAGTCACGCTTGGCCTTCACCCCGAGGCGGAACTTCGCCTCATCGGAGTTCTGCGCCTCGACCGAGGTGATCTCCTCCCACGGGATCCGGAACTCGGGACCGTGGGGACCGGACACCGCGAGGGCCGAGGAGTCCATCACTGCCACGCAGCGCTTGCGACGCTTGTTCTCACCCGGGTAGCCGCCGTGGTAGACGACGTCCTCGAGGGTCAGCTCCCCGGTCCCCCCGGGGCCATCGGAGCGCGACAGCGGCGGCCCCTCACCGGGCAGCGGCCGTTCGTCGTCGTGTGACCAGAGCCCGGGTTCGGTGGTTGACGCGGGGAACGACTCCGTGGCGGCGGCCGGACCCGCTCCGGCGTCCGCGCGCGCCGGCTCGTCGGCCGGGTCGGCTCCCTCGGGGATCATCATCCCGGTGTCGAGCAGCTCCCGGAGGCGGTCGGTGACCTGGTCACAGAACGGTTCGGGCCACAGGGCCTCGAGGGTCATGCCTCCGTCGAAGGTCGCCTCGATCGCGATCCGCGAGTCGACAGGCTCCCCCACCGCGTCGAGGTTGAGCAGTCTGCGCAGGTCGAGCCAGGTGGGTGCGGCGTCGGCCCCCACCGGGGTCGAGCCGAGGGAATGGCCGGCCAGCACGAACAACACGAGTTCGCCCTCGGGGTCATGACCGAGCACACCCCTGCCCACGGCATCGGGGGATGCACCTGGGTTCGCGGATGCACCTGGGGTGCTGGCTGTCACTGGTACCTCTCCTTCGGGAGCACTGCACGGCGCCGACCGGGCGGCCGAGTCTACCGGAGGGTACGGCAGTGTCCGAGGCGCCCGATTCTCATCCATTCTCGCCGTCGCCGAGCGCGGCCGCGATCGCTTCCGCGGCCTTCGGGCTGAGCTTGCCGATCTGGGACAGCACGTCATCTCCGCCGCGCTGGTCACCCTCGGTGGGCGCCGCTTCGGGGCCGGGCGCGTGCGTGCCGGCCACCACGGGTTCGCCGAACGCCGCCACCGGCTGGTCACTGGGCGGGACCGCGCCGGGCTCCGTGAAGGGCTGTGGCCGTGCGGGGCCCGCGTCGGGTGCACCGGTGAATGCGTCCGGGGGTGCTTCCGCGGACGCCGCGGACCCGGCGATGCCGTCGAAGCTGACCGCCTCCTCGGTGCCCACGAGGTCATCGATCGGGAAGTGCTCGGGGAAGCCACCGGCGACAGGCTCCGTCGTGGCGGTCTCCCGGGGCGACTCCACGCTCTCGTGATCCGGTTCGACTCTCCACCCGACCCCGCCGTCGTCCTCGTGAGCCACCGACTCCTCGAGGTGCCGTACCGGTGGGTCCGAGTGCTGGGCCTCACCGGAGTGGAGTTCCGCGTCGTGTCCGGACACGGCGGGGACCACGACCTCGTCGGGAGCAAGTGCGGCGTCGCCCCGGCCCGTGTGCCGTGGTGGCCCAAGGGTGGCCAGACCTCGCCCGATCAGGCCCGCCAGGCGGCGACAGCCCACGAACTCGCCGAGGCCGACGGCCTCGAGCAGTTCCTCCACCACGGGGCTCGACACGGCGGCTGTGACCATCTCCCACTCGGAACGGTCGAGCACGACCTCTTCGACTCCGGGGTCGGCGACGAGTGTCACGACCATCGAGGTGTCGGGTACGACCTCACGCACCTCGCTCCACTCCTGCACCATCCGCTCGGCCTCGGCGACAGCCTCCTCGATACCGCTGTCGAGGTTCTCCTCGGGGGCGCTCGCGTCGGTCACGAACTCGAACGAACCCGACTCGTTGAGGAGGAACTCGAAAACCACGTCCGCCGCGTCGCTGGTCGGGTGCTGTTCCACCTCGCCGCCGACGATCCTGCCGTCGTGGACCCAGACCCTCGAGCGTCCCCGGTCGCCCACGAGTTCCAGACACCCGGTCTTGGAGGAGCTGGACAACATGCCCAGCACGTCCACCACCGGGAACGAGTCGATTGTGCCTTGCAGGGCCACGGCGCTTCTCCTTGGAGACGGGTCTCCGTCAACCATCGGCAGCCGGGGCCCCGTGATTCAGCTTTTCGGGCGCCGGGAGTGGATCAGCCGGCTGCTGCGGCAGTGCGCATCGGCTCCAGGGGTGGCTCCTCACCCGTCCACAACCGGAACGCCACCGCGGCCTGGTGCACCAGCATGCCGAGTCCGTTCGACGTCCTGGCCCCCACCTCGGCGGCCGCCGACATGAGCGGAGTCACCAGCGGGCTGTAGATGAGCTCGCTCACGTAGAGACCGGGGTGCAGCAGCGATGGGGGTACCGGGATGCCACCCGAGGCCCCCATGCCCACGGGTGTGGCGTTGACGAGGAGGTCTGCCGAAGCCAGTGCGGCTGCCAGCTCGGGACCCTCCGCAGGCCCCTCGATGGCGCGTGCGCCAACCAGCTCCGCGGCTGCCCGGGCCCTGTCCGCGGTGCGGTTCCAGATGCCCACGTCGGCGGCTCCGGACCGTACGAGGGCGCGGGCAGCGGCGCGCGCCGCTCCACCGGCGCCGAGCACCACGACGCTGCGATCCCGGGGGTCGAGCCCGTCGGCATGCAGGGCGGCAACCAGCCCCTCGCCGTCGGTGTTGTGCCCCACGAGACGCTCGCCGTCCCACGCGATGCAGTTGACGGCCCCGAGGGTCGCAGCAGCAGGATCCAGGTCGTCGAGGTGCTCAGCCACGGCCGCCTTGTGCGGCATCGTGACCGACATGCCGGCGATTCCGAGGGCCCGCACGGCCGCCACCGCCTCACCGGCGTGCCCATCGGCGACCGCGAACGCGGTGAACACCCAGTCGACACCGGTGGCGGCGAACGCCGCGTTGAGGATGCGGGGCGAACGGCTGTGCTCCACCGGGTCGCCGATGACCGCAGCGACCCGTGTCCGCCCGGTGACGCCGCTGCGCGGCCGGTCGGTGGTGCTCACGGGATCGGCCCCCGGGGGCTCGCTCCGTGCCGGGGCGGACTCAGAAGACACCGTCTTCCTGCGCCTGGGCCTTCGCCTCCTGGAACTCCGAGTACGAGTCGGTGAACAGGTGGGTGGGCGGATCGTTGGAGACGAGCACGTAGTAGAACCAGTCGCCGTCCGCGGGGTTGATCGCCGCCTCGAGGGCGGCCCGCGAGGGCAGGCCGATGGGAGTGGGAGGGAGCCCGGCGTTGATCCTGGTGTTGTAGGGCGTGTCGGTGTCGAGGTCGGAGCGGGTCAGCTCGCCGGCGTCACGGCCCAGCCCGTAGAGCACCGAGGCGTCTATGCCGAGGGGTTCCCCCGCGTCGAGACGGTTGTAGATGACCCGCGCGATCTGGCCTCTCTCCTCCTCGGGCTGGCCGGTCTCGCGCTCGGCCAGGGACGCGACCTTCAACACGTCGTACGCGGAGAAGCCGCGCAGCGTCTCGGCCCGCCCGTAGTCGAGTTCATCGAGTGTGTCGGCCATCTCATCGGCCAGGGTCTGCAGGATCTCGGTGGCGGTGGCGTCGTCGGAGAACTCGTAGGTGTCGGGGAACAGCAGGCCCTCCCAGGCTGTGGTGCCCTCGGGCAGGTACTTCGAGGTCACCTGGCCCGATCCGAGTGCTGCCTGCAGCTCCTCCTGGGTGACGTTCGGATGCTGTTCGGCGATCTGCGCCAGGGCATCACCCAGGCGCTTGCCCTCGGTGATCCTCACCTTGGTCGCCCCTACGGGCAGCGGACCCTCGTCGAGCACCTCGATGGCCTCGTCGAAGCTCGAGTTGAGTCGGAAGTCGGTGTAGTTGCCGGCCTCCCAGGGACCCTCACCCTTCAGGCCCACGTAGCGGGCGAACAGGCCGCCGTCGCTGATCACGTCGGCATCGGCGAGGATCTGCGCGATCGCGTCGGTGCTCGAGCCGATAGGGATCTCGATGCTCTCGACCAGGTCCCCGGGATCACCCGGCGGGTCCACCTTGCGCGACACCCAGAAGAGCACCGCACCGATCGCGAACGCCACGAGCAGCACCCCACCGACGGCGATCGCGAGGAACTTGCGGCCGTTGCGGGCCTCGGGCGGGATCTCCACCCATTCGTCCTCGGGTCCGCCACGCCGCACCCGGCGGTCAGGGTCGGGGCGCCCGCGGGACTCCTGTCCGCCTGGGCGCCGTCGCACCCGGTCGGTGCCGGCGGCTGCTGCGTGCCCACCTGCACCGGAGCGCGGGGGTGTCGACCTCGGCTCGTCGTGGGGGTCGGTCATGGTCGTTCCTCGGGCATCTCTGGGTGTGCTCGCCGTTGATCCAGCCAGGACTGCAGGATCACCGTTGCCGCCACCTCGTCGACGTGTTCCCTGCTGCGGGCCACGTTCATGCCGGCTTCAGCCAGCGAGCGGTTGGCGGCGACCGTGCTCAGCCTCTCATCGTAGGTGTCGACCGGCACCTGGAGGTGACGCCTCAGGTGGACCAGCTCCTTGCGGGTGCGTCGCGCGGCGGGCCCTTCGGTGCCGTCCATCGACAGGGGCAGTCCGACCACGACGATGTCCGCCTCCTGCTCGGCCACGAGCCGCGCCACCTGTTCATGGTCCCCTGCCCAGCTCCGGCCACGCCTCAGGGTCGTGCTCGGCACGGCGACCCGGCCCTCGGAGTCGGACACCGCGACACCGATCCTGACCGACCCCAGGTCGAGGCCCACGGCCCGCACGGGTCAGAGGATCCCGAGCTTGGAGCGGACGTCCTCGAGCGCCTCGTCCAGTCGCTCCGGGAGCTTCCCTCCCGCCATCGCCAGGTCCTTCGCCCTTCCACCGCCACCACCGACCAGCTTGGCGGCATCCGCGATCAGCTCCGATGCATCGAGTCCCGACTCGGCCGTGACGGCCGCTACAAGGGCCACACCCTTGCCCCCGGGTGAGGCGCCGAGCACGACCGCCTCGACCCCGTTGGCGTCTCGCACGGCCAGGGCCAACTCGCGCACGTCCTCGCGCCTGTCGGCCTCCACGCGGGCCACCACCCTGCCCTGCACCGCGGACTCGGCCAGCGCTCCGGACTGGCTCCCGGCGAGTTCCTTGCGGAGTGCTCGCACCTCGGAGCGGAGCGACTCGAGCTCACCGAGGCGCTTCTCGAGCCCGCCCAGCAGGTCCTCGGGAGGCACACCCAGGGTCTCGCCGAGCTCGCTGATCCGGGCCTCGCGGCTGCGCAGCAACTCGAGTGAACCGAGTCCCGTCACCGCCTCGATTCGCCGGACGTTCGAGCCGATGGAGCCCTCGGAGACGACCTTGACCAGCCCTATCTGGCCCAGCGAACTCACGTGGGTTCCGCCGCAGAGCTCGATGCTGTGCTCACCGGCGCGCAGGACCCGGACCACCTCGCCGTACTTCTCACCGAAGAACGCGATCGCCCCCAGCGAGGATGCCTCGTCCATCGAGGTCTCGAAGTGCTCGACCGGTGCCGCGGTGAGCACCTCGTCGTTGGCGAGGTCCTCGATCCTGGCCATCTCCTCGTCGGTGACCGCCGCGTGGTGGGAGAAGTCGAACCTCAGCCGGTCGGGACCGACCAGCGAACCCTGCTGTCGCACGTGGTCCCCCAGCACCTCCCGCAGCGCCCAGTGCAACAGGTGCGTGGCGGTGTGGTTGCGGCGGATCGCGGCCCGCCGCGCGGCGTCGATGGCCGCGCTGGCGGACTGGCCGACCTCGAGGGTTCCTTCCTCGAGGCGAATCCGGTGCAGGTGCAGCCCGGCCAACGGCTCGACCGTGTCTATCACCCTGGCCCGGCCGGTCGGGGTGTGGATGGTCCCGGTGTCGCCGACCTGACCGCCCGACTCCGCGTAGAACGGGGTCCGGTCCAGGTAGACCTCGCCGTCGCCCACTGCCAGCACGGTGGCCTCCGCGCGGTCGACCTCGCGGCCCACGAACTCGGTCGGACCGTGCTCCGCGAGCACCGAGCGCGCACGCTCGGCCGTCTCGTCGGTGGCCACTCCGGAGGGCCCGCCCGCTGCACGCGAACGTTCGCGCTGTGCCGCCATGGCCGCCTCGAACCCCTCGATGTCGACCGAGGCACCCCGGAGTTCGGCCATCTCGCGGGTGACCTCGAGGGGAAAGCCGTAGGTGTCGTGGAGGACGAATGCCACCTGGCCGTCCAGGGAGGACCCCTGGTCGAGCCCCTCCAGTTCCGCATCGAGCAGCACCGAACCGCGCTGGAGGGTGCTGCGGAACTGCTGCTCCTCGCGCCCGATCAGATCCACGACGTGGTCCTCGCCCGCCACGAGCTGCGGGTAGGCCGAACCCATCGCCGACACGCACGCCCGCACCATCGGTTCCATGACGGCCCCGGAGACGTCCAGCATGTAGGCGAAACGCACCGCCCGGCGGATGATCCTCCGCAGCACGTAGCCACGGTCCTCGTTGGACGGCACGACCCCGTCGGAGACCAGGAAGGTGGCGGTCCGGGTGTGGTCGGCCAGCAGGCGCAGTCCGATGTCGGAGAGCTCACCGCTGCCCAGGCGCACGCCCGTCACCGCCTGTGCCTGCTCGAGCAGGGCGGTGAGCACGTCCGATGCGTACAGCGACGGGCTACCCGCCAGCACTGCGAGTATCCGTTCCAGGCCGGCGCCGGTGTCGACGTTGCGTGCCGAGAGGTCGCTCAGTGCCCCGTCCGGACCCCTGAAGTACTGGGTGAACACCAGGTTCCAGATCTCCACGAAGCGGTGTTCGGCCTCGGGGTTGGCCGGCCCGCCATCGGGGCCGAGCTCGGGTCCGTAGTCCCAGAACACCTCCGAGGACGGACCGCATGGCCCGGTCGGGCCCATCTCCCAGAAGTTGTCCTCGTCGAGGCGTTGGATCCGCTCCCCCGGCAGGCCGACCGCGTCGCGCCAGATCTCCTCGGCCTCGGTGTCACTGGTGTGCACCGTGGCCCACATGCGTTCACCATCGAGGCCCAGGGTTCCGGTGAGGAACTCCCAGGCCCAGGTGATCGCCTCGCTCTTGAAGTAGTCACCGAAGCTGAAGTTCCCGAGCATCTCGAAGAACGACAGGTGCCTGGGTGAGCGGCCGATCGCATCGAGGTCGTTGTGCTTGCCACCGGCGCGGACGCACTTCTGGACGCTGACCGCACGGGGCGGGTCGTAGGGCACCGGCTCCTCGTCGAGGAAGTACGGCACGAACTGCATCATCCCCGAGTTGGTGAACATGGGGGCGGACGGGTGCGTGGGTATGAGGCTCGCGGAGTTGACCCGGGTGTGGCCGCGCTCGGCGAAGAAGTCGTTCCACAGGGCGCGCAGGGCGTCGGAGGTGGCGGGGCCGCCGGACTGGGTCATCAGGGTCCCGAGGTTACCGAGCGAGCCGTCGGGACGGAATCGCCCGGCCCGCCGGTGCGTCCGTACCGCTCCGTCGGGGTGAACCCGACACCCCACCCCTCAGGTCGAGCAGTGACTCGGTTCCGTGGAGCCGCTCCCGCAATTCGAACTCGCGCTCGGCCATCGCCTCGCGCCCTTCTCCGAGCGCGGCCACGACTGTGCGCGTGGCAACGCGTGCGCCACGGGCTGCCAGCGACACGACCTGTTCGGCACCGAGCTCCTCGATGGCGCCCCTGACGCGCCGCTGGGCCCAGATGGTCCCCGAGGCGCCTGCCGCAGCACCGACACCGAGCCAGAACATCCGTCGCATGCCCCCATCATGGACCATGGGGGGCACGCGGGTCGTACATGCCCAACCCCTCGCAGCTCCGCGCGGGCTGTACGGTGCGGGCCGTGCGAGCGAGTCCGGTACCAGACCTGGTGTGGCTGCAGTCGGAGACGGACTCCGGGGCCACCACGACCGACGTGGTGAAGGGCATCGAGGGCTGTGACCCCGACGACGGCTTCTGCAACTGGGTGCGTGATGTCACCGGGAGCGACACCGCGGCCGACGTCTCGGACTTCCTGGTGGACAACGTCGCCTCGATACTGCTCATAGTCGTCGTCGCGGTGATCGGGTCGTGGCTGCTGAAGCGGGTCGTGAAGCGTTCCATGGACCGCCTCGGCAAGCGTGCGCTGGAGATGCGCGTCGAGCAGCGACCGGCGGAGATGACCCCCCGGGAGCGGCTCGAGGCCGACCAGAGGGACCTGAGGCTGCGCAAGCGCACCGACACCCTGGGGAGCGTGCTGGTCGCGGTCGGGCGGGTGTTCATCTGGGTCGTGGCGGCGATACTGGTACTGGGCGAGCTGGGGCTGAACCTGGCACCGTTGATCGCCGGGGCCGGCGTGGTGGGTGTGGCGCTGGGCTTCGGCGCCCAGAAGGTCGTCGGTGACTTCCTCTCGGGCATGTTCATGATCGCCGAGGACCAGTTCGGGGTCGGCGACATCGTGGACCTGGGCGAGGCGCGCGGCACCGTCGAGAGGATCACCCTGCGCACCACGGTCCTGCGCGACATCTACGGCACCGTCTGGCACGTACCCAACGGGGAGGTCCAACGGGTGGGCAACCTGAGCCAGGAGTGGTCCACCGCGTTGCTGGACGTCGGTGTGGGATACGACTCCGACCTGGATGCCGCCTGCGGGGTGCTCCTCGACACCGCCACCGAGCTGTCCCATGATCCGGACTGGAGCAATGCGTTCCTCGACGACCCGGAGGTGCTCGGGGTGGAGCAACTCGCGGCCGATGCGGTGACCATCCGCGTTGCCGTGAGGACCCGCCCTGCGGAGCAGTTCAGGGTGCAGCGTGAGCTCAACCGCCGTTTCAAGCGGGCGCTCGACGAGGCCGGGATCGAGATCCCCTTCCCCCAGCGGACCGTGTGGGTCCGCAACGACGCCGAACCGACCAACCCCGACCCGGATGTCACGGCCCCCGAATAGCTTCGGCTCATGAGCGAATCCACGTTGCGCGTGATCCAGAAGCTGCTCAGCCGGGCCGAGGCCACCGAGTTCGACTCCGAACGTGACTCCTGTCTCGCGAAGGTGGCGGAGCTGATGGCCCGCTACTCGATCGAGGAGGCGGTCGTGGCTGCGGCACGCAGCGCCCCCGGCGAGCGGGATGCACCTGTCGAACGGCTGCTCGTCGTACCCAGCCCCTATGCGGCGCGGAAGGTCTCGCTGTTCGGAGCGGTCGGGGCCGCCAACTCCTGCAGGGTGATCGATCTCGGCAGTGACGAGGAGGGCGTCCGACGGGTTGCCCTGATCGGCTTCGCCGGAGACGTGGAACGCAGTGAGGCACTCATCACGTCGTTGTTGGTGCAGCTGACCCGCTCGATGCTGGATCCGCGCACCCGTGGCCGGGACCGTCCGGGCCGGGGTTCACCCGGTGCGACCGCCGCCTGGCGACGGAGTTTCATCTCGGGCTTCACATGGAGGATCCAGGAGCGCCTGGAGGTGGCCCGGCGGAGCGAGCGGCGCCGCCGGGCGGCGGACGATGGCGGTGACGGTCGGCCCTCGCTGGCGCTGGTGCTCGCGGAACGCGATCGGGAGGTCGATGCCGAGGTCCGCCGACGCTACCCGTACCTGCGGTCACGCCGGATGGACGGTGGTTCCTCTGCACACGGACACCGAGCAGGCCTGCAGGCGGGTGCCACGGCGGACCTGGGCGCGCCTCGTGTGAAGGGCCGCCGCTCGCTGCCCGCATGACCGCAGCGGGATCCTGCACCCATGCCCGCGACGACGCGGATGTCGTGGCCTGCGCCGAACGGCGTGCCTGCGTCCAGGTTCCGCTGCGCCGCTTCGCCCGCTTCACCGAGATCGAGCAGTACCTCGACCGGCTGCTCTCATCGGCCTGGTGGGGCGACACCTTCCCCGGTGCCCCACTGGAGGTGGTGCCGGAGCGTCGCTCCCACAACGCCACCTTCTCCGCAGCCGCGTGCCGGCCGGACGGCACCGGCGTCGTGTGGATCGTGGACGGCCACGGCTGGGGGCTCGAAACGGTGCTGCACGAACTCGCCCACCTCGCGGCCGGCACGGGCGCGGCGCATGGCAGCTACTTCGTGGAAGCCCTCGGAGAGCTGTGGCGCCACGAAGCGGGGGTGTTCGCCTGGGCCGCACTCGAATCGGCGTTCACGACCTGCGACCACCGAGGCGCCTTGCGGCTCGGCGGGTCCCCTCGGCGACCGCGGCGCCCTTGATCACCGGCGTGGTGAGCGCCCGGTAGGTGGCACCCGTGGCGCCCTCGACACGTCGGCCGATCCCGCTGGAGAGGTCGAGGAGGTGTTCCACCCTCTCGACCTCACCCGCGGCACGCTCCACCGAGGAGTTCAGGTCCTCGACGAGGGGTTCGGCGGCGTCGGCGAAGGCGGCCGCTGCAGCTTCCAGTTCGCGGGCCGCTGCGCGCAGCCGCGTGGCGGCGGCGAAGAAGGCCACACAGCCCCCGGCCAGCGCGATCGCACCGAGCACCGCTGCCACCACTGCGACGAGGTCCATCGCACTCACCGGTGGCCTCCCCCGCCGTCCCCGACCTCGGGAGGGTTCGCGGGAGCACCGCTGCGTGCCCCGGTGCGCCGCCGCCAGGCATCCACCAGGGCTGCCTCACGGCCGTGGGCTCCGGGACGGTAGTACGCCACGTCCCCAAGAGTATCGGGCAGGTAGTTCTGCTCGACCCATCCGGTGGGGTCGTCGTGGGGATAGGCGTAGCCGACTCCGTGTCCGAGCTGTCCGGCACTGCGGTAGTGGGCATCGCGCAGGTGCGCCGGAACCTCCCCGACCGGACGTTCGCGCACGTCCGACAGCGCCCGCCCGAGGGCCTCGTAGGAAGTGTTCGACTTGGGTGCCAACGCCAGGTGGACCGTGGCGTGTGCGAGGTTGATGCGTGCCTCCGGCAGTCCGACGAACTCCACCGCCCGGGCGGCGGCGTCGGCGACCATCAGCGCCGTGGGATCGGCCAGGCCGATGTCCTCCGAGGCGGCGATCACCAGCCGCCGGGCGACGAAGCGGGCGTCCTCACCCGCCTCCAGCATCCTGGCGAGCCAGTGCAGCGCCGCATCCGGATCCGAGCCCCTGATCGACTTGATGAACGCGGAGATCACGTCGTAGTGGTCATCGCGTCCATAGCGGATCGATGCGACCCCCACGGCGGCCTCGGCATCCTCGAGCAGTACCTCCGGGGTCCCACCGGTGCCGGAACGTTCCTCCCTCGAGCGAGCGAGGGCGATGGCCACCTCGAGGCTCGTGAGCAGGTGCCTGCCGTCACCGCCCGCGGTCGAGACCAGGTGCTCGAGTGCATCCTCCCGGGCGACCGCACCCTCGGCCTGCAGGCCCCGCAGGGCGAGGTCACCCAGGGCGGGCGCGTCCAGCGGCCGGAGGCGGAACAGCGTCGAACGGCTCATGAGGGGCGGGTTCACCTCGAATGCGGGGTTCTCGGTGGTCGCTCCGATGAGGACCACGAGTCCGGTCTCCACCGCGGGCAGGAGCGCGTCCTGTTGGGCCTTGTTGAAACGGTGGATCTCGTCGAGGAACAGGATCGTCCCCCTCCCCCGCTGGCCGAGCGCCTCCTCGGCCGCGGCGGTCACGGAGCGGATGTCCTTGACCGTGGCGGTCACCGCGGACAGGGCGACGAACTCCTTGGCAGAGGCCTGGGCCAACAACCGCGCCAGTGTGGTCTTGCCGGTGCCGGGTGGACCCCAGAGGATCACCGAGGACAGGCGGTCGGTGTCCACAAGGGCACGCAGCGGAGCCCCCTCGCCCAGGAGGTGGTCCTGTCCGAGCACGGAGTCCAGGTCCGCCGGCCGCAACCGGTCCGCCAGCGGTCCCCGTGCCTCGAGCCGCTCGCGCGCCGCCGCGGTGAACAAGTCCTCCATCGCGGCAAACTACCGCGCCGCTCCGGCCGGGTCGGCGCCACGGCCGGCGCCGGGCCCCTCAGGTGCCCCGGGGCAGCAGTCTCAGTCCGAGTTCCGCCAGGTGCTCGGCGTCCACCGGGGAGGGGGCCGAGGTGAGGGGGTCACCCCCGGACTGGGTCTTCGGGTAGGCGATCACCTCGCGGATGTTGTCCTCCCCCACCAGGAGGGCGACCAGTCGGTCGAGGCCGAAGGCGAATCCGGCGTGCGGGGGTGCTCCGTAGCGGAAGGCCTCCAGCAGGAAACCGAACTTGGCCTCGGCCTCCGCCTCGGAGATCCCGAGCAGGTCGAAGATCTGCTGCTGCAGCTCCGGCCGGTGGATCCTGACGCTGCCGGAGCCGAGTTCCCACCCGTTCAGCACGAGGTCGTAGGCCTGGGAGCGCACGCCGAGCAGCTCCGTGGGCCCACCGCTGAGCATGTCGGTGTCCTCGGGATGGGGCATCGTGAAGGGGTGGTGGGCCGGCACCGGACGACCGGTTGCCTCGTCGACGTCCTCGAACAGCGGGAAGTCCAGCACCCACAGGAAGCGCAGGCCCCCCTCGTGCACCGGTGGCCTGCCCAGCTCGAGACGCAGCAGGCCGAGCACGTGGCAGACCCGGTGCCAACGGTCCGCAACCAGGTAGCAGACGTCCCCGACCTCGACCCCGAGCGTCTCGATGACTCCGGCGAGCTCCTCGGGTGAGAGGAACTTCGCCACCGGCGAGTTCAGCGTCACCTCCCCGTCGGGTCCTTCCTCGGCACGCATCCAGACCAGTCCCTTGGCGCCCCAGCGCTTCGCCTTCTCGGTCAGGTCGTCGAGACGGTTGCGACTGGTCGCCTCCGATGCTCCCTTGTGGCAGATCCCCTTGACCGCGTCGGCCTTGAAGGCGTTGAAGCCGGTCTCGGCGAACACCTCGCTCAGGTCCTCGAGTTCCATTCCGAAGCGCACGTCGGGCTTGTCGGATCCGAAGCGGTTCATGGCGTCGTGCCAGGTCATGTGCGGGATCTCGCCGACACCCTCCCCCGTGACTGCCTCGACGGCCGCGCCCACAGCCCGGGACACCGCCTCGAGCACATCGGACTGGGAGGCGAAGCTCATCTCGAGGTCGAGCTGGCTGAACTCGAACTGGCGGTCGGCGCGCAGGTCCTCGTCACGCATGCAGCGTGCAATCTGGTAGTAGCGGTCCACGCCACCGACCATGCAGAGCTGCTTGAACAGCTGTGGGCTCTGCGGCAGCGCGTAGAACTCCCCCGGATGGAGCCTGCTCGGCACCACGAAGTCACGGGCACCCTCGGGGGTGGACGCGATGAGCATCGGGGTCTCCACCTCGACGAAGCCCTGGGCGTCCATTGCCGAGCGGATGGCGGACGATATGCGTGCCCGGCTGCGCAGGTTCGACTGCATCTCGGCGCGCCTCAGATCCAGGTAGCGGTGCCTCAGGCGGATCGTCTCGTCGACCTCGGCCGCGCGTTCGTCGAGGGGGAACGGTGGGGGTTCGGCCGCCGAGAGGATCTCGACCTCGCAGTCGGTGAGTTCCACCTGGCCGGTTCCCAACCTGTCGTTGACCGTCCCCTCCGGACGCTGGGAGACCACGCCGGTCACGGCGAGCACGTACTCGCTGCGAACGTCCACGCTGCCGTCCACGACGCACTGCAGGAGCCCCGTGTGGTCCCTCAGGTCGACGAAGGCGAGGTGTTCGCCGTGTTCCCGGCGGCGTGCCACCCAACCGCACACCGTCACGGTGGTTCCGATGTCCGCCGGGCGCGGCTCTCCGCACATGTGCGTGCGCATGTCGGTGCTCGAACTACTGGTGGGGCTGTTCACTTCGCGATGTCTCCGTCGTTCTGCTGGGTCGAGATGGTTCGCTCGAGGATGGGTTCGTGACCGGCCAGCGGCCCGGTCCGGTCATCTGCGCTGCTGCAGGTGCGCGACCAGGTCCTGGCGGCGGACACGCTCCTGGACCGATTCGCCTGCGGTGTCACTGTGGCCCCGGAGGACCCGCACGGTCACCTCACCGGCCGCGAGTTCGTCCTCTCCCACGATCACCGCGTGCCCGGCCCCGCTCCGATCCGCGGCCTTCATCTGGGACTTCATGGAGCCCGGGTCGAAACGGCGATCCGCGGAGATCCCCGCGGCCCGCAGCTCGTGGGTGATGTCGCGTGCTGCGGCTCCACCGGTGAGGTCCACCACGAAGGCGTCCAGGTGTGCCTCCGGTGCCTCGAAGACCGACTCGGCGTCCGCTGCGAGCAACATCCTGTCCACACCGAGCGCGAAACCGATGCCGTCGGTGGGCTTGCCCCCCATCGACTCGGCCAGGCCGTCGTAGCGTCCACCACCACCGATCGCGTTCTGGGCCGCGTCGAGTGCCATTGCGGCGAACTCGAAGGTCGTGCGCCTGTAGTAGTCGAGGCCGCGCACGAGTCGTTCGTCGATCGTGTAGGGGATGCCGAGGGCCTCGAGCCCCTCCTTGACCCGCGCGAAGTGCTGCGAGGCGGCGGGCGAGAGGAACTCCGCGATGGTCGGGGCGGTCGCGACGGCGGCGCGGTCCTCGGGCCGTCTCGAGTCGAGGACGCGCAGCGGGTTGCGCTCGAGGGTCGTGCGGGCCGCCTCCGACAGGGAGTCCCGGTGCGCGCCGAGGTGCCCACGGACCGCCTCGGTGTACCGGGCTCGGTCGTCGTGCTCGCCCAGGGTGTTCAACAGCAGCTGGACCTCGGTGAGCCCGATGTCCTCGAAGAACCTCCACGCGAGCGCGATCACCTCCACGTCCAGGTCCGCGTCGTCGCTGCCGATCGCCTCGATCCCGACCTGGTCGAAGCTGCGGTAGCGGCCCTTCTGCGGCCGCTCGTGGCGGAAGTTGGAACCCGTGTAGAAGACCTTCCACGGGGTCAGCGGGCGGTGCTGCACGAATGCCCGCACCACACCCGCCGTGAGTTCGGGCCGCAGCGCCACCCTCGTGCCGTCACGGTCGGTGAACTCGTACATCTCCTTGGTCACCACGTCGGTCGCCTCACCCACCCGCAGGAACACCCTCAGGTCCTCGAGCAACGGCGGAACGACCTCGCGGTAGCCCGCTGCGGATGCAGTACCCACGAAGCGGTCGACCAGCTCGCGCCTCCGGGCCGACTCGGGCCAGAGCACGTCGCGCATGCCCGTGAGGCTCTGGAGTCGCTCGGCAGGTCGGTCGGCCACGGCGGCCAACGCTACCGCGCACGAACCCCCGGGCATTACCCGAGGGGCCGCGGCGGACGAGGCGCCTACTGGCGCCGCAGGGAGTCCGCGAGAGCCCTCACCTGGGTGAGCAGGTCGTCCTCGTGCCAGTGGTAGACGGTCGGTACCCCGGTGGCTTCCTGGTGCGCGTGGGCGATCCAGTCCATGACGCGATGGCAGTCGTCGGGTTCGTGCAGCTTCGTCATCTCACCCAGCTCGCAACACGGACGTGCAGGATCGAGTGAGATCGCGACCGGCAACACGTAGTCACACGACGACATCAACTTGATGGTTCCGTCGTAGAGCGGCTGCAGGTGCAGCGTGGACTCCTCGGGTGGTTCCTCGTCGCGCCGCTTCAACCAGCTCTTGCGGGCCTTCTTCATCAGGCCCGCGGCCAGTGAGAGGTCCTGGGACCCGCTCGCTGCCATCGCCAGCAGCTGGCCACCCTTGGCCATCTGCAGGTCGAGTTCGTGGCGCACGACCAGGTTGTTGGCCCTCGCGACCTCGGCGTCCAGCTTGGCGCGCCGGCGGCTGGCCGTCTGGGGGATCGACAGGAAGGTGCGTCCGCCGATCTGCAGCACCTGCAGTGCCGGGACCCCGAGCGCGGCCTGGGTGGCCACCATGCGTGACACCAGCACGTTGCTGCGATCCGCCAGGTCGTCGAGCTCGACCCGCTCCTCGAGCACGCCGAAGGTGCGGTCCTCCGAGCACACCGAGAGCAGCAGGGCTCCCATGACGAGTGCGATGTCGATGATCTGTCCGTGGTTGGTCACCAGCGCGACGTTCTGGTTCTCGTTGAACAGCAGGTTGCGCAGGCTGTTGAACAGGTGGTCGTAGCGGGGATCGGCGAACGGCTCCGCGAGTATCCGGTCGAAGTCCGGAAAGGCGGCATGGCTGTACAGGTCGACGGTCTCGAGACCACTGGGCTCCGGCTCCACCTTCACGCAGCTCGGGTCGTGGAAGCTGAACGCCGGGTTGTACTCGAGCGTGGTCAGGATGTCGCTGTGGTCGCTGCGCACGAGCGACAGCAACGACTTGTAGGTCGCCTCCGGGTCGGCCTCGGCCAGGCGCTCGCGGGCGGCCACGAGGGGATCCTGCGTGGAGGGTTCGCCACGCTTTCGCTCCGCTGTCTGCTTGTCGGAGCGCTTGTCGCTGCCCTGCCGCGTCGATCGTTCCACCACGACCTCCTCGGCACCCCCGGGCTCCGCTGCGGGCATCTCGTCCTCGCCCACGATCCTGAGGTGGGGCTGCTTGGCGTCGTCGTGCTCGGTCGGTTCGGTTCCATGTGCCATGGTGCCCATGGAGGCTACCGGAACACCGCCGGCGCGACACGCACGACGAGGCCCCGTGCAACGGGTGCACGGGGCCTCGTGGCGTTCGTCGTGTTGCGAACCGAGCGTCGCGGCTCAGGTGCTCTGGGTGCCGTTGTCCCAGACGCTGAGCGCGAGCCCGGTGGCACCCTGTCCGCCGGAGTCGCCGGTGGATCCGCCGGAAGCGGTACCGCCCGGCTGGCCGTCGTTGTTGGGGTTGCCGTCACCTGCAGCGCCACGGTTGCCGGCCGCGCCACCGGCACCACCGGCGCCACCGGCACCACCGGCCGCACCCGATCCGCTGTTGAGCCCCGAGCTACCGGTCCAGTTCGTGGTCGTACCGTTCAGGGTGAGGGTGCCCGAGCCGGTGTTGAGCGCCGCAACCGACGGGCCACCGACACCACCGCCGCCACCTGAACCACCGGCGGCACCGGCACCGGCACCACCACCGCCACCGGCCCCGGCCTGCAGGGAGGTGTTGGAGTTGCCACCGGCACCACCGTTGCCGCCGTCACCGCCGTCACCGCCGTCTCCGCCGGCACCACCGGCACCACCGCGTCCGGCGGTGAGGGTGCTGTTGGTGACCGTGACGTCGGAGTTGTGGGAGTACACGGCGAACGATCCGCCGCCTGCGGTTCCGGCCGTGCCCGCGGCACCACCGGTGCCACCGCCACCACCAGCACCGCCGGCACCGCCCCAGGTCCACGAGCCCGTAGCGCCGCCACCGGCGCCACCGCCCCCACCGCCGCCATGGTTACCGGCGTTGCCGTTGGCACCGGACGAACCGTCGAAGAGCGCACCGAAGGTCACCGTGGAGCCTCCGGCGCCGCCCGCCGTGGCAGCACCGGCTGCACCACCCTGACCTCCGGAACCACCGGGCGAGCCGGTGTAACCGCAGTCGTTGTAGGCGCCGCCTGCGGCACCACCACCGCCGTTGCCACCCTTCTCACCGTGACGACCGCCGCTGCAGCTGAAGGCGCTGCCCTGGCCACCGCGTCCGCCGTAGCCGGAGGCGGTCACGCCGCCGCCACCACAGCCATTGGTGCGGTCGTTCTCCGGCGGATCCCAGTTCGGATGGCCCACACCGTTGGAGCCGTTGCAACCGTTCGCTCCGGCGGAACCGTCCGCGCCTGCCGTGCCGGCGTTGGCATCGGCGGAGCTGACCACCGAGTCGACGATCTCGAGCGTCGCGCCGGTGGCCCTCACGCCGTATGCACTCGCTCCGGCACCACTGGGGGCACCCGAGTCGATGGTGAGGTCGGCGAGCGTCGCACCCGGGGCCGTGCCGTCGGCCAGCACACCGGTGCCGTCACCGGTGACCGTCGTGGTGCCCGAACGGCCGGTGAAGTCGCTCTCGTAACCGCCGCGGACCGTCACGTCACCCACCAGCGTGAACCCCGCGTAGGAACCGCTCGCGACCTGGACCACGCCCTTGCCGGAGCCCTGCGCGTTGGCAACACCCTGGCCGATGGTTGCGCAGGGCGAACCCTGCGTGCCGCAGTTGCCGCTGTCGGCACCCGAACCGCCGTCCACGAGGACGGTGTCGGTCGCGATGCCGTCAAGTCCGTCACAGTTGCTGTCGGTGCCGTCGGCATCGAGCGGGTCGGCCGCACCGGGATACACGGCATCATCGGTGTCGTCGCAGTCCGTCGGCGGGGAGAAGCCGTCGCCGTCGTCGTCCTGGACGACCGTGATCGTGACCGAGGCCGTGTCGGTCGCACCGTCGTCGTCGGTCACGGTCAGGGTGGCCGTGAAGGACCCGTCGGTTGTGTAGGTGTGCGCCGGAGCGGCGTCGGTCGAGGTCCCGCCGTCACCGAAGTTCCACAGCACCGAGTCGATGGTGCCGTCGGGATCCACCGATCCCGACGAGTCGAAGGTCACCTCGAGCGGGTAGGCCCCGGTCTGCGGATTGGCCGAGATCGCCGCGCTGGGCGCCTGGTTCGGCACCACCGAGACCGTCACGGTGGCGGAATCGCTGTCACCGTCGTCGTCGGTCACCGTAAGGGACACCTCGTAGGTCCCCACCGTGTTGAACACATGGGCCGGAGCGCTCGAGGAGCTGGTCGCCCCGTCACCGAAGTCCCAGTTCCAGGACACGACCGTGCCGTCGGGGTCGGTGGAGGAGGTGCCGTCGAAGGTGACCTCGGTTCCGACCTTCGCGGTCAGCGGGTCGGCGCTGGCCACTGCCGTGGGTGCCTGGTTGGGCGTGACGGTGACCGTGAGCGAGTCGGTGTCGCTGGCCCCGTCGTCGTCGGTCACGGTCAGGGTCACCGTGTAGGTGCCCGGATCGGTGTAGGTGTGCGAGGGTGCCGCCGAGGCGGAGGTCTGCCCGTCACCGAAGTCCCAGACCACCGCGGCAATGGTGCCGTCGCTGTCGGTCGAGCCGGCCGAGTCGAACTGCACGACCAGGTCCTCTGGCCCCGAGGTGGGGCTGGCCGCCGCGTCGGCGGTGGGTGCCACGTTGGGCACGCCCACGTTGATGGTCACCAGGTCGGTGCCGGTCGCCCCGTTGTCGTCGGTGACGACGAGGGAGGCCTCGTAGACCCCGGCGGTGGTGTAGGTGTGGCTGGGAGTGGCACCGGTGGCGCTCGCCCCGTCACCGAAGTCCCAGTCGTATGCCACGAGTGTGCCGTCGCTGTCCGACGAGGCCGTCCCGCTGAAGAACACCTCGAGCGGGGCGTGGCCGGATGTCGGGGTGGCCTGCAGGTCAGCGAGTGGTGCCACGTTGTCGGCCACCGATATCGAAAGGGCCGTCGAGTCGGTCGCGCCGTGGTCGTCGGTCACGGTGAGGGCCACGGTGTAGACACCCTCCGCGGTGAAGGTGTGGCCGGGAGTGGCACCGGTGGCGGTGGCGCCGTCTCCGAAGTCCCAGTCCCAGGACACGATCGTGCCGTCGGCGTCGGTCGAGGTGGATCCGTCGAAGTTGACCGTGAGGGGGGTCTTGCCCGAGCTGACATCAGCGGTGGCCGCTGCGGTGGGCGCCTGGTTTGCGCTCACCGTGACGGTCACCGAGTCCGAGGTCGTGGCCCCGTCGTCGTCGGTCGCGGTCACCGTGGCGGCATATGTGCCCGGCGCGGTGTAGGTGTGCGTCGGGTCGGCGTCACTCGAGGTCGCCCCGTCGCCGAAGTCCCACTCGACGGAGACGACCGTGCCGTCCGCGTCAGCGGCGTTCGACTGGAAGGACACCTCCAGTGGAGCGATCCCCGAGCTCACCGCGGCGACCGGCGCGACGGTGGGCGGCTGGTTCGGAGTACCCACCTGGATGTCGACCGTTGCGGTGCCGGTGGCGCCCTGGCTGTCGGTGACGGTGAGCGTCACCGTGTACAGGCCGTCGCTCAGGTAGGTGTGGGTCAGCTCCTCGAGACCCGAGGTGGTTCCGTCACCCAGGTCCCACTGGTAGGCGACCACCGCACCACCCACATCGGTGCTGGACAACCCCGAGAACGAGACCTCCAGCGGAGCCGCTCCCGAGATCGGATCCGCCTCGATCACAGCCGTGGGCGGTGTGTTGCCGGGTCCACCCGGTGGTGTGCAAGCACTCGCCACGAGAACCGCGGCACCGAACAGGCACAGCAGTGCCCAGAGTCCCTTACGCATTTTGCCCCCAAACAAGGATTTCTCCTGTTGCGGGGAACCACCCCCGCAACACGCCTTCCTCACAGAGAAGTCGTATCCGCCTGTCTAGTGCATCGCGGCGTGCGTGCTCAACTCCGTCCCGGCACCACCCGGTATGCGTCGTAGACGCTGTCGATGGTGCGCAGCCGGTTGAGGAGCTGTTCGAGGTGCGACGCGTCGCCCAGTTCGAACTCGAACCGCATCACCGCCACCCTGTCCGCGCCCGCGTGGCTGGTCGAGTTGACGATGTTCACGCGGTGCTCAGAGAGCACCGCGATGACCTCCTGGAGGAGCTTGGGCCGGTCGAGGGCGCGCACCTCGACCAACGCCACGAAGTCCCCGGCACGCTCGCTGTCCCAGTCCACGTTGAGGATCCGCTCGCCCTGACCCTCCGAGAGCGACACCGCGTTGGCGCAGTCGGAGCGGTGAACCGAGACCCCCCTCCCCCGGGTGATGAAGCCGACGATCTCGTCACCGGGCACCGGCGTGCAGCAGCGGGCCATGCGCACGAGCATGTCGTCGAAGCCCTCCACGTGGACGCCCACCGAACCGCCGCGCCGGCGTCCGGGGCGCACGATCGGACTCGCCACCACGTCCTCGCGCTCGCCCTCGGCGGTGCGCAGCAGGCTCGTCACGCGCTGGGCGACCGACACCGCCGAGACGTGTCCCTCCCCCACCGCGGTGAACAGGGCGTCGGGATCGGCGTACTTGAGCTGCTCGGCGACCTCGGTGATGGCCCCACCACCCATGACCTTCTGTGAGGGCAGGCGCGCCTTGCGGAACTCCTTGAGCAACGCCTCGCGCCCGGCCTCGAGGGCATCCTCGCGCCGCTCGCGGCTGAACCACTGGCGGATCTTGGAAGCAGCCGAACGGCTGGCGACGAACTGCAACCAGTCCTTGCTGGGCCCTGCACCCTCGACCTTCGAGGTGAAAACCTCGACGGTGTCGCCCACGGCCAGTTCGTGGTCGAGTGGCACCAGGCGTCCTCCCACACGCGCCCCGATGCACCGGTGACCGACCTCGGTGTGGATGGAGTACGCGAAGTCCACCGGAGTCGCCCCTGCGGGCAGGGTGACGACGTCGCCCTTCGGGGTGAACACGAACACCTCGTCCTGTTCCAGGTCGATCTTCAGGTTCGCCATGAACTCACCCGGATCGGTCATCTCCTGTTGCCAGTCGACCATCCGCGACAGCCAGGCGACGTCCTCTGACTCCCCCTCCTTGTACGAGAAGTGCGCCGCGACCCCCCACTCGGCCCGATCGTGCATCTCGCGGGTGCGGATCTGCACCTCGAGCACCCGGCCCTGCGGACCGACGACGGTGGTGTGCAGGGACTGGTAGAGATTGAACTTGGGCATCGCGATGTAGTCCTTGAAGCGACCACCCACCGGCGCCCAGATCGAATGGATCGTCCCGAGGGCCGCGTAGCAGTCCTTGGTCGATTCCGCGACCACCCTCACACCGACCAGGTCGAAGATCTCCTCGAACTCCCGGCCCTTGAGGACCATCTTCTCGTAGATCGACCACAGGTGCTTGGGCCGGCCGGTGACCTCGGCGCGGATGCCCATCTGCCTGAGCCGCTCGCGCACCTCGTCGAGGACCTCCTGGGTGTAGTCCTCGCGTTCGGGTGTGCGTTCCGCGACCATCTGGTCGATCTCGGCGAACATGGCAGGGTTGAGCGCGGCGAAGCACAGGTCCTCGAGCTGCTGCTTCATCTCCTGCATTCCGAGGCGGTGCGCCAGGGGCGCGTAGATGTCCAGGGTCTCCTGGGCGGTACGGGTCTGCTTGGCGGCCGGCATGGCCGCGATCGTGCGCATGTTGTGCAGCCGGTCGGCGAGCTTGATCACCAGCACCCGCAGGTCCTTGGCCATCGCCACGAGCATCTTGCGCATCGTGGCGGCCTGCTGGTCCTCCTTGGACTCGAAGGCGATGCGCTCCAGCTTCGTGACACCGTCGACGATCGCGGCCACGTCCGCGCCGAAGCGGTCCTCGACCTCCTCGAGGGTCAGTCCGGTGTCCTCCACCGCGTCGTGCAGCAGCGCTGCGGCGATCGTGGTGTCGTCCATCCCGTAGCTGGCGACGATCGAGGCGACTGCCAGGGGGTGGGTGATGTACGGCTCACCGGAGCGACGGAGCTGGCCCTGGTGGCACTTGGCCGCCAGTTCGTAGGCGGCGGAGATGTGCTCGGTGGGCCGCTTCGGGTGCCTCCGGCGGTACTCCTCGACGATGCCCTGCAGTTCCAGGACCTCCGGGAGGGTGTGACGCCTCCAGGGCAGTACTCGGGTCATCGTTGCCACTGCACCAACCTACCGGTGCCGGCCGGCCGGGCGGATGCAGCACGGCTCGGCTGCGGCGCTACGGCTCAGCTGCGGCGCTACGGCTCAGCTGCGGCGCTTCTTCTTGCGCGGCCGGGGCGGATGACCCATGTGGGTCGCCGGCGAGGCAACTGCCGCGGCACCCGTAGCGCTGCTGCGACCCGTTCCGGAGGACCCACGGGCCCCGGTCCGGGTCGGCGCATCCGCACCCACGCCGTACCACGCTGTGTCGGTGGGATCGAGGCCCCGGTTGGCGAGCCGTGCTCGCACGTCACGCCACCTGGCCTCGCGCTCCTTGAGCGCGACAGTGAGCGGCGACGCCACGAACAGCGAGCTGTAGGTACCCAGCACGAGTCCGATCAGGAGCGCGAGGGAGAAGTCGGCCAGCGTCTGCTGTCCGAAGAGGAACTTGCCGACGACCAGCATCGAGATGATCGGCAGGATCGTCGTGATCGTCGTGTTGATGGAGCGCATCACGACCTGGTTGAGCGAACGCCGCATCACCGCGGTGTAGGTGTAGCGGCCGCTGCGCAGGAGCCGGTCGGCGTTCTCCTGCACCCGGTCGTAGACCACGATCGTGTCGTAGAGCGAGAACCCGAGGATCGTGAGGAACGAGATGACCGTCGCAGGGGTGATCGTCAACTGGAACACCGAGTACACCCCGAGGGTGATCAGGATGTCGTGGATCACCGCCACCAGGGCGGAGACCGCCATCCGGGCCTCCATGCGCCACGTGATGTAGAGGGCGACCAGCACCATGAACACGATCAGCGAGGTCCGCGCCTGGCGGGTGATGTCGTCCCCCCAGGAGGGCCCGACGGTGTTGACGGTCACCTCACCGGCCTCGAGGCCCGCTGCGTCCGCGAAGTCGACCGCCAGTTCGGCGCCCTGTTGCACGCTCTCGACCTGGCCGGAGACCCGCAGGATCCGCTCGCCGTCGACCGTCTCGGCTTCCTGTACCTGGCCACCGGGGACCCCCGCGGCGGAGAGGACCGCCTCGGCCTCCTCGGCACTGAAGTCCTGGGAGGGGACCTCCCACACGGACCCACCCTCGAAATCGATGGAGAGCTTCAGGCCCATCGTGAACAGCGCCACGACCGACGCCACCACGGCGAGGACCGAGACGACCGTCGTCCAGCGGAACATCCGCGGGAAGTCGATGTCGCTGGTACCCCTGTAGAGACGCTTGCGCAGGCTCATGGTCGGTGTTGCCGCGTCCGGAGCCGGGCCCGCGGAGACGCCTCCGGGGCCCCCGACCGCCTCGTTGCCCGCGTCCTGCGGGCTCGCCGTGTCGCCATCAGATGCCATCTCAGGCCTCCTTGACCGCGCCGCGGGCCGCGGCGGTCAGCTTCTCGCGGACCGGATCGGCGAGGTCGTCTATCGGGATGCCGAGCGACTTCGGGGAGCTCCCGCGACCCGAACGCGAGAGCGCCATCACGCCGGGGCGCAACACGAAGTACGCCGAGAACAGGTCGAGCAGCGTCGCCGCACCCAGGTAGAAGGCGAACCCCCTCACCGGTCCCACCGAGAGCCAGTACAACACCGCCGCGCCTATGAGCGAGGACGTGTCGGCCTTGACGATCGTCGAGTAGGAGCGGGTCATGGAGCGTTCGGCGACCGAGCGAACCGTGGATCCGTTGCGCACGTCCTCCTTGATCCCCTCGAAGCTCACCACGCTCGAGTCGATCGCAACGCCGATGGACACCACCAGGCCGACCACGCCGGCGAGCGTCACGGTCGCTCCCAGCCAGGACATGGCCGACCACAGCAGCAGCGCCGAGGTCGTGAGGCTCACCAGTGAGACCGCCGCCAGGAGGCGGTAGTAGGCGAACATGTAGACGAACACCGCCACCAGGCCGATCAGGCCGGCGATGATCCCGGCCTGCAGGGCACCCTCACCGAGCGTCGCGGAGACCGTCTCGGCCTGCTGGGGTTCGAGGTTCAGCGGAAGCGAGCCGTACCGGAGTGCCACCGCCACCGCCTGGGCGCTCTCCTGGTCGAACGACCCCGAGATCTGTATCTGGTCGCGGGCGAAGGTCGCCTCGTTGATGCTCGGGGCGGTGAGCACCTCGCCGTCGAGCACGATCGCCAGCTGCCCCCGGGTGCCCTGTTGGGCGGGGCAGACCTGGGGATCGCCGTTGTAGCAGGCAGTGGCCGCCTCGTTGAACAGGTCGATGCCGTCCTCACCGCCCTTGAACACCGGGTTCACGACCCACTGGCCCGACTGGTCGAGCCCGGCGGTGGCGTCCTCGACGGCTTCGCCCTCGAGCACGCGGTCCCCCGAGGAGAAGGTCGGTCCCAGGCGGTACAGCACGCCGTTGGAGTCGGCGAGGACCACCTCCTGGTCGGCCTCGATCTCGTCGCGGGGGGTGACCTGGGTCTCGAGCTGGGTCTCGGCCGCCGCGAGTTCCTGGAACTCGCTGGACTGCACGTCCACTCCGTAGGAGTTCTGGGGACCCTCGGGAGTGGATGTCCCCTCGGGGTCGGCCTCCAGTGCGGCCTGTGCGGCCGCCAGCTCCTCGTCAAGCACGTCCTGTGCGCTCACGCCTTCGGGCAGGCCCAGCTGGGTGCGGAGCTCCTCCGCGGTCTGCTCCAGCTCGGCCCGCTCCTCCTCGGTGGGTTCCGGGGGGAGCAGACCCAGCACCGGCCTGAAACGCAGCCGTGCCGTGGTACCGACGAGGTCGATCACGTCCTGTTGGTCGGTCGCCCCGGGGAGTTGCACGGTGATCGTGCTGCCCTGGCGGGACACCTCCGGCTCGGTCACGCCGACGGCGTCCACGCGGTTGCGGATGATTCCGATCGCCTCGTCCAGGCTCTCGTTGCTGACGTCGTCGAGCACCTCTCCGGACTCGTCCACCGGCTGCAGGTTCACCGAGACCCCGCCCTGCAGGTCGAGCCCGAGTGTGGGAGAGCGCCCGAATGCGAGCGTGACCACGAGCAGGACCACGGCCAGCCCCATGGCCACGAGCATGTTGCGAAGGGGATGTGTGCGCACGCCGGTCAGCTCTTGGCGTCGCTGTCTGGGTCGTCCGATCCCTCGTCGCCGCCATCCTCACCGGATGCTCCGGCGCCACCCGCCGCCCCACCGGTGAGCGCTGAGAGGAAACCACCGCGGGACTGCTGGGCATCGGGGTCGGGTTCCTCGGCCTTGCGGCTGACCGCCCCGAGGCCGAACTTCATCACCACGTCGTCGTCCACCTCCAGGTGCACGACGGCGTCCTCGATGTGGTTCACCACCCCGTGTATGCCGCCGATGGTGACGACCTCGTCACCCACCTCGAGGGAGCTCATGAGCTCCTGTTGCTTGCGGCGCTGCTTCCGCTGGGGCACCACGGTCAGGAAGATGATGGCGGCGATCGGCAGCAGCAGGATGATGAGCCCGATCGGGCTCCCACCACCGTTGTCCTGTGCGAGTAGTTGGGCTAGCTGGTCCACAGTCCGACGATGCTACGACCCCGGGAGGCCGTACCGGGAATCATTCGCCGTCGAACCCATCACCGTGGGCCTCCGCCACCCGGCGGCGCAGCGCGTCGAGTGAACCGTCGCGTATCGCGCTCCGTGTGGCCTCGACCAGAGCGAACATCCAGGTGAGGTTGTGGATGGTGCACAGGATCGCCCCGGCGGGTTCCCGCACCCTCATGAGGTGGCGCAGGTAGCCCCGGCTGTAGCGGGAACAGGTCGCGCATCCGCACCCCGGATCCACCGGTTCCTCCGACGAGGCGAACTCCGCGCGCTTGATGTTGAGCCGCCCCCGGTCGGTGAGCAGCGTGCCGTGCCTGGCCAACCGTGTGGGAAGCACGCAGTCGAACATGTCGACCCCTCGGGCCACCGCCTCGACGATGGAGATCGGGTCGCCGACCCCCATGAGGTAGCGCGGCTGCGATTCCGGCAGCACCTCCAGGGCGGCCTCCAGCGCCGGGAGCATCTCCGAGCGCGGCTCACCGACCGACAGGCCTCCGATCGCATAGCCGTCGAAGTCCAACTCCACGGTCCAGCCCGCGGAACGCCGTCGCAGCTCTGCATCGGTGCCACCCTGCACTATGCCGAGCAGGGCCTGGTCCGCCGTGCGCTCGTGGGCCTCCCTGGCACGCCTGGCCCAGAGCGCGGTGCGTTCCACCGCCTCGACCAGGAGCGGCCGCGGGGAGGGCAGCGGGGCGCACACATCCAGCACCATCTGCATGTCCGCCCCCAGCATCTCCTGGGTCCTGACCGCCGATTCCGGGGTCAGCAGGTGCCGTGACCCGTCGTAGGTGGAACGGAACTCCGCTCCCCTGTCGGTGACCTCCGGGTCCAGCGAGAAGACCTGGTATCCGCCCGAATCGGTGAGCATGTGGCCCCCGAAGCCCGTGAAGGCATGGAGCCCGCCCAGTGATTCCACGACCCCGGCGCCCGGCCTCAGCATCAGGTGGTAGGTGTTGCACAGCATCACCTCTGCGCGCACGCCTCCCGGGGAGGACAACTCCTCGAGCTGGTGGGTTCCCAGTGCACGGATGGAACCGCGTGTGCCGACCGGCATGAAGCACGGCACCTCGAAGGAACCCCGGGCCGTCGCCACCTTGCCGGTGCGGGCGAGGCCGCACTGCGCGTCGATGTCCACCTCGAGCCTCACGTGTCCGCTCCCCCGGTGGTTGCGGGGTCCGCGCCGGTGGTTGCGGGGTCCAGCAGCATCGCGTCCCCGAAGCTCAGGAACCGGTAGCCCTGCTCCGCCCCGAGCCGGTACAGCTCGCGCCAAACAGGTCCGGCGAAAGCCTCCACCATGGCCAGCAGCGACGAGCGCGGCAGGTGGAAGTTGGTCATGAGCCGGTCCACCACCCGGAACTCGAACCCCGGCGTGATGAACAGTCCCGTACGACCCGCGAGGTCACCGGTGTGGGTGACCGACTCCAGGGCACGGGTCGTGGTCGTCCCGACCGCCACCACCGAGTTGCCCCGCACACGTGTCGTGCCGACCTCGTGCCAGGTCTCCTCGGGCACCTGGTAGTGCTCGGTGTGGATCTCGTGGTCCTCCACCAGCTCGGTGGTCACGGGCCTGAAGGTGTCGAGTCCGACGACGAGCTCGACGGTCGCCACCCGTACCCCGCGTTCGGACAGTGCCGCCAGCACCGCAGGGGTCAGGTGCAGTCCTGCGGTCGGTGCCGCTGCCGAGGCAGGGCGACGGGCGAAGACGGTCTGGTAGCGCTCCGGATCCTCGAGCTGCTCGTGCAGGTACGGCGGCAGTGGCACCTCGCCGTCGCTCTCCAGGGCCGCCAGGAGATCCGACTCGTCGTGGCCCATCCGCGTCGCCGGGCGGACGGCGGTCACCTCGGGGCGCACGAGGCGGCGGCCGGCGCCGAGCTCTGCACCCATCTCGAATGCGAGGTGCCCCCCGATCGACCCATGGTGGGTCCCCTCGGGGAGCTTGCGCGAGGGCCTGCACAGCGCTTCCCACCACCCGTCGCCACGGTCCTCCAGCAGCAGCACCTCGCCCGCCCCGCCACCGGGGCGGGCGATGCGCACGCGCGCGGGCAGCACCCGGGTGCTGTTGACCACGACCAGGTCGCCGGGCTCGAGGTGGGCCGGAAGGTCGCGGACCCGAGCGTGTTCGGGCCCGGCGGCGCCGCTGCGCGCAACCATGAGCCGTGCGGCATCGCGCGGTTCGACCGGAACCTGCGCCACCAGCTGTTCGGGGAGTTCGTAGTGGAGTTCCTCGACCCGCACGGGTGCTTCTCACTCCCCGCCCGGACCGGGATCCCCCTGCATCCTCAGAATCCCATGGAACGCCCGATGATCTCCTTCATGATCTCGGTCGTGCCGCCGTAGATGGTGGTGATGCGCGAGTCGGTGTAGGCACGGGCGATCGGGTACTCGACCATGTAGCCGTAGCCGCCGTGGAGCTGCACGCAGGTGTCGGCCACCCGCTTCTGGAGCTCGGTGCACCACCACTTGGCCATCGAGGCCTCCTCGGCGGTCAGCTCGGAGTCGTTGAGCGCAATGAGGCAGCGATCGATGAACGTCTCCGCGATGGTGATCTCGGTGTTCATCTCGGCCAGCTTGAAGCGGCTGTTCTGGAAGGTCCCGATGGGCTGGCCGAAGGCCTGTCGCTCCTGGGCGTACTCGATGGTCCACTCGAGCATCGCCCGGGCATGGGCAACGGCGGCCATCGCTATGGAGAGACGCTCCTGGGGCAGGTTCTTCACCAGCAGCATGAAGCCCTCCCCCTCGTTCGAGAGCAGGTTCTCGGCGGGCACGCGCACGTCGTTGAAGAACAACTCGGCGGTGTCCTGGGCGTGAAGCCCCACCTTCTCGAGGTTGCGCCCCCGTTCGAAACCCTCGGCGGGCGCCTCGAGGATCAGCAGCGACATGCCCTTGTGCCTCTCGGAGGGGTCCGTCTTGGCCGCCACGATCACGAGGTCGGCGTTGATGCCGTTGGTGATGAACGTCTTGGAGCCGTTCAGCACGTACTCGTCGCCATCGCGGATCGCGGTGGTCGACATGGAGGCGAGGTCCGAACCGATCCCGGGTTCGGTCATCGCCACCGCGGTGATCTTCTCCCCGCTGGCGATCCCGGGCAGCCAGCGCTGCTTCTGGTCGTCGTTGCAGTAGTCCACGAAGTAGGGCAGGCAGACGTCGGTGTGCAGCGTGAAACCGATGCCGGAGGCGTACAGGTCGGCCCGGGCGAGCTCCTGGATGATCACGTTGTTGTAGCGGAAGTCCTTGACACCCGCTCCGCCGTACTCCTCGGGAATGCCCATGCCCAGGAAACCGGCCTCCCCGGCGGTGCGGAAGACGTCCCGGTCGACGATTCCGGCCGCCTCCCACTTGTCGCGGTGCGGCACCATCTCCCGCTCGAGGAAGGTCCGGTATGCATCGCGGAACATCTCGTGTTCCTCGGTGTAGATCTCGCGTTCCATGGCCGCAAGGCTAACCACCGGGAGGGGTCCGCCCAGATTCGCCACCAGCTCGCCGGGCAGCCGGTGGGGGCCCGGCCCCCGGGGTGCCGCGTGTGGGTTCAGCCCTCGAACAGCGACGGGTCCCCGGCCGGGAACGCCGAAGGTGGGGGCACGAGGCCCAGGTGCCTCCAGGCAGCGGGTGTGGCCACCCGCCCACGGGGGGTGCGCTGCAACAGGCCCTGCTGGATCAGGTAGGGCTCGTAGACGTCCTCGACGGTCTCGGTCGGCTCCGAGACCGCTATCGCGAGTGTTGACAGGCCCACCGGTCCGCCTCCGAACCCCTCGCATATGGCGGTCAGGATCGACCTGTCGACCTTGTCGAGGCCCATCGAGTCGATGCCGAACAGCTCGAGGCCGGTCCTCGCGGTGTCGGTGTCGATCGAACCGTCGCCCTGCACCTCGGCCACGTCACGGACCCTGCGCAGCAGGCGGTTGGCGATCCTCGGCGTGCCCCGGCTCCGTGCAGCTATCTCCGCCGCGCCCTCCGAGGAGATCTCGGCCCCGAGTATCCCCGCTGCCCTGACCACGATGGAACGCAGGTCCTCGGGGTCGTAGTAGTCGAGTCGCGCCACGAGCCCGAAGCGGTCCCGGAGGGGACCCGTGACGAGTCCCGTGCGGGTCGTGGCACCGACCAGGCAGAAGCGCGGGAGTTCCAGGCGGATCGAGCGTGCCGCCGGTCCCTTGCCGAGGACGATGTCCAGCTGGAAGTCCTCCATCGCCGGGTACAGGACCTCCTCAACGGAACGGCTGAGCCGGTGGATCTCGTCGATGAAGAGCACGTCGCCGGCGGACAGCTTCGTGAGGATCGCAGCCAGGTCACCCGGACGTTCGAGCGCGGGGCCGGAGGTGACCTGCAGCTCCACGTCCATCTCGGCCGCCACGATGCCGGCCAGGGAGGTCTTGCCCAGCCCGGGTGGGCCGGCGAAGAGGAAGTGGTCCGCCGCCTGTTGGCGCATGCGCGCCGCTTCGAGGATCACCTGCAGGCGGGACTTGAGCTCCGACTGACCGACGAAGTCCTCCAGCCTTGCCGGCCTCAACGATGCCAACGGATCCGGAGCCTGCGGGTCGGACCGGGTGCCGGCCGCCGGTTGGGACACCAACTCGGCGATCTCCTCGTCGCTGGCCGCGGAAGGATCGAGCAACTCGTCGCGTGCCATCAGGCGACCGCCAGCCGTCGGAGCGCCTCGCGCAGGGCCTCACCGGTGTCGTGGTCGGGCAGCTCGTCGATCACCGCGCCCACCTCCTCGGCGCCGTAGCCAAGGCCGAGCAGTGCTTCACGCACATCGGCACGCACGGAGCGGTCGGCGGCTACCGGTTGCGTGCCGCCGGACCCCTCCACGACCCCTACCTCGGGCAGCACGAGACGGCTCTGTAGCTCCACGAGCAGTCGCGTGGCGGTCTTCTTGCCCACCCCGGGCACCATGCACAGTGCAGCGGTGTCCTCGGATGCAACCGCCTCGGCGAGCGCGGATGGGGAGTGCACCGAGAGGATCGCCATGGCAAGGGCCGGGCCCACCCCGTGGGTCGCGATCAAGGTCTCGAACACCCGGCGTTCCTCGGGGGCCGGGAACCCGTAGAGGACCTGCGCGTCCTCCCGGATGTGGTGGTGGGTGTGCAGGAACAGCTCCGCCCCGGTGGTCGCCCCCGCCGCCACCGACGGGGTCACCGACACGCGGTATCCGATGCCACCCACCTCGATGACCAGGTCGGTCCCCTCGCGCTCGATCACCTCACCACGCAGGGATGCGATCATCGGTTCGTTCCCGATCCGCTGGCCAGCACGCGGCCGGGAATGCTCCCTCCGCTCACCGCTACATGTGCGAGCGCGACCGCCGCGGCATCGGCTGCATCGGCGGGACTGGGCGGGGCGGGAAGCTCGAGCAGCAGCTGGACCATCCTCTGGACCTGGGCCTTGTCCGCTGCCCCGAAGCCAGCAACCGCTCCCTTGACCTCGTTGGGCGAGTACTCCGCCACCTCCACTCCTCGGCTGGCCGCCTGGGCCATGACCACACCTGCGGCCTGCCCCACCGACATGGCGGTGCGGACATTGACCTGGAACAGCACCCGCTCGATCGCCACGGCATCGGGCGAGTACTCGCCCAGCAGGGCCCCCACGTCACCCATCAGCTCCGCGAGGCGTCGGGGCGTCGGTTCGGAAGGACTCGTCCGGAGCACGCCGAGGGCCACGGGCTTGCTGGTGCGGCCGTCACTGGCCAGCACGCAGTAGCCACACCTGGACAGGCCCGGATCGACACCCAGAACGAACACAGGTTCGACCGTAGTGCGCGGCGGCGCACCGTGTGCGGCAATGACCGCGGCGTGCCGGACGGGACAATTCCTGCAGCTCGATGCTGCGACTGCCGATAGATGTGGGCGATGCCCCCCAGCGAACCCAGCCCACACCCCCCTGCGGATGAACCGGTGGTGCAGCTCCGCGGCGTCGGGCACACCTTCGGCACCAACGAGGCGCTGCGCGACCTGGACCTGCTGGTGCCCAGGGGTCGCATCACCGTGCTGCTGGGACCGAACGGCGCGGGCAAGACGACCACGGCGCGCGTCGTCACCGGAGCGCTGCTCCCGGACACCGGCACGGTACGGACCCTGGGACACGACCCGGGTCCCGAGGGCCACCTCGTGAGGCCCCGCTGTGGCGTCGTGTCGGCCAAACCTGCCCTGTACGACCGGCTGAGTGGCCGCGACAACCTGGAGTACGCCGCAGAGCTCTACGGCGTGGACTCGCGCATGGAGCAGCGCATCGCCGAGGCGGCCGGCCGTTTCGGCATCACCGGCGCCCTGGACGACCTCGTCGGGGGCTACTCCACCGGGATGAAGACGCGCCTCGCGCTGGCCCGTTCGATCCTCCACGAACCCGAGCTGCTGCTGTTCGACGAGCCCACCTCCGGGCTCGACCCCGAGTCCTCGGCCGCGGTGCTGAGCTACATCCGGGCGATGACCGACGAAGGCCGCACCGTGGTGATGTGCACCCACCTGCTCAGCGAGGCCGAGGGGCTCGCCGACCACGTCGTGATCATGGACGGGGGCACCGACCTCATCTCGGGCAGCCCCCACGAACTGACCCGGCGCTGGTGGCCACACCCGCTGGTGACGATCGCGGCGCAGGATCCGAGGCTGCTGGAACGCATGCGTGGCTGGGACGGCGTGCTCGCGCTCCGCAACGGGCCGGGCGGGGCACGCGTGGAGCTCGACGACATCGCGAGGGTTCCCGACCTGGTCGCGGCGCTGGTCCGCGACGGAGTGGCGCTGACACGGGTGGAGCCCCACCGGCCGACCCTGGAGGACCTGTACTTCGGCATCCGAGGGCGGCTCTCGAGAAGCGCCCGCGAAGCAGGCCTGGAGGTGGACGGGGTGCTCGACCCGGTAGCGGTCGATGACCTCGGGCACGACTCCACTGCGTCCCCTGTCATGCCCACACTCGAGGTACCCGACGGACTACACGGACTCGCCGGGCCAGGGGGACCGGGTGGACCCGGGGCGGAGCGGGCAGGGCCGTTCGACGGGCGGCACGCGACGCCCACATCCAGCAGCGAGGAGGCGCAATGACAGCGGCCACATCCCCCACGGCGCGCACACGCGAGCCCTTCGACCGGCACCGCATGTGGGTGGTTGCCCGGACCGACCTCAGACAGCTGCTGCGCTCCAAGGACTACCTGCTCCCGATGGTGGGTCTCGGCATGGTCTTCTTCCTGCTGGTCCCCACGGCGCTGCTGCTGACCCTCACCAAGGTGGACAGCTCGGCGATGGCCACGAAGGTGAGTGACTCACTCGAGATCCTTCCCGCGGCCGCCCGGGCGCAGATCCAGGGCACCACACCGGGGGGACGGACCGCCTACGCACTGGCGGTGTTCCTGTTCGCCCCGGTCGCTGTGGTGGTGCCCCTCACGATCTCGACCGCGGTGGGTGCGGCCACGATCGTCGGAGAGCGCGAGCGGGGCACCGGGGAGTTCCTCGCCCACTCCCCCGCCTCGACCCGCGAGATCTACCTCGGGAAGGTCATCGCCAGCGTGATACCCGGGTACGCGACCACGATCGTGGGGTTCGGGCTGTACTCGCTGATGGTCAACATCGTCGTGGGCCCCGACGTGGGGGGCTGGTTCTTCCCGACCTCCCAGTGGTGGGTGATGATGCTCTGGATCATCCCACCGTTCCTGCTCGTGGCCCTCTCCCTGGTCCTGCGCCTGTCCGCCCGTGTCCGCTCGACGGCCGCGGCCCAGCAGGCCTCGGGGCTCATCACCCTGCCGATGATCGCGATCGCCTACAGCCAGGCGACCGGCACCCTGCTCGGCACCGGTGGCAGCGCCGGATGGTGGCTCGGGGCCGCCGCGTGGCTCGTGGCCCTGATCAGCCTGCACCGGGGAGTGCGCTCGGTGACCAGGAACCGACTCCTCGGTGTGGCCCAGTAGGCGCACCCCGGAACCGGGGAGCCCGCTTCAGCGGAGGCCCTCGAGCACCTCGAGGAGCTCCGGTACGGGGGTGTAGGTGAGGCCCGGCCCGACGGAGCGGTGCATCCAGGCCACCCGGCCGTCCGCGCCCAGCACGAAGGTGCTGCGACGGTAGAGGTCCAACAACCCGAGGTTTCCCCATGAGGCCGCCACCGAGCGATCCTCGTCGCTGAGCAGGGGGAACTCGAATCCACCCCGGGCCGCAGCGAATGCGGCATGCGAGCGCGGGGACTGGGGACTGATGGCGAGCACCTGCGCCCCCAGGTCGTGCAGGGAGGCGATGCTCGCGCTGTAGTCGCTCAGCTGTGCGGTGCACACCGGCGAGTCATCCGCCGGATAGAACGCGACCACGACCGGCGAACCCCTCGTGGAGTCCAGTTCGACGGTCACGGGTTCGCCCGTCGTCCCATCCACCCCTTCGAGGCAGAACGACGGGGGCAGGTCCCCGACCGCCAGCGACATCAGTCCTCCAGGGCGGCGAGCACTTCGTCGTCGAAGTCGGCGTTGGTGTAGACGTTCTGCACGTCGTCGAGGTCCTCGAGCGAGTCGATGAGGCGGAACACGGGCTTTGCCTCGTCAGCGGCGGTGACCGGCACCGTCGATGTGGGCACCATCGTCAGGTCGGATGACTCGACCTCGAAGCCCGCGTCGGTGAGTGCCGCGCGCACGGCTTCGGTGTCGCTGGGATCGCAGGTGATGTTCCAGAACTCCCCACCGTCGGAGAGGTCCTCCGCTCCTGCGTCGAGCGCGGCCATCATCACCTCGTCCTCGTCCGCGGCGGAGGGAACCAGGACCATGCCCTTGCGTTCGAACTGCCAGGCCACCGCCCCGGGTTCGGCCATGGAACCCCCCTGCTTGGTGAAGGTGGACCGTACGTCCGAACCGGTGCGGTTCCGGTTGTCGGTGAGCGCCTCCACGATCAGGGCGACCCCGCCGGTGGCGTATCCCTCGTAGGTGACCTCCTCATAGGAGACGCCTTCGAGCTCCCCGGTGCCGCGCTTGATCGCACGCTCGATCGTGTCCAGGGGAACCGAGGCGTCGCGGGCCTTCTGGTACATGGTGCGCAGGGTGGGGTTCATGTCGGGGTCGCCACCGCCGTTGCGCGCAGCCACCTCCACCTGGCGGATGAGCTTCGCGAACAGCTTTCCCCGCTTGGCGTCCGCAGCACCCTTCTTGTGCTTGATCGTCGCCCACTTCGAATGTCCTGACACGGCGGTGCCTCCTAGGTCGGTCCGGCTTCGGGCGTCGGGCCTGTCGGATCCCCTTGGCCGGACGCACCGGGTGCGACGGAACAGAAGAGCTCGTGGATCCGGGTGTCGCCCGAGAGCTCCGGGTGGAACGTACTCGCCATCACCGAACCCGAACGAACGAGTGAGGGAGAACCATCCAGTGCGGCGAGAACCTCCACCGATTCACCCACGCGTGTGATGCGGGGGGCACGGATGAACACCGCGTGGAACGGCTCGTGCAGGCCTGCCACCTCGAGGTCCACCTCGAAGGACTCACGCTGGCGCCCGAAGGCGTTGCGGGCCACATCGATGTCCAGTGCACCGAGATGGAGCTGGTCGCCACGGCCGTGCTGCACCGCACGTGCCAGCAGGATCGCACCCGCGCACGTGCCCAGCACCGGCAGCCCCCGTGCGAGGTGCCCCTCGAGGGCGGCGCGGAGCCCGGTCCGCTCGATCATCATCGACATCGTGGTCGATTCCCCGCCGGGGATCACCAGCCTGTCGGCCTCGGCCAGGTCCTCGGCGCCACGGACCTCGAATGCTGCCGCGCCCAGCGACTCGAGCATCTCGATGTGGGCCGCGAACGCTCCCTGGAGGGCGAGCACACCCACCTTCACCGGCCGCGCCCCCGGAGTTCCACACCGGGTTGCGGCCGGCCGGGGCGGCTCACCAGCCCCGTTCCGCGAAGCTCTGGTCGAGGTCGTCCATGCCGATGCCGGTCATGGGGGCACCCAGTCCGCGGCTCACCTTCGCGAGGATGTCGGCATCGCGGAAGTGGGTGGTGGCCTCGACGATCGCCTTTGCCCGTGGGGAGGGGTCGGCCGACTTGAAGATGCCAGAGCCCACGAAGACCGCCTCGGCGCCGAGTTGCATCGCGAGCGCGGCATCTGCGGGCGTTGCGAGCCCGCCCGCGCAGAACAGGGGCACCGGCAGCTTCCCGGTCTCGGCGATCTCCCTCACGAGGGGCAACGGGGCCTGGAGCTTCTTGGCCCACTCGAAGAGCTCAGCGCCATCGGCCTGGCCGATCCTGCGGATGTCACCGGTGATGGAGCGCAGGTGGCGCACGGCCTCGACCACGTTGCCGGTGCCGGCCTCGCCCTTCGAACGGATCATGCATGCACCTTCGGAGATGCGCCGCAACGCCTCACCCAGGTTGGTCGCACCGCACACGAAGGGAACCGTGAACGCCCACTTGTCGATGTGGTGGGTGTCGTCGGCCGGGGTGAGCACCTCCGACTCGTCGACGTAGTCCACCCCGAGGGCCTCGAGCACCTGGGCCTCGACGAAGTGGCCGATGCGCGCCTTGGCCATGACCGGGATCGTCACCGCCTCCTGGATCCCCTCGATCATGGCGGGATCACTCATGCGGGCGACACCGCCGTCGGCCCTGATGTCGGCGGGCACGCGCTCCAGGGCCATGACCGCCACTGCACCGGCGTCCTCGGCGATCCGTGCCTGCTCGGGGTCGACGACATCCATGATGACGCCACCGGCGAGCATCTCGGCCAAGCCCCGCTTGACCAGTTGTGTTCCTGTCTCGGGCTGGGGGCTGCTCTCGGGCATACGACGAGTCTACCGACCCGCCTGCGCCACCTCGAAGAACGCTCCCGATTCGTCCAGCGACACCGCCTGGTCAGCCGGCAGTTCGACCGGTGGCGCCCCTGCCAGCACCACCCAGGTGCGACCCGGCTCGAGGGAGATCACCTCTTGCCCGGGACCGCGCAGCTCCCATGGTTGGAGTGGATCCGAGCGCTCCCAGGTGCCGGAGCGCACCGTGCCCGCGGTGTAGACCCACACGGGGCCGCTGCCCACGCTCAGCGCCTCGGGTGACACCGGGTCGGCCGCCGAGGCGACGTACTCGACCTGGAGCACCACCACGTTGGTGGGCGCGAGCTGGGCGCCGTCGGGGTCGGTGTGGGCGTCTCCGTCCACCCAGCGACGCCAAGCACCGGCGTCGCGATCCCAGGAGAACTGCACGAGGTAGCCCATGTCGACACCGAAGCCCTGCGACGGGACCGCATCGGACCCGGCGGGTGTTGTGGACGAGGAGCCCGCCCCGCCGGATTCCTCGCCCGATTCCGCGTAGGTGAACAGGGGCACCGGGGGTTCGCCGGTGGCGGCGTCGAACAGCATCCCGGTGCCGGCCATGAGGTTGTGCGGAGCTGCTGCGCGCTCGGAGCGCCGGTAGGCATCCGGCACCGCGTCATGGCCGACGTCGCTGAACCAGTCCACCTCCGACAGCGCAGCGCGCACGCCCTCGTTGCCGCCCGAGTACGAGAACAGTGGGTGGACGAACAGCCCGAGCAGGTCGACGTCGGAGGTCCGGGCCGAACGGATCGGCCCGATCTCGTCGGGCACCGAACTGTGCCATGCGGGCATGTAGCGGCCGATCCCCTCGACGCGGACCTCGATGGTCACGTCGGCCGCCGCCAGGCCCACCTGGGGCATCGCGGCCGCAGCCGCGTCGACCTTGGCCACGAGAGCGGGCCGTTGCAGGGACGCCGCTTCGGACTCCGGCACCTCCAGGCCCGTCAGCGGTGCGACGACGGTGCCCTCGGTCGGGCCCGGCTCCGGTCCGCCGGCGTCGCCATCCGCCGGGTCGTCACCACCGGAGAGGACCAACCACGCCCCGATGGCGGCCACCGCCACCACGACCACCACCGCGACCATGGCGCGGTGCTCCGACAACGCCGCGCGCCAGCCGGACGGGGAACTCCCCTCGTCGGCCACCCTCAGAGTTCCGAGAGTACCGCCACGCGGTACTCGATGGGCTGGTTGACGGTGCGGTCGATCGATTCGTCGACCCCTTCGGGCGCACCCACCGCGGGCGCGATCCACAGCGCCGCGGTCGACACCGGCACGTCGGTGGGCCTCGTACCCTGCCGGGACATCCGCTCGAGTGCTGCGATCAACCCCGGCGGGTACCGGGTCACCGAGACCGCTTCGGCATCCGCGCGCACGGCCCGCTGCTCCCCCAGGGAGGTCGCCAGCTCCTCGGGCCCGAGTCCGGCGGCGGCGACCAGCGGACCCGGCAGTCCGGCGGCCAGCGTGGCGCAGCGAGCGGAGCCGTCGCGCACCCGGCACAACAGCGAAGCGGCGAGTGCCTCTGCCTCCACGGCCCCCGCACCGCGGAGCAACCCGGAGGTGACCACCACCGTCGAGGTGCCCTCACCACAGGCCACCATGGCATTGGCGGCATCGTCGTCGATCAACCGGACACGGGGCACCTGGACCCCGGTGAGGATCGCCACCCCCTCCAGCGCATTGTGCAGGGTGGGCAGCTCGTCGGGCCCGACCTCGACGCCCAGCCGCGAGCAGACCTCCGACTCGGCGTTGGCGAACCCGGAACCCACCCAGAGCGACCAGCCCACCGCGCCGGCGAGCAGCACCACGACCGTGCCGATGGCAGCGAGGACCGCACCCACCGTCACCAGGAGCAGCACCGCGACGAGCACTCCCACCACAGCGGTCGCGGTGAGGCCGACGGCCAGCGCGCGCCGCTTCGCCCCCTCTACGGCTTCGTCGAGGTCCGGCTCTACCCTCGTGGTGACTGCAGTGGACATCACCGAGAAGGTAACCGAGTCGGCGGCGCGCTGCGATCCACGGCGACGCCGTCGAGCAGGTTCCGGTAGATCTCCTCGTAGCGGTCGACCAGCACCTCCATGTCGAACGCCGCAGCCCGGCGCCTTCCCGCTGCGGCGAGCTCCTCTGCCTCCGGGGCCGATCCCAGCACCTCGCGGAGCGCGCTGGAGAGCGCCGCGGGGTCGCCCGGCGTGACCAGGCGGGCCGTGGGAGCGTCGGGCGTCGTGCCGTCGGGGCCGGCCGCTGCGGCGACCTTCTCGTAGCCGGGAATCGCACTGGCGACCACAGGGGTGCCCGCAGCCATCGCCTCCAGCAGGATGATCCCGAACGACTCCCCTCCGAGGGAGGGGGCGCAGAACACGTCGGCGCCGGCCATCCGGCGTTCGCGCTCGGTGTCATCGATGCGCCCCAGCCATTCGATCCGTCGGTCCGGGTGACGGCGCCTCAGCTCCGGAGTGTTCTCGCCCTCGCCCGCGACCCATAGGCGAAGGTCACCCGGTGTGGACTCGAAGGCCTCGAGCAGCACCGGCAGGCCCTTTCGGGGCTCGTGTCTCCCCAGGAACAGCACCGTGGGTGCCTCCGTGGGCCACGGCGTTGCGTCCCTCCATGGAGCGATCTCGATTCCGTTGAAGAGCTTCGTCCATGGGCCGTCCATGACGGGATCCACGAGGGCGAGTGCCTCTTCGGACACGACCACCCGCTCGTCCAGTCGGGCTCCCCCCCAGCGCGCCAACGGTGCCAATGCCCCGTATGCGGGGATCTCCCCCGCAGCATGGAACGTGCCCACCATCGGTGCGGGCTTCGCGAACACCGTGGTCATGCAGGGCCCGGGGACGGCCGGTTCGTGCAGGTGGAGCAACTCGAAGCGTTCATGGCGCAGCGCTGCCAGGAGCCGGAACTGCGCGGGTGGGTCCGGAGCGAGCGGTGCGACCGAACCGTTCGCCGGGTTCGGCACGCTCGCGCCGAGCGGCGTGACGAACGTCGCCGGCGGAGCACCATCACAGGGTGCCAGCACACGCGCCTCGTGACCCCGGGAGCGAAGGGAGCGTGCCATGGCCATCACCTGGTTCTGCACTCCTCCCGGAACGGTGAGGCTGTAGGGGCAGATGATGCCGATGCGCACCGGGTCGACCCTACCGGGCGGCGTCGGACCTGCCGGTCCCCGGTGCCGCGGCTCCCCCACCCGGGCGCGGCGAGGATCCCTTGGTGCCACCCGGGGGCGTCGTGCCCAGTGCTTCATGATCGCTCGGCCAGTTCGGCTGCAGCAGGTGCCACTGCTCAGGAGCCCTGCGGATCTGTTCCTCGAGCACATGGGCGAGGTCCTGGGTGACCCTGGTCACGTCCTCGCGGAGACGGCCCAGGCGTCGCGTGTCGAGGGGTGGCGACACCACGCCACGGCACCGCGAACCCTCGAAGTACACCGCAGCCGGCAGCAACGGCGCACCGGAGCGGATCGACATCAGCGCCGGACCACCCGGAAGCGTCGTCGTCTCGCCGAAGAAGTCGACCTCGATGCCCGCACCTGAGATGTCGCGGTCGCACAGCAGGCACACGATCTCACCGGCAGCAAGGGCGGCCCCCACCCCGGCAGCCCCATCGGAGAGGGGAATCACGTGCAGGCCGAGTGCCTCACGAACCTCGAGGAACCACTCGTAGAGCTCGGGGGGCTCGATCTCCTCGACCACCGCCGCGACCGGGACCCCCTTCACGTCGCGCAGCCAGCGGGCGGCCCATTCCCAACCCCCCAGGTGCGGCAGGGCCAGGATCGGCGGCGTTCCCGTGGCGAAGGCCTGCTCGATGTACTCGTAGCCGTCCACCACCAGCCCATCCGCGACCTCGTCGTTGCTCAGGTGCGGGAGACGCAGGGTGTCGACCCAGTAGCGCGCGTAGGAGTCGAACACCTCCTGGACCGCGAGGCGACCGGCGACGGGCCCACGGGGGTGGATCCCCGCCCGTCTCAGGTTCCTCGCGACCATTCGCCGCTCGTCCGGTGAGAGCGTCGCGATGCCGTTGGCGACCGCGCGTGCGGCGAGGTTCGCCAGCGGGGCGGGTGTGACCGCCATGGCTGCAGATGCCGCGCGCAGCGCGGCGACGGGCACGTCCACCTGTTCTCAGCTGCGGCGGGACTCGGCCTGGCGCCGACGGCGCTCGGCGCGTTGCGCCCTGCGGGTGGCAGCCGAGCTCTCGGTGCGGGGCGTACGACGCCGACGGCGCTCGTCCCGTCGGGCCGACAGGGTCGGGGTCGCGTCGGTCGCCTGGGACCACACCGCGGCGAACCGCTGGGCCGCGGTCAGGATGTTGAGCGCCACGATCGCGATCAGCACCCCCACCAGCACCGCACCGCCGAACAGCAGTCCCACGACCAGCAGGATGATCCGTTCGGCCCGTTCGACCAGGCCCACGTGCGCATCGAAGCCGAGGGCATCGGCCTTGGCCCGCACGTATGAGACCCAGGAGGCGGTGGCGTATCCGGCGACCGGCAGCAGCACCACCCATGCAGGTTCACCGGTCGAGGCGAAGTTGAACGCGAGTGCTGCGAAGAGCATCGCGTCGGTGACGCGGTCGGCCACCGAGTCGAAGAAGGCACCCCTCACACTCGAACGTCCCGAAGCCTTCGCCACGGCACCATCCAGAAGGTCGGGAATGCCGGTGAGCGCCACCAGCAGCACTCCCAGGCTGAACGCACCGGCGCCGATCGCGATCGCTGCAGCGAGCGACATCACGAGACCGATGCAGGTGATGACATCGGGGGTCACACCGGCTCGGGCCAAGCCCCTGCCGATCGGCTTCACGGTGGCATCGACCTGGGTACGGAACTGTCCGTCGAACATTGTGTGGCGTCGCTCCTCGTTTCACACGGAGCCGTCGGTGACTCGGGGCGACGACTCGGCTGCACGCAAAGGGTGCTTGCAACAGTTAGCACTGTAGGGCATCAGCGCCCCGAAGGCCAGCACCCTCCAAACCCCGTTGCGATCTGATCGTGGGGGGGGGGGGGGGGGGGCGGGGCCGCCGCCCCGCGCGGCGGGGGGGCGGGGGGGGGGGGGG
>JAMLGJ010000026.1 GCA_023958095.1 Microthrixaceae bacterium
TCGCGAGACCCTCCTAGAGCGAAATTCTTTCTTCCTTGGACCATGCGGTCTGAGGAAGGTATGCGGTATTAGTCCGAGTTTCCTCGGGTTATTCCCCACTCCAGGGTAGGTTTCTCACGTGATACTCACCCGTTCGCCACTTGGTCTTCCGGGAGCAAGCTCCCATGGACCTCGTTCGACTTGCATGTATAAGGCACGCCGCCAGCGTTCGTCCTGAGCCAGGATCAAACTCTCCATCAAGATCGTTTGGCTTCCACCGAGGTGGTCGCCGTCAGATCGGAGAGCCGGTTTCGGGTTTGCACCCTCCACCAACTGGCACAGTCGTACGTCTGACCGGGATTGCTCCCGATTTTCTGTCCGAATGTGCAAAAAGCATTACTTGAATTGACAGGTGATCGAACCGGTGAACCGGTGCGATCATCCCGCACTCGCCTTTTGGCATCCTGTCTTCCGTTGTCAAGAAGCGCCGGCGACCCTCGATCGGGCGCCAACTCGGAACGTGACCCCCGCCGCTGGGGCGGGACCAGGGGTTCCGTGCCCCGTTCCGGCGGTTGAACCGTCCGTGCGGGGCGAGGAGCTACATTACGTGAAGACCGGGTGGGGGTCAACTCGGGATCGTGCGACGCTCGTCACACCTCCCTCGAGCGGCCCCTCAGTCCGCCACCACGACCATGTGGCGGGTCTTCCTGCCCCGCTGGAGCAACAGGAAGCGTCCGTGGAGGAGGTCCTCGGGGCCCAGTGGGGTGCCCTCCCCGCCCGGGCGGTCCCGGAGCGGGACCTGGTTGACCTGGTAGCCGGCGAGGTTCCTGCGGATCTCGCCCTTGGAACGGGCCAACCCGCAGCGCACGAGCACCTCGAGCGGTTCCGCACCGAGCAGTTCGGAGCGTGTGGTGGACGTCGACGGTGTCTCGCCGGCCAGGGTCTCGAGGGTGGCCGCGTCGGCATCCAGCACCGAGCCGCCGAACCAGACCGCCGCGGCCGCTTCGACGGCGGGCACCGCCGCGGCCCCGTGCACCAGCGAGACCAGTTCCCTGGCCAGGCGGCGCTGACCCTCGCGGCGTTCCGGGGCACTGCGGTGCTCCTCACCCACCTGCCTGCACTCGGCCACCGGCAGGGTCGTGAGGCGCAACAGGAGCTCCTCCACGTCGTCGTCGGGCATGTTCAGCAGGTACTGGTACATCTGGTACGGGCTGGTGCGCTCCGCCGACAACCAGATGTTCTCTCCCTCGGACTTGCCGAACTTGGATCCGTCGGAGCGCACGATCAGGGGCGCGGTGAGGCCGTGCACCGTGTCCCCGCTGGTGCGCCGCACCAGGTCGACACCGGCGGTGATGTTGCCCCACTGGTCGGAACCTGCCACCTGCAGGTCGACGCCGTGGCGCTCGTGCAGCACACGGAAGTCATTCGCCTGCAACAACATGTAGGAGAACTCGGTGAACGAGATCCCCGACTCGCGGTCCATGCGGCCCTTCACGGACTCCTTGGCCAGCATCGTGTTGACCGTGACGTGCTTTCCCACGTCGCGCAGGAACTCCAGCAACCCGAGCCCCCCGGTCCAGTCGCGGTTGTCGACCAGCGTGGCCGCGGACGGACCCCCGAAGTCCAGCATCGTCTCGAGCTGGGCACCGATCGCGCTCCGGTTCGCATCCAGGACGTCCTGGTCGAGAAAGGTGCGCTCCGCGGTGCGCCCCGATGGGTCGCCGATCATGCCCGTCGCGCCACCCACCAGGGCGAAGGGCGGGTGGCCGGCCAGTTGGAAGCGTCGCAGCAGCATGATCGCCTGCAGGTTGCCGATGTGCAGGGAGTCCGCGGTCGGATCGAAACCGCAGTAGACCGGCGTCGCGGTGGCCAGCCGTTCGTGCAGGGCCGCCCGGTCGGTGTGGTCCGCGACGAGGCCGCGTTCGTCGAGGTCGTCCAGCAGGCCGGCGTCGGTGTCGGTCATGGACCCCAACGCTACCGGTGGCACACGACGGAGCTGACACCCGTTCGGGGCTCCCGGCACGGCACAATGTCGCGATGGCCCGGTCGCGCCCAGAGCAGCTCCGTGGAGCCTTCGCGCGCGTGCTGGCCACCGCGGTCGCCCTCGGCTGCATCGCCGCGTCGTGTGCCAACACCCACGAGCGGCCACCGGTGAGGTTCCCACCCAACGCCTCACCGTCGGTCATCCTCGACGCCGAGGGTCGCGTCATCACCACGATCGCCGAGGAGAACCGCACAGCCATCGCGATCGCCGACATCCCGGTTCGCATGCAACAGGCGATCGTGGCCATCGAGGACACGGAGTTCTGGGAGCACAACGGAATCAACCCCCGGGCGATCCTGCGGGCGGCGGACGCCAACGCCGGTGCCGGAGAGGTGTCCCAGGGCGGGTCCACGATCACCCAGCAGTACGTCAAGAACGCCTTGTTGGGCGACGACCGCACCATCGCACGCAAGGTCGAGGAAGCCACCATGGCCATGGCGCTCGAACGCGCCTACTCCAAGGAGGTCATCCTCGAGCAGTACCTCAACACGATCTACTTCGGAGCCGGTGCCTACGGCATCGAGGCAGCGGCACAGGAGTTCTTCGGTGTACCGACCCAGGACCTCACCCTTCCCCAGGCCGCCCTGTTGGCCGGCACCGTGCAGTCCCCGGCGCGCTGGGATCCGCGAGAGCACCCCGAGGACGCCCTGGCGCGTCGCAACCTGGTGCTGCAGCGCATGCGCGACGAGGGTTACATCTCGCCCGAGCAGGCCGAGGCGGCCACGGAGGAGCCCCTGGGGGTGGTTGACCGCGAGCAACAGCTGGCCTCGACCGCCCGGTACCCCGCAGCCCACTTCGTCGAGGAGGTCAAGCACTGGTTGCTGACCGAGTCGGATGCGCTGGGCGAGCACCAGGCCGAACGCTATGACGCCCTCCTGCGTGGCGGGCTCACCATCACGACCACGATCGACCTCGACCTGCAGGCGCAGGCCGAGGCCGCGATCGCCCAGGTGCTGCCCGGGCAGGGAACCGATCCCCGCATGCCCGACGCGGCGCTCACCTCGATCGAGCCCAGCACCGGGGAGATCAAGGCGATGGTCGGAGGGCGGGACTTCTGGGGAAGCCACAGCTACGCGAAGCTGAACCTCGCGGAGGGTGCCGGTCGTTCGACCGGTTCCGCGTTCAAACCGATCGCGCTGGCGACCGCCCTCTCCAACGGCGTGCCCCCCGGAACCCGCTTCGACGCACCGTCCTCGGCGAGCTTCCCGATTCCCGGGGGCACCTGGAACGTCAAGGGAGGCGGCATCGGGTCGGGAACCATGGCCGAGTGCACGGTGGTCTCCTCCAACACCTGCTACGCGAACATCATCCTGGACGACCGAGTCGGGGCGGAGGACACCGTGGAGATGGCACGGCGCCTCGGCATCACCCAGACCGAGCTCGACGCCGTGCCCGCGGCCGTGCTGGGAGCGAACAACGCGACGGTGCGGGACATGGCCGCCGTCTACGCGACCTTCTCGAACGGGGGGATACACGTGCCACCGGTGTACGTGACCAAGGTGGAACGATCCGACGGCACGGTGCTGTACCAGCACGCCCACGAGCAGACCAAGGTGCTCGAACCCGAGGTCGCCCGGCAGGTGAACGACATCCTGCCGGGTGTGATCTCTGCTCCGGGCGGCACCGGCCGCCGGGCGGCCATCGACCGCCCGGCGGGGGGAAAGACCGGGTCCGCCCAGAACAACACCGATGCCTGGTTCTGTGGCTACACACCGCAACTCGCGACCGCAGTGTGGGTCGGCTTCTCCGAGACCCGTGCGCAGTCCGACGGTCGGGAGCGCCTCGTTTCGATGGTGCCCGGCAACACCCCGATCACCGTCTACGGGGGCACCTATCCGGCACGGATCTGGGCGGCTTTCATGGGCCCCGCCCTCGAAGACCAGCCGGCACTTCCGTTGAACCCGCCGGTTCCACCTCCCACGACGACCACCACCGAGCCGGAACCACCAGCGATCCTCGAGGCCCCCCTGCCCCCGGAGCAGCGCCGCACGACCGAGGTGCCCGCCGTGGTGGGACTGGTCGAGGCGGAGGCGCGCAGCGCGCTGCGTGCCGCCGGGTTCGCGGTGGAGGTGGTCCCGGTCACGGCCGCGGCGGACGACCCGCCGGGACGGGTCGTGGCACAGGCACCCGCCGGGGCGGACAGCACCTTCTCGGGCGACACGGTCTGGATCGAGGTGACCGAGGGGGCCCCGGCATCGAGGACCCCGGTGCCCGACGTCACCGGTCTGCCTGCCGCGGAAGCGGCGGCACAGCTGCGCCGCCTGTACTTCGAGGTGTCGACCCGGGACTCCGAGCCCCCGGCTGGAACCGTCGACCCGGACGGGAACCCGTACCCCGCGGGCACGGCCTGGCGTACCACACCGGGAACCGGTGAGCTCGCCCCCGACGGGGCAGTGGTGATCGACGTGGTGGCCCCGCAGGCCCCGACGAACAGCACCACGACCACCACGTCCCCACCGGGATGACCGAGGCTCTCCGGCCGCCCATGGCGGAGCGCGGGTGATGGCTGGCCGCGGCACGGTTCGTGGGAAACTCGGCGGGTGCACACAGAAGCGCCGGGCGAACCCGGTTCCGACACCGATGTGACCGACCGGGAACGGACTCGACGCCGGCGACGGATGGGCATCGCCGCAGCCCTCGTCTTCCTCGTCGCCAGCACCCTCATGTGGATCTGGATGCTGTTCTTCTACGATCCCGGACTGCTGATAGACGAGCTCGAGGACCGCACCTTCCCGACGGCCGCAGAGGAGATCTGCGCCGCAGCACTCGAGGAGATCGACGCGTTGCCACCCGCGGAGGTCACGTTCGATCCCCTCGAGAGGGCAGCCGTCATCGACGAGGCGAACGACATCCTCGCCGTGATGCTCTCGCAGCTCGCCCCGCTGGCACCCACCGAACCCCCCGAGGCGGCCGAGGCCGTCGAGGAGTGGCTCGATGACTGGAGCACCTACCTGGGTGACCGGCAGGAGTACGCGGATGCGCTCCGCGACGATCCCGAAGCCAGGTTCACCGAGAGCCCCAAGGGGCCGAAGCAGATCTCGCGGGCGATCGACAGCTACGCCCAGGTGAACCGCATGACGAGCTGCGAGACGCCCGGCGACGTGTAGGGAGCCGACCAACGACCTCCGCCGGTGGACCTCAACCGGTCGAGGGCCCGAGTCCAAGTCGTGCGAGGCGCCTGACGCTGTCGTCCTCGGCGAGTGCGCACAGCTCGTCCATCGTCACCCACCGGAGCTCCCTCGATTCGTGGTTGCGCTTCTCGACCGCATCCGGCGGAGCCACAACGACGAATCGCAGGTCCAGGTGGAGGTGCTCACCCAGCGCGTCCCCGTGGTCCACGAGGTGCAGGTCGATGTCCACCGCGGGAACCCGCACCCGCAGTCCCTCGATGCCGGTCTCCTCGGTGGCCTCCTTGAGCGCAACGCCCGCGAGTTCGTGGTCGCCGTCGGCGTGGCCGCCCGGTTGGAGCCAGCGCCCGAGCTTGGTGTGCAGCATCAACAGGGTGCGCGTGCCCGTGTGGTCCACGACCAGGGCCGATCCTGTGAGGTGCCCCGCGGCGTTCGAGCGCTCCGCGAGGGCAGCGCCGTGTTCGTCGAGCAGGTCCAGCACGCGCTCGGCAGCTGCGAGCTGGCGCCCGCCGGAGAGGTCGGCCTCGAGGATCCGCCTCCGGGAGCGACGCGGATCCGCACTCGGGGCCAGCTCCGGGTCCTCCGCGGCCAACAGGTGCGGGCGGCTCATCGATTCCCTCCGCCGCTCCGCTCCGGACGGGATGCATGAGCGGTGCCGGGGACCACGAAGCGCCAACGGCGGGAGGTGGCACGTGATATGCCGATGCGCGGCGTCCTCGCCGGATCGCCGGGAGGTGGGGTCCCGTCGGTGCAGATGCGCACCCGGCTGTGTGGGTCGCACAGGTCGGTTCCGTCGTCGGCGAGGGCGATTCCCATGGCACGGCACAGCTTCCCCGGCCCGTTGGCCAGGTCGCGCTCCCGAACGACTCCGGGACGGTCGCTCCACATCGACTCGAGTCCCAGGATCGGCTCCAGGGCACGCAGCAGCACTGCGCCGCCGACACCCTCGGGACCGGTGACGACGTTGGCACAGGTGTGGATGCCGTAGGACAGGTAGGTGTACAGGGTCCCCGCGGTTGCGAACATGCTCGAGTTCCTCGCGGTGGGGCCCCGATGGGCATGGCTGGCGGGGTCCTCGGCCCCCGCGTACGCCTCGGTCTCGACGATCCTCCCCACGCGCTCGCCTGCCACGAGGAGCTTGTTCAGGAGGAGTGGCGCCACCTCCTGCGCACCACCCACCAGCTCCTGTCTCGGTATCAGCTGATACCCCAGATGCTTCTCGCTGATCCCAGTGCCTCCTCGAAGCGTGCTCGCTGCTGTGACACCGCAGCGGGTCCGGCGGATCCGGGGCTCAGGCGGTTGCGCGCCGACGCACCCGGTTCGAGCAGCGCGACCGCCGCCTCGCCGAGGCGTGGATCGGCCCCTACCAGACCCGCGAAGTCGGTGCCCTCGTCGATGCTCCTGCGTACCAGCTCGCCGACCACCGCGTGGGCCTCCCTGAAGGGCATCCCGGACATGACGAGCAGCTCGGCCAGGTCGGTCGCGGCTGCATGTGGGTCGTCGGCCGCCTCGGCCATTCTCGCACGGTCGAACTCGAGGGTTCGGTAGAGCCCCGCCATCGCGCCCAGGCCGAGCCCGACGGTGTCGAACGCGTCGAAGAGGGGTTCCTTGTCCTCCTGGAGGTCGCGGTTGTAGGCCAACGGGAGCGACTTGAGCGTGGCCAGGAACCCGGTGAGGTCGCCGAGGAGGCGCCCGGCCTTGCCACGTGCCAGCTCCGCGATGTCGGGGTTCTTCTTCTGCGGCAGCATGGAGGAGCCCGTCGAGTACCCGTCGTCGAGTCGTACGAACCCGAACTCCGAGGACGACCACAACACGATCTCCTCCCCCATCCGGGAGAGGTGGATTCCTACCATCGTCAACACGAAGAGGCTCTCGGCCACGAAGTCCCGGTCCGAGGTGGCATCCAGGGAGTTCTCGAACCTGGATGAGAAGCCAGCCGACCCGGCCACCGAATCGGGTCTCAGCGGCAGTGATGACCCGGCAAGTGCACCCGCTCCCAGGGGGGAGACGTCGACCCGCCTCCGGCAGTCCCCGAGGCGTTCGAGGTCGCGCAGCAGAGCCCATCCGTGTGCCATCAGGTGGTGGGCCAGCAACACCGGTTGGGCTCTCTGCAGGTGCGTGTAGCCCGGCAGGTAGGCGGCCGACGCACCGGTTCCGGCTTCGTCGGCCCGTTCGGCGAGGACCTCGAGCAGTTCGACGATGCGACGGGCAACACCGGCCAGCTCACCCTTCACGAAGTGCCTGAAGGCGGTTGCGACCTGGTCGTTGCGCGAACGCCCGGTGTGGATCTTCGCTCCGGCGGGACCCGCGAGTTCGGTCACCCGCCTCTCGATCGCGGTGTGGATGTCCTCATCCGATTCTTCGAAGGCGAGCTGACCGGCGTCGTACTCGCGCCCGGTCTGGTCCAGAGCCGCCAACACCGCGGCGACCTCGGCGTCATCGAGCAGACCGGCCTCGCCGAGACCGGCCACATGGGCTCGCGAACAGGCGATGTCGCTGTGCATCAGTCGCTGGTCGTAGCTGAGGCTCTCGGTGAACGCGACCAGCTCCTCGGCCGGTCCCGATGCGAAGCGACCGTGCCAGAGCTGCTTGCGCCCATCGGCGTTGCCCGCACTCACCGTGATCCCGGTCCCTGTATGGCCGACCATGTCTGCACACCGAGACCCCAGAGGCGCACGAAGCCCTCCGAGTCCGCGTGCCTGAAGCGGTCAGCGGCATCGTAGGTGGCGAGTCCGTAGTCGTAGAGGGACTTCGGGGCCCTCCGGCCGGTCACGAAGCAGCGACCGGGTTCGAGGTGCAGACGGACCTCACCGGTGACCGGCTCCTGGGAGGCATCCACGAAGGCATCCATCGCCTCCTTGAGGGGCGAGAACCACAGGCCGTCGTAGACCAGCTCCGCGTAGCGGTGCTCCAGGCGCAGCTTCTCCCTCTGCAGGTCGCGTTCGAGGGTGATCGACTCCAGGTCGGCGTGGGCCATCATGACCGCCAGGGCACCCGGGGCCTCGTAGGTCTCGCGGCTCTTGATCCCGACGCGACGGTTCTCGACCATGTCCAGGCGTCCCCAGCCGTAGGACCCGACCACGTGGTTCAACTCGATGATCAGCTCGTGCAGGGCCATGGTCCTGCCGTCCACGCTCACGGGGACGCCCGCCTCGAAACCGATGACCAGGTCGCGCTCCTCGGTCGCGCTCGGCACGGTCATCTTCCACACGCCCTCGGGTGGCTCGGCCCAGGGGTCCTCCATCTCACCGCACTCGATCGCCCGGCCCCACAGGTTGTCGTCGATCGAGTAGAGCTTCTCGCGCGTGGCACCGACGGGGATCGAGTGCTCCGCCGCGTAGTTGATCGAGTCCTCCCGTGTGAAACCCCAGTTCCGCACGGGGGCGAGCATCTCCAGCTCGGGGGCCAGGGCCATGGAGGAGACCTCGAAGCGGACCTGGTCATTGCCCTTGCCCGTGCACCCATGGGCCAGGCCGTCCGCGGAGTACTTCCTGGCCAACTCGACCTGGTGCTTCACGATCAGCGGACGGCTCAGGGCCGAGACCAGCGGGTACTGCCCCTCGTAGAGGGCGTTGGCCTTGATCACCGGAGCGAGGAAGTCGCGTGCGAACTCCTCACGGAGGTCCAGTTCCTCATAGGCGATGGCTCCTGCCCCCAGCGCCTTCTCGCGGTTTCCCTCCAGGGTCCCCTCCTGGCCCACGTCGGCCGACAGGCACACGACCTCGACGCCCATGTTCTCGATCATCCAACGGACCGCAACCGATGTGTCGAGACCACCGGAGTATGCAAGTACCACTCTGTTCGCCACTGAACAATCCTTCTCTCATCCGCCGGGCCCTTCGCCGGGCGGTCCTTCACACACCGGGCCGGAGCGGCCCGACAATCACACACCGGGCCGGAGCGGCCCGACAATCACACACCGGGCCGGAGCGGCCCGACACGTTCTCAGAGCAGGTCCGCCAACTCGACCAACCTCCCCTGAACGCTCTCACCGCAGCCGACCCGTGCCACCACGAGGATCGTGTCGTCGCCCGCTACCGTGCCGAGCACGGCCTCGAGCCCGTTGCGGTCCAGTGCCGAGGCGACCACGTGCGCCGAACCGGGCGGCGTCCGGACCACCACCAGGTCGTCCGAGCGGTCCACCTCCACGACGAAGTCCGACAGCACCCGGCGGAGGTGGTCCTCGGGGGCGAGCTGCGACCTGGGAAGCTCGGGGATGGCGTACACGGACTCCCCTCCGGGCACCCGCACCTTGATCGCTCCGAGCTCCTCGAGGTCGCGCGACACCGTGGCCTGGTTCACGTGCATGCCCATCTCGCCCAGCAACTCCACGAGGACCGACTGGCTGCTCACCTGTTCCTTCGCGAGCAGCTCCGAGATGCGGTGCTGGCGTTGGGCCTTGGAGGCCATCAGCCGACCGCTCCCGGTCGTGCCGCCAGTGCAGCGGCCAGGGCCGAGACGGCCTCGTCCATCTCCGCGTCGCTCACCAACAGGCTCGGGGCCAGGCGGATGGCGGTGGGGGTGACCGCGTTCGCCACCACCCGGGAACCGTGGCGGCCCGCCAGCAGGTCACCCACCACCGTCGCCGCGACCGCCCCGAGCGCGGGGTCGAGTTCGACACCCAACAACAGGCCCATGCCCCGGACCCCGGACACACCCGGGGTCGCCGACAGGCGCTCGCGCAGGTACTCACCCGCACGTGCGGCCCGCAGCGGTACGTCCTCGGCCTGCATGACCTCGAGCACAGCCCGCGCGGCGGACGCAGCGAGCGGCTGGCCACCGAAGGTCGTTGCATGGTCACCGGGTTCGAACACCGAGGCGACCTCCGCACGGGCCCAGCATGCACCGATGGGTACGCCGTTGCCGAGCGCCTTGGCCATCGTCACGACGTCGGGACGCACGCCGGCGTGCTGGTGGGCGAACCACCTCCCACAACGTCCGAGACCCGTCTGCACCTCGTCGAACATCAACAGGATGCCGCGCTCGTCACACAGCTCGCGGACGGTGCGCAGGTACTCGACGGGCGCCGGATTGACGCCCCCCTCCCCCTGCACCGCCTCCAGCAGCACTGCCGCGACGCTGTCGTCCAGGTTGCGCTCGAGGTCCTCGGGGTCGGCCCAGGTGACGTGCCTGAAGCCTTCCGGGAGGGGTTGGAACGCCTCGTGCTTGGCCGGCTGTCCCGTGGCGTGCAGGGTCGCGAGCGTCCTGCCGTGGAAGCTGCCGAAGGCCGACACCACCACATGGCGGCCACGGCCACCGAACCGCCTCGCGAGCTTGATCGCAGCCTCGTTTGCCTCGGCACCCGAGTTGGCGAAGAAGACCTGTCCCCCTCCGCCGAGCAGGCCGTCGAGCATCCGTGCCACGGCCACGTTGTGCTCGGTGGCGAAGAGGTTCGAGACGTGCAGCAGACGGCGCGACTGTGCTGCCAGCGCATCGGCGACGGCCGGGTGGCTGTGGCCGAGCGAGGTGACCGCCAGGCCCGAGAGCATGTCGAGGTACTCGTTGCCCTCGGAGTCCCACAGCCGGCTGCCCTCACCGCGCACGAACTCCACCGTGGGAGGTGGATAGGTGGGCATCAACGGACCGTTCACGACTCACCGTCCGCGGTGACCATCGTCCCGACACCCTCGTCGGTGAACAGTTCCAGCAGCAGCACGTGGGGGATCCTCCCGTCGATCAGGTGGACCGAACCGACCCCGCCGCGCACCGCCTCGGCACAGCCGGCCATCTTGGGGACCATCCCACCCGAGATGGTGCCGTCGGAGACGAGCTCCCCGATGCGCTCGGCCGTCACCCGTTCGATGAGCGAACCGGGGTCGGTGGCATCTGCCAGCAGCCCCGGGACGTCGGTCAGGAACACGAGCTTCTCCGCACCGAGGCGCCGCGCCACCGCAGTCGCCGCATCATCGGCATTGATGTTGTACCGCTGCCCGGCACCATCCACACCGATGGTGGCCAGCACCGGCACGAGGTCCATCGCGAGCGTGCGTTCGATCAGTTCGGGGTGAACCTCGCTGACCCGGCCCACGAATCCGAGCTCGGGGTCGTGGGGCTCCGCCTCGAGCATCGACGCGTCGGTACCGGAGAGCCCGACGGCGACCGGACCCCCTGAGTTGAGGGCGTTGACGATGTCTGAGTTCACCTTGCCCATGAGCACCATCTGGGCGACCTCGAGGGTCTCCGAGTCCGTCACGCGACGGCCGTCCACGAAGGTCGATTCCCTGCCCAGGCGACCCATCCACTCACCGATCTGGGGTCCCCCACCGTGCACCACCACGGGACGCATGCCGACCCGGTGCATCCAGACGATGTCCGAGGCGAAACTCTCGAACAGCGCCGGATCGGTCATGGCGTTGCCACCGAACTTCACGACCACGACCGAGCCACGGAAGGCCTCGATGTACGGGAGCGCCTGGAGCAGCACCTCGACCACCGCGGCCGGCTCCGCAGGAGTCCCCTGGCCCGGGTTCCGCAGCCCGGGGTCGCTCATGGGTACAACCCCGCGGTACCGAGCCCCGCGGTCTCCTCGAGGCCCAACAGGAGGTTCATGTTCTGCACCGCTGCACCGGATGCACCCTTGGTGAGGTTGTCGAGCGCGCCGATCGCCAGCACGGTGTCGGTGCGGGGGTCGTGGCGGACCGTGAGGTGCACCGAGTTGGAACCGAGTGTCGCCTTGGTCGAGGGCGGTCGTTCGGAGACCACCACGAAGGGCTCATCGGCATACGCCTCGGCGAGGACCCCGAGCAGGGCCTCGGTCGTGTCCAGCCCCTGCTCCCCCGCCGAGGCGGCGGGCCGGGCGGTGCAGGTCGCGAGGATCCCGCGGCTCATCGGCACCAGGTGCGGCGTGAACAACGCCTGGGCACCGAGGACCATCTCGATCTCCGCGGTGTGGCGGTGCGACAGCAGACCGTACGCGGTCACGTCCTCGTCGACGGCACAGAAGGTCGTGTTGGCCTTCGGCCCGCGGCCCGCCCCGGACACCCCGGACACGGCGTTGACCACCAATCCGGAGGTGTCGATCGCCCCGGCGCGAACCAGTGGCGCCAGCACGAGGTTCGCGGCCGATGGGTAGCACCCCGGGTTGGCCACCGCATCGGAGCCGACGATGTCGTCCCGGTACAGCTCCGTCAGCCCGTACGCGAACTGGTCCAGCAGGTCGGCCCTGGTGTGCGGCTCGCCGTACCACTGCTGGTACGCACCGGCATCGGGCAGCCGGAAATCGGCCCCCAGGTCCACGACCTTGACGCCCGTGGTGAGCAGTTCACCCATGAGAGCCTGGGATGCGCCGTGGGGCAACGCCACGAAGACTCCGTCGACGCCGTCGAGCAGCGCCGGCGACCAGCTCTGGTACACCCGGTCCGGATAGGGTGCCGCGAGGCTCGGGTAGAGGTCCGCCACCGGCGTCCCGGCCTGGCTGTCGCCGGTCGCGAACACGACCTGCAGTTCGGGATGGCCGCTGCACAGGCGCATGAGCTCCGCACCCGTGTAGCCCGACGCACCGATTATCCCGACCGACCGCATGTGGGCACCCTAGCGCATATTCATGCAGCCCAGCGCATCATTTTCTGAGCTCGGCTCCATGGGTGCGCTCCACCTCGGCGATCATCCCCGAGCGCAGCTCGGCGACCTCGGCATCCGTGAGGGTCCGGTCCATGGCGCAGAAGCGGACCCGGAAGGCGAGCGAGCGGCGGTCGGCACCCAGGGCCTCGGAGCGGAACACGTCGAACAGCTCCACCCCGGTGACGAGCTCACCACCGGCTGAACGGATCGTGGCTCCCACCACCGCCGCCGGCACCCGTTCGTCGAGCACGAAGGCCAGGTCCACCTCGCTCGAGGGGTAACGGCTCACTTCCTGGACGCGCACGACCGCCTCGGGGATCGCGAGCAGCGCATCGAGGTCGAGTTGCAGCCAACCCAGCCGCTGGTTGATGTCGTGTGCCGCGGCCACCGCCGGGTGCACCTCGCCCACCGATCCGACATCACCCCCGGCGACCTCCACCACCGCGGCACGGCCCGGGTGCAGGCCGGGCAGCTCCTCGGCCCTCAGCGCCAGCGGACCCACCCCGGCGGCCGCGAGCACGACCTCCAGCAACTCGACCGCGGCGGTCGAGTCGGCACCGGCGAGGACGGCCGCGGCGAATTCGGCCTCGCCGGTGAGCACCCGGTCCAGCTCGACGCTGCGGACACGGTCCGACACCAGTTCACCGGGGCCGAAGATCCGGCCCAGTTCGAAGAGGCGCACGCCGGTGGTGCGGCGGGCCTCGTTGTGGGCCACCGCACGCAGCAGGCCCGGAAGCGGCGAGGTCCGAAGAACCGATTCCTCCGCCACCAGCGGGTTGGCCACCCGCAGGCCACCGGCGGGGAGGCCACACCGCTCGAGGTCTCCGGGGGCGAGGAACGGCATCGGCATCGCCTCGCTCAGACCGGCGCCCACGAATGCCCTGCGGATGCGCCTGCGGCGCTGCTGGGCGGAACTCAGGGAACCGGCCTTGGGTGAGGTGGGGACCGTCCTCTCGATCCGGTGCAGGCCGTGGTGCCGGCCGACCTCCTCGACCAGATCCACCTCGGCGGTGCAGTCGAGGCGCCACGAGGGCACGACCACCACGAGGTCCTCACCCTTCGGGGTGCAGCCGAAGCCGATTGACCCGAGCAGCTCCGATATGCGCTCCCGGGAGAGCTCGGTGCCCAGCAGGGCGTTGACCCGGCCGGTGCGCAACTCGAGGGCCGGCACCGCAGGCAGGTCGCCCCTCTCGTCCACCGTGCCGGGACGCAGGCGCGCACCGGTGATCGACCCGAGCAGCTCGGCGAAGCGCCGGGCCGCCAGGCCGGCGAGCTCGGGGTCGACTCCACGCTTGTAGCGCAGGGATGCCTCGGAGTGGAGGTTGAGCGAGGCGCTCGACACGCTGATGGAGACCGGATCCCACCAGGCCATCTCGAGCAGCACCTCGTCGGTGTCCTCGGAGATCTCGGTACTGGCCCCGCCCATGACACCTGCGATGCCCACCGCGGCGTCGCTGCTGTCGGCGATCACCCCGTCGCGGGGGCCGAGGGTCCGCGTTGCCCCGTCGAGGGTCTCCACCTGCTCGCCCTCACGGGCGCGGCGCACCCGTAGGCCCGACCCCTGCACCTTGGCCAGGTCATAGGTGTGGTTGGGCTGGCCGAGCTCCAGCATCACGTAGTTGGACACGTCGACCACCGGGGAGATGGGCCGCATGCCCGCCGCGGCGAGCCGTGACGCCATCCACCGTGGAGTGCTCCCCCCGGCGACCCCGGTGAGCACCCTGAGGCAGAAGCGACCGCACAGCGTCGGATCCAGGATCTCCACCGAGACCGAGCCGACGATGTCCTCGCCCTGCTCGGTGGGCGTCGGGTCGGGAACCTGCAGCGGGAGGCCCAGGCGTGCCGCGAGATCCCTCGCCACACCGAGGATGCTCAGGGCGTCCGGTCGGTTGGGCAGGACGTCGAGGTCGAACACGACATCGGGGACGATCCCCAGTGCGTCGGACACCGGGGTGCCCGGGTCGGTGCCGGACTCGAGCAGGAGGATCCCGGACTCCTCCCCCACCACCCCGAGCTCGGCTGCCGAGCAGAGCATTCCGTTGCTCTCCTGGCCGCGCATGCGCCGGGAGGCGATCTCCATGCCCCCGGGAAGGGTGGAGCCGACCGTCGCCAGGGGCACGATGTCCCCCGCCGACATGTTGAACGCCCCGCAGCACACCTGCAGGGCGTTGCCGTCACCGGGATCCACCCGGACGAGCTGGATCCGGTCGGCATCCGGGTGCGGGGCCGTCTCGAGCACGCGCGCGGCGACCACGCCCTCCAGGCCGCCCCCGATGTGTTCCACGTCGTCGACTTCGAAGCCGAGCTCGGCGAACACCTCGCACAGCGCGTCCACCTCGAGCTCGACCGGGGTGAACTCTCTCAACCAGGACAGGGGCACACGCATCAGAACTGCTCCAGGAACCGCATGTCGTTCGCGACCAGCTCACGCAGGTCCGAGATGCCGTGGCGGATCTTCGCCAGACGGTCGATCCCGAAGCCGAAGGCGAAGCCGCTCCATTCCTCCGGATCGAGCCCACAGTGCACCAACACGTTGGGGTGGACCATCCCGCAGCCCCCGACCTCGAGCCAGGAGCCGTCCGGTTGCGAGATGTCGACCTCCGCCGAGGGCTCGGTGAACGGGAAGTAGGACGGCCGCAGCCGACTGGTCAGCGACTCGCCGAAGTAGGCCTTGGTGAACTCCTCGATCGTGCCCGCCAGGTCGCCCATCGACGTGCCGCGGTCCACCACCAGACCCTCGATCTGGTGGAACACCGGGAGGTGGGTGGCATCGGCGGTGTCGCGCCGGTAGACCCGTCCGGGGCACACAACGTAGATGGGGGGCCCGGTGCCCACCGCTGCGGCCCTCAGCATCGTGCGGACCTGCACGGGGCTCGTGTGGGTGCGCAGCAGCACCTCACCCCTCTCGGTCGACTCCTCACCCGCGTCCACGTACAGCGTGTCCCACAGGGAACGGGCGGGATGGGCCGCGGGCAGGTTCAGCGCCTCGAAGTTGAACCAGTCGGTCTCCACCTCGGGCCCGTCCTCGACGGTGAAGCCCATTCCCACGAACACGTCCTCGAGCCGCTCCCAGGTGAGGGTGATCGGATGCTGGTGACCGACCCGGGCACGACCCAGGGCCTCGGTCAGGTCGCGACCCTCGGCGAGCAGCTCGGTCCGGAGCGCCTCGGCCGCTAGTTCCTCGCGGCGGGCGCTGACCGCTTCATCCAGGGTGTGACGGGCCTCGTTGAGCGCCCGTCCGAGCTCCTTGCGCTCCCGGGGATCCGCGTCGCGCAGACCTGCGCGCATCTCGGTCAGCCTCGAGCGCTTGCCCAGCAGCTCCGAATCGAGCGCGTCGAGTGCCTCCACCGAAGTGGTCCGGTTGATGCGCTCGAGCCCTGTACGGGCGAGCTCACGTGCCTCATCGAGCTTGTCGGACATCAGGTGTTCTCCGCCGTGGGTCGCAAATCGCCTCTTGCATTCTGGCCGACGGACCCACCCTCGGGGCGAACCGGTTCGGCACCGCGCCGCTGGCGCGCCGCCTCGAAGGCCACCAGTGCTCCCGACACCGCTGCGTTGAGGGACTCCACGCGGCCCGCCATGGGGATCGCCACGCGCCTGGTCACCACGGCCAGGAGTTCCTCGGGGAGCCCGTGCGCCTCGGACCCCACCAGCAGCACCGATGCACCTGCCAGTTCGGTCAGCTCCGGGGGCCTGCCTCCCTCGGTCACTGTGGCCACCGCGTCGAGTCCCCGATCGCGCGTCGCACCCAACAGCTCCCCGGTCGGCACGTCCACCGCAAGGGGCACACGCAGCACCGAGCCCGCACTCGCGCGCACCGCCTTCGGGTTCCAGGGGTCGACCGAGCCCTCGGTGAACGCCACCCCTGCGCACCCGGCCGCCTCGGCCACGCGCACCAGCGTGCCGGCATTGCCCGGGTCCTGGATTCCGACCAGCGCCAACAGCGGCGCACCGGAGCCGATCGCGCCTGCGCACAACTCCTCGAACCCGACGGGCTCCATCGCCACCACCGCCACGACCGCCTGTGGTGCCGCGAGGTCCAGTACCTTGCGCAGCGCGCCCTGCGCGACCGGCTGCAGCGGCACTCCCCTTGCCGTCACATCCTCGAGCAGGTCCGCCGGAGCGCCCGGTTCGGCGTACACCCCCTCGATCCGCGCGCCGCACTCCAGTGCCTCGGCCAGGAGCACGGGCCCGTCGAGGAGGTACCTGGCCTCGGAACGACGCGAACTGCGGCGCCCCGAGAGGCGCCGCAGTCGCTTCATCGTGGTCGCGGACGACCCGATGCGGTCGTTCAGCTCGCCGCCTTGCCGGAGTCGTCCGCCGCGGAGCCGGCGATCTCCACCAGCCGGGCGAACGCAACGTCGTCGGTCACCGCGAGGTCGGCCAGGACCTTGCGGTCCGCCTCCACGCCGGCAGCCTTGAGGCCACTCATGAAACGGCTGTAGCTCATGCCGTGGGAGCGGGCTGCGGCATTGATCCGCTGGATCCACAGCTTGCGCATCTCGCCCTTGCGTGCGCGCCGGTCGCGGAACGCGTAGTTCCCGGCGTGCATGACGGCCTCGTTGGCCGAGCGGAAGCTGCGGCTCCGGTTGCCGTAGTAGCCCGAGGCCTTGTCGAGCACTTCCTTGCGCTTCTTGCGTGCGTGGACACTTCTCTTGACGCGTGCCATTGCTTCGTTCCTTTCTGTCCGGCCGGTTGTCGCCGGCTGGTCCTGCCAAGCTGTCTCGTGGAATCCGTCCGGTACCCGTGCCACCTCCGGGTGGCGGTACCCGACGGTCTCAGATGCCCAGCTGGCGCCTCACGGTCTCGCGCTGGCCACCGGTGATCTCCGTCGTGCCGGCCAGGCGGCGCTTCCGCTTCGAGGACTTCTTCTCCAGGATGTGGTTGCGGTTGCCCTTGCGGCGGAGGATCTTGCCCGATCCCGTCACCTTGTAGCGCTTCTTCGCACCCGAGTGCGTCTTCATCTTCGACATTCGTTCACCTCAGTCGTCTGATCGATCAGCGGTGGTGTCGTCCGGCTCGTCGGCGGACCCACCACCCTCGTTCTGTGCGGCCCGGGCGTGCTCCGCCTGGGCCTTCTTGTCCGGCCCGAGGACCATCACCATGTTGCGGCCGTCCTGTTTGGGAACGACCTCCACCTTGCCCAGATGGGCGACGTCCTCCGCCACCCGGTCGAGGATCTTCCGGCCCAGTTCCGGATGCTGCATCTCACGGCCCCGGAACATGATCGTGACCTTCACCTTGTGGCCCTCACCGAGGAACTTCGCCACCTTGCGTGTCTTGGTGTCGAAGTCACCACCGGAGATCTTTGGGCGGTACTTCATCTCCTTGACGGTGATGTTGGTGGCCTTCTTGCGGGACTCCTTCGCCCGCTGCTGCTCCTCGTAGCGGTACTTCGCGAAGTCCATGATCTTCGCAACCGGCGGGTTCGCCCCGGCGGCCACCTCGACGAGGTCGAGGTCCGCCGCCCTCGCCATCGACAGGGCCTCCGGCAACGGTTTGATGCCGAGTTGCTCGCCGTCACTGGCGATCAGTCGCACTTCGCGGGCTCGGATCCGATCGTTGATCCTCGTTTCTTCCGCTCGGGCAGCTATGACCGATCACTCCTCGGTGCCAGTGTGCTCACCAGCGCTTCCTTTCCCGGACCGGGGTCCGTGGTCTCCGGCCGGGCACCCTGCCCGGACCGTCCGCCACCCCCTGCTGTCCCGGAGGACACTGCTGTCCTCGACGACACTGCCGCCCTGAACGACAACAGCGGGTGCACGTGCACCCGCTGCAACATCCACGGGCGAGGAACTGGTCCACACCTCACGGTCATCACCCCGACGCACATCCGGGTCGGGCCGTTGCACATCGGGTGCAACGATCCGACCTCGTGGCCGGGAGGGGCGGGAGCCCGCTTGTTCTGTTGGAACCCGCACGATACCAGCCCGTATAGCCTCGAAGCACGCGAGCCAGACCGGACAGGACCGAGGAGCCAACAGATGAGTTCATTGTGGACACCCGACGGGGAGCACCAGGTGCCACCCAAGGGCGACGAGGGCCCCGGAGGCCGAGCACCTGCGGACACCGCCGCGAGCGAAACTGACCAACCGGGTGACCCCAGTGGCGACACCCTTCGTGCCGCCGCGGCGGCGATGGGTCTCGACATCGACCAGATGGGTCCCGAGGAACTCGAGCAGCTGCGCACGGAACTGGCCGAGATGATGCGGGTGCGCCGGGAGGTGGCGGCAACTCCTGCATCGGAGATGCTCACCAACCACATGATGCGCCTGTTCGACCTGACGACGATCTACCTCGAGGGCGACCCTCCCGCCTTCGGTGAGGCCGCCACGGTGATCGAGGCGTTCCGGGCGGTCCTCGATGCGCTCGGGGACCGCCTCGGCGACTCCGAGCCGACCCTCAGGGAGGCGCTCGGACAGTTGCAGATGCTCTTCGTGCAGCTCAAGAACGCCCAGGACTCCGCTGCCGGCTGAGCGGCCGGGTGCCCCTCAGGCAGCGCCGGAACCCGCGGAGCGGTCCTCGGCCAGCAGGTCCGTGGCCTCGAACCGGCCCGCCCGGGACGCCACCAGCCGGAAGGTGACCGCCGTTCCCGGCGCGATGTCCCGGCTCCCGTCCGCCACCGCGGTGCAGTGGAACGGGTGCGCCGAGCCGTCGGGTTCCGTGACCGTGCCCAGACCCACCGGCTCGTCGAAGGCGGTCACGATGCCCCGCCGGGTCTGTGTCGGCTGGATGGACACCGCTGACCTCAGTGGACGATCTTGGACAGCGGCATCTCGAGTATGTCGGTGGCGCCCGCGTCGCTCAGGGCCGGGATCAGGATGTTGATCTCGTTCTTCGGCACCACCGTCTCGACCGCGTACCCGGCGGACCCGTAGAGCTCGTTCACCGTGGGGGTCTTCATCGCGGGGAGGACACCGATCACGCTGTCGAGTCGCTCCGCCGGAACGTTGAGCTTCACCAGCACCTTTCCGCGGGCCTCGAGGACACCGGAGAGCAGGATCAGCACCTGCTCCATGGCATGGCGCTTGGCCGGATCCTCCCAGGAGTCCCGGTTGGCAACGAGTTCGGTGTAGCTGACGAGAATCTCGTCGAGGATCCGCAGCCCCGCGGCGCGCAGTGCCCTGCCGGTCTCGGTGATGTCCACCACGCAGTCGACGATGTCGGGAACCTTCGCCTCGGTCGCCCCGTAGGACAACCTCAGGTCCGCGTCGACGCCCCGTGACTCGAAGTACCGGCGGGTGAGCTCCATGTACTCGGTGGAGACCCGAACGCCTGCCGGCAGGTCCTCGGTGGTGGTCCAGGGCGACTCCTCGGGCACCGCGAGCACGACCCTGATCGGGTTGGAGGTGGCCTTGGAGTAGCGCAGCTCGCCGAGGCTCACGACGTCGGAGCCGGTCTCCTCCACCCAGTCGCGTCCGGTGATGCCCAGGTCGAACAGGCCGTCCGAGACATAGGTCGGGATCTCCTGTGGGCGCAGGATGCGCACGCTGTCGATCCTGGGGTCGTCGATCCGCGCCGAGTAGTCCACCGATGAGGACCGGTTCACCTGCAGGTCGGCCGACTCGAACAGTGAGAGGGTGGCGGACTCCAGGGAGCCCTTTGGCAGCACGAGCTTCAGCACGGCAGTGAAGGCTAACGGAGCCCGGGCGCACCCCGGCAACCGAGTAGGGCCCCAGCTCCAAGCGGCGACACCGACCGACCCGCACGGCTCGTACAGTTCCCGCATGGCAGATGCCGACACGGTACGGATCACCGACCCGGGTGACCCCCGCCTGTGGGACTACCGGAACCTGCGCACGGGTACGGGAGCAACCGAGAGCGCCGCACCGCGGCGCCCCGAATCATCCCTCGGCCACGTGGTCGTGGAGGGCCACCTCGCCCTGCGACGTTGCCTCGAGGGGCCGCTGCGGCTGCGCTCGGTGCTGATGACGCCCGCGCGTGCATCGTCCCTGGCCGACCTCCGCGGCCGCCTGGACGGCGACACCCCGGTCTACGTCGCCGACCGCGGCGTGCTGGCGGAGCTGACCGGATTCGACGTCCACCGGGGTGTGCTCGCCAGCGCGGATCGTCCCGAGCCCCTCGATCCGGCTTCCCTGCGCGAGCAGTACCGCAGGATCGTGGTCCTGGAAGGGCTCAGCGACCTCGAGAACGTGGGTGCGGCGTTCCGCGTGGCAGCCGCCCTGGGACTCGACGCGGTGCTGCTCGGCCCGGGTTGCGCCGATCCCCTCTACCGCCGGTGCGTGCGGGTCTCACTCGGATGGTCCACCGTGCTGCCCCACGCACGTTCGCAGGACCTGGTGTCAGACCTGGCCGGGTTGGCGGCCGCGGGATTCTCCACGGTGGCACTGACACCCGGGGCGGGTGCGCTGGCGGTCGACCGGGCCGCCAACGAGGGTGTGCTCGACGACCCCGTCGCCCTGGTGGTGGGAGCGGAGGGACCCGGGTTGACCGAGCAGGCCATGGCTGCGGCCGGCCACAGGGTCGCGATACCGATGTCCGGGGACGCCGACTCGCTCAATGCGGCAACCGCCCTGGCGGTCGTCGCCTCGTTCGCAGCGGCCGCGCGCTCCTGGGACCGGCCCTAGGGCCTCCAGCGGTCGCACAGCGCGACCATCTCGACCGCGGTGTGGGCGCACTCCTGGCCCACGTTGTGCTCGCCGGGGCCTCCGGAACGAGCCTCGGCCTGTGCGAGGTCCTCGGTGGTGAGCACGCCGAAGAGCACCGGCACACCCAGGTCGAGTTGCACGTCCTGGATGCCGCGGGCGCACTCGCCGGCCACGAAGTCGTAGTGGCTGGTCTCGCCACGGATCACCGCCCCCAGGCACACCACGGCGTCGAGCCTTCCGGAACCCGCCATGGCACGTGCCGCGAACGGGATCTCGAAGGCTCCGGGAACCCACTCCACGACCAGGGACGCGGGATCGATGCCACACTCGGCTGCTCCGCGCCGGGTCCCCTCGAGGAGGCGCTGTGTGATGTGGTCGTTGAAGCGCCCGCAGACCACGCCCAGGTTCATGCCCGACCCGTCGGGGGTCTCTCCCCCGGTTCCCGCTGCTCGCACGTTCTCAGCCATCGTCGGGTTCTCCTGCCTGCCGGGCACCCGCGGCCCCACCGGTGCCGCCCTCCGCGGGTTCGTCGAGCCCCTCGATCAAGTGCCCCAACCGCTGCTGCTTGGTCCGCAGGTAGTCGATGTTCTCCGGGTTGGGGATGGTCTTGAGTGCCACGCGGTCCGTGATCTCGAGACCGAAGCCCTCCAGGCCTCCGTACTTGGCCGGATTGTTGGTCATCAGGCGCATCGTGGTGATACCCAGGTCGTTGAGGATCTGGGCACCGATCCCGTACTCGCGGGAGTCGACCGGAAGGCCGAGTTCGACGTTGGCGTCGACGGTGTCGTGCCCGGCCTCCTGCAGGCCGTAGGCACGGATCTTGTGGCCAAGTCCGATGCCACGCCCTTCGTGGCCCCGCAGGTACACCAGTGCGCCGAGGTCCTCGGTCGCGATCCGTTCCATCGCCGCGTGCAACTGTATGCCGCAGTCACAGCGGAGGGAGTGGAAGATGTCGCCCGTGAGGCACTCCGAATGGACCCGCACGAGCACGTCGCTCTCACCCTGCACGGCCCCGCGCACGAACGCCACGTGCTGCTCACCGTCGAGCAGGGATTCGTACACGTAGCAGGTGAAGTCGCCCCAGGGCGTCGGGATCCTGGCCTCGGCGATCCGCTTCACGAGCTTCTCGTGCTGGCGACGGTGCTTGATCAGCTGGGCGATCGACACCATCAGCAGGCCGTGCTCGGCGCAGAATCCCTCCAGGTCGGGTACCCGTGCCATCGTGCCGTCGTCGTTGACGATCTCGCACAGCACCCCTGCGGGGTACATGCCGGCCATCCTCGCGAGGTCCACCGCCGCTTCGGTGTGACCCGCCCGCTTCAGAACTCCTCCGGTCGAGTAGCGAAGCGGGAAGATGTGTCCCGGCCGGGCCAGGTCGGCGGGACGCGTGGCGGGATCGGTCAGCGCCCTGAGGGTCGCCGAGCGGTCCGCGGCCGAGATGCCGGTGGTGGTTCCGTGCACGTAGTCGACCGATGCGGTGAAGGCCGTGCGGTGCGACTCGGTGTTGTCGGTGACCATGAGGGGGATCTGGAGCTCGTCGAGGCGTTCCCCGAGCAGGGGTGCACAGATCACCCCCGAGGTGTGGCGTACGAAGAAGGCGATCTTCTCGGGTGTCACCGCCTCGGCGGCCATGATCAGGTCGCCCTCGTTCTCACGGTCCTCGTCGTCCACGACCACCACGATCTCTCCCCGGGCGATCGCGTCGACCGCATCCGGGATGCTCGCGAATGCCCTGGAGCGGGTCTCGCCGGTGGATTCTTCAGCCGGCATCGCGGCCCTCCTGTGTCTCCGCACGGTCCGCGAGGTACGCGGACACGAGCGTCTCTGTGTACTTCGCCATCACGTCGACCTCCACGTTCAGTGGGTCCCCGGCGGCCCGGCGGCCCAGGGTGGTCACCTCCATCGTGTGCGGTATCACCGCGACCGAGAAGCGTCCACGGTCGGGGCGCACGACGGTGAGGCTCACGCCGTCGAGGGTCACCGATCCCTTCTCCACCAGGTAGCGGCCGAGGGATTCGGGCACCTCCACCTGCAGCTCCGGCGCGGGAACCACCACCCGACCCACGGCATCGACGTGTCCCTGCACGAGGTGTCCGCCCATGCGGTCCTCCAGCTTCACCGGTCGCTCCAGGTTCACCGGGTCGCCCGGTTGGAGCGAGCCGAGGCTCGTACGGGTGAAGGTCTCCTCGCTCACATCGGCCTCCCACCATCCAGCGGCACCCGCCGATCCGGGTTCCTCCCAGGCGACGACGGTGAGGCAGCATCCGTTCAGTGCGATGGAGGCCCCCATCGCGACGTCCTCGAGAACCCTCGACGCGGACACCCTCAGGCGTGCCCCGTCACGGTGGAGAACCTGGCCCAGTTCCTCGACGATACCGGTGAACACTCAGCGCTCCCCTGTGGTGGTGTCGTGGGTGAGTTCGACCCGCAGGTCCCCGCCGATGCGTTCCACCGACGAGAAGCGTCCCCTCCAGAGGTCCTCCACGTCGAACGCACCCTGACCGGAGAAGATCCCCCTCGCGTCGTCGCCTCCGAAGAGCGCGGGTGCCAGGTAGATCACGTAGCGGTCGACCAGGCCCGCCCGGTGGAACTCACCGGCCACGCCGGCGCCTCCCTCCACCAGGAGCTGCAGCACCCCCTCGCTGCCCAGTTCGTCCAGGAGCGTCTCGAGGTCACCGCTGTACTCGGTGCAGGGATGCACCGCGGCGTCCGCCGGCACCGATCCCAGCACGACACGCCTCGGATCGGCCGTCGCGCCGCGCGGCAGCTCGGGGTGGTAGTCACGCACCGTGAGCGACGGGTCGTCACGCCTGACGGTGCCGGCACCGACCACGATCGCGTCCGACTCGGCCCGCAGACGGTGGCCGTCGGCGCGGGCCTCGGGTGAGGTGATCCACTTGCTGGTCCCGTTGGGCGCCGCCGTGCCCCCGTCGAGGGAGGCGGCGAGCTTCAGCACCACCCAGGGACGCCCGGTGCGCCGGTGCTTGAGGTACGGCGTCAGTTGGCTGCGGACGTGCTCCTCCTGAACCCCCACCTGCACATCGATGCCGGCATCCTCGAGGGCGGCGACCCCGCTGCCGCGGACCTGGGGGTCGGGGTCCTCGGTACCGATCACGACCCTGGCTATGCCCGACTCGACGATGGCGCTCGTGCACGGACCGGTACGGCCCGTGTGGTTGCAGGGTTCCAGCGTCACATAGAGGGTGGATCCCCGCGCTGCATCACCCGCTGCCTCGATGGCCACGACCTCGGCGTGGGCACCTCCCGGGGGCTCGGTGGCTCCCTCGAAGATCGATCCCTCGGAGTCGCGGACCACTGCCCCGACCCAGGGGTTCGGGCTGGTAGCGCAGCGCACCCGCGCGGCCGCGGCGATGGCGCGGGCCATGGACTCGCGGTCCACCGCGTCCTGCTCGCTCCGGCGCCCTTGCATCCGCCAAGGGTACCAAGCCCGACAGGGTGCGGTCGAATCTGGCACCCTCGTAGAGAATTCGACCAGGTCCCGCTCACCGGGGCTGGTGGCTCACCCGCACCCCGAGGTCGACCCCCGGCTCGGTGGCCGCTGGCCCGCTGCGCGCGGTTCAGTGCTCGTGGGTCGGGTGGAGCGCGTCGTGGCCGGCCATGAGTTCGATCGCGTGCGGCACGACGTCGAGGACAGCCTCGAGCATCTCGACCGCCCCACTGGGCGAACCCGGGGTGTTGATGATCAGCGCCCGCCCCCGGGTACCGGCGATGTTGCGCGAGAGGCGACCGAGCGGATTGGCTGCACGCATGGCCTCCGCGAGTCCGGGCGCGGTGCGATCGAGGATCCGCTTGGTGGCCTCGGGGGTCGCATCGCGGGGCCCGAAACCGGTGCCTCCCGTGGTCACGACGAGCCCGTTGTAGCCGTAGGCCATGTAGGTGAGCGCGTTGGCCACCTCGTTGACCCCGTCCGGGATGACTCGCTGCTCGATGACGTCGAACCCGTTCTCGGAGAGCAGGGAGTGCACGGCCGCACCGCCGCGGTCCTCGCGCACCCCGGCGGCCACGCCGTCGGAGACGGTGAGGACCTTGGCGGTCAGTGGAACTGCGGCGCGCGGATGGTCGTGGTGTTCGGTCTCGGATCGACTCGGCTCGGGCATGGCTCCCCCGGTTCGGCGCTCCGCGATCCTACCCAACCGGCCCACCGGCCCCGCCGCCCGCCCGGTAGGAGAACAGCGCCATGCCGTCGCTGCCCCGGGCATCCGGCATCAACAGGGCTCCCCTGCCCCAGGGGATCCATGGTGCACCCGGTGGTTCGAGCGGTCGCAGGTGCGGGTGGGTGGTCGCCAGGTGTTCGTCGATCCCCAGGGTCTCGACCGCGGAGAGCGTGCACACGCTGTAGGTGAGCACGCCACCGTCGCGCACCAGGCCCACCGCGGCGTCCACCATCGACCGTTGGAGCGCTGCGAGGCGGCCCGGGGCGGCCTCCTCGAGGCGCCAACGTGCATCGGGACGGCGCCGGAGCACCCCCAGGCCCGAGCAGGGAGCGTCGAGCAGGACGCCATCCACCGAACCGGCGGCGAAGGGGACGCGCAGTGCATCACCCCGCACCGCAGCCACCTCGGACGTGCCGAGTGCGGCGATGTTGGAACGCAGCAGTTCCACCCGGGAGTCGCGCAGGTCCAGCGCTGCCACCCAGGAACCCTTCGACGCTATCGCGGTGGCCTTCCCACCCGGCGCCGCACACAGCTCGACCACGCGCGACCCGACGGTCGGATCGAGCGCCGAGGCGAAGTGCTCCGCAACCCACTGGGATGCCAGGTCCTGCACGTAGCCGTCAGCGCGGACGTGGGTGGCCGCGGGTTCGTTCATCGCTGCCAGCGCAGCCAGCGCGGCTTCCTTCCCGTGATCGGCGACCATCAACTCCACGAGCCAGTCCGGATATGACAGTTCCGTGGCGGCGTCCGGGAACTCGAGTGGGGCACCGGCGACCTTGCGCAGCACGGCGTTGACCAACGACCTGAAGCGCTTCGGGGTGGCGCCGACGGTGCTGGACACCGCCGCATAGGCGGGGATGTCGTCGCGGTAGGCGACCTGGTAGGCCCCGAGCAGCAGCGCTGCGCGGCCCGCCGGGGGTGGCCGGCGCGTCAGGAAGCGGTCGACCAGGAACTCGCACGCGCGGCGCATGCGGACTGTTCCATAGACCAGGTCCGTGACGAGCGCCCGGTCGCGCTCATCGAGCTCCGAGCGGGCGAGCACCGCCGGAAGCGCGATGTTCGCGTACGCACCCTGGTCGATCACGCGCGAGAGCACCTCGAGCGCGGTCCGCCGCGCACCGACCCCCTCGGGGGCGCCGGTCATGTACCGGCCCGGGTGCCGGCATCGAGCCGGGCGCCGTTGAGGAACGCCGCGGCATCCATCGCGGCGCGCCCCTCGGGCTGGACCCGCAGGAGCCTGAGCCACCCCGGGGCGCACGCCACCAGGTCGCCGACGATCTCGCCTGGTGGGTGGCCCGACTCCCCCGGTTCGGCGCCGTCGAACACCTCGGCCTCCAGGACCTTGAGGCGCCGGCCCGCCAGGGTGGTCCAGGCTCCACCCACGCGCACGGTGCGCGAGGCCTGCTCAGCGGAGCCGTCCCAGTCGAGTCGCAGCTCTCCCGTGGAGATCTTCTCGGCGTAGGTCACGCCTTCCTCGGCCTGCGGTGTCGGCTGGCCGAGCGGTTCGGCCAGAACCCGCACCAGCAGCTCGGCCCCCAGCTCCGAGAGGCGACGTGTCACCCCTGCTGCGGTCGAGTCCGCACCCAGCTCCATCTCCGCACAGTCGAACACTCCCCCGGTGTCGAGACCCTCCTCGACCTCCATGACGCACACACCGGTGCGATCGTCGCCGGCGAGTATCGCCCGCTCCACCGGTGCCGCACCCCGCCAGCGCGGCAGCAACGAGAAGTGCAGGTTCACCATGCGCAACGACCGGAGCAGGTCGGCCGAGAGGATCCGCCCGAAGGCCACCACCACACCGAGGTCGGCGCCGGCTCGTGCGGCATCGGCGGGATCGTGCGAAACCTCGATGCCCAGCGAGGCCGCGGCGGCCCCCACGGGGGTGGGGGTCGGAGCGGACCGCCGTCCGCGCCGGCGGGGTGGATTGGTGACCACCAGGGCCACGTCGTGTCCGGCGTCCACCAGCGCCTGCAACGGCGACAGGGCCGACTCGGGTGATCCCATGTAGACGAGCCGCATCCCCGATGCGCCTCAGTTGAACAGGCGGCGGATGCCCTTCGGGGCGGGGTCCGGTTCGACCACCTCGCCCATCTGCATCCGGCGCAGGGCCCGCTTGGCCTCCCGGCGTGTGTCCTCGTCGAGGTGGTCGAGCACGAGGATCCCGTCGAGATGGTCGAGTTCGTGCTGGATCAGGCGCGCCAGGAGCTCGTCGGCCTCGAACTCGACCTCGTTGCCGTGGAGGTCCCTTCCCTTCACGCCGATCTGCTTGGGACGCACCACCTCGAAGTGCTGACCCGGAACCGACAGGCAACCCTCCTGGAACGTCCACTCGTCATGGGAACCGGTGATCTCCGGGTTCACCAGCACCTGTGGGCCGGCATCGTCACCGAGGTCGTAGACGAAGAACCGCTGCCCCACCCCGACCTGCGGCGCGGCGAGGCCCAGCCCGGGCGCGTCGTACATGGTGGTGAACATGTCCTGTGCGAGTTCGACCAGGTCCGAGTCGATGTCGCTGACCTCCTCGGCCCTGCGTCGGAGCACCGGGTCACCGGCTATTCGTATCGTCTGCCTCGTGGACACGGCCCCAAGGGTACCGTTGCACGCGTGTCCCAGGAACCGCACCCCCGTGGTGCATCCCACGGTGAACCCGGAGCCGGGGCGCACTACTTCGATGAGTCGCCCTCGTCGACCCACAGGCCGCGCACCGTCGAGCTCGTCCTGCCGGACCTGCGACTCGAGATGGTGACCGACAGTGGCGTCTTCTCGCCGGGGCGGATCGACCCCGGAACGCAACTCCTGTTGGACCGGCTCGAGGGTCCCGGGGCGCGGCCGGTCACACCCGGCGACATCGTCGACGTGGGCGCCGGGTACGGCCCGATCGCGGTCGTTGCCGCCCTGCGCAACCCGGACCGCGTCGTGTGGGCGGTCGAACCCAACGAGCGGGCACGCGCCCTGTGCACCGCGAACGCCGAGAGCGCCGGTGTGGCATCGCGGGTGCGTGTGGTCGCCCCCGGCGGGGTACCCGACGGGGCCACCGTGGCAGCGATCATCTCGAACCCACCCATCCGGGTCGGCAAGCCCGCCCTGCACGACATCCTGGGGTACTGGCTCCGGCGACTCGAGCCGGGCGGTGCGGCGTGGCTGGTGGTCCAGAAGCACCTCGGGTCGGACTCGCTGGCGGGCTGGCTCCGACGACGCGGCTGCACCGTGCGCCGCCTGTGCTCCAGACGCGGCTACCGCGTCCTCGAGGTCACGGGAGACTTCACACCGGAGTGAGCGCAGCGGGCTCAACCCGGCAGCGCCATCGGGTCGACCCGCAGGCGCAGGCGCCCGGGCGGTCGTTCCACCGCCCCCGCTGCGGCGGCGAGGTGCTCGTGGGATGCGGCCCGAACGAGCCACCAACCGGCCCTCGGCCCCTGCAGCTCCACCCCCGCGGGGTGACCCAGCCGTGAGATCCACTCCTCGGCCGCCTCGCCACCCACAGCCGCCACCGCGGCCGCAGGGGGCAACCCCAGCAGCTCGCGCCTCGAGCGTTCCCTGTCGAGGATGCGAGCCGGGTCCGCGTGGACCGCGGCGTCGAGCACCTCGTGGTCGGGCTGGCGCGTCTGCACCAGGATCCGACCACCACGGCCGTGCACGAGCCTGGAGGCACGCACCAGCATCCACAGGGCATCCTCACCGGCGCGGTACCTGGGTGCCAGGAGCTCCTGGTCGAACTCGAGCATGCACACGAGCCCGACCGGGGCACCGAGGGAGTCCGGGTGACGGTTCAGCACTGCTTCGGTACCGATCAGCACCCGCTGGCCCCGCAGGTCCTCCTCGGATGCCGTCAGGAGACCAACCGGTTCCCGCAGGAGCGCCTCCAGGTCCTCACGGGCGCGGGTCACCCCGGGTCGCAGCACCTTCATGGCGTGTCCGCCGCATCCCAGGCAGACCCGGGGGCGACTCTGCCCACAACGGGGGCAGCTCAGCACGTCCTCCTCGAGCACCCGGACCGCTGCGCCACACGCCTCGCACGCGGCCACCAACCCGCACGACCGGCAGGCCAGCAGGCGTGCCCGACCGGTGCGGTTGAGCACGCACACCACGTGTCTGCCGGCGGACAGCTCCGAACGGGCGGCATCCACGAAGCGCTGCGAGAAGAGCCCTTCACGGGGATCGGCGTCGCGGCGGTCCAGCACCTCGGTGCGTGCCCAACCCGCCCGGGCGCTGCCGGAGGACGGCACCGCGCGCCGTGGCTCCCCGCAGGCGCCCCGGGCCTCGAGGGAGGGCATCGGTGACACCAGCAGGACGGGTACCCGGCGCCGCCGGGCCCGTTCGATCGCCACCTCCCTGGCGTGCCAGGTGGGCGACGACTCGTTCTGCAGTCGCGGGTCGTGTTCGTCGAGGACCACCACCGCCGCCAGTTCGGGCATCGGGGCGAGCACCGCACCGTGCCCCCCGACGATGCTGTGGCCCGCCAACGCGGCTCCGGTGGCACCGGGCCAGCGCGCTGCGGTCGCTCCCCCCCGGCCGAGCAACGAGGTGATCCTCGCCGCCTCGGAGGCGGAGGGCACCACGACGAGTGCCTGGCCGAGCGAGGCCGCGGCCAGTGCAACCGGCGCCGGGTCCGCAGTGGGTTCGACCTGCAGCAGCGACGGGTGCACCCCGGCTGAGAGTGCATCCAGTGCAGCCCGGTGGAGCGCACCCGACCCCGCGGGCAGCGCCGTTGGGTCCGCCCGGCGTGCCCGTACCCCCGAGGGGGCGCGCACGACCCGGTCAGGTGTTGCGTTCCTCAGCACGGTTGCGAGCCGCGAGACCCAGCGCCACGCCACCCAGCGGGCCAGTTGGATCGACTCGTGGTCCAGCGCGAGGCCGCTCACCCGCGTCACCTCGCGCAGCTCCAACCCGGGGTCCGCGTCGACGTCCATGGCGAGGATCCACCCACGCACGCGCCTGCCGTGCAGCGGAACCCTCACGACACTGCCGACGGTGGCCTCCATGCCGTCGGGCAGCAGGTAGTGCAGAACCCTGTCCAACGCCGGCACGTCAGGCAGGACCGCCACGACGCGGCCCCCGACGCTGCGTGCAGCGGCTGTCGACGTCTCCACGGGAGGCTCGACGGGCCGGCCCACCTCGTCGCCGAAGAGCGTCACGCGATGGTTCCGCCAACCGGGCCCGGTGGATCCGTCCGGCGACCCCGGGTCGCCGGACCGGACATCACAACCCGAGCGCCGACCGCAGCTCGTCCACCCGGTCGGTCCGCTCCCAGGTGAACCCGCCGTCCTCGGGGCTGCGGCCGAAGTGGCCATAGGCCGACGTCTGCTTGTAGATCGGGCGCAGCAGGTCGAGGTCGCGCACGATGGCCCCCGGACGGAGGTCGAACACCTCACGCACCGCTGCGTCCAGCTTCGCGGGGTCCACCCGTTCGGTCCCGAAGGTCTCCACCAGGATCGAGACCGGGTGGGCCATGCCGATCGCGTAGGCGACCTGCACCTCGCAGCGCTCCGCAGCTCCGGCAGCGACGACGTTCTTGGCCACCCAGCGGGTGGCATATGCCGCGGAGCGGTCCACCTTCGAGGGGTCCTTGCCCGAGAACGCCCCACCGCCGTGGCGCGCCGCACCTCCGTAGGTGTCCACGATGATCTTCCGGCCGGTCAGACCTGCGTCGCCAACCGGACCTCCGATCACGAAACGACCGGTCGGGTTGATGTAGATCTCCGGGTCGTCGTTCGCGAACTGTTCCGGGATGACCGGACGAATCACGTGCTCGATCAGGTCGGGGCGGATCTCGCTGTCACGATCGACCCCGTCGTTGTGCTGGGTCGAGATCAGCACTGCCTTGAGCGCCACCGGCTTGCCGTCGCGGTACTCGAAGGTGACCTGGGTCTTCCCGTCGGGACGGAGGTAGGGCACGGTGCCGGCCTTGCGCACCTCGGCGAGACGTTCGGCCATCCGGTGTGCAAGGTGTATCGGAGCCGGCATGAGCTCGTCGGTCTCGGTGCACGCGTAGCCGAACATCATCCCCTGGTCGCCGGCACCCTGCTTGTCCAGCTGGTCGTCCTCGCCGGCGGCACCCGAGCGGACCTCCTCGGAGTCGTCCACACCCTGGGCGATGTCGGAGGACTGCTCGTCCAGGGAGACCATCACCCCGCAGGTGTTCCCGTCGTAGCCGAACGCCTCGCGGTCGTAGCCGATCTCGCAGATGGCCTGCCTGACGATCTTGGGGATCTCCACGTAGCCCGAAGTGGAGATCTCACCGGCGATGACCGCCATGCCGGTGGTGACCAGCGTCTCGCAGGCCACCCGCGAGCGGGGATCCTCCTCGAGCAACGCATCCAGGATCGAGTCCGAGATGCGGTCGGCCATCTTGTCGGGATGCCCCTCTGTCACCGACTCGGAGGTGAAGGTCCAGTTGGTCATGTTCGCTAACTCCGTTCCTCGCTGTGATCGACGCCCCGCCGGGCACGCTGGTCCAGCACGGCATCCAGAACAGCGTCCGCAACCGTAGCCTTGTCGGCGAGCGGCACCCGAGTCCGGGCATCGGGGGCGAGTATGACGACCTCGTTGGTGTCGTGCTCGAAGCCCACTCCCTCGGCGGAGACGTCATTGGCCACCAGGAGGTCGACCCCCTTCGAAACCCGCTTCGCCTCGGCGTTGTCGAGGACGTCGGCCGTCTCGGCCGCGAACCCGACGAGCGTCTGTTGCGGCTGGCGGCACTCCCCGAGGGAGCCGAGTATGTCCACGGTGGGCTCGAGTTCGATGGCCGGTACCCCATCGCGCTTCTTCAGCTTGTGGTCCGCGACCGCCACGGGTGTGAAGTCGGCCACCGCGGCCGCCATCAGGACCACGTCGCACCCCGGGCTGTGTTCCATCACCGCGGCGTGCATCTGCGACGCGGTGTCCACGGGGACGACCTCGATGCCCTGTTCCGGGGCGAAGGTGGCCGTCGACACGAGCACCACCTCGGCACCCCGGTCACGCGCCCGGCGCGCCAGTGCGTGACCCTGCTTGCCCGACGAGCGGTTGCCCAGGAAGCGCACGGGGTCGATCGGCTCGCGGGTACCACCTGCGGTGACCAGGACCCTCAGTCCGGCGAGGTCTCCGCTCCCGGTGCTCCCGGCCAGGACCTCCTCGGCCGCAGCAACCACCTCCTCCGGCTCCACCAACCGGCCCGGGCCCTCGTCACCCCCGGCGAGTGGTCCGGTCGCGGGACCGCGGAGGTGCACCCCACGCGACCGGAGGACCGCCACGTTGTCGAGCACGGCCGGGTGCTGCCACATCTCGGTGTGCATGGCCGGGCAGAGAAGTACGGGAGCGGTGGTCGCCAGCAGGACGTTGGTGAGAAGGTCGTGGGAGAACCCGTTCGCGTAGGCCGAGAGGAGCTTGGCCGTGGCGGGGGCCACGACCACCAGGTCGGCGTTCTGGCCGAGCTGGGTGTGTGAGATCGGGGCACTGGAGTGGTCGAACAAGGAGCGCCGCACGGGCTCCGAGGCGAGTGCGTCGAAGGTCGACTCGCCCACGAAGTTCGTCGCGGCATCGGTCATGACCACCGAGACGTGCGCGCCGGCCGCGACCATCAGGCGGCAGACCTGCACGGCCTTGTACGCGGCGATGCCGCCGCACACGCCGAGAACCACGCGCCGGCCCCTGAGTGCCGACATCGCCTGGTCAGTCCTGTTCGGGAGTCTCTACCCCTTCGGAAGCCACCTGGTCGGAGCCCTCCTCGGGCTCCGAGGGGAGGAGTTCCTCGGGGATCGGGTTCCCGGTGGCTCCGCCAACGCCCACGATCTTGTCCGCAGCGATCTCCTCGAAGGCGATCGACAACGGCTTGTGTGCCGTCGAGGTCACCTGGGGTGGCACCACACCATGGGACAGCGCAGCTCCGAGCTGCGAGTAGTAGGTGTTGATCCCTCGTGCGCGCCTCGAGGCAACAGCCACGAGCGCGAACTTCGAACCCGCGCGGTCGAGGAGCTCCTCGATCCCCGGGTTCATCATCGTCTCGGTAGATTCCAGCACCACTCGGCCACCTCGTCGGACCGCGTCGGCGCGGCCCGTTGCATCGGGAACGTCCCCACTATACAGCGGGTCGCGCCGCTCCCGATCAACCGCCACCCGACTCGGGCGCGGTGCCCCCGGGCGCATCGACACCCGCCGCGCGGGCCTCACGTGCCCGGGCGATGAGGTCGGCCACCTCTCCCACCGCCCGGTCCAGGTCGTCGTTCACCACCGTCACGTAGGGCAACCCCGACGCTGCGTCGACCTCCTGTTGGGCATGTGCCAGACGCCGGCCGACCTTCTCCTCCGGGTCGCCACGGCGCCGCATCCGCTCGGCCTGGACCTCCCTGCTGGGCGCGTCGATGAACACGAGCAGGGGATCGCTCACGAGTTCCGCCAGGGCGGCACCGCCCTCGACGTCGACCTCGAACAGCACATCGTCTCCCGGTGGCACCCGGGGCACGGGGCTGCCCTGCATGTAGTCGAGGAACTCCACCCACTCGATGAACCCGCCCGAACGGGCGTGTTCGAGGAACTCCTCACGCGATGCGAACACGTAGGCATCCTCGGCCTCACCCGGGCGACGGGCCCGGGTGGTCCATGAACGGTTCAGGTGCAACCGCGGGTCCGCTGCGACGAGCCGCTCCACGATCGTGCCCTTGCCGACCCCTCCGGGACCCGAGACCACCACGACCAGTGACCCGGGCCCGAGCGCGTCCTGCATCGCCCTGCGCGCATCCGCCGGGCTCACTGTCCCACACCTCCCGTGCTCCGGCTCGTCGGGAACGCCGCCTGGATCCGGCGGATCCCGTGCTCGTCCAGGTCCCCCAGACGGGTCCGGTGCGCGATTCCACAGGCATCGAGGGCCCGACGCGTCGCCACCTTGGATGCACCCGGGAGCGACTCGAGTATGGCCAGCACGTGGACCTCGGCCAGCTCGGGGGTCGCCCGGTCGTCCAACACCTCCGCCAGCTCCAGGTCCCCTTCCGAGAGCGCCCGGCAGACCTCCTCGCGCGTGCTGACCAGGGCGCGCACCCAGGCGACTGCACGATCACGTCCGGCGTCCACCGGTGCGGCTTGGTCGCCCGGGGTGCGCACCGTCGACCTAGATGGCCGCGGCCACGGCTGCCGCCGCAGCCCGCGGATCGGCCGCGGCGGTCACGGTGCGCCCCACCACCAGCAGGTCCGCTCCGTTGGCGGCGGCCTCCTGGGGTGTGGCCGCTCGTGCCTGGTCGTGGGACTCCGAGCCGGCCAGACGGATGCCCGGCACCACCCGGCGCAGGCGAGGGGCGAGCTCCCTCGCCGTCTGGAGGTCGCCTGCGGCCAGGACCAACCCACCACAGCCTCCCTCCACCGCGTCGCGGACCCGGTTCGGCACGATGTGTGCCGGTGCCGCGTCATCGCTCGTCAGTACCGTCACCGCGAGAGCCGTGGGCTGCGGCAGGCCCGCACCGGCGGCGCCCTCGTTGAGCCCTTCCACTCCTGCCTTCAACATGTCGATCCCACCACGGGCATGCAGGGTGAGGTACTCCACCCCGAGCGCACCCAGCACCCGGGTCGAGCGACCGACCTGGGTGGGGATGTCGAACAGCTTGAGGTCGAGGAAGACCTGGTAGCCGAGGTCGCGCATGGCTCCGACCGCATCGGGTCCTGCGGCGCAGAAGAGCTCGAGGCCGATCTTCGCGACACCGAACCACTCGCGGAGGTCCGCCGCAGTGCGGTGTGCCTCGACCAGGTCGTCCAGGTCGAGGGCCAGCGCGAGTCGGGAACGCACGGAGTCCGGTACGGCCTCACCGACCTTCGTCGGCTCCACATCACCCATGAGCGCATCCCTTCAGTTCCGCCACGGCACGCACGCCGTGGGTCGAGCACCAGTGTTCCAGACCGGTCCGAACCATGTCCGCGGTGCGGGGCTCGGCGAAGCTGGCAGTACCGACCTGTACCGCATCCGCGCCCGCCATGATCATTTCCACTGCACCTCGTGCATCCACGATGCCTCCCACACCCACGATCGGGAGCCCGGGCAGCGCGGCGTGCACGTCGAACACGGTCCGCACCGCGACCGGGTGGATGGCCGGACCCGACAGCCCCCCACCCGCGGGCCCCGATCCGAGCACCGGGGCCGCCCGGTCCGGATCGATCACCATGCCCAACAGCGTGTTCACGAGCGTGACCGCCTCGGCACCGGCCTCCGCCACCGACGCGGCCACCTCCACGACCCGGTCGGTGTTGGCCGAGAGCTTGGCCCACCTCGGAAGGCCGGCGGCCCCGCAGGCCTCCACCACCTCGGCCGCGGCCCGCGGATCGTGGGCGAAGAGGTGCTTGCCGCCGTCCAGGTTCGGACACGACAGGTTCACCTCGACCGCGACCACCGCTGGATCCGCCCCCTGCAGGGCCCCGGCAGCGCGTTCGTAGTCCTGCACGTGGCGCCCCCAGATGCTGGCCACGACCGTTGCTCCCGCAGCGCGGAGATCCGGCAGCTCCCGGTCGAGCCAGTGTCCGATGCCATCGCCCTGCAGTCCGACGCTGTTGAGCATTCCCGCAGGGACCGGTGCCAGCCGCGGGGCGGGATTGCCCGGCCAGGGCTCGGCCATCATCGACTTCACCACGACCGCCCCCAGGGCACCCAGGTCGAGGTAGCGACCGAGCTCGTCGCCATGCCCCGAGGTTCCCGAGGCGGTCATGACCGCGTTGGACAGCGAGACCGACCCCACCCGCACCGCCGGGTCGACCGCCACCCCCTCGGTGCCGGCGGCACGAGGGGTGCTGGAGCGTCCCATCAGCTCCGATCCGCCCCGAGCGGACCGCGGGACCTGGCGTGCCAGTCCTGCAGGGATCGCACCGACATCTCGCCCTTGGTCGCCTCGACCAGTCCCCTCGCTGCGGCGAGGGCCGCCGAGGCCGTGGTCAACAGCGGCACTCCTGCTGATCCCGCCGCCCGCCGCAGGTGCGCCCCATCCGCCCTGGGACCCCTGCCGCGGGGACTGTTCACGACCATCTGCACCGCCCCCGAGGAGATCAACTCGACTCCGTCGGCACCGTCATCACCACCCGCACCCGGGGTCACCTTGGCCACCACCTGGTCGACCTCGATCCCCTCGGCGCCCAGGAACCGGGCGGTACCCGAGGTGGCGACGATGCGGAAGCCCAGATCCACCAGCACCTGCGCTGCGAGTGCCCCGGTCGCCTTGTCCCGGTCCGCCAGTGAGAAGAACACCGTCCCTTCCCTGGGCAGGTCGTCACCGGCGGCGAGCTGCGACTTGAGGAACGCCATGGCCATCGTGGAGTCGATCCCCATGACCTCACCGGTGGAGCGCATCTCGGGACCGAGCAGAGCGTCCACGTCGGGGAAGCGGTTCCACGGGAGCACCGCCTCCTTGACCGCGACGTGCCCGTCACGGATGGGCGGTTCGAGCACTCCCTCGGAGCGCAGGTCCGCGAGCGTGGCGCCGCACATGACCCGGGCCGCCACCTTCGCGAGCGGCACACCGGTGGCCTTGGCGATGAAGGGCACGGTCCGGCTGGCCCTGGGGTTCGCCTCGATCACGAACACCTGCCCGGTAGCACCGTCGGGCTCAGGCCCCTCGAGCTGCTGCTTCTTCACCGCGAACTGGACGTTGATGAGGCCACAGACGTCCAGCTCCCGGGCGATCCGGCGCGTGTAGTCCTCCAGGACGGCGACCGTGGCATCGGAGAGGCCCACCGGCGGGGTGACGCACGCCGAGTCCCCGGAGTGCACACCGGCTTCCTCCACGTGCTCCATGACCCCGCCGATCAGCACCTCTCCGGTGGAGTCCCTGATGGCATCGACGTCCACCTCGGTGGCGTCCTCGAGGAAGCGGTCGATGAGCACCGGCCGAGTGGCGGACAGCCCGCCCTCCCGGCCCAGCGAACCCTCGGCTGCGATCGCCGCCCATGCGCGTTCCAGGTCCTCGTTGCCGTAGACGATCTCCATGGCTCGTCCACCGAGGACGTACGAGGGACGCACCAGGGCCGGGAAGCCGATCCGTTCCACGACCTGCATGGCCTCCTCGAGGGTCGTGGCGGTGCCACCGGCCGGCTGGGGGATCTCGAGCCTCGCGCACAGGGAGCCCCAGAGGTCCCGGTCCTCGGCGGCATCGATGCTCCGCGGCGGGGTGCCCAGCACCAGCTCCGGGGGCAGGGCGTCGGCCAGCTTGAGTGGCGTCTGCCCGCCGAGGGAGACGATCACCCCGGCGAGGCTGCCCCCGCCCTCGGCCGCCGAGCGCCGTTCGGACTCGATGACCCCGAGGACGTCCTCCTCGGTGAGCGGCTCGAAGTAGAGCCTGTCGGAGGTGTCGTAGTCGGTGGAGACCGTCTCGGGGTTGCAGTTGACCATCACGGTCTCGTAGCCGGCCTCGCCGAGGGCGAAGCAGGCGTGGACACAGCAGTAGTCGAACTCGATGCCCTGACCTATGCGGTTCGGACCGGAACCGAGTATCACCACCTTGCGGCGCCCGGAGGCCGCCACCTCGGTGGTGTCCTCCCAGGTGCCGTAGTGGTACGGCGTCTCGGCGGCGAACTCCGCTGCGCAGGTGTCGACGGTCTTGTAGGTGGGCAGGACGCCCGCGGTGCCACGGGCGGCGCGCACCTCCCGCTCGGGGATCTCCCACAGGTGGCTGAGCTGTGCGTCGGAGAAACCGAGGCGCTTGGCCCGCCGCCACAGTCGCGGGTCCATGGCCTCGAGGGCCAACCGGCCCTTGCCCCGGGCGGCCAGGGCGCGGCGTTCCTCGATGATCGCGAGGATCTCGTCCAGGAACCAGGGGTCGATCCGTGAGGCATCGTGGACCTCCTCGATCGACACCCCCCTGCGCAGCAGCGACTCGACCTCGTATATGCGCTCGGGAGTGCCCTTGGCCGAGCGTTCCAGCAACTCCGGGGTGGGGACCGCATCGAACGCGGATTCCCCGGGGTCGCAGTTGAGCCCCGCGCGCCCGTTCTCGAGCGACCGAAGCGCCTTCTGCAGCGACTCCGGGAAGGTGCGCCCGATCGCCATTGCCTCGCCCACCGACTGCATCTGGGTACCGAGTTCACCGGTCGATCCCGGGAGCTTCTCGAAGGCCCACCGCGGGACCTTGGTCACCACGTAGTCGATGACCGGCTCGAAGCTGGCCGGTGTCTCCCGGGTGATGTCGTTGGGGATCTCCTCGAGGGTGTAGCCGACCGCGAGCTTCGCCGCGATCTTCGCGATGGGGAACCCGGTCGCCTTCGAGGCGAGTGCCGACGAACGACTCACGCGCGGGTTCATCTCGATCACGACCTGGCGGCCGTCGGCCGGGTCGACCGCGAACTGGACGTTGGAGCCCCCGGTCTCCACACCGACCCTGCGCAGCACCGCGAAGGCCGCGTCGCGCATCTCCTGGTACTCCACGTCACTGAGGGTCTGCGCAGGGGCGACGGTTATGGAGTCGCCGGTGTGCACACCCATCGGGTCCACGTTCTCGATCGAGCAGATGACCACGCAGTTGTCGGCGTGGTCCCTCATGACCTCGAGTTCGTACTCCTTCCAACCGGCGATCGACTCCTCGATCAGCACCTCGCTGATCGGGCTGGCCTCGAGCCCGTTTCGCACCACGGCCTCGAACTCCTCGACCGTCGAGGCGATTCCCGTTCCCTTGCCCCCCAGTATGTAGGCGGGCCGGATGACCACCGGCAGGCCGATCTCGCCGATCACGGCCCGGGCCTCGTCCATCGAATGGGCGATCCCGGATCTCGGGGTTCCCAGGCCGATCTCCTCCATCGCCTCGGAGAACAGGGCCCGGTCCTCCGCGGTGGCTATCGCGTTGGAGCGCGCACCGATCAACTCGATCCCGCGCTCCTCGAGTGCACCGGAGTTGTGCAGCTCCATCGCCAGGTTCAGCGCCGTCTGCCCGCCGAGGGTGGGCAGCACCGCGTCGGGCTTCTCGACATCGAGGATGCTCTCGATCACGCCCGGCACGAGCGGTTCCACGTAGGTGGCGTCGGCGAAGCCGGGGTCGGTCATGATCGTGGCCGGGTTCGAGTTCGCCAGCACCACGCGGTAGCCCTCCTCGCGCAGCACACGGCACGCCTGGGTACCCGAGTAGTCGAACTCGCAGGCCTGGCCGATCACGATCGGACCGGAACCCAGTATCAGGATCGACTCGATGTCGTCACGACGCGGCATGGATGACCTCCCGGTCCGCGTGTGACACGCTCTGGAGATGCGATTCGGTTTCGAACAACGGTGGTCCGCCTCGGTCGGTGACGTGGTCGGCCTCTACACCGACGAGTCGTTCTGGAACGGGGTGAGCAGCTTCGGACGCACCGGTGCGCCCGAGGTGATAGAGGTCACCCGCGACGAGCTGTCCGCACGCACGCGCCTGCGCTGGCGCCTCGCGGTGGATCTCCCCCGCGAGGCCTCCAGGTTCATCGACCCCGACAACGTCGCGTGGGTCGAGGACACGCGCTGGGACCTGAGGAGCAACCGGGCCGAGGTCGCGTTCGATCCGGCCCAGGCCGCTGCCCTCATAAGGGCGTCCGCGGAAGTGGCGGTCACCTCCGAGGGTGACGAGGCGGTGCGCCGCGTGACCGGCGAGTTGAAGGTCCGGATCCCGCTGCTCGGCCACCGCGTCGAGGAGGCGATCGCCGACGGGATCGAGGAACACCTCACCGAGGAGGCCGACGTCGTGGCGGAGCACCTCGAGCACTGAGGCCCCGGGCCGGTTCACCGCCGCCCCCGCTCGTCCATCAGGTCCGCGAACCGCTCGAAGAGGTAGCGGCTGTCGTGCGGACCGGGCCCTGCCTCGGGATGGTACTGGACGGCGAAGGCCGGCACCTCGGTGCAACGGAATCCCTCTAGGGTCCCGTCGTTCAGGTTCACGTGGGTGACCTCGGCACCGGTGAGGGTCTCCGGGTCGACGCAGTAGTTGTGGTTCTGGCTGGTGATCTCGACCTTTCCGGTGCCCAGGTCCTGCACCGGGTGGTTGCCTCCGTGGTGGCCGAAGGGCAACTTGTAGGTCCGGGCCCCGAGGGCGGCCGCCAGCATCTGGTGGCCCATGCAGATCCCGAACACCGGCACCTCGCCGAGCAGTGCGCCCAGTTCCGAGGCGACGCCCTGCACCGCCGCCGGGTCGCCCGGGCCGTTGGACACGAACACACCGTCGGGCTCACGGGCCAGCACCTCGGACGCGGTGGTGCCCGCGGGCACGACCTCCACGGTTCCGAGCCTCGCCAGCTCCCGGACCATCGTGGACTTGATCCCGAGGTCCAGTGCGACGATCCGACGTGTCGCCCCGCCGGTGGCCGGTACCGTCCGGCCCTCGGGGTCGGTCACCCCGGCCACCAGGTCGATCCCGTCGGTGGGCCTGGCGGAGCCGAGGGCGGCCCTGAGCTCCTCGACGGGCGCCGTTCCGAACACACCCGGGACCGCACCGTGGTCACGGATGTGTCGGGTGAGGCGTCGCGTGTCGATCCCGGCAACGCCCGGTATGCCGTGGTCGGCCAGCCAGGTTCCCAGGTTCCCCGAGCTGCGGTGGTTGGACGCGCGCCTGGCGAGGTTCCGCACGACCACACCGCTGCAGTGCGGGTGCCTCGACTCCTCGTCGAGGGCGTTCACTCCGTAGTTGCCGATGTGGGGGTAGGTGAAGGTGATCACCTGACCCGCGTAGGAGGGATCGGAGATCACCTCCTGGTAGCCCGAGAGCACCGTGTTGAACACGAACTCGCCGCGTGCGATCCCGTCGGCCGGGTACACCCCGATCGCCTCGCCCTCGAAGAGCGTCCCGTCCGCGAGCAGGATCGCTGCAGGAACCACGTCGTCGGTGGTCGCACCGTTCATCTGCGTGCCTCGTTCATTCGCATGTCCCGTCCGCTGGTGTGCCCGTTCACTGCTGTGCCTCGCCGTTGATGACCACCGGCCGACCTCCGACGATCGTGTGGCGGACCTTCCCGCGCACCTCGCGCCCGACGTAGGGCACGTTGCGCGAGCGTGAGGCCCCGCCGCCGGCGTCGATCCGCCAGCGCTGCGAAGGGTCCACCACGACCAGGTTGGCGGGCTCCCCCTCGCTCACGGGCCGGCCGTGCGACTCGAAACCGCCGATGGCCGCGGGTTTCCACGACATCGCAGCGATCACCTCCGTTTCCGACATGTGTCCGCCGTCCACGAGCTCGGTGAAGGCCAGCGCGAGGGCGTACTCGAGGCCCAGCATGCCGGGCGGGGCCTGGTCGAAGGGCAGTTCCTTGCTCTCGGGGGTGTGGGGTGCATGGTCGGTCGCGATGGCGTCGATCCAGCCTTCCGCCAGGCCGCTGCATATCGCGGCCACGTCCTCGGTCGTGCGCAGCGGAGGGTGCACCTTGAACGTCGGGTCGTAGTCGGCACAGCACTCGTCGGTGAGCGTGAAGTGGTGTGGAGCGGCCTCCGAGGTGACCTGGAGCCCCGCGCTGCGTGCCCCCTGCACCATCGCCACCGATCCTGCGGTGGAGAGGTGCTGGAAGTGGATCCTGGCCCCTGTCATCCGGGCGAGGGCGATGTCGCGCATCACCATCAGCTCCTCTGCCTCCGCCGGCTGCCCCGGAAGCCCGAGCTTGGAGGACCAGTATCCCTCGTGCATGCAGGTGCCCTCGCTCAGGGAGGTCACCTCGCAGTGCTGGGCCAGCGTGACCCCGAGGCCCGAGGCGTACTCCAGTGCACGGCGCATGAGGCGGTCGTCCTGGACACCGGTCCCGTCGTCGGTGAACACCCGCACCCCCAGGCTCGCCATCTCCGCCATGGGGGCGAGTTGCTCGCCCGCCCTTCCCACGGTGATGGCACCAGAGGTGTGGACGTCGACCAGGGAGCCACGGCCCAGCTCGAGCACCTCGCGGACAACTGCTGCGGTGTCGATGGGCGGGGTCGTGTTGGGCATGGCGAGCACCGCCGTGTAGCCGCCCAGGGCGGCGGCCCTCGATCCGCTCTCGATCGTCTCGGCCTCCTCCTTGCCCGGCTGGCGCAGGTGGGCATGGAGGTCCACGAAGCCCGGTGCCACGATCGCACCGGAGGCATCCAGGGTCTCGTCCCCGGACAGGTCGGGGCCGACCTGGACGATCTCGCCGTCCTCGAGCAACACGTCGCCGCTGCGCTCACCGGTGGCGTCGACTATCCGACCCCCGCGCAGTGCAATCGTTCGTGGCGGATTCATGTGGACTCCCTCGCTCCGCTCAGCTCCTCGCCCAGGGCTTCGCGCCCGGGTCCGAGCAACAGGTACAACACGGCCATGCGCACGGCCACGCCGTTGGCCACCTGGTCGGTGACCAGCGAGCGAGGCGAGTCGGCGAGCGCCTCGGATATCTCGACCCCCCGGTTCATCGGACCGGGATGCATGATCACGGCGCGCTCGGACAACTCGGCGGCACGCCGGGGTGTCAGCCCGTAGCACTCGGTGTACTCGCGCAGGCTCGGCAGGTGCGCCTCGGTCATCCGTTCCCTCTGCATCCGGAGGGCATAGACGACGTCGAAGCCGCCGATGACCGAGTCCAGGTCGTGGCTCACCCCGACCCGCCATGCGTCGGTCGACGGTGGCAACAGGGTTGGCGGGGCGACGAGGGTCACCTCCGCACCCAGGCGTTCCAGCACGACCATCAGCGAACGGGCGACACGGGAGTGCAGGATGTCGCCGATGATCCCGACCCGAAGGCCCTCGGCCGACCCGAAGTGGCTGCGGATGGTGTAGGCGTCGAGGAGGGCCTGGGTCGGGTGTGCATGCCATCCGTCCCCCGCATTGACCACTGCAGCGGTGCTCCAGCGTGCGACCATCGCGGGGACGCCCGAGGACCGGTGCCTCACCACGAAGGCGTCGACCCCCATGGCCTCCAGCGTCGCCACGGTGTCGCGCAGCGACTCTCCCTTGCGGGTCGAGGAGCTCGCCACCGAGAACGACATGACGTCGGCCGACAGGCGCTTGGCCGCTGATTCGAAGCTGAGCCTGGTCCTCGTGGAGTCCTCGTAGAACATCGACACGACCGTGCGACCCCGCAGCGCCGGCACCTTGGGAATGCGCCGCGAGCTGACCTCCACCATCGTGTCGGTCACGTCGAGGACCTCCTCGATCTCGCCACGGCTCAGTTGTGAGATCGTCAGGAGGTTGCCGTTCATGGCTTGGCCAGCTCTCCCAGCCGGACCGACGACAACGACACGTCCACGAGCTCGTCGCGACGGGTCGGCAGGTTCTTGCCCGTGTAGTCGGGCCGGATCGGCAGCTCCCGGTGGCCCCGGTCGACCATCACCGCGAGTTGGATCGTGCGCGGGCGCCCGAAGTCCACGAGCGCATCCAGCGCGGCGCGGATCGTCCGCCCGGTGAACAGCACGTCGTCCACCAGCACCACGTCGCAGCCGTCGATGTCGACCGGAATCTCGGTGACCTCCTCGGGCAGCACCGGGCGGATGCCGATGTCGTCCCGGTACAGCGCGACGTCGAGCGTGCCCAGTGCGACGTCGCCGGCTCCGCCCTCGAGGTCCTCGATCTCCGCCAGCACCTCCGCCAGGGCGCCTGCGATCTCGACCCCGCCGGTCTGGAGGCCGACCAGCACGAGGTTCCCGACCCCGCCGTTGCGTTCGAGCACCTCGTGGGCCATGCGCCTGATGGCTCGTCCCACCTCTTCGGCGTTCATCACCTCGGAGCGGGCAACGAAAACGCCCCCGTAGGGGCGCGTCATCCTTCGCTCACGTTCTGCCATCAGCAGTCCTTCCGGGCCGTAGGAGCCTCACGGGACTCCCTTCACGGTCGGAACCGCACCCTAGCGCAGCCACCGCACCCCCGGGAACGCGCCCCCGGGAACGCGCCCCCGGTGATCCCCACCCGAACCCCAGCGTTCTGCCCGGGCGTGGGGGGGGTGG
>JAMLGJ010000027.1 GCA_023958095.1 Microthrixaceae bacterium
GTCCTTGGTCTGGCAGGCCCGCCAGATGTCGCCCTCGGCCACGGTGTGTTCCATGAGCACGTTGCCGCTGCTGTCGACCACGCGCACCTCACCGGGGGAGGTGATCTCGAAGGTCTTGTCGTGGCTGCCGTACTCCTCGGCCTTCTGGGCCATCAGCCCCACGTTGGGCACCGAACCCATCGTCGTCGGGTCGAACGCGCCGTTGGCCCGGCAGTCCTCGATCACCGCCTGGTAGACCCCGGCGTAGCTCGAGTCCGGTATGACCGCACGGGTGTCCTGTTGCTCCCCGGCGGCGTTCCACATCTGCCCGGAACTGCGGATCATCGCCGGCATGGATGCGTCGACTATCACGTCGCTGGGCACGTGCAGGTTGGTGATTCCCCGGTCCGAGTCGACCATGGCGAGCGCGGGACCCGACTCGAGGGCGGCCTCGAGGTCCGCGCGGATCGCAGCCCGTTCCGCCTCGGGCAGCTGTTCCAGGCGGGCCTCGAGGTCGCCGATGCCCAGGTTCGGTTCGACACCGAGACGTTCGAAGCTGGACGCGTGCTTGCGGTAGACGTCACCGAAGTAGGCCATGACCGCGTGTCCGAAGATGATCGGGTCGGACACCTTCATCATCGTGGCCTTCAGGTGGACCGACAGCAGCACACCGTCGTCCTTGGCGGCCTGCACCTGTTCGGCGAGGAACTCCTCGAGGGCCTTGACCCTCATCACCGAGGAGTCCACGACCTCACCTGCGAGGACCGGGATCGGCTCGCGCAGTTCCGTGACCGTGCCGTCGTTCGCCACGTGTTCCACCCGCAGCTCGTCGTCGGATGCGAGCGTGACCGACTGCTCGGTGGAGCAGAAGTCGTCCGCTCCCATGGTGGCCACGGCCGTGCGCGACTCCGGTGACCAGGCCCCCATCGAGTGGGGGTGCTTGCGGGCGTAGTTCTTCACCGCTGCTGGTGCCCGTCGATCCGAGTTGCCCTCGCGCAGCACCGGGTTCACGGCGCTGCCGAGGACGTGCCCGTAGCGCTTCTTGGTCTCCTCCTCCTCGGGTGTGGAGGGGTCCTCCGGGAACAGCGGCACCTCGTAGCCCTTCGAGCGCAGCTCCTCGATGGTGGCGTTCAGCTGTGGCACCGAGGCGGAGATGTTCGGCAACTTGATGACGTTCGCCCCGGGAGTCCTCACGAGCTCTCCCAGTTCCGCCAGGTCGTCGCTGACCCGTTGTTGTTCCGAGAGGGCCTCCGGGAACGTGGCGAGCACCCTGGCGGCCAGCGAGATGTCGCGGGTCTCCACCGAGACCCCGGCGGCTCCTGCGAAGGCCGAGATGATCGGCAGCAGCGACTGGGTGGCGAGGGCCGGTGCCTCGTCGGTGATCGTGTAGATGATCGTGCCTGCGCTGTCTGCCATCGAAGGGCTCCTGGTTTTTCGAGTGTCCTGTGCCCCGACTCTAGGAGCGCCGCGTCGCCACCACTGCCTCGGGGCGACCCTCGTGGTCCGGTTGCGCCGGGCCGCGGGCTCCGCGTCGCGGTTCGTGGGCCTCAGCTGCGATCATCGGGTCCATGACCGACCTCGCCGACGCGGACCCGGCCCTTCCCGGCGGGCAGCGAATCGTGCTCGCGTCGGGCTCGCCACGCCGGCTCGACCTGCTCCGCTCGGCCGGGGTCGACCCGGAGGTGCTGGTTCCGGACGTGGACGAGTCGCCCTTGCCCGGGGAGGCACCAGTGGCGTACGTGGATCGCATCGCCCGCTCCAAGGCACTGGCGGTCGAGGTGGCAGCCGGTCGGGTCGTCGTGGCCGCGGACACGACGGTCGACCTGGACGGGCGGATACTCGCCAAGCCGTGCGATGCGGCCTCGGCCCGTTCGATGCTCGAAGCCCTCTCGGGCCGCAGCCATCTGGTGCACACCGCGGTGGCGGTGCGCCGCGACCAGGTCTGCGACACCCGGGTGGTGACGACCGGGGTCGGCTTCGCACTCCTCGACGAGGCGACGGTCGAGTGGTACGTGGCCACGGGCGAGTCGTTCGGCAAGGCCGGCGCGTATGCCATCCAGGGCAGCGGGGCACGTCTCGTGGAATGGGTGCACGGCAGCGTGACCAACGTGATCGGCCTGCCGCTGGCGGAGCTGTTCGAGATGCTCGGGTAGCGTTGACGCCCGTGGGGGCAGCTGACTCGATGCTGGATGTGCGGATCGGCTTCATGCCGTCCTCGCACGCCATCGCGGACGACGAACACCCCGGCCTCATGCGTGCCGGCGAGCGTGCTTCGGCTCCATACGTGCGCGACAACGTGGAGCACCACATCTGCGGGGCAGTCGACCTCTGCGGGGACGACACGGTCCGGCCCGACCTGATCCGGTACGGGTTCGACACCGTGGATCTCTCCCAACTCGACCCCCTGCAGCAGGCGTTCGCCCGGATCCGGGACGCGGGACACATGACCGAAGCGGATGCATCGGTCATCCGGACCTCCCTCGACGGTGCCACCCTGCGCAGTGCGGGTGCGGGGAACCTGACGGTGCTGCACCTCGCCGACGAGGGACTGATCATGCGCCAGTCCGGTCCGAACGGACTGTCGGTGGTGGGCCCGACCTCGACAGGGATGAACGGCCACAGCGCAGCCACCTCGGTCCACGCCGACCAGGACGTCTACGGCACACCGCTGACCCAGCTCATGGACGGCCGGGCACCCTCGTTGTTCCGCCACGACTCACCCGACGGCCGCAACAGCGAAGCTGCGCTGATGCTGGTCAACCTCTGGATCCCGTTGCAGCAGTTGACCCAACCCCTGGTCCTGGCCGACGGACGCAGCGTGGACCGGCGGCGGCACCAGCTCCGCTACGGGCTGGCCACCGAGTCGTTCCTCGAGCGCGACGACGACACGGTCATCAACGACATCTGGACCTTCCTGCACGATCCCGCGCAGAGGTGGTTCCTGCGATCCGAGATGGACCACCGGAGTGCCTACGTGTTCGACACGCTCAGCACGCCACACGGTTCGTGCACCCTGCCGGGCGAGGACGTTGCCGAGCAGTGCTACCTGGGCCTGCAGGACGCCGAGGAAGCCGCGGCAGCCGGAGATACCGACGTTCTCGCTGCGGCAGCCTCACTTGTGGCGGAGCGCGTCGTGCCCGCCGGGGCACCTCCGGCGTTGGGCGAGGCAATCGCCGCGATGCTGTCCGTGGCACACACGGCTGCAACCGATCCCGGCTCCGTGTGCGGCGACGCCCGGGCGGAGTGGCTGGTGGCCTCGCAGTCGGCCCGACGGCAGGTGGTGCGCATGTCACTGGAGCTGCGGTTGGTCGTCTCGGTGGAGTCCCCACCCGCAGCCTGAGGTGTCGTGTCCGGAAGGTGAGGGCTCGCGGCGACAGGAGGTTGCCGGTCAGCTGTTGGCCACCGAGCCATGGGACGTACTCAGCCAGGGGGGGACGTGCTCAGATCGGAGAATCCGACTCGGCCGCCCGCCGGAACGTGACCGACGTAGATCCCGGGACGACCCGGTGCGGTCCAGCCCGGAGGCAGGGTGGTCGACCGGGCATGGATCGGGTCGTCCCAGGCGGGGGTCGGCTGGCTCGCCGGCCACACCTTGAACGTCACCCTCGCCCCGACGGCGCGTGCGCACAGGCGCCATGGGTACGGCCCGAGTGCCTCGGTCATGAAATGGCCGGACACCTTCGTCAACAGGCCGGCGTCGGCGGGGCGGGACGTGTCCCACACGTGCACGTTGAAGGCATGGGTGTATCCGTACCAGATGTTCTTCGTCACGGTGATGCCGCGTCCCACGCCGTGGTCGGTGCGCACACGCAGCACAACCCCCTCCTGGTTGGGCAACCCGGAATCGGTGAACGTCGCGCAGCTCTGCTGGTCGACGGTTTGTGGCGCATCGACGCGCCACAGCAGTGCCCGGGAGTTCGACCCCCGGTTCGACGCCGGCGAGGTGACCGTGAGCGAGTTCTCGGCCAGCTGGAACACGAAGTGGTCTGCTCCGTCCCGTGTCAGGTACAGCTGGTCGAACCCCTCCGGGGGAGGGGCCGGCGGAGGGGGTACACAGGCACTGGCGAACAGGACCGCTGCAGCGAGCGCCACGGTCGTGCGGACGAATCGGACCATCGGTCCACCTCCCGGTAGGGGCGGCGGATGGCGAGGTGTCCTCGCCGGCGGCCGCTACCCACCCTTCCTTCTTCTCTCTCGCTTCCAAGAGTAGGCATCGGCGCGATCGCCGTGCGGATGAATGATTCGTTCGACCATTTCGCTGCTCTGCGCACGGGGGCCGTAGGGACGACCTGCCCTACCGTCACCGCACCTGCTGATCCTCCGGTGGACGTCTCGGTGGAGTCCCCACCCAGCAACTGAGTGCGCGCACCTGCAGCCGGACCGTTCAGGTCCCCGGCATTCAGCGCGGAATCTGCAGGGGTGCTTCTTCGGTCAGCGCCCCGACCAGCTCCGCGCGTGCGCGGGCCACGCGGGAGCGAACGGTCCCTGTCGCGCAGCCCTGCACCTCGGCGGCCTCCTCGTAGGTGAACCCGAGGACCTGCGTGAGCACGAAGGCCTCCCGGCGTTCCGCAGCCAGGCATCCGAGGGCGTCGTCATAGTCGACGGTTGCCTCCGGCTCCGCGGTCGTGTCGAGTGGCTGGTTGGCCACCTTCGTGAGGATGCGGTCGCGGCGCCCTCTCGAGCGCATCTCGTCGTAGCAGGTGTTCCGGGCCACACCGATCAGCCAGGTCTTGGCCGACGAGTCGCCGCGGAAGCGGTGCAGCGAAGCGAGGGCACGGATGTAGGTGGCCTGGAGGGCGTCGTCGGCCGCTTCGGCACCGAGCGTGTGGGCACAGAACCGCCACACGTCGTCCATCGTCCGCCGGACGAAGGCGTGTTCGGACCCGACGTCTCCGTCCGCGGCACGCAGAGCCAGGTCGGTCAGGTCGATCCGGTCGAGGTCCGCCTTGCGGGAGCGTCGGAGTCGCCTCGTCATCACGAGCGCACCGTGACCGTTCCGTGCATCGAAGGATGGATCGTGCAGTGGAACTCATAGGCACCCGGCGCAGCGAAGGTGACCTCCTCGGATCCGCCCGGTTCCAGATCCGACGCCACGACCGAATCACCGTCGTCGCGCACCAGCCGGTGCTCGATGTTGCTGGTGTTGACCCACCTCACGGTGTCGCCGGGCTCCACCGTCACGGTGGCACGGTCGAACGAAGCCGTGTCGGTCTCGATGGTCTGCTCCGGTTGCGCTCCGGTTGCGACGGCGGATCCTGCGCCGTTGGTGGTCGATGCCAGCGTGAGCAGTGCGAGGCCTGCCACCAGCACGACCGCCGCCGCGGCGCCGGCCACCCTCTGCACGCGGGTACGAAGGCGTTGTGTGTTGGCCCCGTGGTGCTGCGCTCCGGAGCGGTGGTGCTGGCGCACCAGGGCTGCCGCTCCACTGGTGTCGATCGGCACCCGGATGAGCATGCGTCGGCGGAGGTCCTCGGCCTGCCCGACCCACTGGCTGCAGCGGGAGCAGTGCGACAGATGCGACTCGACCTCGTGAAGCTCGTCCCCCACGAGCTCTCCGTCCACGAATGCCGAGAGCGATTCGGTCCACTCACCGCAGCTCATCGACCCGCCATTCCGCTCCTGAAGCCCGCCGTGTCCGATCCGGTTCGACCATAGACGGGTCGACCCACCGATGGCACGGCCCGGAGCCGCCGGGAACATTTCCGTGGGAATCCGGGAACCAGATGGCCGAACCCAACGACTACTTGGAGGAGGCAACAGGTGTCGATGAGAGCGTTGATCAACAAGAGGACCACCCCCGGGGCCCTGCGGGGTTCCCGGACACCCACGGCCGGTACTCCTACTGGACCGCATGTGTGGCGTTCCATGGTGCTGCGCCCACTGGTGGTCGCAGGGCTCGTGGTGAGCACCGCGGTGGCGCCGGTTGCCTGCAGCGGCTCCGAGGGTTCCACGGCGAGCAGCAGCTACTCGGGCTACGTCGTCGACCCGCCGGTCTCGGTGGCTGACGTGACGCTCCCCACGACCGACGGCACGGAGTTCCCGATGGTCGCCCGACCCGATGGGCTGGCCCTCGTCTACTTCGGCTACACGTACTGCCCGGATGTCTGTCCGACGACGATGTCCGACCTGCGCCGTGCGCTCGGGGAGTTGCCCGACGGGGAGGCCGACCGGGTGGACGTGGCGATGGTCACGATCGATCCCGCCCGCGACAGCGCCGAGGTGCTGGAGGGCTACGTCGGGAACTTCATCGCCGACGCCACCGCCCTTCGCACCGATGACCCCGAGCTGCTGCGCTCCGCCGCCGATGCCTTCGGTGCCGACTACGCGGTCGAGCAGACACCCGACGGTGAGTTCGAGGTGAGCCACACCGGTGAGGTGTACGCGGTCGACGACAGCGGAACGGTCGTCATGCAGTGGCCGTTCGGCACCGGGAGCGAATCGCTCGCACGCGACCTCGAGTCACTGCTGTCGCAGGCAACCGAGAACTGAGACCAGAACCAAATGGGCACACGTGTCCGGAAAGGAACATCGATGAACACCAACCCACGACCCGCTTCCCGAGGTGTGGCAGCCACCGCTGCCGTCGTACTGGCGCTCTCGGGTGTGGCAGCGAGCTGCAGCAGCGACTCCGAGGACGCCTCGGAGACCACGGCCGCGACCGACAGCGGGACGACCACCGGCGGTGTGACCGTGAGCGACCCGTGGGCGCGGCCCGGCGATGCGGGTGGCAACTCAGCGATCTACATGGAGCTCACCGGAGGTGACGAGGACGACGCACTCGTGGCTGCAGCCGTGCCGACCGACGTGGCGGCGGTCACCGAGGTGCACGAGACCGTGGCGGCCGACGAGGACACCGGGAGCTCGGACATGGGTGACTCGGACATGGGTGATTCGGATTCCGGCGACGCCGGCACCGATGGCATGGACGGCGACGGCATGGAGAGTTCAGGCGGCATGGACGACATGGATGGCATGGACGGCGATGGCATGGACATGGGCGATGACTCGGACCATGGCGGCATGATGACCATGCGCGAGGTGGACAGCATCGAGGTTCCCGCCGGGGAGACGGTTGCACTGGAGCCCGGCGGCTACCACGTGATGCTGATCGACCTCCAGCGGGACCTCGAACCGGGTGACACGGTGGAGGCGACCCTCACCTTCGAGTCCGGCGCCGAGGAGACCGTCACCGCCGAGGTCAGGGAGCCCTGACCCGCAGCGGAGGTCCGCACGTGCGGGCGCCGCTGGGTCGACACACGTGGTGACCTGACCGCGACCGGAGCCACGTGTGTCCCCATCGGCGTGCCGCGTTGCGGTGTCGGTGTTTCGGGTTCGAGGAGTGCAGGCACTCCTCGAACCCCTCGCGCGGCTGGCGATGCAGTGCCGGGCCCCCTGCACACCGCACGCGTTGCAGAGGGACGGTGGGGCATCGTCGGGTCCGCCACCGTCGGGAGCGGCGGGTGCGCCTCCGTCCCGCTGCCGGCAGACGGGGAACCAGGAGTGCGCGTGTTGATCGCATCCGGCTTGCTCGCGCCCGTCGTCGCTGCGCACTCCGCGGCAGACCCGTGGTGCGCTAGGAGGTGTGGTGCGCGAGGAGGGACTTGAACCCTCACGTCCTTGCGGACACAGGAACCTGAATCCTGCGCGTCTGCCAATTCCGCCACTCGCGCGAGTGAAGCGCCGAGGATAGTGCACCGGGAAGGTGTTGCCCCAACGGTTCGACCCGCCGTGGTGAGTTCCCACGCATGGTGCACAGGCCGCGATCGTGTCCCTCGGTCGTCGGTGTCCCGGCCGGCGGTATCGTTGTGCCGTGGGTATCCGTGGCTTCGAGAGCCGGCTCGAGAAAGCCGTCGAGGGCACCGTGTCACGGATCTTCCGTGGCGCGGTGAAGCCGGTCGAGTTCGCCCGAAAGCTCCAGCGGGAGATGGACAGCCACCGTTCGGTCGGAGTGGACGGCAACACGATCGCTCCCAACCACTACGCGTTCTGGGTCTCCGAGGCCGACTACTCACAGCTTGCGGACATACTTCAGACCCTGTCCCGGGAACTGGCCGACACAGCGCGTCGCCACGCCCGCGACGAGGGCTACCGCTTCGTCGGCCCGGTTGAGGTCACCGTCGAGGCCGATGCCGGGGTGCGCCAGGGGGTGCTGTCGGTCGAGGGTCGCTTCATCGAGTCCGCCGACGCCCGCATGCCGGGTTCGCTGATGCTGCCCACGGGGGACCGCGTCCCCCTCGGGGAGTACACCGTCAGCATCGGCCGCCAGCACGACTGCACCGTGGTGCTGGCGGATCCCAACGTGAGCCGTCGCCACGCGGAGGTCGCCCCGTCGGGGACGGGCTTCGCGGTGACCGACCTGGGTTCCACCAACGGCACCGTCGTGAACGGCTCGCGGATCACGGGGACCAAGCAGCTGACCGACGGCGACGAGGTGCGTTTCGGCAACACGGTCATGCACTTCGAGGCGTCCTAGGGTTCCACGATGCCGGAGCAGCTACTCACGATCCTCAAGATCTGCCTGCTGGTGCTGCTGTACCTGTTCTTCCTCAGGGTCATCCGGGCGGTGTGGGCCGAGGTGGCCGCACCGAGGCTGGCTCCCGACGGGGCCCCGGCCCCGGTGGTGGCCCCGGTTGCCAAGGGTCGGTCGCGTTCGTCGCGTTCGACACGGCGCAACAGCACACCGACGCGCCTGCGGGTCGTGGAGCCCACCGCCAGGAGCGGGGCCGACTACGAGATCGGCCCCGAGGTGACCATCGGCCGGTCCGCGGGGTGTTCCATCGTGTTGGACGAGCAGTACGTGTCCTCGGTGCACACCCGCTTGTTCACCCGTGAGGACCAGGTGTTCGTGGAGGACCTCGGTTCCACCAACGGCACCTGGATCAACGGGGTGCGCGCGGTCGGCCAGATGCCGGTGCGCACGGGCGACCGGGTGCAGATCGGCAACGTCATCCTGGAGCTGTGTTGATCCGCCTCGAGTTCGGCTCCGCCTCGGTGGTGGGCCAGGTCCGTTCCGGCAACGAGGACTCCGTGCTCGTCGCCGACGGGCTTGCCGCGGTGGCGGACGGCATGGGCGGCCACCGCGCGGGCGAGGTGGCTTCCGCCGATGCCATCGACGCGCTGGCCGACATGGAGGGCAACCGTTCGCTGGATGACCTCGTGCGCACGGTGCACTGGGCGAACCGGCGCATATCCGAGCGGGCCTCGGCCGACCCGGAGCTGCGGGGCATGGGCACGACGGTCTGCGCGGTGGGGTTGGTCAACTTCGAGGACCGGGAGCAGTTGGCGGTGGTCAACGTGGGCGACAGCCGCGTCTACCTGCTCGGGGCGGAGGGTTTCCGTCAGCTGAGCGAGGACCACTCGCTGGTGGAGTCGCTGGTGCGTGAGGGCCAGATAACCGCCGAGGAGGCCCAGTCGCACCCGCAGCGCAACGTGCTCACCCGCGCACTGGGGGTGGAGCCGGTGGTGGCGGTGGATGCCTGGTTGCTGCGCCCCCTCAGCGGCGAGCGGATCCTGTTGTGCAGCGACGGCCTGACCAACGAGCTCGACGACGAGCGCATCGCGGCAGTGCTCGGCGATGGCGACCCGGCCGAGCTGACGGCTCAACGCCTCGCTGCGGAGGCCGATGCGGCCGGCGGGCGCGACAACACCTCGGTGGTGGTGATCGACATCGTCGACTCCGACACTGCCGACGCTCCCTTCGAGCAGCGCTTCGACCGGCTGACGACGCCTTCGGTGGACCTGTCCGAGGAGGGTGAGGGTCCGAACACCGAACGGGTCATGGCGGTGATCCCCACCGAGGCCACCCAGCTGTCCGATGTCGCACCGGCTCCGGAACAGCCCGAACCGATGACGGGCGACGAGGACATCGCCGAACTGGCCGGTGCATCCGACGAAGGCGACCTGGCCGCTGCGCAGGCCGAGGCGGCCGCAGCGGGGGCCCTTGCGGCCCGCTGGCGCACAGCGGCGTTCGTGGTGGCGATCCTCGGGGTGATCGGCCTGGCGGTCGGTGCCATCCTGTTCACCGCCGGGCGGGGTTGGTACGTGCGGGAGGGCCCCGACGGCCAGGTGGCGCTGTACCGGGGGACCCCCGTGCTGTGGATCGATCCGGTCCTCGTCGACGAGTCCGGCGCGGCGCTCGAGGACCTCACCGAAGCCGATGCTGCCCGGGTCAGGCGTGGACGTACCTTCTCCGAGGAGGCCACGGCACGGGAGTTCATCGAGAACATCCGTGCGACCACGACCACGACCACATCCACCACGACCACGACGACCTCCACCACGACGACCGTGCGGCCCACCACGACTGCCCCACCTGCCGGGGCACCGACGACCAACGCACCTCCGGGGCAGTGACGGCCATCACCGCGACGGCTCCCACCGACCTGGTGGATGCCGTGTCGAAGCGCCGGCGCACCACCGAGCTGGGCCTGTTGCTGTTGGCCTTCATCGTCACGGGTGGCCTGTACGCGCTCGCCAGCCTCGGGCGCAACGCCTCGCTCCCGGCCGATGTGGGGCCCTTCCTGGCAGGTGTGGTCACCCTCGTGCTGGTGGCGCACCTGGTGGTTCGCCGGGTGGCGTCCGCGGCCGACGGTCTGCTGTTGCCCCTGGCAGCCCTGTTGAACGGGATCGGGTACGTCTTCATTGCCCGCCTCAACGACGACCTGGCGGCCCTGCAGGCCACGTGGACCGCGGTTGCCATCGCGGCGTTCGTGGCGACCCTCGTGGTGGTGCGCGACGTCAAGAAGCTGCGCAGCTACCCCTACACCTTCGGCCTGATCGGCCTCGGCCTGTTGCTGTTGCCGTTGCTGCCGGGCATCGGGCGCAACATCAACGGAGCGCGGATCTGGGTGGAGATCGGCCCCGTCAGCTTCCAGCCGGGTGAGTTCGCGAAGATCGCGCTAGCGATCTTCTTCGCCGGCTACCTGGTGGAGAACCGGGAACTGCTGGGCGTGGCCACCTTCAAGCTCGGGCCGTTCCGGATCCCCGATCCACGCCACTTCGTGCCGGTGCTGGCAGCCTGGGGCGTCGCCCTCGTGGTGATGATCTTCCAGAGGGACCTGGGTTCGGCGCTGTTGTTCTTCGTGCTGTTCGTGGTCATGTTGTGGGTCGCCACCGGCCGCGCCGCCTACCTCGTCGCCGGAGGTGGGTTGTTCGCACTCGGGGCCTGGTTCTCGTGGTCGCAGTTCAGCCACGTCCAGACGCGCGTGCAGGTCTGGCTCGACCCGTGGGCCGACCCGTCGGGTTCGGGCTACCAGATCATCCAGGCCGCCTACGCGCTGGCCTGGGGTGGCACCACCGGCACCGGTCCCGGTCTGGGGATCTCCGGGAGGATTCCCTTCGAGGAGACCGACTTCATCTTCGCGATCATCGCCGAGGAGCTCGGGCTCGCGGGATCCACGGCGGTGCTGTGCGCCTACCTGCTGATGGCGGGCACCGGATTGCGCATCGCCCAGCGCAGCACCGACGAGTTCCTCTCGCTGCTGGCGGTGGGGCTCACCACGCTGCTGGGGGTGCAGGCCTTCATAATCATCGCGGGGGTCACCAGGGTGCTGCCGCTGACCGGCATCACCCTGCCCTTCGTGTCCTACGGCGGTTCGTCGCTGCTGGCCAACTACGTCCTGCTCGCCCTCTTGATGCGGATCTCCGACCGCGCCGAGCGCCGTGTGGCACGCCCGGCGGTGGCGCCATGAGCAGGCAGGTCCGGCGTCTCGGTATCGCTTTCATCGTCATGTACGCGGTGCTGTTCGTGAAGCTGAACCAGGTACAGGTGTTCCAGGCCGAGGCACTGAACGATCGGCCCGAGAACACCCGCGTGCTGCAGCGGGACTTCAACGAGCCCCGCGGCGACATCATCTCCGCGGATGGTGCTGTGCTCGCCACCTCCGAGGAGCGTCGTGCCGCCCTGCGCTACCAGCGTGTGTATCCCGACGGTGAGCTGTTCGCGCACGTGACGGGGTACTACTCCTTCGCCCTCGGCGCCGACGGTGTGGAGCGCCAGTACAACGACGACCTGGCGGGACGCACCCCTGCACTCGAACTCAACCAGTTGGGGTCGTTCCTGACAGCGGAGTCCTCCGAGGGTGACGTGTTGCTCACCGTGCGCAAGGACCTCCAGAGCGTCGCCCGGGACTCCCTCGGTGGCCAGGTCGGATCGGTGGTGGCCCTGGATCCCCGCGACGGATCCGTGCTCGCCATGTACTCCAATCCCACCTACGACCCCAACGTGCTCAGCAACAACGACACCGAGCTGGCCACCGATGCGAAGGGCCTCTACGAAGCGGTCGAGGGCAAGCCGCTGCTCGCCCACACCTACCGGGAGCGCTACTTCCCCGGATCGACGTTCAAGGTCGTGACCGCCACGGCCGGCCTCTCCAGTGGCACGGTCACCCGCGACTCCCCGGAGTACCCGTCGGTGACCGAGTACCGACCGCCGCTCACCACCAGGGCCATATCCAACTTCGGTGGCAACAGCTGTGGTGGGACGCTGTTCGTGATCCTCGCGCGCTCGTGCAACTCGTCGTTCGCCCAGATGGCGGTGGAGCAGGTGGGTGCCGACGACATGATCGACACCGCACAGGCCGCGGGGTTCAACTCGGTGCCACCCCTGGACCTGCCCAACCCGGCCGAGTCGGTGTTCCCGGATGACTTCGGGAAGGTCGTGAGCAACCCGGCGGGCAAGGCTCCCGTCAACGAGGACGCCCCGGCGCTGGCCCAGAGTGCCATCGGCCAGAACGACGTCGCCGCGACCCCCCTGCAGATGGCGCTCGTGGCGGCAGGTGTGGCCAACCGCGGAGAGATCATGACCCCCCATGTCCTCGACGCGGTGCGTGCCCGTGACGGTGAGGTCGTGGAGAGCTACGAGGCCGCGACTTGGCTTCGCGCAGCGGAGCCCTCGGTGGCGGCGACGATGCGCGAGGCGATGGTCGGCGTCGTGGAGGACGGCACCGCCCAGATGATGCAGATACCCGGTTTCGAGATCGGGGCCAAGACCGGCACCGCCCAGCTGGGCACCGAACCGGCCTCCTCGCACGCATGGATGATCGCGTTCGGGGGTCCGCCCGGGGCCGAACCAACCGTGGCGGTGGCGGTGGTGGTCACCAACGTGAGCGGTTCCAGCAACGCGACCGGCGGGCGGGTGGCGGGTCCCGTTGCCCGCGACGTGCTGGCCGCTGCACTCGGAGCCGACCGGTGACCCCGCGGCCGAGGGTGTGTACGGATCAGACGGTTGCCGGATCTACTCTGGGGCCGCGATGAGCGATCCGGATCTGCGCGTCCTAGGGGACCGCTACGAACTGCACCGCCGACTGGCGCGTGGAGGAATGGCACAGGTTTACCTGGCTCGGGACTCGAGTCTCGACCGGCCGGTCGCGATCAAGGAGCTCGTGCCGGAGTTCGCCACCGACCCGTCGTTCGTCGAGCGCTTCCGTCGTGAGGCGCAGGCTGCCGCGAACCTGGCGCACCCGAACATCGTGGGTGTCTACGACTGGGGAACCCAGGACGGCACCTACTACATCGTCATGGAGTACATCGACGGGCCGTCGTTGTCCCAGGTCATCCGGCGTGACGGACCGCTGCACCCGCGCAGGGCGGCAGAGCTCACCAGTGAGGTGGCCGGCGCACTCGGTTTCGCCCACTCGCGCGGGGTGGTCCATCGCGACGTGAAGCCCGGCAACGTGCTGTTGACGGGCAGCGGACAGTCCAAGGTGACCGACTTCGGAATCGCAAGGGCGCTGTCCTCCGCCGAGGACGACCTGACCCAGGCCGGCTCGGTGATGGGAACGGCGACCTACTTCTCCCCCGAACAGGCACAGGGACTCCCCGTCGACCCCAGGTCGGACCTCTACTCGCTCGGCGTCGTGCTCTACGAGATGCTGACCGGACGAGCCCCGTTCACCGGCGACACCCCCCTGGCCATCGCCTACAAGCACGTCCAGGACCAACCCGCTCCCCCGAGTTCGATCATCACCGACCTGCCCGCGGGCATCGAGGCGATCGTGATGAAGCTCCTCTCGAAGCGTCCCGACGACCGGTACGCCTCGGCCGAGGAACTGCGCGTCGACCTGAGGCGGTTCCTCTCCGGCGAGCGGACCAACGCCGAGGCGCAGCTGCTGGGGGCGGCGGCCGCAGGGGCGGCCACTGCCGCCACCGCTGCCACGATGGTCCAGCCCAGCGTCGCCGGCGAACCCGAGCTCGAACCCGAGGAACACCGGTCGCGCACCGGTTGGTTCCTCGCCGCGATGGTCGTGTTGCTCGCGCTGCTGGCGGGCGGATTGTTCTGGTGGGCCAACGGCCTCAATGCCGAGGTGACCGTTCCCGATCTCGTGGGTGAGACCCGTGAGGAGGCCGAACAGCAGTTGGCCGACCGCGGGCTCGTGGCCTCGGTGACCGAGGAACCCAACGCCGAGGTGGACGCCGGTCGCGTCTCGGCTCAGGATCCCGAGTCCGGTTCCAAGCTCTCCGAGGGCGACACGGTCGAGCTGGTGGTCAGCACCGGGGCGGCCACCAAGGAGGTCCCCGATGTGGTGGGACGGCCCGAGAACGAGGCCCGTTTCATCCTGGACGCCGAGGACTTCGAGGTGCGGGTCGAGAACATCGAGGACCCCGATGCCGAGTCCGGCTCGGTGGTGTCCCAGGACCCCGCCGGTGGTGTCGAGGCCCCCGAGGGCTCGACGGTGACGATCCAGGTCTCACTCGGCCCCGGTGAGGAGGTCGTGCCCGACGTGTCCGGCCAGAGCCTGTCATCCGCCCAGTCGGAGCTGCAGGCACGGGGCTTCAGGATCGGCGGGCCGGAGGAGGAGCCGAGCGACTCGGTCCCCGCGGGCCAGGTCGTGCGGACCGAGCCGGCCGCCGGGGAGACCGCGGAGCGCAACTCGACGGTCACCGTCTACGTCTCCAGCGGAGTCGAGCGGGTGCAGGTCCCCTACGTGATCGGGGAGTCCCAGGGTGATGCCAGTGCCAGGCTGCGAGGCGCCGGTTTCGAGGTGCGGGTGGAGGAGCGGACCGTCGACCCCGGCGACCCCACGGGCGTGGTGGTCTACCAGGATCCTGCGGGAGGCGAGCGGGCGGACAAGGGTTCGGTCGTGGAGATCACCGTCGGGGTGGCCGCCACGACCACCTCTACGTCCTCCTCGTCCACGACCACCACCTCCAGTCCCTGACCGGATGGACACCTCCGGGCCCGGAGTCGACTGAGATGCGGCCAGCTCGAGGGCTGTGGGCGGTTGCCGTGGCGCTCGTGGCGGCGCTGTTCGGAACCTGGTTGCTGGGATGGTCGACCAACCTGGATCCGATCGGGGCGGTGCTGGGTGAACCCGCGCGCGTGGAGGTGCCGGACCTGGCCGGGCTGGCCGAACCGAGGGCAGTGGCCGACATCGAGTCAGCCGGTCTGGTCGCGGAGCTGGAGCGTTCCCTGAGCCTCACCGCGCCGCGGGGGGCCGTCGTCTCCCAGGAACCCTCCCCGGGCACGGTCCTGGACGAAGGATCCACCGTGGAGGTGTTGGTCAGCAGCGGGATCGCGCGCGTCGAGATGCCCGACGCGGTCGGACAGCCCGTGTCCGGGGTGACGCCCGCACTGGACGAGGCCGCGGTGGAGTACACGGTCGAGACGGTCGCCAGTGAGGAGGTGGCCGCGGGAATCGTGATCTCCCAGGACCCCCCGGCAGGCGTGCGCGTCACCGCGGCGGATGACGTCGTGTTCGTCGTGTCGTCCGGGCCGGACCCGCGCCCGGTTCCGATGGTCGCGGGCCTCAGCGCGGAGGGCGGTGCCTATGCCCTGGGTCTCGCCGGGTTCGACGTCGAGGTGGAGCTCCGCGAGGACGAAGCGGTACGTGCCGGGGTGGCCATCGGGACCGAACCCGAAGCCGGCACGGTTGCCGAGCGGGATTCCAGGACCCTGTTGGTCGTCTCGTCGGGGCCACCCGCGCAGCCGCTGCCCGACGTGCGGGGTGATTCCCTCGGGGAGGCGACCGCACGCCTCGAGGCGATCGGCGTGGTCCCCAACGTCGTCGGGGGCGGCGCGAGCGGGGGAACCGTCAGCACCACCGAACCGGCGGCGTCCACGCCGGTTCGTCGGGGCGAGGTCGTCAAGGTGGTGCTGCGCGGTGGATGAGCCCGCCTCACCGCGCCGCGGACGCGTGACCGATGTCGGAGGTTGGGAACCGCTCGACCGGCGCCCGCATCCGTTCGCCGCAGTGCTCACGATGGCTGCCCTGGTGGGGGTGTTCGTGGTTGCTCTGGTCGGCCTCGGGGTGGCGGTGGAGCAGGGCGACCGGCGTGTCGATGTGCCCGATGTCCTGGTGCCCTCGGTGGAGGGGACCGGCGAGGATGCCGCGCGCGAGACCCTGGAGGAGGTGGGGCTGCTCATGGAGGTGAGCGAGGCCCCCAACGAACTGGTGCCCCGGGGCACGGTGTTCGAACAGGATCCGATTCCCGGTGCCCGTATCGAACAGGGATCGGCGGTCAGTGTTGGGGTGTCCACCGGCCCGGCGGGACCGGTGGTGCCCGACGTGGTCGGTCAGCAGATCAGTGAGGCGACCGGAGTGCTCGTGGCCGCGGGGCTGACCGTGGAGGTGTCGGAGGTCGCCGACGAGGACGTCCGCGTCGGCGAGGTGCTGGGGACCGAACCCGTGGCGGGGCGCCAGGCCGGAGCGGACAGGGTCGTGGCGGTTCAGGTCTCGAGTGGGCCTGCGCCGCGCACCGTGCCCGAGGTGGCCGACCGTGACGTGATCGAGGTGGTCGAGGAACTGGGTCGACTCGAGTTGCGCCCGGAGTCGATCCGAAGGGTTGTCGACGAATCCCTTGCCGACGGCACGGTGCTCTCGATCGAGCCGGCGCCCGGTACGGAGGTGCCCCGCTACGGCGAGGTCGAGCTCGTCGTGGTCGGCACACCGGAGCCGGTGGTCATGCCGGCGGTGGAGGGCCTGCTGCGATCGACCGCCACCGAGGTCCTCGCGGACACCCCGCTCGATGTCACCTTCCGGGTCGTCGCCCTGCCCGCCGGAGATCCTCGGGACGGCCGCGTGCTGCGCCAGGGCGTGGCCGCCATGTCGGAGGTGCCCCGCGGCACCCCGGTGGAACTGGTCGTGGGAAGTGCGCCACAACTCCCCGCACCGACCACCACCGTGCCCCGGGGTTCCGAGGGGTCCACCACGGCCTCGACCAGCACCACGATCGCCAACTGAGGTTCGCGCCGGTGCTGTCCGGTCCTCGGGTGCTTCGCTCAGCCGCTGCGGGTCGTGCCGCAGGCAGCCAGGAAGTTGGCCACCATGTCGTGTCCGGCGACCGAGAGGATGGACTCCGGATGGAACTGCACACCCTCGGTGGGGTGCTCCCGGTGGCGCAGCCCCATGACCAGGCCGTCGCTGGTGGTGGCGCTCACCTCGAGCACCTCCGGTACCGAGGTGCGTTCGACCACCAGGGAGTGGTAGCGGGTCGCCTCGAGTGGACTTGGTAGTCCCCTGAACACCCCTCGGTCGTCGTGGTCGATGACCGAGGTCTTGCCGTGCACCACTTCGGGAGCGCGCACCACGTCACCCCCGTACACCTCGCCGATGCACTGAAGCCCGAGGCAGACGCCGAAGATGGGCACCCGGGGGCCCCACCGCCGGATCACCTCGTTGGAGATGCCCGCGTCGCTGGGGGTTCCGGGTCCCGGGCTGATGAGGATCCCCTGCGGGGCAATCTCGTCCAGATCGTCGAGGTCCAACGCGTCGTTGCGGTGCACCACCGGATCGGCACCGAGCTCGCCGAGGTACTGCACGAGGTTGTACACGAAGGAGTCGAAGTTGTCGATCACCAGGACACGGGGCGCCACACCCACGAATCTACGACGGTGCCGGCGGCCGGACCGAGTCGATTCCGGTGTGGGACCCGCGGGTATGTTTGGCCCATGGCACAGAGCGGTTCGGACCGCAGCGACAGCGGGACGCGCAAGGAAAAGCCCCTTCCCCCGGCAGCGAAGAAGAAGCGGGCCGCCGAGGCGCGCCGCAAGACCTCGAGTGAACCACGACCCGGTTCGGACGACGCGGGCGGGCGCTACACCCCGCCCATCCCGGCTGCGACCAGGGGGCCGAGCCCCCGTTGGGTTCCGGTGCTCATGTTCGCCCTGTGGGGGGTGGGCCTGGCGATGATCCTGTTGAACTACATGGGCCTGCTGCCCGGCTCCGATGACGGCGGCAACGGTTGGTACCTGATCGGGGGCCTGGGTCTGATACTCGGAGGCATCGTCACCGCGACCCAGTACCGCTAGGCTGCCGCGGCCGCTGAGCGTCCCCGATCACACGGGAACTCTTCTCCACAGAATCTGTGGACAACGTGACCGAACTGGCCGGGTGTCTGCTCTGGGCCACCCCCGCGGACGCCGGGTGTGGTGACCCACAGTGGGCATGAATGCGCTGGCGGTGGCGCGACAGGCCCCCCGACCTGCATTTCGGTGACCGAAGCATTGCTCCACGGTTACAAGCCTCAGCTCCCTCCACAGGCTGTGGAGTACCACCCTCCGCGGTCCCGATCCGGCTCCCCGGGCCCCGAGTTGTCCACAGGAGGTGGTGCCAGGGAGTTGGCGGGGCACCGCTGTGGCGGGCGGGGAGTGGTTGAGTACGGTTGCCGCGATGGACCCGAGCAGCGACGCTGGCCCCCCGGAGGCGCTGCCCGGCGAACCGGGGCGGTCCGCCGGGCGGAGCAGCCGCCGCCGGGTGTGGCCGTGGGTGCTCGTCGCGATGCTCGTCGTCGTGGGTGCCGTCACGGTGCTCAGTGGGGTGAACCTGGTGGCGGCCGCCTCGGCAGTGCTCTTCGGTGCGCTGATCCTGCGGGTGGGGTGGTTCTTCCTGCAGCAGTTCGCGACCCCACCCCCTCCGCCGCCGGACCCGGGCACCCTCAGGCGGGTGAGGCTGACCTATCGGTGTCCCGTGTGCGGGGCGGAGGTGCGCATGACCTCGGCCGCGACCGAGGATCCCGAACCCCCGCGGCACTGCATGGAGGAGATGGAGCTGGTCGCCTCGGAGGAGTAGCTGCGCCGTGCGCGACGAGGGCGGCCCCCAGGGGCCGCCCTCGCTCAGGGTTCCGGTGGTGCCCGGCGGGTGGATCAGCCGAGTCGCTCGATGATGGTGGCGTTGGCCATGCCACCACCCTCGCACATGGTCTGCAGGCCGTAGCGGCCACCGGTGCGCTCGAGCTCGTTGAGCATCGTGGCCATCAGCTTGGTGCCGGAGCAGCCGAGCGGGTGACCCAGGGCGATCGCGCCGCCATTGGGGTTCACCTTGTCCATGTCGGGCTTGTGGGCCTTCTCCCATGCGAGGACTACCGAGGCGAATGCCTCGTTGATCTCGATGTGGTCGATGTCGCCGATGCCCAGCCCGCTGCGCTCCAGCGCCTTTGCGGTGGAGGGGATCGGACCGGTGAGCATGCGGACCGGGTCGACACCGGCAAGGGCGAAGGTGTGGAAGCGGGCCCGTGGCGTGAGTCCCAGCTCGGCGGCCTTCTCGGCTGACATGATCAGCGCCGCGGAGGCTCCGTCGGTGATCTGCGAGCTGTTGCCCGCGGTCACCTTGCCGTCGGGGACGAACGCCGGCTTCAACTTGCCGAGGGTCTCCATGGTCGTGCCGGGCCGGATGCCCTCGTCACGGGTGACCATCTCCTCGAGCACCTTGACCTCGCCGGACTCCTTGTCCTTGATCTTGGACACCACCGGGATGATCTCGTTGTCGAAACGGCCCTCGTTGGTGGCCTTCTCCGCCAGTTCCTGGGAACGCACACCGAATGCGTCGAGGTCCTCACGGGTGAGGTCGTTCTCGTTGGCGATGATCTCTGCGGAGACGCCCTGGCCCACGAGGCCGGTCTGGCCCGGGTAGAGCTCGACATCCGCGTAGCGGTCGTAGGCGGAGCCGAAGGGGAATCCCACACCGCTGCCGATCGAGGCGCCCATCGGCACGAGGCTCATCACCTCGACGCCGGCCGCGACGACGATGTCGTAGGCACCCGACATCACGCCCTGGGCCGCGAAGTGTGCCGCCTGCTGGGAGGATCCGCACTGGCGGTCCACCGTGGTGGAGGGCACCGACTCCGGCCAGCCGGCTGCGAGCACGGCGTTGCGTCCGACGTTGAGCGCCTGGGCGCCGGCCTGCATGACGCAGCCCATGATCACGTCATCGACGCGCTCGGCGTCGAGGTTGTTGCGTTCGGCAAGGGCCTTGAGGGTCTCGGCCGCCAGGTCGACCGGGTGCCACCCCGACAGAGCGCCGTTGCGCCTGCCCCCTGCGGTCCGGACGATATCGACGATCACTGCTTCGGGCATGCCCGCTCCTTCGATGATGGTTTTCGGATGGGTCCCGTCCCCCGGTCGGAGAACCGGGGGAACCAACCCGTTGTTCCCCGCTCGGCCAAAACTGGACCGATCGGTCAAGAGTCTGTTCCGCACCGGGCGCCCAGTCAATGTGACGGGGGCAGCGCGAACGCGACCGGCACTGTGACCAACCCCGGTGCCCGGGGCCGGGGTCGTACGGCGAAGCGGCGGGTACGTCGGTACAGTGTCCGTTCCGGGGTCGCCTGTGGGTGCGGCCCCGCCGCAACGACCTGCCAGCCAGATCCAGGGGGGCCACAGATGACCGATCCAGTTGCCGAGGAGATCGACCGGGCGATCGAGGGACGCACGGTCGCGGGGGAGTTCCTGCGTTGTGTCGCCGAGCACGGAGCGCGGGTGGCGCTGCGCGAGATGGAGGGCGAGGACTCCTGGCGGGAGTACACCTTCGATGACGTCGCCGCCAAGGTGGCGACCACGGCTGCGGGTCTGCGCGCCCTCGGGGTCGGCCCGGGGGACCGCGTCGTGATGATGATGCGCAACATCCCTGCGTTCCACTGGGTGGACCTGGCGACGCTGTTCCTCGGCGCCACACCGGTGTCGATCTACAACTCCTCCTCGCCCGAGCAGGTCCAGTACCTGGCTTCGCACTGCGAGGCGAAGGTCGCGGTGCTCGAGGACCAGAGCTTCGTGGACAGGGTGCAGCCCGTGCGTGGCGACATACCCACACTCGAGACGGTGGTCGTGCTCGATCCCGGCGCCGCCGGTGGCGACGTGCTCGGCCCGGACGCACTCGAGGGCGACCCGCTGGACCTCGGGGCGGAGGTGTCCAACTCCGCACCGGAGGACCTGGCCACGATCATCTACACCTCCGGCACCACCGGCAACCCGAAGGGCGTGATGATCACCAACCGCAACGTGGTGTGGGTGATCGAGTCCGGGGTCAGGTCATATGGCTGGGACCGCTCCGAGATGGTCGGCAAGCGGACGGTGTCGTACCTGCCGATGGCCCACATCGCGGAGCGGGTGGTGTCGCACTACACCGCGATGGCGATCGGCCTCGAGGTGACCACCTGTCCGGAGACCTCGGCGATAGCGCAGTACCTGGGAGCGGTGAAGCCGCAGATCGTCTTCGGGGTCCCGCGGGTCTGGGAGAAGGTCTACGGCCGCCTCAACGCGATGATCGGAGCCGACCCCGAGGCCGCCCGGAAGTTCCAGGCGGCCATCGACGAGGCCATCCCGCTGCGCCAGAAGATGACCATGGACGAGGCCACCGAGGCCGAGGTCGCCCGCTACGAGGAGCTCGACGCGGAGAACTTCGCCCTGGTGCGGGCACTGATCGGCATGGACGAGTGCGAGATGGCCATCACCGGAGCCGCGCCGATCCCGGCAGCCATGCTGAGCTGGTTCAGGGCCATCGGCCTTCCACTCGCAGAGGTCTATGGCATGAGTGAGAACACCGGTCCGATGACCTTCGAGCGGGTCAGGGTGAAGCCGGGCACGGTCGGCCGGGCGATGCCCGGCAGCGAGGTCAGGATCTTCCCCGACGGGGAGGTCTGCTGTCGCGGGGGCCACGTCTTCGCCGGGTACCTGAACGATCCCGAGAAGACCGCTGAGACCATCGACGAGGACGGTTGGCTCCACTCCGGGGACATCGGCGAGATCGACGAGGACGGCTACCTGCGGATCGTGGACCGCAAGAAGGAGCTGATCATCACCGCCGGCGGCAAGAACCTCTCCCCGGCGAACCTGGAAGCCAGCCTCAAGACCCAGTTGCTCATCGGGCAGGCGGCGGTCATCGGGGACAACCGGCCGTTCGTGTCGGCGCTGGTGGTGCTGGACTCCGAGGTCGCCCCGGGGTGGGCTGCCCAGAACGGCATCGAATTCACCACGATCGAGGAGTTCGCGGAGCACGAGGCGGTGGTCGCGGCGGTCGAGGCGATGGTCGACGAGGCGATGGAGGGCTACAACAACGCGGAGCGGGTCAAGAAGGTCAAGATCCTCACCGAGGAGTGGATGCCCGACACCGACCTGTTGACCCCCACCTCGAAGCTGAAGCGTCGTGGGGTCAATGCGAGGTTCGCAGCCGAGATCGAGGCCCTCTACTCCTGAGCCGGTATCCCGTGGTCCCGGGTCGGGACCCGGGCCCGGGGTTCAGCCCTGTGCCTGGATGCCCAGACCGCGCAGGAAGTCCTCGAGCCCTGTCGCTCCCGAGTTGAGGATCGCCAGCACGGCCAGGCCCAGGATGGCGCCGTAGGTCGCCCGGGGGTCGTCGAAGGTTCCCGGCGCGACCAGCTGTGCCAGTCCGGGGATGGCCATCACCGCGGAACCGAACGACACCACCACCGTGAGGGGATTCGCGAAGGCCTCCTCCAACAGCGCCCCCACCTCGGGATCCTCCAACAGCGCGAAGGCCCCGGCGAGAGCCTCGAGCGTGTAGGGACCGAGGATCCCCACGAGGTTGTTGATGCGGTCGATGAGCTGCGGGGTGACGCGCGTGGTGAGATCGAGAATGAACCCGGTCACCTCCGCGAAGCGGGGGTCGATCTCCCCCGCCACGGCGAGCTTGCCGAGCTCCACGGGGTCGCGGCCGATGGCGGCGGCCAGCACGACTGCCGCAACCGACAGGGCGGAGCGGTCCTCCTGGAACTGCCCCAGTCCGTTCGGATCGACCACCGCCAGGATCGTGCCGAGCGTGTCGGTGACGCTCTCGGGGACCGTCATGGCGGTGCCGACCAGGGCGGCGAAGGTGGCAGGGTCGATGCCCGCAAGGAGCGACCGGGCCTCGGAGGTGAGTTCGCCCGCCGGGGTGAGAAGCGACGTGCCCGCTCCGGCGAGCAGCGCGGCCACTGCGTCGGGAGGGGAGCCCGCTGCAGCTCCACCGGCCACCCGGTCGAGAGTCGCAGCCAGTGCCCCCACCGCATCGGGTGTCACCCCCAGGGATGCGAGCTCGTCCGCGGAGAGTCCGGTCGCGGCCACGAGCTGTTCGACCGTCAGGCCCTCGAGCCCGGCGAGCAGGTCCGACACGCTCGGTTCGCCGATCGACTCCCCGGATGAACCGGTCGTGAGGTCCCCGCTCCCGGTGGCCGAGCGGCTCGAAGCGGGACTGCTGGTGGTGGTCGATGACGCGAGGTTGGCCCCGTACTCGGCACTGGGGGCCGAGACCTCCGCTGTCGAGTCCACCGTTGCGCACGACGTGGAGACCAACGCACCCGAGCACAGGACCACCACGGCTGCTCGTAGAAGGGTTCCGATGGACGAAGGGTACGGAGCGGTACTGCCGGGGGCAAGGCCCCGTGAGGATGTGCCCAGTCGTTCAGCCCAGTCGGTCAACCCTGCCGTACGGGGCGGTCCCGGTAGGGGTCGACAGCCACGTAGCGGGGATCGATCTCACCGTCGCGCAGCGGGCGCATGAGGATGTCGATGGCGGTCCACAGCATGCGTGACGGAGGGAAGAACAACACCGGACCGAACAGCGCGATCGCGAGAAGGACCCACAGGAGCCAGCCTGGGGTCGTGTCGGGGTACGAGATCATGACCGTGGAGAACAACACGACGAACATGACCCCGAACACGACCACCGTGTTGGCCCCGAGGGATCCGATCCAGTGACCGTCCACTCGCTCGAAGTGCAGGGTGCAGCTGGGACAACGGTCCTCCATGAGGAACCAACGGCGGAACACGTGCCCACCGCCACATGCGGGGCACCGCGCGATCGTGCCCCGAAGGAGGATGCGGGTGGGTCCGACCCCCAGTTGGCGGGTGGTCGGGATCTCGCGCCGCACGCGGGGTCGGTGCTGCTCGGGATGCGGGGGGACCCGGCGGTGTGAGAGCTGCCGGGAGGGGTCCTTCCCGGCGCGTTCCCGGTTGCCCGGTGGCTCGGCCATCCCCTCAGGCTCCCATGCGGAGCCCCAGCCTGTCGATAGTGCACATGTCACGCTCGCGCGCATCCGGCTGCAGGCTCGAGGGGAACTGCACCGGACCCACTCCGAGCAGCACCCGCCTGGTGCCGTCGAGCAGCTCCAGCTCGAAGGTGCGCCACGGGCCCCGACGCACCCGAACCGTCCGGACTCCCGACACCTTCCCGGACCACACGGTGATGAAGGCGACCTGGTCTCGCACGTGGTCGTCCTCGAGCACCACGCGACAGCCCCGGGCGGCACCCAGTGCGAGCAGCCCGACAGCGCCGGAGGCGGCTGCGGTCCACCAGCCACCGGTGGTGGGTGCCGGCGCGGAGGCGACCGACCAGGTGACCGAGTAGGCACACACGGCGAGGCACACCAGACCCACCAGGGTGAAGGGTGCCGACACGAGGGTCGACCCCCGAAGCACCGTACGGCCGGACCGGTCCCGGCGCACCTAGCAGGGCTCCTTCGAGCGCCCGGGGGCCGGGTGGATCGACGTGGCCCGGTTCCCCGAACCCGGTTCCCCCTCGCCGTCCACCCGGATGTCGGTCGCTCCGGTGCGGGCCGAAGCACCCTCGTCCCCGGTCCAGCCCTCGACGGTGTCGTAGAAGGAGTCCCAGCGCTCGTCCAGCCAGGAGCGGCCGAGCCAGGCGGCGACCGCGACGCCTGAGACGACCAGGAGAACAACCGTGCGGGTCAGCCACGGACGCTTGCGGCGGCTGTGCGTGGGCGTGGGCTGAACAGCAGCCCGTGGTTGCTGTGTGACCGGTTGGCCCCAGTTGGAGTGCAGCGGGTTGCCGAACTGCGCATACGGGTCGCGCCTCGGTGCCGGTTGATTCGGGCCGGTCGGTGGTACGTCGGAACCCTGGGTCGCTGCGGTGCGCGGTGTGGCCGGTTGACCTGGGTCGCCATCGGGTTCGGCAGCTGCACCGCACACAGGACAGAGCCCCTCGAGTGCCTCGGTGACGGTGCCGCAGCTGCTGCACCGGAACTGCGTGGTCATGATCCCTCGATCCCATCGGGTGACAGCTCGTCCGGTCGGGTGCCCGCCGGCCGGAATGGCTCGGCAACCGAACCGGGACTCGGTGTCGCCTGGTGCCGTCGCCCGATTCTGACAGCCCGCGATCGAGCTGGGAAGTGGAGGCGGCCGCAATGGCGGTGACGCAGCCGCAACGGCGGTGACGCAGCCACAACGTGGTCCTCGCCCCGTACGGTGGGAACCGTGCAGCAGGACCACCCGACCGCGGAGATCGTGGTTGCCGATGACGACCGGGCCATCCGGGAGTCACTTGCCCGCCTGTTGGAGGCCGAGGGCCATTCGGTGCGGATGGTCTGCAACGGCGCGGAGGTGCTGGAGGAACAGCGACGCCGCCCTGCGGGCCTGATCGTGCTGGACCTGATGATGCCCGGAGTCGACGGTCTGACGGTGTGTCGGGTGCTGCGTTCCGAACAGGACCGCGTGCCGATCCTCGTGCTCACGGCCCGCGGTGAGGCCAGCGACAGGGTCGCGGGACTGGATGCGGGAGCGGATGACTACCTGGCCAAGCCGTTCGATCCGGGGGAGTTCCTGGCCCGGGTCCGAGCGCTGTTGCGCCGTTGCGCGCCGGGGGACACCGACCCCGGTTCCGGCGGCACGCCGGAGAGGATCGTGGCGGGAGGTCTCGTGGTCGATCCGGGCTCCCGGCTCGTGCACCATGGCCGGGAAGCCCTGGAGTTGACCCGCACCGAGTTCGACCTGCTCGAGCTGCTGGCGCGCAACGCGGGGCTCGTGCTCCCGCGTGCAGAGATCTACGACGCGATCTGGGGGTACGACTTCGGCCCCGACTCGAAGAACCTCGCGGTTTACATCGGCTATCTGCGTCGCAAGCTGGAGGCCGTGGGAGCGCCGGAGCTCATACACACGGTGAGGGGGGTCGGCTACGTGCTGCGCAGCAGCGCCGACGACCCGGGAGACGAGGGTGAGCCACGGCGGTGAGCCTCCGCACGCGGCTCGTGGCCGCCCTGATCGTGTTGAGCACGGCGGCCTCGCTGGTGGTCGGGTTCCTCAGCTACCGGGCCACCTCGACCCAACTGCGCGACGAGGTCGACCAGTCCCTGGACAGCACCGTGGCGAGCGCCGCGGCCGCGCTCGCCGGCCCCCGACCCCGGCCCCGGGTTCTGAACGCGCCCTCGAGGGAGATCGAACTGCAGTTCATCGGACCCGAGGGCGCCGTGGTCGCGGCGGAGGGACAATTCGAGATCCCCGTGGAGGGCGCCGACGAGCGCCTCGCCAGGGCGACGGGCCGTGGAACCAGGCTGTACCGGGACCAGACGACCGCCGGGGCCGAGCTGCGCGTGCTGACGATGTCGCTGGGAGACGGCAACGGGGCACTGCAGGCGGCAAGGAACCTGGAGGAGGTCAACCGTGTGCTCGCCTCGTTGAGGGCACGGATCCTCGTGGTCTCCCTCGCAGTCGCCGCCGCTGCGGGACTCCTGGGGGTGCTGGTGGGGAGTTCGGTCACCCGGCGCCTGGTGCGTCTCGACACCGCAGCGCGCCAGGTGGGTGACAGCGGCGACCTTGCGGTCAGGGTCCCCGACGACGGCGATGACGAGGTGGCGAGCCTCGGTTCGGCGTTCAACGAGATGCTCGAGGCCCTCCAGCGGTCGCGTGCGGAGCAGCAGCGGCTGGTCCAGGACGCCGGCCACGAGCTGCGGACCCCGATGACCAGCCTCCGCACCAACCTCTTCACCCTCCGTTCCTTCGGGGACCTCGACGAGGGGACGCGCAGCGCCGTGGTGGCCGACCTGGAGTCAGAGGCAGCGGAGCTGTCGGGCCTCGTGGAGGAAGTGCTCGCCGTTGCTCAGGGCACAACGGGGTCGGGTCCCACCCAGCCCGTCGACCTCGGTGAGCTGGCCGAGGCCCAGGCCGGGCGTGCGGCGGGCCGCTGGAACCGCTCGGCGGCAGTCCGGGTCACACCCGGGCTGGTCGTGTCGGGGCATCGGGCACAGCTCGCCCGCGTGGTGCGCAACCTCGTGGACAACGCCTGCAAGTTCTCCGAACCGGACACGCCCGTGGAGGTGGTGGTGGAGTACCGGCCCAACGCTGCGGGCACCCCGGGAGTCGTGCTCGAGGTGCTGGACAGGGGTTGTGGTCTGGTGCCCGGCGAGGAGGAGCTCGTGTTCGCTCGCTTCCACCGTTCCGACAGCGCACGGGCGGTACCCGGCAGTGGGCTCGGCCTGTCCATCGTCGCCGATGTCGTCGGGGCCCACGGTGGTGTGACCCGGGCGGCGAACCGGGAGGGTGGTGGCGCAGTCGTGTCGGTCTGGTTGCCGGTGGATGGCCTCCCGGGCGGGTCAGCGGCGTCGCCTCCGGACGCTTCCTAACCCGGTTCTTACCTTGATCCGCGCAAGCTCTAACCCGGTGTCGCCATCGTGGGCACCACGGCGGGCCGCCCGCCGGACCGGGGGCCACCGCAGGTGTCGTGCCCGGCCACATGCAGGACCCAGCGAGGAGGCTGTTCGATGCAGGACAGGAACATGCAGGACGGGAACATGGAACACGACAACACCGAGCACATGAACACCGAGCACATGGACACGGCGTACATGAACACGCCGGAGAGCAAGCGCTACCGAAGGAAGTTCGCAGCAGCCGGCCTGGCGGCGGGTCTCATCGGCGGAGGCGCCGCAGGGCTCCTGCTCGGTGAGGCTCCTCTCATCGGTGCCTCCACGGTCGCTGCGGTGCAGGACGCCGACGATGATCCCGCGGCGGAGGCCCCGGTGGAGGGTGATCGCTCCGAGGAGTTCGAGCAGCGGCGCCGGGAGCACCTCGCGGAGGTCCTCGGTCCGCTGGTCGAGGACGGCACCATCGACCAGTCCCAGGCCGACGCCGTCACCGACGCCCTGATCGAGGCGCAACCCGAGGTGCGGCGCGGGCACCGGGGGCGGAGGTTCCCGAGCCTCGAAGCGGCGGCGGAGACCATCGGTGTGGACCGCGAGGACCTGGCGGCGGCACTGCGTGACGGCTCCACCCTGGCCGAGGTCGCCCAGGACAACGGTGTGGAGCCGCAGGCCGTGATCGACGCCATGGTGGCCGAGGCCAACGAGCGGATCGACCAGGCCCTCGAGGACGGACGCATCACCGAGGAACGGGCCGCGGAGGCCCGCGAGGGACTGGCGGAGCGGATCACCGAGCTCGTCAACTCGGGTCGGCCCGTTGCCGGGGAAGGCCCCGGCGGCCCCGGTGGTCATGGTGGCCCGGGAGCACCCCAGGACGATGGTTCGTCCGATGATGGGGGCGACTGACAGCGTGTGTCCTATTCGGGCACACCGGCTTCCCTTCACCGCCGGCCGTGTGTCGGTGGTGTTTGGTTGCCGTCCGGACGCCCCACCGAGGTGAGGATCTTGTTCCGGTTCCGACCCAGTGCCCGGGTCCCACCGCAGTGGGGGTGTGGGTGACGATCGGCTCTTCCCGAGTGCTTCCCGGTGCAGACCAGTTGAGCTGGTCAGGCTGCCGCGTGCAGCGGCGGAGGTCCTGTGGCCGTGATGCCATCGGGCCAGCGTGCGAGGTTGACCGCGGCGTTCAAGTCGCGGTCGATCTCGAGACCACACGCCTCGCAGCGGTAGGTGCGCTCGGAGAGCAGAAGAGTCTCCTTGACGTGCCCACAGCCGGAGCAGGTCTTGGAGGACGGGAACCACCGGTCGGCGACGACGAGCTCGATGCCGTACCAGGCGGCCTTGTACTCGAGGAGCCGTCGGAGGTCTCCGAGCCCTGCATCGGCGATCGCCCTCGCGAGGGTGCGGAGCCGTCCCATGCTGGCGACGTTCAGGCCCTCGACGACGACCCGGTCGCAGTTCGACACGAGCCAGGTGGTGATGTCGTGTGCGAGATGCCTGCGGATCCGTGCGATGCGGGCGTGGAGCTTCTGGAGGCGTGCGATGGCCTGGGCGCGGCCGGCAGATCCTGGCTTGGTTCTCGACAGGGTCTTGTTGGCGCGCCGCAGCTGGGCCTTTGCGGTGCGTAGTGCGTTCACCCCCTCCCACACTCGGACCTCGTTGCCGCCGTTGTCTGCGGCGGCGACGAGGGACTTGATGCCGAGGTCCACGCCGACCTGGCGGTGCGGTTTCGGTCGAGACGCATGCGAGCGGCGACGGTGTTGGTGGTGCAGCTCGGCGGCGACACCCGCGACCGACGCCACCCACCGCCCGCCGTTGAGGGTCACCGTGACCGAGTGGATGTGGAACCGGCCGGCGGTGAGCATGCGACGCACCTGGCGTGTGCTGCCGTGCACGCGCACCGGGCCGAGCTTCCCAAGGCGGAGGTGCTTTGCATCGATGAACCGCACCGGCGCCGTGGCACCGGGCTTGGACTTGGAGCGCATCCGGAACGACGGTGCCGTCTTCCCACGGGCCTTGAACCGGGGGAAACCCACCCGGGCCCCGGCCCTGGCGCCCTTCGCCGAGGACGAGTAGTTGCCGAGCGCCCGAGCCGCATCCACCGATGCGCATTCGAACACGTCCGCGGGCACCTCGGTGCGCCACGCCAGACCACGGCTGTCGTCGTCGTTCGTGGGGGACAGTGGGTGCCGGCCGTTCTTCCACGTGTTGAACTCGTTGATCCGCGACTGGGCCGACCACGACAACGACGGCGTCATCGCCTCCGCGGGCATGCCCATCGCTCGTTGGTGTGAGCGGCAGGTCAGGTTGGCCTTCACCGCTGCGATGTGGTGGTTGAACGCGAACCGTGCCGCACCCGCGCACCGGAAGAAGTCCTGGGCCTGGGCTCGGGTCGGGTCCAACGTGAACTGGAACGCCACGGGACGGGTCAGCCGGTGCCCGGTGTGCGACACCAGCACCTGTCCCGCGTTGGCGCCTGCGGCGTTCGACCACTTCACGCAACCGATGGTGCCTGATGCCTGTGACAGCGCAGTCAACCCCGAGCCGAAGGCACGATCGCACCGCCGTCGCGGGGGCCGGATCCTCAGACTGGTTCCATCAGCTCGATCCGGTTGCCGAACGGGTCATCGACGTAGCACCGGTCGAATCCATCGAGGGGCTGGTCCCGGTATACCTCGGCTCCACCTGCTCGCAGCAACTCCTCGAGTGCCGCCAGGTCCTCGACCAGCAACGCAGGGTGCGCCTTGCGTGCTGGCCTGAAGTCGGCCTCGATCCCGAGGTGGAGCGCCACAGCACCGTTGGAGAACCAGCACCCGCCCCGGGCTTCAAGATGCGGAGGCTTCGGAACCCGAGGCAGTCCGAGCAGCCCCTCGTAGAACCCGACCGCAGACTCCTCGCCACCCGACGGCATGGCGAGCTGGACGTGGTCTACCTGGTAGATCCTCATGCCCACCACAGTGCCAGCTGCTCACGACGCCGCACTGGAGCACCGACGAGCGGAGCCCTGTCCGAGCTTCGTGGCGGCCTACGTGGGCCGGCCGAGTACGGCGCGCACCGCCGCGAGCTGCAACCACCCGGTCGCTGACGCCGTGGTGTTCTCGAAGCTCTTCGCGAGCCGGCGTGACCAGCCGAGGTTGCCGTGCGCCACCTCGACCCGCCACGCATGTGCGACGGGGCGGAATACACGGCGGCCGTGCTCGTCGAACTGCGGGCTGTCCCAGCCGACCCGGCGAACCTCAAGCGCAAACTCCTTCGACAGGCGTCTCGCAGCGCAAGCTGACACGCCGCGATCGACGAGCACCAGCTCGAGGCGCTCGTCCTGCCCGGCGCTGCGACGCAACTCGGTCAGTACCCGTTCGACACAGGCGTTCTCCGAGGCGGACGCCGGCACCACCACACCCGCCAACGGCAGCCCCGTCACGTCCACCGCGACGACCCGTTTGGCACCGTTGGTGCGGCCGTACGGACCACCGCGGTCATGGAACGTCACCCCACCGCGTGAGCCACCCCTCGCGAGGTGCCAATCGATCACGATCATCGACGGCAGCTCCTCGACACGGCCAGCCTCGGTGCGTGCGTGCCGGTGGAGCTCGGCGAGCACCATCGCCCACGTGCCGTTGCGCGACCACCGCCGAAACTGCGACCACACCCTCGTCCACGGCCCGAACTCCGCTGGCAGGAACCGCCACTGGCACCCCGTGTGAGTGACGTACAGCATCGCGTCCACCACAGGCGCAGATCGGTGCCGTGGCGCGGCCCACGCTTGCCCGGCTTACGCAACAAAGGCTCGAGCAGAGCCCACTGGTCGTCGGTCAGATCACTCGGATACGGCACACCAGCTCATCGACTGAAGCTGCTGCCGACTAGAGCTTCAAATAGGACACACCCTCTGAGCCCCTGGGACCGCACACAGCGGCTGTGCGCCAGCGGACAGCCACTAGTTAGTTAGTCTAACTAACTTGTGGTAGGCTGCGGTGCATGGACCGACGAACTGACACGGCAGCGGGTCTGCCCGGGCCACCCGATGGAGAATCGGACGCAGCCGAGCTGTCCAGTGCGCACCGGATCCAACTGGCCGTGACCCGCCTGGCTCGGATGATGAGGCGCGAGGTGCGCGCCTCGCTCACTCCGAGCCAGGCGTCCGCGTTGTCCACGATCCGCACCGAGGGGCCCCTCACCCTCGGCGAACTGGCCGAACGCGAGAGCGTGGCACCGCCGAGCATCACCTCGTTGGTGAGGCGGCTGGAGGCCGACGGCTACGTCGAGCGCGTTCCCGATCCGAGCGATGCCCGGGTCTGCCGCGTGCGGGTCACCCGCACGGCCGAGGAGCTGGTCATCCAGGCGCGGGAGCGCAAGGCGAACTGGCTCCTGGAACGCATGGACCGGCTGTCCGAGGAGCAACGAAGGGCGCTCGTCGATTCAGCCGAAGCGCTGGAAGCACTGACGGAGCTCCCGTGATCGCCGGGCTCCGCGGGTTCTCCTCGAGCACCTTCGCCTCGCTCTCCCAGCGCAACTTCCGCCTGTTCTTCGTCGGCCAGGGGATCTCCCAGGTCGGCAACTGGATGACCCTGGTCACCCAGACGCTGTTGGTGCTGGAGTTGACCTCCTCGGGGGTCGCCCTCGGCCTGCTGGCAGCCGCCCAGTTCCTCCCGGTTCTGCTGGTGGGGCCCTTCGCCGGGCTCGTGGCGGACCGTTCCGACAAGCGCCGGCTGCTCATGTTGGTCCAGTCGGCCTCGATGCTCCAGTCCCTGGGGCTCGCGGTGCTGGCCTTCTCGGGGAGCCCGCCCGTGTGGGGCATATACGCCTTGGCCACGGTTGGAGGTCTGACCATGGCCTTCGACAACCCTGCCCGCCGCTCGCTCGTCGTGGAGATGGTGGATGAGCCCATGGTCCCCAACGCGGTGGCCCTCAACACGACCATGATGACCTCCTCGAGGATCATCGGGCCCGCCCTGGGCGGGCTGGTGGTCGCCACCGCCGGCTTCGGTGCGGCGTTCCTGGCCGACGGCCTGTCCTACGTGGCGGTGCTCGCGTCGCTCGCGATGATCCGTTCCGCGGAGCTGAGGCCGGCACCGCCAGCCCGCCGGGGCAGGGGCCAGGTGCGCGAGGGGCTGAGCTACGTACGCCATGAACCCACCCTGTTCGTGCCCATGGTCATGATGGCCGTGGTGGGAACATTCGCGTTCAACCACTCGACGGTCCTGCCCTTGTTCGCGGTGCGGGACCTCGGCGGAAGCGATGGCACCTACACCCTGCTGTTCTCGGTGCTCAGCGTCGGTGCCCTCGCCGGTTCGCTGTTCGCCGCCCGACGCGAACGCGTCGGGGTCCGCAGCGTCGGCGTGTCGGCGGTGGCGTTCGGTGCTTCCATGGCGTTGCTCGCGTTGACTCCCGACATCCCCACCGCGGCGCTCGCCGCGGTCGTCATGGGGGCCACCTCGGTGGCGTTCCTCACCGCGTCGACCGCGGTGGTGCAGCTCCGGGCCCGTCCCGAGATGCGGGGCAGGGTGCTCGCCCTCCAGGCGATGCTCTTCCTCGGTTCGACTCCGATCGGCGGTCCGCTCATCGGTTGGGTCAGCGAGACCCTGGGCGCCCGTGCGGGGCTCCTGGTGGGGGCGGTCGCGGCGCTGGCCATAGGTACCTGGGGCGTGCTGCGCGCCCGGGAGATCACCCGTTCAGCGGAACCAGCAGGAGGGACACCGTTGCCGGCCACCGGGTGAGAATCCGCACTTGCTGCCCTTTACTCATCAAACTTGAGTGTTATACTATCAATGTAGTTGACCAGAGTTGGTTGACCAGACCTGATGGTGCAGTCCGCCCGGAGGGTCAGGACCTGTCATGCAGGAGGTGACGGTATGTTGATGAGGACCGATCCATTCAGGAACTTCGATCGCCTGTTCGAGATGTCGGGGGGCAGCGGGGCCAGCACGGCCGCAATGGATGCCTACCGGGTGGGAGACGTCGTCACGGTGGAGTTCGACCTGCCGGGCGTGGATCCCGGGAGCATCGAGGTCGAGGTGGAGCGCGGAGAACTGCGGCTCTCCGCGGAGCGCAAGCGCTCACTGCCCGAGGGTGCCCGCTACCTCGTCCAGGAACGCCGCGACACGAAGGTCACCCGCAGGGTGATGCTGGGTGAGACCCTCGATGTCGACCACGTGGACGCGGAGTTCGACGACGGTGTGCTGACGTTGCGGATCCCACTTCGCGAGAGCGCCAAGCCCCGCCAGGTCGAGGTGCGCCACGGAGCGGAGGCCAAGGCGATCGACGTCGAGGCCAGCTGAGCAGCCGCGGCGACGCGGACCTGAATCCAACGGCGGTGCCCCATCGACCACTCACGGCCGATGGGGCACCGCCGCGTCCGGGCGGTCGCGCCGGTGCGTGCCCGTGTCACGGGCACTGGGTAGCGTGAGCCCATGGCCCGTACGCACCCGGACACTGAATCGCGTTCCGTGGGCGGATCCCCACGGGCCCGTCGGAGGTCACCCACCGCCACGGCGAACTTCGGCTCGTCGCGCCGTGAGGCCCACGACTCCAGCGCGTTCTACGAACGCTTCACCGCGCCCGAGCTCTCCACCGACGAGACGATCAACGCGGCGGGCGAGCTCGATGTCGTGCACTGCGCGGACGCCCGCGACATGCACCACGTGGCCGACGACTCGATCGCGCTGGTGGTCACCTCCCCGCCCTACTTCGCCGGCAAGCAGTACGAAGAGGACCTGAGCGCCTCGGGCGTACCTGCGGACTACCTCGAGTACCTCGAGCTGCTGCGCGCGGTGTTCGCGGAGTGCAAGCGCGTGCTCGAACCGGGCGGGCGGATCGCGGTGAACGTCGCCAACCTGGGTCGTCGCCCCTACCGCTCGCTGTCCAGCGACGTCGTGCGGATACTCGAGGACCTCGGGTTGCTGATGCGCGGCGAGGTCATCTGGTGCAAGGGCCGCGCCGCCGGCGGGTCGTGTGCGTGGGGCACCTTCCAACGACCCTCCAACCCGGTGCTGCGCGACGTCACCGAGCGGATCCTCATCGCCGGGAAGGGTCGCTTCGACCGGGCGCTCCCGCCGGCGGAACGCGCCCGTCGCGGGTTGCCCTCCACCGTGACGGTCTCCAAGGAGGAGTTCATGGAGGCCACCACGGACCTCTGGGAGATCGCACCCGAGAGCGCGACCCGGGTGGGGCACCCGGCCCCGTTCCCGGTGGAGCTGCCCCGTCGCCTGATCGACCTCTACACATATGAAGGAGACGTGGTGCTCGACCCGTTCATGGGTTCGGGCAGCACTGCGGTCGCCTCGGTGCAGACCGGGCGCCACCACATCGGCTACGACACCGACGAGTCCTACGTGGCACTTGCCCGCGAGCGCGTCCAGGCGGCCCGGAGCCTCCGGGAGGAGCCCGACACCCGACTGCGTTCGCTGAGGCCGCGCATCCCCGCCGGGCCCCGACCCGATCCCGGCGACCAACCGGGCGCGGAGGCGGTCCAGGAAACGGCGATACGTGCTGGTGTGCAGCTGCGTGACTTCGCCGAGTTGTTGCTCACCGAGTGTGGCTTCAGTGACGTGGAGGCGGGCCGGCGCCCGCCCGGCATTCCCTTGGCGGTCGACCTGGTGGCCACTGACGCAGCGGGCCGCAGGTGGCTCTTCGAGGTCTCGGGCGCCTTCAGCAGTGGCTCGTCGGGACTCCGTCGCAGCGAGACACTGTGGCGTGCCCTCGGACGGGCGTCGGTCATCCACGAGGCGCTCGTTGCCGACCTCGTCGCGGACAAGGCATCAGACCACGCGGGCCTGGTGCTCCTGACCACAGGGGTACCTGCGCGTGGCAGCGTGGGGGCGAAGTCCCTGGCGGCGGTCACCGGACCGGGTCGCCCGGTGCATGACGTGGTGGATGTCCTCTCCAGTGCCGACCAGGCCCGACTGGTGGACCTCGCGCAGGCTCGCGACGCCGCCCAGTGAGCGCCAAGACCCGGTAGCGTCTGGCGCGGAGGTGTCGCCGTGGTTCGACGTCGAGAGCTCGGGACCCAGGACGCCCTTTGGTTGGTGATGGACCGACCGAACAACCTGATGGTGGTCGACTGCGTGATGTGGACCGCGGAGCCCCTCGACCTGGAGCGGACCAAGGCGGTGATGGCCGAACGCCTCTGGGATCGCTACCCGGTGTTCCGCAGCAGGGCCGAACGGGACGGCGACGGGTCCTGGTGGTGGGTGGAGGACCCCGGGGCGTCCTTCGAGTCGCTGGTGGATCACGTCGTGCTGGACGATCCCGATGACCCGAGGTGCCTGCAGGAACTGGTCGCCTCGTTGCGCTCGGAACCGCTCGGCCTCGACGGTCCGTTGTGGCGTGTGATCCTCGTCGAGGAGTACCTCGGGGGAAGCGCGCTCGTGACCCGATCCCACCACGCGGTGGCCGATGGCATGCGGATGATGCAACTGGCCGCCTCGCTGTTCGACGCGACCCCGCAGGGCGGACCGATCCTCACCCCCGCCCCCGAGCAGTACGCGGCGCGATCCGAACACGAGGAACCAGGGGCCTTGGAGCGGCTCCGTTCCTCCGCGGACGCCCTCCGGCGTCAGGCCGCGGGCACCGCGGAGGCCGTGGTGGCCACGACGAACGCGACGTCCGATCTCGCCCGGCGCGCCCCGGGGGTGGTGGGGGCCGGACTCGGCGCCGCACGCGTGGCGCTCACGAATCCCCTCGGAGCGGCCCACGGGTGGATCACCGGCACCTGGGCGGGAGCAACCGACGCGGTCGCGTCGGCCGGGCACCGGGTCGGGGATGCGGTGGCCGGAAGTGGTCCACTGGTGGACGTGTTCTCCGCTGCGGTGGGCGACGTAGACACGGTTCGCAAGCTGTTTCTCGGCACGCGCAACGACGCGACGGTGTGGAGTGGACCGGCCGGAGCCGACAAGGCGGTCGGGTGGTCCGAACCGCTTCCACTCGAGAGGGTCAAGAGCGTGGCGCACGCGCAGGGCGCCACCGTGAACGACGTGTTGGTGGCCTGTGTGGCCGGCACGCTGCGGGCCTATCTGGCTTCCCGCGGGGAGCACTGCGCGTCGGTGGCGGTGATGGTTCCGGTGAACCTCACACCCATGGACCTGACCCTGCCCGAAGACCTCGGCAACAGCTTCGCCCTGGTGCAACTCGAGTTGCCCACCGACGAGGAGGACCCACTCGTGGTGCTGCGAACGGTGCACCACCGCATGGAGCGCATCAAGCACGGCCACGAGGCAGCGGTCGCATTCCGGATCCAGGAGACCCTGGCGGGCCTCGGCCGGTCCGTCTACGAGGCGTCGGTGGACCTTCTGGCGAACCGGACCATCGGCGTGCTCACCAACGTCCCGGGGCCCCCGATGCCGGTCTACCTGGCGGGCGCCGAGGTGCAGGGCATGACCGGCTGGGCCCCGCTGTCGGGGGACCAGCCACTCAGCTTCACCATCTACAGCTACAACGGGTCGGTCACGGTGGGGATCGCCTGTGACCGCGCGCTGGTGCCCGACCACGAGCTCATCGTGGACGGGTTCGCAGCAGCCTTCGAGGAGCTCACATCGACAGCAGGCGTTCCTTGAGCCTCGTGTACGGCGGGTAGATCAGCGAGATGTCGGGCTTCACGGCCCGCTTGTACACGGGCTTCATGTTCGACAGCGCCTCCAGTCCGGCACGGCCGTGGTAGCGGCCCCAGCCGGAGTTGCCCACACCGCCGAAGGGCAGCTCCGGAGGTGCGACCTGGAACATGACGTGGTTCACGCACACCCCACCCGAGGAGGTGCGGGCGACCACACGGTCGATCCCGGTCTCGTCCTCGCCGAAGACGTAGAGGGCGAGTGGCTTCGGGCGGTCGTTGACGAAACGGATCGCGGCGTCGAGGTCCTCCACGGACAGCACCGGGAGGATCGGACCGAAGATCTCGTCGGCCATGAGGGCGCTGTCGGGGGTGGGGTCGACCACGACCGTCGGGGCGAACCGTCGGGTGACCGCGTCGTGGTTGCCGCCGGTGGCGATCACGCCCCCGTGGTCGGTGAGCAGGCCCCGGAGTCGGGCGAGGTGCCGCTCGTTGACCACCGCCGCGAGGTCCGGTGACGAGAGGGGGTTCGTCCCGTAGTGGGTCCGGATCACATCCACGATCCGCTCCACCAGCTGGTCCCTGCGGTGGGGGCTCACCAGCACGTAGTCGGGGGCGATGCAGGTCTGGCCGGCATTGAGGAACCTGCCCCAGGTGATCCGCTTCGCCGCCAGGTCGAGGTCGGCGTCGTCGGTCACGATCGCGGGGGACTTGCCGCCCAGTTCGAGGATCGTCGGGGTGAGGTTCCTGGCCGCGGCCTGGGCCACGATCCGCCCGACGGTGGTGGAACCGGTGAAGAAGATGTGGTCGAAGTCCTCCTCCAACAGGGCGGTCGAGACCTCGGGACCACCCTCGAGCACGGCCACCGCCTCGGAGTCGAGGTGTTCGCGAAGCAGGCGCGCCAGCACGGCGGTCGTCTCCGGAGCCAGCTCCGATGGCTTCACCACGACCGCGTTGCCGGCGGCGAGTGAGGCGGCCAGGGGCGAGACCGTGAGCTGCACCGGATAGTTCCAGGGGGCGATCACGAGGGACATCCCGAGCGGTTCGGGCACCACCCAGGCCTTGCCGGGCTGGTCCAGCAGCCGCAGCTTCGCCCGGCGTGGCCGCGTCCAGCGCTCGAGGTTGCGGCGCAGCAGGCGCACCTCGTCGAGTGTGAAGCGGATGTCGGTGTAGTGGGCCTCGAGCCGGGGTTTCGCGAAGTCCCGGGCGAGCGCTTCGACCAGTTCGTCACCGGAACGCCTCAGCATCGTGATGAGGCCATCCAGCTGGCGCCTGCGCCACTGAAGTGGCCGGGTGCGGCCGCTGTCGGCCGCCTGGCGCACGCCCGCGACGATCCCGGGGATCGTTGCGGGGTCCACCCCGTCGTGGGTGCTCGGGTGCGTGCCGGAGGCGATGTCCCCTGCCGCGGCGCCCGGGTCATCCGTGGTCGGTTCCTGTGTGGAAGTCATGTCGTGTCCTGCTCGTCGGGGGTGGGGCCCTCGTGGCCGCTCGGGTTGGCGTGGACCGCCCCACCCAGAGTGCCACCGATCGATGGGCTCGCGCGTTCGCACCCGGGCCCGCGGGGATGTGGCCGGCGCGGGGAACGCTCAGCAGGTCTCGCAGCAGGTGTCGCCCCTCCACGCGCTGCGGCCCTCGCGCACGGCCAGACCTGCGATCACCAGCGCGGCGAGTGGGTCGGCCCACCACCAACCCAGGGTTGCATTGGCGAGCAGGCCCACGAGGAGCACGACCGAGAGGTAGCTGCACAGCAGTGTCTGGGAGCTGTCGGCCACCACGGTGCGCGAGCCCATGTGGCGGCCCAGTCGCCGCTTGGCCGCGGCGAGCAGCGGCATGACCACGATCGAGGCCACGGCGAGGGCGATTCCCACGGTGGACTCGGAGGGTTCGGTGCGCGAAGTGAGGTCCCACAGGGCGCGCCCGCCGACGTAGGCGGCGAAGCCGAAGAAGCTCAGCGAGATGAGCCTGAGGGCACGTTCCTCGCGCTCCTGGTCGGCGCCGCTGAACTGCCAGACCACCACGACGGCGGAGCCCACCTCGACGATCGAGTTGAGTCCGAAGCCGATCAGCGCGATCGAATCCGCCGCGCGGCCACTCGCTATGGCCACCACCGCCTCGATGCTGTTCCAGGCGATCGTTGTCCAGGCGAGCGCGAGGGCGCCGCGTCGCTGTCCCCGCGACGCCGGCTGGCGGGGTGTAGGGGCATCCAGGCGCAGTGCCTGACCGCCCGGTCCCGCGGGGGCGCTCACGGACGCTCCCGAGTGGCATCGGCATCGCGGTCGCAGTCATCGGGCGGGAGCTGGAGGGCGCCGAGCTCGCGCAACGCGGCAGCCAGCTGGCCGGTGGCCAACTCGTAGCGGACACGGCGCCCCTCGGGATCGGCGACCACCAGCCCGCAGCCCCGGAGGCAACCGAGGTGGTTCGACAGGTTGGCCCGGGTGAGCCCGAGGGACTCCGCCAGCTCGCCGGGGTAGCGCGGACCGTCGAGCAGCTCGACCAGCACGCGCCTGCGGTTCTCGTCCGCGAGCGCCTTGCCGATCCGCCCGAGGGTTCCGAGGTCGACCTGGGTCCCCAGCACGCAGCCATTGTACAGCATCCACTGAACTATCTGCCATTGCGCCATTTCCCACTGCACCCAGCGCCGAACTGATCGTCGTGGTGCGGACCAGTCCGGCACCACGACGATCAGTTCGGCCGGCGGGGGGGGTCGCCGGGGCGTTCGGCGC
>JAMLGJ010000028.1 GCA_023958095.1 Microthrixaceae bacterium
GGGGCGGCCCCCCCCGGGCGGGGGGGGGCCCCGCGCCCGGGGGGCGGGCCCCCGACACCGTTCAATCACTTCCGCCTCCTGGCGGAGACCCTTCCTAGCCCTGGTTGGCCTGGAAGTCGTAGGTGTGCTCGCCGTCGCCGTACTGGTCGAAGGACTGACCCGTGAAGGTGGTGGTGTTCTTCATGGTGAAGATGTTCACGTGCTTCACATCCGGAGGGAGACTGACCACGGGGACGTTGAACTCCGGGATGTCGGCCGTGCCGATGCTCGCGTCCACGACGTCGGCGAGGCCGCCCTTGGCAGCGATGCCCACGTTGAGCGCACCTCCGCCCACGTCATCGCCCAGACCGAAGAGCGGGATGTTGGACAGCAACAGCGTGAAGGCGTTGCCCAGGTTGTCGAAGATCAGGTCGAGCAGGGCCGAGGCGTCCGAGGGGAGCGAGCCCTGTGCGAGGGTGGAGTTGAGCGCATCCACCAGGAGGTCCTTGACGTCGTTGGCGGCGGTGTTGACCGCAACGGTGTCCTCTTCCATGACCCAGGTGTAGACAACGAACACCTCGAGCTTGTTGTCCTGGTTGAGCAGGTCGGCCACGTCCAGGCGCGAGATCCCCGGGAAGGAGACCGGCGCTCCCGCAGCGCCCGACAGGGTTGCTGACTCACCGGCCTCGAGGCCCTCGGGGTTGTTGCTACGGCTGGAGACCACGAAACCGCTCGCGGAGTTGGGCACGCCGATCTTCACGCGTGTGGCGATGTTCATGACGTAGGGCTCATCGGCGCGGTTCACGCACACGATGACGCACACCTCGTCCTGGACGTCGTTCACGGTGACCTTGGTCGCCTTGAACTCCCAGGTGGTGTTCGCCGGTGCCGGCTCCGGCACACATGCTGCTGCCACGAGGGCCAGTGCTGCCACTGCCCCGAGCAGCACCGTGCGCGTGCGTCGTCTGGTTCGGTTCATGTCTGTTCCCTCCATTGGCCGCTTGCGGCTTCCAGGTCACGGGCACATCGGGTATGCCGTGTGACACACCGAGCGTAACGCAATTGGTGAGTGGAGTTCAGAATTTCGCTTCGGTTCCCTTGTGTCATCCGGTGCCACCTCGGTGGATTACAGCTTCAGGGGTTCGCGGTCGATGTGCCCGCAGGGATCAGGGTTGCGGTTGGAGGGCGACGTGGGTGGGCGAGCCGTCCTCGGGCTCCTCGGCGGGTACGAAGGCGGCGAACCCGGGGGAGTCCGGTGCGTCCGGTTGCATCGTCACCACGCCGGACATCCCCGCGGGCAGCACCAGGAGTATCCCGTACCGGGTGCTCCCGTCATCGGCGCTGCTCCGGTGCACGACCCGCTCGGCGGAGACCACGGGCTCCGGTGTGGAACCATCGTCCGCGCGGAACGACCACTCGGCGCCGCCCTCGGCGAGCTCCTCGTCGGCGAGCAACGCCATCACGGCCCGGCCCGGCCCTTCAGCGTGGCGCGGCTGCGCGACGTCGACCTCATGGGGGAACACCAGCGCCGGACCCTCGCAGTAGGTGACCACGACCTCGACGCGCTGGGGTCCGGCCCGGGTGAACTGGACGCTGCCCTCCAGCACGGCATCGGTGCCGGGACCGCCATCGCAGGCGCCGGTCGGCGGCTCAGGAGGGGTCTCGCCCGGGGAGTCGGCGGAGCGCACGGACACGAACGGCTCCACATCCGGTCCGTCTGGGTCGGAGAACGCGAGACGGAACTCCACGAGGTCGCCCACCGCACCACTGCCGATGTCGAGGACGCCACTGGCGGCGACGCCCGGCACGGCGAGGGTGCCCGATGGCGTACCCGGCTCGTCGCGGGGACCGGTGTAGGCCGGAGTCCGTGCAGCAGCGGAGGGCGGAGGGGCGACCGGGGTTGGTGACGGATTGGTGGTCACGACCGCCGACGTGGGAGCGGTGGTGGGTGCCACGCTGGGCGCGCCCGCGGGCGCGGCGATGGTGGCGGCGGTGCTGGTGGTCGGCCGTGCACGTGATGTGGTGGTCGTGTCCCCTTCGCTGGGCGAGACCACCTCGTCGTGGACCGGCTCCTCCGCTCCGAGTCCCACCAGTGCGACCGAGGCGACCAGCACCCCCAGTGCGCCGAGCGTTCCCGCCGCTCGCCTTCGGCGCATCCGTCTCGAAACCGCACCCATCGCGTACTCGCGCACAGGGGCGGGATCCACCCCTGCACGGGCCACGCGGGTCAGTGCCTCGTGGAACTCGGGGTCACCGCCGCTGGGGGCTGCGTCGTTCACCGGGCAACCTCGAGCGTGCCGGGTTCGGCTTCCTCGAGGCGCCGTGCAACACGTCTCAGTGAGGCGTTCACCACGTGCTCGTCGACTCCCAGGAGTGCCCGGGCATCCTTCGGGGAGATCCCCGCCGCGAGCACCATGAAGGTGACCCTGCGGTCGACCCTTCGCATGGCCGAGGTGACGTCCTGCAGGACCGCGAAGCGCACCGGCGTTCGGCGCTCGAGCCCGCAGTCCGGGTTGAACGCAACCGTTCCGCCGTGCCCGATGAGCGCCTCGAGCGAGGCCTCCGCGACGCGTGCCATGACCTCGCGCACGTGGTCGTCGGTGACCGAGGCGTCGGCCCTGCCCGACCGGTGCAGTGCCACCGAGGTGATGGCCTCCATGGCGATCGTGCGGCAGCGGTCCAGGCCCTGGGGGTCATCGCCCAGTGGGTCGAACACCCGGGCCGCGAGGCCGACCGCGGGATCGAGGGCCACCTCGACCAGTGCTTCGACGTACTCGCTGCGTCGCGCCGAGCGACCCCCGGCCGGCCCCGAAGGTGAGTCCGCGGGCGGATCGGTCAACGCGGGTGCTCCGTCGGATGCGGACTCCGTACCCGGCCGTGGAGTCATCCCCGCAGTATTCCACCTCCCGGCACCGACCCGGCGGACCGCCACGCTGTTGGAACCCGGTGGCTCAGAACGCCTGCCCGTCACCGTCGGCGAGGAGGTGGGATGCCTTCTCCACCGCCCGCCGTGCCCGGGTGATGAGCTTCTCGTCCGCCGGCAGCTCGGATCCCCCGGCATCGATCGAGTCGCGCAGCCGTGCGAGGGCGAGGTCTGCCAGCTCCTCCGCGATCTGGTCGAGCCTCGCCCGTATGTCCTCGAACTCCCCTGCCACGCATAGCCTCCGTGCCGTTCGCCTCTCGACCCAGGAGGGTACAACCAGTCGCCGACACCCTTGTCCGGAGCTGGGTGGAGGGTGGCTCCCCACCGCCGCGTAGTCTGGTTCCGTGAGGGACGACACGACCCGCGAGTGGCTCTCCTTCGAACACCGCGGCGAGACCTACCTGTTCGACCTCACCTTCCTGTGGAGCAACTGGGAGTGCATCTTCGGTTCGGGCTGCAAGGGGGTGCACGACACCGACACCACCGAGTTGGGCCATGGCTGTTGTTCACACGGCGCGCACTTCGCGGACCGCGAGGACCGCAAGCGCGTTGCCGCGGCGGTGGAGGGCCTCGACGGTTCGATCTGGCAGTTCAAGGATCTCGCGGCGGAACTGGGCGGAGTAGTGGTGCGCAACAGCGAGGGTGACTGGGTGACCCGTACCCACGACGGTGCATGCATCATGTTGAACCGGGCCGACCACCCCACCGGTGTCGGTTGTGCCCTCCACCTCGCTGCTGAGCGCGACGGGGTGAGCTTCGTCGAGTACAAGCCGGAGGTGTGCTGGCAGCTCCCGTTGCGTCTCACGTTCCACACCGATGAGCTCGACCACACCACCTACGCCCTGCGCGAGTGGAAGCGACGGGACTGGGGCGAGGGTGGCGAGGACCTCCACTGGTGGTGCACCGAGGGTCCCGAGGCGTTCCGCTCCGAGCACCCGGTGCTCGAGACCATGGCGGCGGAGATCACCGCACTCGTGGGAGAAGAGGTCTACGAGCGCCTGCTGGAGGAGGTCGCGGACCGCCTCGATCGTGGTACCCCGGTGCCCCACCCAGCACGACGCGCCTAGCCGACGGCGCGGCGGACGCTACAGGCCGACGCCGCCGGTGCCGATGGAGACCACGTGAGTGTCTTCTCCGCGCAGCACCTCCACGAGCTCAGCCGGAGTCGGGGGATGATCTTCCCCGACCACGTCGTCGACCAGCTCGTCGCCGCACTGGATTCGGGCAAGCACGTGATCCTGACCGGTCCGCCGGGTACCGGCAAGACCACGCTCGCCTATCTGGCCGCAGAACTGGGTCGGCACGCGATGCTCTGCACCGGATACCAGCCCACCACGGCCACCTCCGAGTGGACGACCTTCGAGACCATCGGTGGGCTCCAGCCCACACCGGAGGGCCTCATATTCCGCCCGGGACTCTTCGTCGAGGCGATCCAGTCCGGCAAGTGGCTGGTGGTCGACGAGATGAACCGATCGAACTTCGACCGTGCCTTCGGGCAGCTGTTCACGGTGCTGTCCGGTTCGGCGGTGGTACTGCCCTACCGCCGTTCCGGGCAGGTGGTCCCGGTGAGCATCGTCCCCCACGGGGTCGAGGCGCCCGAGGAGACCGACCCGATCCGGGTGCCCGCGAGCTGGCGCATCATCGCCACGATGAATGCTGTCGACAAGAACCTGCTGTTCGAGATGAGCTACGCCCTCATGCGCCGCTTCGCGTTCATCGAGGTCGGCGCACCCGGTGAGGACGCATACCGGGAGCTGCTCTCGGGGGGCGGGGAGATCCTGACGGAGCTGCTCCCACTGCGTCGCCTCAAGGACCTGGGGCCCGCGATCTACGTCGACGCGCGGCGCTACGTGGAGCGCCGCATGAAGGACGACGTGGATCCGTCGCGTCTGCTCTACGAGGTGTTCTATGCGTTCTTCCTGCCCCAGTTCGAGGGCATCGACGAGTACCAGGCGGTGGAGCTCTTCAACGAGGTGGCGCCGAGGATGGGTGCGGGCGAACAGGCCGAGGCGCGCCGTGTAATCGAGGAACTGCTGGGCGAGGAGCTGATGGTGTGACCGGCGGTGCTGCCCCCACACCCGGGAGCGGTTCGGCCACGACGCTGCTCTGGGAGCACAGGGACCGGCGCGTCCCGCCCCGGGTGGTGGTCGCGGCGCTGACCGGCAGGTCTCCTGCGCTCGTTGAGGACGCTGCGAGAATCACGTTCGCGCTGTCGGGTGAGTTCGACCTGCTGCTCGGGGGGATGCCCGAGCGGGTGCGTTCGTTGCCGAGCCACCTGGGTGGCGAACCCGAACGCATGACCCACTCGGTGCGGGGACCGGTCATGTGGTCCGAGACCATGACCGCACGTGCGAACTCCTTCGGTGGCGAGGACGTCTTCGTGTGCCGGAGCGTCCGTCGGGACTTCGACTGCGCGGCCAACCGCCTGCTCGTGTGGATGCTCGAACGAACCGTGTCCGCTGCACGGCTCCTGAGGCGCACCACCAGGCGTTCGGGGATCGAGGAGCTGCTGGACGCCGGAACGCTCCGGAGGGTGGAGGAGGTCGGTGCGGCCAGTCGTGCCTGGCGTCACGTCCCGCGCCTGGCCGGGATCACCCCGGGGCTTCCCGACCGCCTCGAACTCCGGAGGATCCGCAGGTCCCGGCACGACCGAACGGGCACCGAGGTGCTGCTCGCGGCGCGCAACAAGGCCCTCCAGCCCTTCGGGGCACGTGACGTGGCGGCCCTGGCCAACAGGTCTGCAACCGCGGAGCACGAGGCACTCGTCGCCGAGTTCCGCCGCGTGGGCGGGCCCGACTTCGTGGTCAGCTGCGTGGGGAGGACCCTGGAATGTTCAGGTGTGAAGTGGCGACACGGCGACCACCGGGGCCCGCGGACTCAGCCGGCGGGCTCGTAGTCGTCGTCGTAGTCGCCGTAGTCGTCCCGGTCGTCGTCGAGGTCTTCCGACGCCGTGGCGGAGTTGCCCGACAGGTCATCGAGGATTCCCTCGATGTCCAGATCAGAACCGCGCTTCAGCGCCCTTGCCTCTTCGTACCGGCGATGCCGACCCTTCTTCACGGTATCTCCCCATCAGACCTGTTCGGGTGAGGTCGTAGGTTGCGACGTACAGTTGCGACGGCACGGCCCGTGCCGTACCGACGCCGAGCCCGGGTTCTGCACCGTGTGTGCCGGTGCCCTTCGTCCCGGGCGCGGAACCGTCGAGTGTAGCGCACTGCCCGTTGCCAGCCGCATCATGGCCCCGGTCGGCTGTCACTCCGGGGTGCCCCGACCCCGACGGGCCAGCTCCTAGGTTGTTCGGAGCCAACACCGCAGCCGCGCCCGGGAGGCGACACTTGAGCCCCACAGGAAACACAGTCGACGCCTCCGTGCGGGGATCCTCGAGCCCGGTGCCACCGCAGTGGTGGCGCCAGTCGGTGATCTACCAGATCTACCCACGCAGCTTCGCCGACTCGAACGGCGACGGGGTGGGCGACCTCGCGGGCATCCGTTCCCGCCTCGACCACCTCGAGCACCTCGGGGTCGACGCACTGTGGCTGTCGCCGACCCAGCCCTCCCCGATGGCCGACTTCGGCTACGACGTGGCGGACTACTGCGACATCGATCCCCTCTTCGGCGATCTGGCGGCCTTCGACGACCTGGTCGACGACGTCCACCGCCGCGGGATGCGCCTGGTGATGGACTACGTGCCGAACCACACATCCGACCGACACCCATGGTTCGCGGCGGCGCGCGACGACCCCGATTCGCCATATCGGGACTACTACGTCTGGCGGGATCCTGCGCCCGACGGTGGCCCACCCAACAACTGGCTGCGGGCCTTCTCCCCCGAGCCCGCCTGGACACTCGACGAAGCCTCGGGCCAGTACTACCTGCACCTCTTCCTGCCCGAGCAGCCCGACCTCGACTGGAACAACCCGGGTGTCCGCCGGGACATGGCCGATGTCCTGCGCTTCTGGATGGACCGGGGCGTGGACGGGTTCCGCGCCGACGTGGTGCACTGCATCGGCAAGCCCGCCACCCTGCCCGATGCGCCGGATGACCTGGCAGGGCTCCCGGCATGCATCTTCGACCAGGGTCCGGGAACCCACGAGCGCCTCAGGGAGCTGCGCTCCGTGGTCGACGGGAGCGACCCGGGCCGGCACCTGCTGCTCGGTGAGACCGCGGTGTTCGACCGCGAACAGCAACTCGGCTACCTCGGCGCCGGTGACGAACTGCACCTGGCGTTCAACTTCCTGGCGTTGCACACCCAGTGGGACGCCGAGGCCTGGCGTGCGGAGATCCGCGCGACATACGACGCGTACGAGTCCATCGGGGCCTGGCCGACCTGGGTGATGTCCAACCACGACCTGCCGCGGCACGCGAGCCGGTACGGGTCCACTGCTCGTGCACGGGCTGCAGCCGTGCTTCTCCTCACGCTGCGTGGCACCCCCTTCCTCTACCAGGGTGAGGAGCTCGGCCTGTTCGACGCCGATGTACCCGAGGGGCGGGTCGTCGACCCGGGGGGACGTGACGGGTGCAGGGCCCCGATGCCCTGGACCCGTGAGCCCGAGGAGTCCTGGGGTGCGGAGCCCTGGCTCCCCGTCGGCGACGGTCGGGTCGGCCACGACGTCGAGACCCAGCAGGGGAACCCGGCGTCGATGCTGGAGCACTACCGCCGGCTGCTCGCCCTCAGGCGTTCCGAGCCGCTGCTGCGCACGGGCGCCATCGATCTCCTCGATGCCCCGGACGGGGTGCTCCGGTTCGTGCGCGGCCCGGAGCAGGGCTCGGGGCCCGACGGGATCGAGGTGGCGGTGAACTTCACCGACGAACCCATCGCCGCGGCGCATTCCGCCGGCCGCTGGCTGGGCGGCACGACCTGGCCGCCTCCGCCGGACGGCCTCGCCACGGGGCACCTGGGGCCCGACGAGGCCGTCGTGGTCGAACCCGGATGAGCGACCTGGTCCTGCACGCGGGGTTCTCCTTCCTCACCGCCTTCCTCGGTGCGTTGGGCGGTATCGGCGGTGCGACGATCCTCGTGCCCCTGCTCATGGTCACGGGCCTCGGGATCCTCGAGGCGGCCCCACTGGGTCTGGTGAGTGTCGCTGCGACCTCGCTCAGCGCCTCCACTCGCCAGCTCGAGGCGGGACTCGTTCACCACCGGCTCGGGGTGACCGTCGAGGTCGTGGCTTCGTCGTTCGCAATCGTGGGTGCCCTCGCGTCCACCGCGGTGCCGGAGGTGTGGCTCGCCCGTTCGTTGGGGTTGGGTGCACTGGCCGGGGCGGTGTTCACACTTGCTCGGCGCGGGACCAGGAACCGTGGGGAGGTCGCGTTCCTCGGTGACTCCGCGGGCGAGTGGCCCGGCACCCTCGGGGGCACCTACCACTTCGACGGCCACTCGGTGCCCTACCAGGCACGGCGCGTCGGACTGGGACTAGGGGTCGCCGCCACCGCAGGTGCGATCTCGGGAATGGCAGGTGTGGGCGGAGGATTCCTCAAGACGCCCGCCATGAGCGAGGTCATGCACGTGCCGGTGAAGGTCGCGGGTGCCACTGCGACCTTCACCTCCGGTGTGACCGCGGCTGCCGGATTGCTCGTGTTCGTGGGACAGGGCCGCGTGGAGCTCACGGACTCCGCAGCGGTGGCCCTGGGTGCCCTGGTCGGCGCGGCGCTGGGAGCCCGCGTCCAGGCCCGCCTGCAGGCGAGCAGGGCACGCCTGGTGACCGGAGCGATCCTGTTGGTCGTGGCCGCGGTCGTGATCGGCAGGACACTGTGAGCGCCGGCCACCCGCCGGGCAGCCACGGTGGAGCTGCTCCGGACCCACGAGCCGGCAGGTTCGACGCGCTGACCAGTGCACTCCGGGTGACCCAGTTGGCAGTGGCGCTCCTGGCGGCAACGGCGATCGTGGTGGGTTCGGGGCCCGCGGCAGCGGTGCTCGGAGCAGCAGCCCTGGGAGCACTCGTGGCGGCTGGTCCGGTACGGGTCGCATGGCTGGCCCAACGGTGGCTCCGCAGGGGTGACCGGCTCTACGGCTCGCTCGCAGTCCTGCTGGTGGTGCTGCCGGTGCTGGGCCTGGTGGTGTCGATCCTGCTCTGAACGGCGCGGCGGTCAGCCGTCGAGGTCCACCAGCACCAGCCCCTTGCCCTTGGAGAACGCCAGCGCAGCGCTTCCCTCGACCATGCGCCTGATCGGTTCGCCCACTATCTCGGCACGCCATCCCGATCCCAGGCGGGCATCCTGCTCGCCCCGCAGCAGCGCCTCGATGTCGCTGCGCGTCGCCAGGAGAGCCGTTTCGATGTCGAGCTCCCGGCAGTGCTGGTTCACCCAGGTCGAGATGAGCGGCAGCACGGGGCGCAGGTCGGCCGGGAGCTCGGGGTTCGGCTTCTGCCTCCGTCGCTGCGGGCGCTTGCCCTCGGAGTCGCGGATGAGCGCCAGCAGGTCCTCTCCCCCACCAGCCTTGAGGACCCTGCCGTCGACTCCGCGCAGGCCCGTCAGTTCCTCGATCGTGGAGGGAGCGGCAGAGGCCACCGAGACCACCCCGAGGTCCGACAGGATGAAGCGGGGGGTCACGTCGAGTTCGACCGCCCGGCGTTCGCGCCAGGCCGCCACCGTCTGGGCGAGGGCGAGGCGGGCGCCCTTGAGGTGGCGGATCTCCTTGATGCGGCGCCAGACCTCCTCGGGATCCCGGGGGCCGGGAGGGTCGGATCGCAACTCCCCGCAGATCTCAGCGACCCATTCGGTGCGGCCGCGCCGTTCGAGCTTCTCGGCCAGGACCTCGTGGAGGTCGAGCAGGTGGGCCACGTCCTGTGCCGCATAGGAGAGCTGTGCGTCCGACAGGGGTCGCCTGAGCCAGTCGGTCAACCGGTCGGCCTTGCCCATCGAGATGCCGAGCTCACCCTCGAGCAGCGTCGCGAGGCTGGGTGAGGTGTATCCCACGAATCCGGCCGCCAGCTGTGTGTCGAACAGTTCCCGGGGCAGGGCGCCACAAGAGCGGGCCAACACCTCCATGTCCTGGCGCGACGCGTGCATCACGGCGAGACCCGGCCCCTCGAGCACCTCGCGCAGCGGGGTCAGGTCAAATTCCAATGGGTCGACCAGGTACACCCCGTGGCGGTCGGCGACCTGCACCAGGGCGACGTGGGGGAAGTACGTCTTCTCGCGGTGGAACTCCGTGTCGATGGCATAGGCCGGTTCCCCCGCGAGCCGCGACGCCAGTTCTGCGAACTGCTCGTCGCTGGTGATCAGGGAACGGCTGTCGTCCATGGGGTCCGGCGAGTCCTCAACTCGCCCTGTCGGAACCGCTCACCCTGATTCCGTGGGCCGACCGCTGTCCACCCATGCGAGGGTTCCACCCGCGACGTTGGTCGCGCTGCGACCCGCCTGCACGAGTTGCTGGCACGCAGTCATGGAGCGGGCCCCGCTGCGGCAGATCACGTGCACGTGACCCTCGGGGATCTCTGCGATCCGGGCCGCGAGCTCTCCCAGCGGGATGTGCTGCACGCCGGGCACCCGGACGGCCTGCAGCTCGTCGGCCTCCCGGACGTCCACCAGCACGATCCCATCGGACATGCGCTGGTCGAGCTCGTCGACGTTGATCTCCTCGATCGGCAACCGTGACCTCCTCGTTCGGACCCGCGCGAGGCTCTCAGGATACCGGCCGCCCGGGTTCGTCGGTAACCGCCCACAATCCGGCGCCTCGTGCGTCGGAGGGAGTGTCGAGGTCACGGAGCCTTTCGGGCACGGGCGGTGCGTGCAGCCGCACACCGCTACCCAGCAGCGCTCCGAGGGACATGGCCCGTGTCCGGCGCGTGCCCCGCACGGCCAGCTGCCCGGCGTGGTCGGCAGGGACAACCACCAGGGACCAAGCGGGTCGTCCATCGAGCAGGAAGGCGTGCGTTCCGGGTGCGGTCCCGGTGGTGTCGACGCGCCCGGCATGCGCGAGGAGCACCTCGACCGTTTCGGCGTCGAGGAGCGCCAGGTCGCACGCCGCCACCACCAGGGAGCGACCCGCGTGACGCGAGGCGGCCTGCACGATCGCCGCAGCGGGTCCACCGCCGGGTTCCAGGTCGGCCACCACGGCGAGGTCGGAGGTGGCCAGACACGGGTCCGCCCCCTGGAGCTCCACCGTGCCGCAGCCTCCGACACGGAGTGCGGTGGCAACCCGGTGTGCCCACGGTGGGTCACCGATGGAGGCCTTGTCGGTGCCCATCCTGGTCGAGTCGCCCCCGCAGAGCACGACCCCCACTGCAGGGGCCGGGGTGTCACGCACCGCTGCCGCGGTCATCCACGGGTGGGAACTTCTCGGGGTCGAGCTGGTTGAGGAACACGCCGCAGCGCTCCGCCTCGTCGAACTCGCCGATCTCCCGGGCCTGCTCCGCGAGTCCCGCCAGGCAGCGCAGGAATCCCCGGTTGCCCTCGTGGCTCCAGCGGACGTATCCACTTCCACTCCATCCGGCCGCCCTCAGGGCATCCAGACCCCGGTGGTAGCCGACGCGGTAGGCGGCGTAGCGTTCCACGGTGTCGCGGCCCAGCTCGGCGAGGCACGCCCATGCCTCGGGATCCCGCGGCCAGCGGCTCACGACCGCTGCCACGGCCCCGCGCCGTTCCGGGGCGGGTCGGCCCAGCGCCTCGGTGAGGGCGGAACTCGCCGCCGGATCACGTTCCAGTTCGGTTCGCGGCGGGCCGTCTGCGTGCAGGTTCACCGGTGACTCGGACATGCCAAACCATGCCACCTGAGGGGGCCCCGGTCGTGTCAGCCCTCGGCAGTCCTCACCCGGTGGGCGACTCCTCGTCGTCACCGAACACGATTGCGCCCTCGGGGTCCGCCGCGGCCTTCTCGGCGACGCGCGAGCGCGCCAGGCCCGAGGGAAGCCGTAGCCGGGCGAGTCGCTCGCGGAGCCCGGTGGGTTCCGCCCTGATCTCCTCGGCGCGGGTCTCGAGGAACTCCGCGGAGTTGGTGTAGCCCTGGCGGATCAGGTCCGCGGACCTGCTGAAGTCGTCGTACTTGAGCTCCGGGCGCCGTCCCGGTGGCAGGACCACCACCTCGACGCCCTCGGGCAGTGCGGCCAGGTCCCGGGCGAAGCGGTTGTTGCGGGCCAGCCAGTAGGCGAGCAGGGCCCCGTCGAGCGGCCGCCGGATGTCGGCCTCGGGTCTGCCGTGCGGACCCACGTGCAGCACGAAGATCCGGTTGCAGCCGAGCTCCACGGCACGTGCGACCGGAACGTTGTCGACCACGCCGCCGTCCAGGTAGCGCACGCCGTCCAGTTCGACCGGTGGGTAGACCGCCGGCAGGGCTGCAGATGCCAGGACCGCAGGGACGACCTGTCCCTCCGTGAACCACTCCGCCATGGCGGTGTCCACGTTGGTCGCCACGCACTGGAACTCCACCGCCAGGGACTCGAAGGTGAGCTGGTCCCCCAGCATCGCCTCGACGGTCTCGCGCAGCCCCTGGTTGTCGTGCAGCGATGCACCCTTGCGGAGCAGTTGGAGGGCGTTGGGCACCAGGGAGGAAGGCATGAGGGTCGGGGACTCGATGTCCCTCCAGCGGTCCGCGAGGCGTTGCACACCCGCCCGGGTCGGAGCTCGGCTGTAGGCGGCGCCGTTGAGTGCGCCCACCGAACACCCGAGTACGACGTCGGGCACGATGTCATGCTCGGCGAGCGCTGTGAGCATCCCGACCTGGAGTGCTCCCAGGTTGCCCCCACCGGAAAGCACGAACGCCGTTCGTTGCTGGTTGCGCCGCAGGATCACCGCCCGCCCCCCGGGTCGCGGTGCAGTCGCTCGGGCAGCGCGGTGGCCACCCAGCTCGAGAAGCGGTCGGGGTTGCCGAGATGGGCACCGTGGGAGGCGCCGGGCATCACCTCGACCGCAGCGCCGCTGGCGTCCGCCAGCAGTTCCGCCGCCCGGTGCAGGTGCGCCGGGCCCACCTCGCCGACGCCGATGCGCAGCCTCCATGGTGGACTCGGCACCGGGATCCGCTGTCGTTCTCGGCGAGCGTCGACCAGCTCTGCCATCAGCACCGGTCCCTCGGAACGACGTCTGTCGCGCGCCGCTGCTCCCACCCGTTCCCAGGCAGCGTCGCCGACCATGGACCGGTAGAAGAACTCCGCAGCTGCGGCTGCACCCGCACGGTGTCCTTCCTCGATCGTCATCGCCCCTGATGTCGCGTGCCCGGTGTCGGTCCAGGGAAGGGGGGCTTCGAAGACCATCACCGTGGAGTGCCCGCTCGGCCCGGCGGGGAACCGGTCCGCGGTGGCCATGAGTGCCACCAGGCCACCGAGGCTGTGGCCCACGAGCAGCACCGGGAGCCCGGGACGCTCCCCGGTCACCTTCCCCACCACGCTGCGCAGGTCATCGACATGGATGGCCAGGGCCTCCCCGGCCTCGTCATCCCCGTCGGGTGCCCCGGGCCACGCATCGGAGTCCCCGTAGCCGCGACGGTCGTAGGCGACGGTCCACGCGGAATCGACTCGGCGCATCACGCGGGCGAAGCTCGCCGCGCGGTCCATGGCCCCGTGCACGAACACCACGGTGGCGGCCTGCGAAGGGTCGATCGTGCCGGGGTCGGGGCGGCGGCGCCTGACGGCCAGGCCGTCGAGCATGAAGTGCTCGACGCCGCCACGTGCACCGCTGCCGCTCGCGGGGCCCACCCTCAGGGCACCACGGCGAGTCGGAGCATGTCGGTGCTGCGTCCTCCGGTGCCCGCCAGCACCGCTACGACGTCGCCGCTGCGCACGTGCCCGCCCTCGCGGGCCGCGAGGATCATCTCGTCCATCGTCTCGATGCTGTCGACGTGCCCGCTCGCCTGTGCGGGTACCGTCCCCCAGCTGAGCGTCAGCTGTCGGACCGTGCGCCTGTGGGGGCTGAACCCGATGATCGGCATGCTCGGGCGGAACCTCGCGATGGAACGGACCGTGAAGCCCGACTCGCTGATGCAGATGATCGCTGCAACCCCCATCTCGGTGGCCGCACGCCACGTGGCGGCGGTCATTGCATCGGTGATCGGGTTCGCGGCACCCGAGGGTTGGTCGGAGCGGATGAGCCGTATGCGCCTTGCCCAGGCGCCGTAGTCGAACTCGGCGTCGGCCTTCGCAGCGACACGCGCCATCGTTGCCACAGTGGCCACCGGGTTCTCCCCCACAGCGGTCTCCGCGGAGAGCATGACCGCTGATGAACCGTCGAAGATCGCGTTCGCCGCGTCGCTCACCTCTGCCCGGGTGGGTGCGGGGGAGGTGATCATGGACTCGAACATCTGGGTGGCGGTGATGACGGGTTTGCCTCCGGAGATGCAGTCCCGGGTGATGCGCTTCTGGAGGTGCGGGAGCTCCTCGATGCCGAGTTCGGAACCGAGGTCACCCCGGGCGATCATGATCGCCCCGGACGCCTCGATGATCCCCTCCAGGTTCTGCACCGCGGCCCTGGTCTCGATCTTCGCCACCAGCAGCGGTCCCCGCGGGTAGGGCTCCGTGCCGACCCGCCGGATGTCGTGCGCGGAGCGGATGAAGGAGAGCGCGACCATGTCGACCCCCGCATCCACGAACGCATCGAGCTTCCGCAGGTCCTCGGGCGTGGGCGAGGCGATCGAGAGCCGGTCGGAGGGAACGTGGAGTCCCGGCCGACCCTGCACCGGACCGCCGTGTGCGATGCGCACCGAGGCACGGTCACGCCCCACGTCCTCGATCTGCATGACGACGCTGCCGTCACCGACCGCGAGGAGGTCCCCCTCCCGGACGTCCTCGAGCAGCTGTTCGTAGTCGACGCCCAGTTCCCCGCCCCCCGAGGTGTCGAGGCCCGGCACGAGGCTGAACCGCTCGCCACCGCCGAGCCAGACCGACGAGTCCCCGAAACTGCCGAGGCGCACCTTGGGTCCCGGCAGGTCCACCAGCACCCCCACCACGTGGCCGGTCTCCTCGGCCACCTGCCGGATGCGGCGGTAGCGCTCCAGGACCTCCTCGAGCGTGTTGTGGGCGAGGCCCAGGCGCGCCACGTCCATCCCTGCGTCCATCAGATCGGCGAGCGTCTTGCGGTCGTCGGATGCCGGGCCGATCGTGGCCACGATCTTGGTGCGTCGCGTCATGGCTCCAAGCTATTGGCTCAACCGGTGCGCCGGGCACAGCCCGTCGGGGAGCCTTCCCGGTCAGGAACGCGGCACGTCGCTCCAGGGCAGGTCCTTGTCGGCGCGGACGTCGCCGGGGAGTCCCAGCACCCGTTCACCCAGGATGTTCCTGAGCACCTCGGAGGTGCCCCCCTCGATCGAGTTGGCCCGGGCGCGCAGGAAGTTGGCGGCGAGGTCGTCACCGAACAGGGCGCTCTTCGAGGTGGGCTCGTCATATGAGCCGTAGAGCATCCCATCGGCACCGGCCAGGTCGGTCGTGGCCTCGTAGATGTCCTTGTTGAGCTCCGCCATGGCGAGCTTCGCGACCGACCCCTCGGGCCCGGGTGTGCCGAGCTTGCGGTTGGCCGCCGCACGCATGTTGGTGAGCCTGTTCACCTCGGAGCGCGCCCACAGCTGCACGACGCGGTCCCTCATGACCTCGTCCGTGCTTCCGTGGGCGGAGTAGGCATCCACGAGCTGTCGAATCGGGCCCGAGCCCCTCGGGGGTGCCCCGGTACCCGCCCCGATGGAGACCCGCTCGTTCATGAGCGTGGTGATAGCGACGGACCACCCCCTGCCCACCTCGTCGAGGCGCATCGAGTCGGGAATGCGCACGTCGGTGAAGTACACCTCGTTGAACTCGGCGTCCCCTGTCATCTGCCGGAGTGGTCGCGTCTCGACCCCCGGTGCGCGCATGTCGACGATGAAGGCCGTCATGCCCCGGTGCTTCGGCACCTCCGGATCGGAGCGGGCGATGAGCAGCCCGTAGCTGGACACGTGGGCCAGGGTGGTCCACACCTTCTGGCCGTTGACGACCCATTCCTCGCCGTCGCGCTCGGCGCGTGTGGCCAGCGAGGCCACGTCGGAGCCCGCACCCGGTTCGGAGAACAGCTGGCACCAGATGTGCTCGTTGGTGAACAGTGGCCTCAGCAGGGCCCTCTGCTCGTCGGTGCCGTGCACCTCCACGGCCGGACCGCACATCCCGTAGCCGATCGGGTTCCGCAGCCCTCCGAGGGGGCCACCCGCCTCTGTGATCCGCCCGGTGGCGAGTGCCTGGAGGCGCGGATTCACGCCCAGGCCGCCGAGTCCCCGCGGGAAGTGCACCCACGCGAGGCCTGCGTCGTACTGCGCTCCCAGGAACTCCGTCTCGCCGGTCGTGTCGGGGTCGAACTCCGCGAGCAGCCGTTCGGTGGCCTCCTGCACCTCGAGAGCATCAGGGTCGGTGGTGCCGACCGTGTCACCGGAGCTGTCCATGGGCCTCCACTCCTTGTTGCCGGTGCACCCCGGGGGTGCCTTGCCATCGGGTGCACCCCGGGGGTGCCTTGCCATCGGGTGCACCCCGGGGGTGCCTTGCCATCGGACGGCACCCCGGGGGGTGCCTTGCCGAGGGACGCTACCCCGAAAGCTAGGTTGCGGTCCGTGGAGGACACGGACGCTCCGGCCGGCAGGGCCGACAACCAGGGCGACTCCTCGTCGTTCCTGTCCCACGGGGGCACGCTCGCGTTCGCCCACCGCGGGGGCACCGAGTCCGCTCCCGAGAACAGCCTCGCCGCTTTCGCGGCCGCGGTGGAGGTCGGCTTCTCGTACCTGGAGACCGACGTCCACCTCACCGCCGATGGGATCGTCGTGGCTGCGCACGACGAGAGGCTCGACCGAGTGACCGACTCCACCGGAGCGATTGCGGAGCTCACCTGGCAGGAGGTCTCTCGTGCACGCATCGCCGGCACCGAACCGATACCCACCCTCGAGGAGCTGCTCGTCGCGTTCCCGGAGGTCAAGTTCAACATCGACGCCAAGTCCGATGCGGTGGTGGAACCCCTCATGGACCTGCTCGTGCGACACGACGCCCTCGAGCGCGTCTGTGTCGGTGCCTTCTCCCAGGAACGCCTGGAGCGTGTTCGGGGCCGCTTCGGATCAGCGCTGTGCACATCGGCCGGACCCAGGGAGGTTGCTTCGATGGTGGCCCGCTCGCGGGTACGCGCCCGAGGTGGCGCCAACGCCGCCGACTACGCCTGCCTCCAGGTTCCCGTTGCCCACCGCGGGGTCACCGTCGTGTCCTCCCGCATGGTCGAGCTGGCCCACTCGGCGGGTGTGCAGGTCCACGTGTGGACCATCGACGAACCCGGCGAGATGCACCGGCTGCTCGACCTCGGGGTGGACGGGATCATGACCGACCGGCCCAGCGTGCTGCGTGGCGTCCTGGAGGAACGGGGCTCCTGGGACGAGGGCGGCCCGGAATCCCCTCCGGGAGCGGCGACCGGGACCTAGAGTCCCGCGGATGGTGACCCAGCACGCCCGTCGAATACTGCTTCCGACCCTCGTGAGGTCGCGGCCGATGCGCCGAGGTGCCCTTGGCACCTGTGTGGCGTTGCTCCTCGCCGCAGTGGTCCTCCCCGCCTGCAGCAGTGGTGACGACAGCGCTTCCACCGCGAACGGGGTGGAGCCGGTCGGCGGGGCAGAGGTGGTCCGCGGAGGGGACCTGACCTATGCGCTCGAGGCCGAGACCTCCGGTGGTTGGTGCATCCCCGAGGCGCAGCTGGCCATCAGCGGGATGATGGTTGCCTGGACCGTCTACGACTTCCTCTTCGTTCCGAGTGCCGACGACGGATTCGTGCCGTTCCTCGCGGAGTCGCTCGAGCGCAACGACGAGGCAACCGAGTTCGTGCTGCACCTGCGCGAAGGAGTGACCTTCCACGACGGCAGCCCGCTCGACGCCGAGGTGGTCAGGAACAACATCGACGCCTGGCGTGGTGAGTACCCCGCACGCAAGGCCTTGCTGGGGCCCTTCGTGCTCGCCAACATCGACTCGGTCGAAGTGGTCGACGACATGAGCGTCAGGATCACCACGAAGGTTCCCTGGCCGGCGCTGCCCGCATACCTCTACGGCGGCGCTCGCAACGGTGTGATGGCCCAGGCGCAGCTGGACGACCCCGACACCTGCGACCGGGCGCTGATCGGGACCGGTCCCTTCGAGATCGACGAGTGGGAGGTGAACGACCACCTGCGCGTCGTGCGCAACGACGACTACTGGCGCGACGCACCCGACGGCGAGGCACTGCCCTACCTCGACTCCATCACCTTCCGGCCGGTCCCCGATGCACAGGCCCGGGTCAACGGTCTGCTCTCGGGTGAGTACGACATGATGATGACCTCCGCCGCGCCCGCGACCGAGACACTCGATGCCGAGGCCCGGAGCGGCAACATCGCGCTCTACCAGACCTCGTTCAACACCGAGGTGGGCTTCATCATGTTCAACGAGTCGCAGCCGCCGTTCGACAGTCCCACCGCGCGCAGGGCCGTCGCGACCGCACTCGATCGTGAGTCCTACAACGAGGTCGTGTCGCTGGGGCTGTTCGAGGTGGCCTCGGGCCCCTTCGCCCCCGGCGCCCCCGGCTACCTCGAGGACGCCGGTTTCCCCGCGTTCGACCTCGATGCCGCACGCGAGCTCGTGCAGCAGTACGAGCGCGAGAGCGGCTCACCGCTCGAGTTCACCTACGTGCACGGAAACGACGAGGACAACACCCGTTCGGCGCAGTTCCTCCAGGAGATGCTCGAAGCCGCGGGCATGACCGTCAACCTCAGGTCGACCGAGCAGGCCACACAGATAAACACGGCGCTGGGCGACGACTGGCAGGCGATGGCCTTCCGGAACTTCCCCTCGGGTGTGCCCGACGGGAACTACGTGTGGTGGTACACGGGCTCCCCGGTGAACTTCGGACGCATCGCCGATTCCGAGGTGGACAGGTTGCTCGACGAGGGCCGTTCCGAACTGGACGAGGACGTCGCCGAGGGCATCTACGAGGACCTGAACCGGCGCCTCTCGGACCAGGTGCACTTCGCCTGGTTGGACTGGACCACCTGGAGCGTGGGGATGCAACCCGACACGTCCGGGGTCCTCGGACCACCGCTGCCGGATGGCCAGGAGCCCTCTCCGGGGCTGGCGACCGGCCATGCCACCGCAGGCATCCATTTCACGGAGTGACCGTGTCGTTGCGCGGCGGCCGCACGGTTGGCCGCTCCACCGGCGGAGCGGACTACGGTGTCGTGCCCTGAGGGGTTGCGGGGCGCTTCGACCGATCGGGCGGTGTGGTCGGGCGCGTCGCCGGTGAGGGCCCACACGATGGATTCCAGGAGGACCGATGAACACGCATTCGCAACGGGCTGACCATGGCGGGGCCGCCGCGACGAACCCCGGGAGGTGGTGGCTCGCCCCGGCGCTGCTGGTGCTCACGGCCATGCTGGCCGCGGCCTGCGGGGGCGGCGACGACGGATCCTCGGGTGGATCCACCGGCGAAGGTGAGGACGCCAGCCCGGTCAGCGGTGGAGAACTCGTCTACGGGCTCGAGGCGGCGAACTCCGGGGGTTGGTGCCTTCCCGAGGCCCAACTGGCCATCTCGGGCATCATGGTCGCGAAGCAGATCTACGACACCCTCACGATTCCGAACGCCGAGGCCGAGTTCGTGCCGTTCCTCGCCGAGTCGGTCGAACCCAACGAGGACCACACGGTCTGGACGATCAAGCTGCGCGACGGAGTCGTGTTCCACGACGGCTCGCCACTCACAGCCGAGGTCGTGAAGAACAACATCGACGCCTGGCGCGGGGAGTATCCGGGCCGCACGACGCTGCTGCTGCGCTTCGCCTACTCACCGGTGCAGGCCGTCGAGGTCGTGGACGACCTCACCCTCACCGTGACCACCTCGTTGCCGTGGCCGTCGTTCCCCTCCTACCTCTACTACCAGGGCCGTGTGGGGATCATGGGCCAGGCCCAGCTCGACGACCCCGACGGGTGCGACGAGAACCTCATCGGAACCGGGCCCTTCGAGAAGCAGGAGTGGGTCCAGAACGACCACTTCACCGCGGTCCGCAATGCCGAGTACTGGCTGACCGACGACGAGGGCACCCAGCTCCCCTACCTCGACCAGGTCGAGTTCAGGCCCTACCCCGAAACGGATTCACGCGTGAACGCGCTGCTCACCGGTGGCATCCAGGCGATGCACACCTCCTCGGCGTCGAGTGCGGAGGCACTGGAGGCCGCGGCCGATGCCGGAGAGGTGAAGCTCTACGAGTCCGGTGAGTACCCGGAGGTGTCCTACGGCCTGTTGAACACCTCGGTGCCCCCGTTCGACAACCCGACCGCCCGCCAGGCGGCTGCGGCCGCGGTGGACCGCGAGGAGCTGCAGACGATCATCAACCTCGGCCGCTACCCCACCGCCTCGGGGCCCTTCGGTCCCGGTGAGATGGGCTACCTCGAGGACACCGGCTTCCCGGAGCACGACCCCGACCTGGCCCGGGAGCTCGTCGCGCAGTACCAGGAGGAGACCGGCGAGGAGCTGGAGTTCACCTTCACGGTCCAGAACACCACCGAGGTCATGGCGACCGCGCAGCTCATCAAGGAGCAGGCGGCGGACGTCGGGGTGACGGTCAACATCGAACCCGTCGAACAGGCGACCCTGATCACGAAGGCCATCGCGGGTGACTTCCAGGCACTCTCGTTCCGGAATCACGCCGGTGGGGATCCCGACAACCAGTACATCTGGTGGTACGAGGGATCCCCGACCAACTTCGGCCGCATCGCGGATCCCGAGGTGAACCGGCTGCTCGACGAGGGACGCGCCGAGTCGGATCCGGCGCGCCGCACCGAGATCTACGAGGAGCTGAACCGCCGATTCGCGTCCGAGGTCTACGACATCTGGCTCAACTGGACGGTCTGGAGCATCGGGACGGCAACCGATGTCTACGGCATCATCGACACACCGCTGCCCGGTGGAGGGGAAGCGTTCCCCGGTCTGGCCGACGGGCACAGCCTCGCGGGGACGTGGATATCGCAATGATCTGAGACCAGCGGCGGTGGGAACGGGTCGGCCCGGACCCACCGCCACGGGGGAATTCCGACAACACAGGGGGACGAAATGGTGCGTACGGTCGCTTCGGTCGCGGTCGCGGGTCTGGTGCTGCTCAGCGGCTGCTCGTCGGACTCGGGGGGAAGTTCCCCGGGCGGGGGCGCCGCGGACGGTTCCGACGAGCCGGTGCCCGGCGGCGAGCTCGTCTACGCCCTCGAGGCCGAGACCTCCGGTGGGTGGTGCCTGCCGGAGGGACAGCTGGCCATCTCCGGGATCATGGTCGCCCGGGCGATCTACGACACCCTCACCGTCCCGAACGCCGAGGCGGAGTACGTGCCGTTCCTCGCGGAGTCGGTGGAGCCCAACGAGGACTACACCGTGTGGACCATCGAGCTGCGTGAAGGCATCACCTTCCACGACGGCACCGCGCTGGACGCCACCGTCGTGAAGAACAACATCGATGCCTTCCGCGGCGAGTACCCACCGCGCCAGCCACTCCTGCTGCGCTTCTTCTTCGAACCCGTGGAGTCGGTCGAGGTGCTGGACGACCTGACCCTCGAGGTCACCATGGACCGTCCGTGGGTGGCCTTCCCCGCCGCTCTGTACTCGGAGGGGCGCGCGGGCATCAGCGCCCAGGCACAACTGGACGACGCAGAGACCTGCGACCAGAACCTGATCGGCACGGGCCCCTTCGAGTTCGAGGAGTGGGTGCAGAACGACCACCTGAGCGTGAAGCGCAACCCGGACTACTGGCGCACCGATGCCGACGGGACGCCGCTGCCCTACCTGGAGCAGGTGGTCTTCCGGCCGATCATCGACGCCACCACGCGTTCCAACGCGGTGGTCTCCGGCGAAGTCGACGCCACCCACACCGCCGGTGCGGCCGGGACCTTGATACTCACCGATGCCGCCGAAGCGGGGCAGATCCAGGCGCTCACGTCTGCTGAGTACCCGGAGGTCGGATTCCAGATCCTGAACACCGGCGTCGCCCCCTTCGACAACCGCGACGCCCGCCTGGCCGCGGCCCACGCGTTCGACCGCGAGGAGTTCAGGCGGATTCGCAACCAGGGGCTATTCGAGATCGCCTCGGGCCCCTTCGGACCGGGCAACATGGGCTACCTGGAGGACGCCGGGTTCCCCGAGTTCGACCTGGACAAGGCGCGCGAACACGCTGCAGCCTACGAGGCCCAGACCGGCGAGCCGCTGCGGTTCACCTACACCTACCAGGCGGACCCCGAGACCGCCCAGACCGCCCAGCTGCTCCAGGAGCAGTGGGCACGCGCCGGCATCGAGGTCGCCATCGAACCCATCGAGCAGTCCGCCCTCATCTCCACCGCGATCAGTGGCGACTACCAGGCGATCTCGTTCCGGAACCACGGTGGCGGTGATCCCGACCAGCAGTACATCTGGTGGTACGGAGGATCGCCGCTCAACTTCGGTCGGATCGCGGACGAGCGAATCGACTCGCTCCTCGACGAGGGGCGTTCCGAGCCGGACCCGCAGCGCCGCGAGGAGATCTACCAGGAGGTGAACCGCGTGTTCGGTGCCGAGGCCTACAGCCAGTGGGTCTCCTGGGTGGAGTGGACGATCGGCTCCGCCAACGACGTCCACGGCCTGATGGGCCCGGCGCTGCCGGACGGCTCGGAGCCCTTCGGGGGTCTGGCCGCGGGTCACACGTTGGCAGGTACGTGGCGCAACGACGGATAGGTTCGTCAGCCCAGCATCACCCACTCCGGGGACGTGACTACAGTGGCTGGCCACGCCGCTGGGGTGTCGATGACCTCGACCGCCAGATCGCAGAACAGGGGGCAATCTTGAATCTCTCAGCTACCGACCACGACCGACGACCCACCCGACCGGAACCGGGGCGCCCGGCCCGGACCCGCTCGGCATGGGGCTTGTTGTTGGTGCCGTTGCTGAGCCTGGCGATGCTCGCGTCGGCGTGTGGAGGTGGCGACGACGACTCCGGGGGCGACTCGGGCTCTGGAGGCGACGATTCCGCAACGCCGGTGCCCGGCGGGGAGATCGCGTACGGCCTCGAGGCGGAGACCTCGGGTGGGTGGTGCCTGCCGGAGAGCCAGCTGGCCATCTCGGGCATCCAGGTCGCCCGCACGATCTACGACACCCTCACCGCCCCCAACGCCGATGGCGAGATCGTGCCCTTCCTCGCCGAGTCGGTGGAACCCAACGCCGACTCCACGGAGTTCACCATCAAGTTGCGCGAAGGCGTCAAGTTCCACGACGGTTCGGACCTCACCGCGGAGGTCGTGAAGAACAACCTCGACGCCTACCGGGGCGAGTACCCGGCGCGCCAGCCGCTGTTGTTCCGCTTCGTGTTCGAGGATGTCGCCAGCGTCGATGTCGTCGACGACCTCACCGTCAAGGTGACGACATCGGTTCCGTGGCCCGCCTTCCCCTGGGCCCTGTACGGCACCGGGCGCATAGGAATGGTCGCCCAGGCACAGCTCGACGACCCGGACACATGCGACACGAACCTGATCGGCACCGGTCCGTTCAAGCTCGTGGAATGGGTGCAGAACGACTCCCTCGTCGCCGAGAAGAACCCCGATTACTGGCAGACCGACCAGGACGGCAACCAGCTGCCGTACCTGGACCGGATCACCTACCGCCCGATCATCGACGAGACCGCGCGTGTCAACGCACTGGACTCCAACGACGTCCAGGCGATCATGACCAACGACGGCACCGCGATCGAGCAGATCAAGTTCGGCGCCGAGGAGGGAAGGTTGGCTGCGGTGCAGACAGACCAGCTCTCCGAGGTGAGCTTCGTGAACTTCAACGTCTCGAAGCCGCCGTTCGACAACCCGCTGGCGCGTCGGGCGGTCGCTTCGGCGATCGATGTCGAGCAGTACATCCAGACGATCGGCATCGGCCAGTTCGAGGCTGCTTCGGGCCCGTTCGCGAAGGGTGTGATCGGATACCTCGAGGACGCGGGGTTCCCCGCGTATGACCCCGACGCTGCTGCCGAGCTGGCTGCGCAGTACGAACAGGAGACCGGCCAGCCCCTCGAGTTCAACCTGTCGGGGGCCAACAGCGACGGTACGGTGCGGGCGCTCAGCTTCCTCCAGGACCAGCTCAAGCAGGCAGGCATCCAGGCCGAGGTGGTGCCGATCGAACAGGCCGCTCTCATCAGCACCGCGCTCGGCGGGGACTGGCAGGCGATGCTGTTCAGGAACTACCCGGGAGCGGACCCCGACACGCAGTACAACTGGTGGTACTCGGGCTCGCCCGTGAACTTCGGGCAGATGGCGGATCCCGAGGTCGACGCCCTGCTCGATGCGGGCCGCGAGAGCTCGGACCAGGACGAGCGGGTGACGATCTACGAGGACCTCAACCGCCGCTTCGGCTCCGAGGTGTACCAATCGTGGCTCAACTGGTCGAACTGGACCATCGGCACCTCGGCGGATGTGAAGGGCGTGCTCGGACCGTTGCTGCCCGATGGCTCCGAGCCCTCGCCGGGGCTGGCGCCGGGCAACCCGGTCAGCGGCATGTGGCTCGCCCAGTGAGCCGGAGCGGAGCCGCAGCGAGCACGGGCGCTGGGATCGACGGATGACCGCAGGGGGCATCCTCAAGCGGTTGGCGCAGCTGCTGGTGACGGTACTCGTGGTGACGCTGTTCTCGGCGTTCCTGCTCGAGTTGCTCCCCGGCGATCCCGTGGAGGTGCTCGTTCCGTTCGGGAGCGACGAGCAGCGCGAGGCGGTGCGGGAGGACCTGGAGCTCGACCAGCCCTTCATCGCACGCTACGGCACCTGGTTGTCCGGTTTCGTGACGGGTGACATGGGGAACTACTACACGGTGTCCTCGAAGCGACCGGTGTGGGACCGGGTGAGCGAGGCGTTCCCCAAGTCCGCCCAGCTCGTGATCTACTCGCAGATCCTCGCACTCGTGATCGCGATACCCGTTGCGGTGTTCGCCGCGGCGAAGAAGGACACGTTCTTCGACCGGATGAGCAACACGACGGCCTTCGCGATGCTGGCGATCCCGAACTTCGCCCTGGCGTTGGTGCTGCAGTACTACCTCGGCGTGAAGTGGAACCTCTTCCCGACCTCCGGGTACACACCGATAACGGAGAACCCGGTGGAGCACTTCCAGAAGATGGTGCTGCCGTGCATCACGCTGGCCGTCGGGCAGATAGCGGTCTACATGCGCCTGCTCCGCTCCGACATGATCGCGACCCTCCAGCAGGACTTCATCCTGCTCGCCAAGGCGAAGGGCATGCGGTCGCGTCGGATCCTGTTCCGCCATGCACTGCGTCCGTCGTCGCTCACGCTGCTCACGGTGGCCGGCCTCAACGTCGGCACCCTGATCGGTGGAGCCCTCATCGTCGAGGTGCTGTTCCAGATCCCCGGAATGGGCTTCATGCTGCAGGAAGCGATCGGGCAGCGACAGATCGTGGCCTTCCAGTCGGTGGTGGCCATCATCGCCATCATCTACGTGGTGGTGAACTTCGGGGTCGACCTGCTCTACACCGCGCTCGATCCCCGCATACGCAACGAGAGGTCTGCGTCATGAGCGACTACGGCGATGTCACCCGTGCACCGCGTGATCCCTCCCACGACGAAGCTGCCACGCAGGGGGTGGGCCTCGCCCCGTCGCTCGTGGCCGGTGTGGAGGCAGTCGGTGTGCCGGTCGGTGATGCCGAACCGCAGGCAGCCCCGGGGGCGCGGCGCCGCAAGATCGGGATCATGGCATGGCTGGCCATCATCTGGCTCGTGACGATGCTCCTGCTCGCGATCCTCGCTCCGGTGCTGCCCATCCCCGACCCGACCGAGACCTTTCCGGAGATCGCGCGCCAGGGGCCGAGCAGTGGGCACATCCTCGGGGGCGATGCGCTCGGGCGTGACCTGCTCTCGAGGATCATCTGGGGCGGCCGCGCGAGCTTCGCGGTCGGCTTCGGAGCCGTGGCACTCGGGATGTTCATAGGCGGCTTCCTGGGCCTGGTGACCGGTTTCTTCAGGGGCAGGGTCGACACGATCCTCACGCCGCTCATGAGCCTTCTGCTGGCGATTCCCCAGTTCGTGCTGGCACTGTCGTTGGTCACGGTCCTCGCATCGGCGGAGGACGTGAGCTCGGCACGACGAATCGGTGTGGTGATCGTCGGCCTCGGTGTGGTGTCGATCCCGATCCTCGGGCGCATCACGCGGGCCAACACCCTGGCGTGGTCCGAACGGGAGTTCGTGACCGCGGCACGCGCGATGGGCGCCAAGAGCTTCCGCATCATGTTCCGGGACGTGTTGCCCAACGTCGTCCCGGCGATGCTGTCGATAGCGCTCCTGGGGGTCGGCGTGGCCATCATCGCCGAGGGCGGACTGAGCGTCTTCGGCGTCGGGGTGCAACTGCCCACGCCCTCGTGGGGCAACATCATCGCCGAGGCACGCGGGCAGCTCCGCCAGGCGCCCCACATCGTGTTGTTCACGTCCATCGTGTTGTTCCTGACCGTGCTGTCGCTGAACTTCCTCGGCGACGTGGTGAGCCAACGCTTCGAGGTCAGGGAGGGCCAGCTGTGAGCGGCACCGGAACCGCCCTGCAGGACACCCCGCACGCACCGGGTACGGGTGCGCTGCTCGAGGTGGAGGACCTGCGCACGTCCTTCGCCAGTCCGCGCGGCGAGGTCGGTGCGGTGAACGGGGTGAGCCTCTCGATCCAGCGCGGCCGCACGCTGGGGATCGTCGGCGAATCCGGGTCGGGCAAGTCGGTGCTGTCCCGTTCGATCATGGGTCTGCTGCCCCCCACCGCGACCCGAACCGGTCGGATCGGCTTCGAGGGCATGGACCTCTCGGAGTGGACCGACAGCCGCTACCGGGACCTCTGGGGAACCGAGATGGCGATGATCTTCCAGGACCCCATGACCGCGCTGAACCCCGTCATGAGGATCGGCCGCCAGATCACCGAGTCGCTGAGGTTCCATCTCGACATGGACCGCTCGACGGCGCAGGAGACCGCCGTCGAGTTGTTGCGCTCCGTACGCATCCCGGAGCCCGAGAAGCGGTTCCGCAGCTATCCCCACGAGATGTCGGGCGGCATGCGCCAGAGGGTCGTGATCGCGGTTGCCCTCGCCTGTGGGCCCAAGCTGCTGTTCGCGGACGAACCCACCACCGCACTCGACGTCACGGTGCAGGCCCAGGTGCTCGACCTGTTGGCCGAACAACAGCGCGACCGTTTCATGGCGATGATCCTCGTGACGCACGACCTCGGCGTGGTGGCGGGCCGGGCGCACGAGATCGCCGTCATGTACGCGGGACGGGTCGTGGAGCGTGCGCCCACCGCAGAGCTCTTCGCCAACATGAAAATGCCCTACACCGAGGCGCTGCTGGCGGCCATCCCGAAGCTGGCCGACCCACCCCACACCCGGCTCGCCGCGATAGGGGGCCTGCCGCCCGACCTCGTGGATCCGCCTCCGGGCTGCCCATTCGCCCCGCGGTGTCCCTATGCACGGGAGCGTTGCCACCGGGAGCGTCCCGAGCTCGTGGCCGTGGATGGCAACCCGGAACACCAGTACGCATGCCACTACCCGGTCGACTCACCCGAGACGATCGAGATCAAGGACCGCATGATCGCCCAACAGATGATCGAGGACCCGAGCGCCCCGGTGTCACCACCGGTGATCGGGGGTTCCGATGGCCGGTAGCGGCTCGGCGCAGCTGCGCGACCCGAACGCAGCGCTGCTCAGGGTGGAGAACCTCGTCATGGAGTTCCCCGTCGGCCGCGGGCGGAAGGTGTCCGCGGTCGCGAACCTCAGCTTCGACCTGCAGCGCGGGGAGACACTGGGCCTCGTGGGCGAGTCGGGCTGCGGGAAGTCCACCACCGGCAAGGCGATCATGCAGCTCCCACGACCCACGAAGGGCTCGGTGCGGCTGGGCGACACGGAACTGACGGGGCTGAGGGCATCCGAGCTCAGGGCCACGAGACCCCGGATGCAGATGATCTTCCAGGATCCGATCTCGTCGCTCAACCCGCGTCGCACGGTGGCCGACATCGTCGAGGAGCCATTGCGGATCTGGAGGCTCGGAGATGCGGCCGCACGCCGCGAGAAGGTGCGCGAGGTCCTGGACGCGGTCGGCATCAACTTCGAGGTCGCGGCCGAGCGCAAGCCCCACGAGTTCTCAGGGGGCCAGTGCCAGCGGATCTCCATCGCTCGGGCACTCGTGACCGAGCCGGAGCTGATCATCTGCGACGAGCCGGTCTCGGCACTGGACGTGTCGGTGCAGGCCCAGATCCTGAACCTCCTCGAGGACATGAAGCGGCGCTACGGGCTGACCCTGGTCTTCGTGGCGCACGACCTGGCGGTGGTCAAGAACGTCTCGGACCGCGTGGCGGTGATGTACCTGGGCAAGCTCTGCGAGATGAGCCCCCCACAGGCCCTCTACACCCAACCCGCGCATCCCTACACCGCGGCACTGCTCGCTGCCATCCCCGTGCCGGATCCGGCGGTGGACGCACATGAGGGGGACCACCTGGGTGGTGACCTCCCGTCCCCGATCGATCCTCCCTCGGGATGTCGCTTCAGGACCCGCTGCGACCGGGCCACCGATGTGTGCGTGCAGGCCGAACCGCAGATGCAGATGGTTGCCGAGGGGCACTTCGTGGCATGCCACCACCCGCTGGTCACTCCGGTGGAGATATCCCGCTGAGAAGAGACCGGTTCACGGCGCGTCGGGAAGACCCCGTGGTGCTGCACCGGGCCGGCCGATCGCGTCGGCGCTGCAGTCCCTGAAGGACTCCACCAGGGCAACCAGAGCAGATATGTCCTCGGCGTTCGTGGCGATGCCCACCGACGCGCGCAATGCCGATGCCCCACGGCCGCGGCGCAGCCAGAGGTCGTCGTCGAGGTCGCAGAACCCCGGGGGCTCAACACGTTGGAAGTACGAGGCCATCTCGCCCGCGTCGAGTCCGCGTGCCGCCTCGCCACAACCGGGGTTGCAGAAACAGCCCCAGCGCAGCGAGATGCCCGACGCCGCCGCCCTCTCGACCACCGCGCGGTCGTGCACCATGGCGCCGCCGGGGTCGAGCAGGTCGAAGGTGACCGTGCCTCCACGCGCGACACCCTCTCCCCCGCCGATGACTCCCACCATCGGCCGACCGTTGCTGTGGCGCAACTGCCCGAAGGCCCCGAGGAGCCTCTCGGTCGCCGCCGCGACGTGTGCGTGCACCGCCTCCATGCGGAGATCCCCGAGCAGATCGAGTCCGTGTGTCACCGCCGGTATCGAGGCGAAGTTCGCCGTACCGTCCTCGAAGCCGCTGTGGCCGGGCGTCAGCACGTGGTCGTCGGCTGCCACCGAGACCATCGAGATGGTGCCGCCCGCGAACCAGGGCCGCTGCAGCTCGGCCAGTGCGTCACTTCGCGCGATGAGTGCTCCCACGCCGGTGGGCAGGCCGAACATCTTGTAGAAGCTGATGCACGCGAAGTCCGCGCCCATGGCGTCGAGGTCGACGGGATTGCTCGGAGCGAATGCCGCGGTGTCGAGCAGGACCCTCCAGCCGTGCTCGCGTGCGCGGCCGACGAGCTCCAGCGGATGCTGGACTCCCGAGTAGTTCGACTGCGCGGGAAAGGCGAAGAGCCCACCGCCCGAGCCGCTGTCCGCCAGCAGTCCGTCGAGTGCCGAGCGGTCGAGTTCGAGACTCGGGGTGACCAGCGGAACGGTCCTGGGTGTCGCTCCGCGGCGTCGTGCGAACTCCCTGATCCCGTTGACCGAGTTGTGGTTGTCGGCACTCAGCAACAACGGTCGCTGTTCGGAGAAGGGGAATGCCTCTCCCACCAGCTTCAGGGCCGCCGACGCGTTGGCGGTGAAGACGCACTCGTGCTCGCTCGCCCCGAAGAACTCGAGCACGCGCCGGCGGGCACGTTCGACCAGCTCGGTCGCAGGCGCACTCGTCGGGTTGTCCGAGTGTGGGTTGCCCAGCACCGTGGAGGACCACAGGTCGTGGATGCCCTCCACGACTCGCCTGGGAGCCACGCCGGAACCCGTGTAGTCGAAGTACCTGTGCCCTCCCTCGTCGAGGTGCGCGAAGTCACTCGCACGCAGCTCGGCGACTGCGGAGGCGGGCATCGGTTCGATGCGGGGTGTGTCCATGGTCATCGGGTCACGAGTCTGCCACCGTGGGCCCGTCCGGTTTGTGCTTGTATCGCTGTCCGTGGAACTCAACATGGCCGCGATCGTCGACGCAGTGGCGGAGGCCCATCCCGACCGCGAGGCGCTGTTGTTCAGGGATCGCCGGCTGACCTGGGCGACCCTTGCCGAGCGCACGTCGCGGTTGGCGAACGTCCTGCACGATGGTGGTGTCGGCATCCGCGGCACCTTCGGGGAGGGCCCCCGCCACTCCTCGGTGCACGACCACGTGGCGCTCTACCTGCACAACGGCAACGAGTACCTGGAGGGGATGATCGGCTCCTGGAAGGCGCGGGCCGCCTCGTTCAACGTGAACTACCGCTACGTGTCCGAGGAGCTCGAGTACCTGCTCACCGATTCCGCTGCTCGCGCCGTGATCTACCACGAGTGCTTCGCCCCGGTGCTCGAGCCGGTGCTGGAGGGCATGGGTAACCCCCCGGGGATGCTCCTGCAGGTGGCGGACGGGTCCGGGCATCCCGTGGAGGATTCGTGCGTGGGAGCGGTCGACTACGAGGAGGCCCTCGCCGCTGCGGCACCGGAGCTTCCCGGGGAGCTGGCGGGCTGCCTCAGCGGTGATGACCTTTACCTCTGCTACACCGGGGGCACCACCGGGATGCCCAAGGGGGCGATGTGGCGCCAGGAGGACTTCCTGATCGCGGCCCTCGGCGTGCGCCGTCGTGACGGTTCGGCGTACTCCTCCCTCGGAGAGCTCGTCGCACGGGCGAGGGGCACTGTGAGGGCGCTGCCCGCACCACCGCTCATGCACGGTGCCGCGCACTGGAATGCTCTCTCGGCCTGGGCGGCCGGGGGCACGGTGATCATCCAGGACCACCCGGGCCACTTCGACGCGGCGGACGTTCTCGATGCGGCCGAGCGGCACGCTGCGACCTCGCTGCTGGTCGTTGGTGACCCGATGGCCCGCCCGTTGCTCGAGGAGCTGGAGCGCACACCACGCGAGCTGCCGGCGTTGCGTCACCTCCTCTCGGGTGGTGCCGTGCTGTCACCCACGACCAAGGAGCGCATCCTGGAACACCTCGAGGGGGTGACGATCGTCGACGTGCTCGGTTCGACGGAGTCGGGTCGCCAGGCCGTGGCGCAGGCCAGGTCCGGATCCGAACCGGCCGGGGAGTTCCGCCCCGAGTCCTCCGCCGTCGTTCTCGACGAGGCGTTGCTCAGAGTCCTGCCACCGGATGACTCCTCGGTCGGCTGGCTGGCCCAGTCGGGTCGGGTGCCCCTCGGCTACCTCGGGGATCCCGAGAAGTCGCGGCGGACGTTCCCCTGCATCGACGGGGTCCGGTACTCCGTGCCCGGTGACCGGGCGCGCTGGCGACCCGACGGGAGCGTCGAACTGCTCGGCCGGGACTCGGTGTGCATCAACACCGGTGGGGAGAAGGTGTTCGCCGAGGAGGTCGAGACAGCCATCAAGACACATCCCGCAGTGCTGGATGCGGTGGTGTGCGGCAGGCCGAGCGAACGCTGGGGTTCGGAGGTGGTGGCCATCGTGTCGCTCCGCGAGGCAGCTGGCTCGGGCGAGGTCGCCGATGGGGAACTCCGCGAGACGGTGGGTAGGCACCTCGCCGGCTACAAGGTGCCCAAGGCGATCATCCGCGTCGATGAGGTGCTGCGCGCTCCGTCGGGGAAGGCCGACTACCGCTGGGCACGCGACCTGGCGGAGGGGGCGGTGGCTACTCCTTGAGCGCGACCGCGTTGGGGGTGACGTTCATCTTGGGCTCGTATGCCGCCACCTCGACGTCGTCGGGCGTGGCCTCGACGGTCGTCCTCAGCTCTGCACGACAGCTGCCACACGGCCCGTAGTAGGGCTCCTCCGCCCGGTTGCCGCAGCGGGGACAGTCGAATCCGAGAATTTCCGGAGCTGCGGCAGAGCCTGTGGAAACCGGCTGGTCCACAGGGCTGTGCACATCACTGGCGGGAACTCGGTCGTCGGTGTCGCTCACATCCAGATTCTGCCCCGCCGGGCCGCGAGCGGCATCGCGCGACCTGCCTCCCACGCCCGGTGGGTCGGGCGGACCGAACCGCGGGGCCCGTGTGGGGCACACCGGGCCCTTCCTCCACACGCCGTTCACAGCACTCGCCGGGCTGTCCACACGAAATCACCCCTGTCACCCCACAGTCGGGCCGTCCTACGGTGGCCCCATGACGACGATCCAACCACGCCGACATGCCCGCCCCGGGGTGGGCAACCTCGATCCGGTGGCCTTCATGGTCACCCTCCGCGACGGGACCCGCGAACGGGTCGAGGGAGCCGACGCCTACCAACAGGAGCAGTCCATGACGACCTTCTTCCGCACCGAGGGACGCCAGACCGTGGACTGCTGGGCGGTGCGCATCGCCAGCTTCCGCACCGACCAGATCCTCGCTGTCCGCCGTGTCGATGCGGCCGTGGAGCAGCCGGCCGCGTGAACACGGTGTCTACGGGCCGTTGGGGTGCAGGCACTAACGTCGCGGAGGAACTTCTCGTCCCCGTCCGAGTCCCCTCTCCGTAGTGAGCGCGCATGCCTGAGTCCGACACGCCCGATGTGACCCCTGAGCCATCTGGGTCCGAAGAGCCGGTGCCGGCCGCTCCCGGAGCCGGGGAGGAGATCGTGATCATCGGCGCCGGGCCGGCCGGACTCACGGCTGCCTACGAGCTCGCGAAGGCCGGCCGCAGGAGCACCGTGCTGGAGGCGACGGGGGTCGTGGGCGGGATCTCCCAGACCGCGGAACGCGACGGCTGGCGCTTCGACATCGGGGGTCACCGCTTCTTCACCAAGGTCAAGCCCGTGGACGACCTCTGGCACGAGATCCTCCGGCCCGACGAGTTCCTCACGCGTCCGCGGATGAGCCGCATCTACTACCGCGGCAAGTACTACGACTACCCGATCAAGCCCTTCAACGCACTGCGCAACCTCGGCCTCATCGAGGCGGTGCGCTGCGTCGTGTCCTACCTGGTGGCCAAGGTGCGGCCGCCGAAGGACCAGAGCACGCTCGAGGGCTATGTGGTGGCCGACTACGGCCGCCGTCTCTACGAGCACTTCTTCAAGACCTACAACGAGAAGGTCTGGGGCATCTCGCCCTCGGAGCTCTCGGCCGACTTCGGCGCCCAGCGCATCAAGGGAATGTCCCTGTTCCACGCGGTGTGGGAACCGATCCGGGCGAAGTTCTTCGGCCGCCGTGCCGACCGGGGCAAGCAGGTCACCAGCCTCATCGAGGAGTTCGAGTACCCGAAGTACGGGCCCGGCATGATGTGGGAGCGTGCCCGGGAGCTGGTCGAGGCCGACGGCTCGACGGTCGAGTTCCACCGGACCGTCACCGGGATGCGGCGCGGGTCGAACGGTGTGGAGGCCGTGGTCGCCGAGGACGCCGATGGCAATCCCCGGGAGTACCCCGCGGACGAGGTCATCTCGTCGATGCCCTTCGCCCGGCTCGTGCGCGTGCTCGATCCACCACCGCCGGCGAAGGTGGTCGAGGCGGCCGAGGGCCTGCGGTTCCGGGACTTCCTGACCGTGGCCCTGGTGGTGCCCGAGAAGGACGGGTTCCCCGACAACTGGATCTACATCCACTCCCCGGACGTGAAGGTCGGCCGGATCCAGAACTTCGGTCGCTGGTCCCCCTACCTCGTGAAGGACGGCCGTGCGTGCCTGGGTCTCGAGTACTTCGTGTTCGAGGGTGACGGAATGTGGAACCGTGACGACGCGGACCTCATCGAGCTGGCCAAGCAGGAACTCGGGATCCTCGGCCTGACCGACCCGGCGACCGTGGAGACGGGCTACGTGGTGAGGATGCCCAAGGCGTACCCGGTGTACGACGATGGCTACCAGCAGCGCGTCAAGGTGCTGCGCGACTGGCTGGAGGAGGAGGTCCCCAACCTCCACCCCGTCGGGCGGAACGGCATGCACAAGTACAACAACCAGGACCACTCGATGCTCACTGCGATGCTCACCGCGCAGAACATCACCAAGGGCACCGACCACGACGTGTGGTCGGTGAACGTCGAGGCCGACTACCACGAGACGGACTCCTCTCCCGAGGCCTGGGTCGGCACCGCGCAGGACGGCTCGGGTACCGGCCGCGACGCCCCGGTGGTGCCGGCAGGGAACTGAGTGGACTCAGCCTGTGCCGGGTGCCGGGATCCCGTTGCGTGCCAGATCCACGAGCTGTGGACCCAGCCAGGTTCCCATGGTGGGAGCGTAGGAGTCGTAGAAGTGAAGCCCGTCGGAACGCTTGGCGGGATCCAGTTCGCCCCCGGGCTGCGAGGCGAGCCAGCCCTGGAAGTCCACGAGTGTCGCGACTCCGGGCCTGAGCGAGACCGCTTCGGCCATGATCTCGTTGAGGCGGTCGACGCGTTCGGGGTCTGATTCGGGCAGGTCCTCGTAGCCCTGGTCCCGTCCGGCTTCGAAGTGCGGGTAGGTGAGCAGCACCACGTTTGCTCCCCGGGCTGCGAGCGTGTCGATGGCCGAGAGGAACTCCGCGAGCACGTAGCGGTCGACCGCCGTCTCGCCGACGTGGCGGAACCGGTCGTCGCCGGGCAGGCGTCGATCCACCACCTCCCAGATGCCAGAGGTCAGGACCGCCACATCGGGGTCGGTCCCGACGATCCATTCGGGGAACATGTCGGCCCAGTCGCAGCGCGGCTCGAAGGTGTCGATGTCACGAAGGAAGCGGTACTGGCCTCCCCTGGCGACCGGACACCCCAACTGGCCCGCACTGTGCACCTTCACCCCGGGTTGGCTCCCGGCCCATTCGGTCAGCCCGTATCCCAGGTTGTAGGCAACCGAGTCGCCCACGACGAGCAGGTCGACGCCGGTGCCCGCCGGAGCGATCCGGCGCGGGGTGTACGCGGGTGCTTCCGGCAGCGGCGCCTCGGCCGCAACTTCGGCGGCGTGATCCGGAACCAGCGGAACCGGCCGTGCCTGTTCCAACTCCCCGGCCGCACCGCGGGCCAGCTCCTCGACCCCGAGGGGGGTGAGTCCGACTCCGTCGCTCGCGCGGAACTCGGGATCGAACTCGCCCTCGGGCCACGCGGACATGATCCCGGCCAGGTCCACGAGGTCCGCACCCGTTCGCTCGGCTGCCTCGGTGAGGAGTTCGTTCCAGCGGTCCACACGGGAGTCCTCGTTCTCGGCGTGCCCGGGCGCTGGCACGCCAACCGCTGCATCGCGTGCCACCTGCTCGCTCAGGGAGCGCCGCACCGGATCGTCGGGGAGCACCGGTGGTACCGGCGGAGGGTCGGGCAGTGTGCTGCGGAAGTGGGGCGAGGTTCCGATCACCACCGCAGCGCCGCCATCGGACATCCGCTCGACCACCGTGCGCAACTCGAGGGAGAGGAAGTCGTCGAGAGCCGGATCCCCGGGCGCGCTCCATGGCTGGGCCGTGTCGAGGCGCCGGTCGGCCACGTCCCTCACGGCCGACCAGACCAGCACCACATCGGGGCGGGTGGCGGCCGCTGCGTCCACCCACGCGTCGAGGACCGGTCCACAGCGGTCGGTGTCGCGCTCGATCGAGCCATCGGGCAGGCGGACGTAGCCGCCGAGGGCGACGCCACAGTCAGGTGACGCGGCCACGCTCACCTCGAGCGCGCCACCTGATGTGGGTACCGTCACCACAGGTGCTGCATCGGCCGCAGCAGCGGTGTCGTCGGTCTCGAGGGACTGCCACTGCTCGGCCAGGTGGTCCCCGATCACCAGTACGCGCAGCGGAGCCGGTGGCAGGGTCGTGGTGGTCTCCGAGGAGCTCGCTGCCTCGAGGCGCGATGCACCCGGGAGGTCCGCGGTGACCATGGCCGTGAAGACCAGGATCAGTACCGCCGCTGGTACCAGTGCACGGGCCCAGTGTCGGGCCACAGCTGTCGTACCCGAGCGGACGGGTGTCTCCAGCACACGGAACATGAGCAGTGCTCCCGCGAGTGTGACGAGCATGCGCAGGCCGAACAACGGCCACTGTGACAGGCCGGTTCGAGTCGGGGTCAGCCAGAGGAACACGGGCCAGTGCAGCAGGTACACCCCGTAGCTGATCCGTCCCAGCTGAACGAGCGGGGCCAGGCCCAGGAACGCACGTACGGGGCCGGTGTGAAGGGCCGCTGCGATCACCGCAGCGGTGCAGGCGGCGGTCGCGGCGAATCCCCACGGGTACATCCAGCGTGAACCGACCGTGGCGGTCGACCACAACACGATGCTCCCGCCGAGGCCTGCCACGCCCAGCGCGAGCACCACGTGACGCCGCGCTCCGCGAAGGCCGCGGATCCGACGGGTGCCAACGGTGGCCAGCAGCCCACCGACCGTGAGCTCGGCCAGGCGAGTGTCGGTGCCGAAGTAGCTGCGTGCCACCGAGCCGGAGGCGAAGCGCCAGTTGAGGTACCAGGAGATGGCCGTGGCCGCGAGCAGGAGGAGCACCAGCGGAGCCAGTGTCGTCGCGGGCGGCCCCGCTCCCCCGCGACCCCTGCGCAGTGCCCTGCCCTGGGTCCACGCGAGCACCCCCAGGACCACCAGCGGCAGGAGCAGGTAGAACTGCTGCTCGATCGCGAGCGACCAGTAGTGCTCCAGGGGTGACGGGGCCTCGAACTGGGCGCCGTAGGAGCGGCCCTCGGCTATGAAGTGCCAGTTCACGAGCTCGGCGAGGGCCCAGGGGACGTCGCCTCGGAGGCTGCGCAGCTGCTGGGAGTTCCAGACCCCTGCCGCACCCATGGCCAGCACGAGCGCGAGCGTGAGCCAGGAGGCGGGAAGCAGCCTGCGGAAGCGGCGCCCGAAGAAGCCACGCAGGCTGACGGAGCCGGAGCGTCTCCATTCCTGGATCAACAGGGTGGTGATCAGGAATCCCGACAGGGTGAAGAACGCCGACACCCCGAGGAAGCCCCCGGGTGCCCATGAGAACCGTGCGTGGAACACCAGCACGGCGGCCACGGCGAGAGCTCTCAGGCCATCCAGGGACGGTTCGTAGCCGAGCTCGGTGCTGCTGGAGTCGTTGTCGCGCCTCTGGCGACGCACCCTGGTGGCCGCGCCCTGAAGGCTGCGGTCATCCATCGCCGGGCGGTGCTCCGGGGTCCGGCTGCGCACCGGGGGCGCCGCTGGGTCGAACCCTCGAGCGCAGGTAGCGTCCGGGTCCGGTTGCCCGGAAGCGGTCGCTCACCCCGGGGGCGCGCAGCGACAGGCCCCACCAGGTGACGCGGAGTTCGGTCTCCACCATCGTCCGGCCGACCGCCATCTTCGAGGCGCCGGCCACCCTGTCCACGAAGGCGATCGGGATCTCGCGCACCGACACCCCGGCGTTCGAGAGTCGGAACGCCGTCTCGATCTGGAACAGGTACCCGTTGGCGGTCGTGCCGTCGATGTCGATCGCCTCGAGGACATCGGCCCTGTAGGCGCGGAACGCCGTCGTGGCGTCGTTCATGGCGAGGCGCAGCATCGTGCGGGCATAGGTGTTGCCCCATCGCGACAGGGTGCGGCGCAGCCAGGTCCAGTTCGGCACCGATCCTCCTGGCACGTAGCGCGAGCCGACCGCCACGTCGTGGCCGTTCCGGACCGCATCCAACAGGTCGGGCAGCACCGCCGGATCGTGGGACATGTCGGCGTCCATCTGTGCGATCACGTCGTGGCCGGCGTCGAGGGCGTGACGGAAGCCGTGCCGGTAGGCCGCTCCCAGTCCTTCCTTGCCGGAGCGGTGCAGCACCTCCACGCCGCCGATGTCAGCGCCCACCTTCTCGGCCAGCTCGCCGGTGCCGTCGGGGCTGTTGTCGTCCACGATGAGCACCTGCAGGTCGGGGTCGACCGCACGCACCCGACGAAGGAGCATCTCGACGTTCGCCGCCTCCTGGTAGGTGGGGACCACCAGCACCTTGGACATCACCGCAGATTACCGGAGCCTCCCCCCAGCGAACTGATCGTCGGGGGGGGGGGGGGGGGGGGGGGCCCCCCCCCCGCGCGCCGGGGAGGGGGGGGGG
>JAMLGJ010000029.1 GCA_023958095.1 Microthrixaceae bacterium
GATGAGGGTTTGCGGTTCGCGATTCGTGAGGGTGGTCGTACTGTGGGTGCTGGTCGGGTCACGAAGATCCTCAAGTAACCGACACCGTCGAACAGGACACGGGCTCTCGGGCCCGGGCCGATCGGAACGCCCCGGCTGCTGGCCGGGGCGTTCCCGCGTCCGGGGTGCGCGAGCATGGCCGCATGACCGCTCCGGTGAGCACCCGTCAGCGTTCGAGCTCCCGAGCCAGCCCTCGTGGCGCCGCGAACCTGATCAAGGGGGAACGTGATCACGGTGGATGAGGCTCGGGTCGACCGGTGGCTGCACGCGGTGAGGCTCTGTCGCACCCGTTCGGCCGCAACGGATGCCTGCAGGGGTGGTCACGTGCGCGTCGGTGGCAAACCGGCAAAGCCCTCCGCGGTCGTGCATGTCGGGGACATCGTGGAGCTGAAGGGACCCGGGCGCGTCCGAATCGTCGAGGTCACACGCGTGATCGACAAGCGCGTCGGAGCCCCGGTGGCGGCAGAGTGCTATGAGGACCACAGTCCTCCGCCTCCACCGCGGGAGACCCTCGCCCCGGCAGGCGTCAGGGATCCGGGCTCGGGCAGGCCGACCAAGCGGGACCGCCGTCAGATCGACCGGCTCCGCGGCCGCCGTTGACCGGTGGGATTCATCCCCGTTGACATCGAGGTGCGAATGCCCGATGCTGGGATCGCGCGGTTGGTTTCGGGGTCCCGGCAGACGCGATCGACAGCAGCAGTCTCGTGAACCCGGACTCGGACCCTTCGGCGGATCTGGACAGCGACGCCATATTCCTCTCGAGGCGATGAGCCGAAACCCGAGATGATGACAACCCGACCGCAGGATCCGGTCCCTGACCGGACATCCACCGGTGGCGCGATCGTCGGTCAGGTGGTCGCAGCCGTCGCGTTTGCCGCCATGACGGGCTTCGTTGTCCTGGGCATCGGGTTCGGCCGGTCAACAGCCTGCACGAACGAATATTCCTGTTCGGGAACGATGTGCGACCCGTGCCGGGCCATCACGCTGACACTTGCAGTCGCGCACCTCGTCAACCTGGGCGTCTGTGGACTTGTGATCTGGTTGGTTCTTGGGCGTCGTGGCCGAGGGGGTTCGATAGCTGCGCAGGTTCTCGCCCTGGTTGCACTGGTGGTTGTGGTCATCTACCTGACCAGCCGCGGAGTCGTTTGGGGTTGATCGGATGACAGCGCCTGACCACCTCGGAGACCGGCGGAGGTGGGCTTGGCGGGACGGGGGAGTGTGCGTGTACAGTGACCCCCTGCGCCGGAGTGTTCGGCGCCGTTTCTTGACAGTCGATGACCAACGAGGGTGCGGCCGCTCGGGCTGCATCCGACAGCGCCCAGAGGACTCCCCCAAATGGCAGCAGCACAGAAGATCCGGATCCGCCTGAAGGCTTATGACCACGAGGTCATCGACCAGTCAACGAAGAAGATCGTCGAGACGGTCACCCGTACCCAGGCCGTGGTTCGTGGTCCGGTCCCGCTGCCCACCGAGAAGCACCGCTTCACGGTCATCCGCGGACCGTTCAAGGACAAGGACTCCCGCGAGCACTTCGAGATGCGCATCCACAAGCGCCTGATCGACATCGTGGAGCCCAACCCGAAGACCGTCGACTCCCTGCAGCGCCTCGACCTGCCCGCCGGGGTCGACATCGAGATCAAGATCCAGGACGCCTAGACCCTCCACCGGTTCGCCCCGGCTGCGCGCCGAAGCTCCCGCGGCACCGGTGGCGCTCAGATCCCGGCGTCGTCGCGCAGTGCCGGGAACACCTTGGACACCTTCGACACGAGGTACTCGCCGTAGGTGCCGCGGAGCTCCGAGAGATCCGTGCCGTCCCACCTGCGCCGGGTCGCGGGGGAGGGAGTGGCCTCCGGTGCCAATGGCAGTTCCATGAGCTCCGTGTCCCACGAGGGGTCCAGGAAGAACGGGATGCTGATCCGGTCCTGCGTCGGGGTCCTGACCCGGTGGGGTGTCGCGCGGTAGCGGCCGGCGGTCATGCGTTCGAGCATGTCGCCCAGGTTGCACACCAGCGTTCCCGGCACCGGGTCCACCTCCACCCAGCCCCGGGGCGTGTGCACCTCGAGGCCCCCGGTGTGGTCCTGGTGCAACAGGGTCAACAGGCCGTAGTCGGTGTGTTCCCCGACTCCCCAGCTGCGTCCGGAGGGCTCCGGGTCGACCACGGCGGGGTAGTGGAACACCCGCATGAGCACCACCGGATCTCTGGTCACGTGCCGATCGAAGTGGTCCGGACCCAACCCCAGCGCGCTGCCCATGGCGGCCAACAGCGCCCGCCCCAGCGTGTCGAGGGCCGCCATGGCCTCCAGCACCAGGCCTCGCAGGGCTTCTGGGCGCTCCGGGAAGAGGTTCGGTCCGTGCAGGGGCACGCCGGTGGCCACCCTGGGGTCGCAGCGGTCCAGTTCGCGCCCGAAGTAGATGCCCTCCTTGTGGTCGGGCACCCCGCTGGTCAACTCGCCGCCGAGGGGGAACCAGCCGCGCCACGCCCTGCCGCCACGGTCCATGGAGACGAGCGACTTCTCCTCGGTGTCGAGCGCGAAGAACTCCCGCGACGCGAATTCGAGCTCGTCGAGCAGCCCGGGCCGCAGGCCGTGGCCGGTGACGAGGAACGCCCCGGTGCCACGGCAGGCCCGGTCGAGCTGCTCAGCGGCCAGGGCGCGGGCGCTCTCGAGCTCGCTTCCGGGAGCGGTCCGGGTGGCGCCGACCCAGGCCGAGATGTCGATCACCGGCACGTCCATCGGGGCGACGGTACCGCATGCCATTTTGCGGGCGGGCCGGGCACTGGTACAGTCGTGCAGTCGCCCCGCAGCCCTGCTGGGGGGAAACGTCCGAAGTTCCGACCTGCATTCGGGCGGAGCGCCACCGGCCACAGCGCCGGAGCCTCCCGCTCATTGGGTTGGGCCACCGTGCAACCGACGTCCGCCGAGGCCCGCGCATGCGGGAACCGGGCGGCAAAACCGAATCGTCGCTCCGCCGGGCAAGCCCTGCGGAGCGTTTGCGTGAAGTGGCACAACCCTCCTCCGCCAAGCCGGGTGCTGCCGCTTCACCTTCAGGGATTGTCACAAAGGACAAGCCGATGGCGAACAAGGCAATAGTTGGAGAGAAGCTGGGCATGACCCAGGTCTGGGACGACGAGAACAAGGTCGTGCCCGTGACCGTGCTTCGCGTCGCTCCGGCCCGAGTCGTGCAGGTGCGCACCCCCGAGAAGGACGGATACAGCGCGCTTCAGGTGACATACGGCCACAAGGACCCCAAGAAGCTGACCAAGGGGCTGGCAGGCCACTACGCGTCCGCGGGTGTCGAGCCGGGCAGGAAGCTCGTCGAGCTGCGCCTCGATGACATCAGCGGGTTCGAGGTCGGCCAGGAGATCGGCGCCGACACCTTCGAAGCCGGTGAGGCCATCGACGTCACCGCCGTGTCGAAGGGCAAGGGCTTCGCCGGCACGATGAAGCGCCACGGTTTCGCCGGACAGGGTGCATCCCACGGCGCACACCGTGTGCACCGCAAGCCCGGGGCGGTCGGCCAGTGCGCCACGCCCTCACGGGTCTTCAAGGGCACGCGCATGGCAGGGCGCATGGGTGGCAAGAACGTCACGACGCTCAACCTCGAGGTGGTGCGCAGCGACCCGGACCAGCAGGTGGTGCTGGTCAAGGGTGCGGTGCCCGGCCCCAAGGGTGGGGTCGTCTTCGTCCGCAACGCCGTGAAGGGCCCGATCACAGAAGGGGCTTCCTGATGCCAACCGTCACGCTGCACGCATCCGCCGGTGGCTCGGCCGGACAGGTCGACCTCGCGGAGGAGATCTTCGGCATCGAGCCGAACGTCGCGGTGATGCACCAGGTGGTCACCGCCCAGCTGGCCGCCAAGCGCGCCGGCACCCAGTCGACCAAGACACGCCGCGAGGTGGCCGGTGGCGGGGCGAAGCCCTACCGCCAGAAGGGCACCGGCAACGCCCGTCAGGGTTCCATCACCGCACCGCACTACCGGGGCGGCGGCGTGGCACTCGGCCCCAAGCCGCGTTCCTACGCCCAGCGCACACCCAAGAAGATGAAGGCCCTGGCCCTGCGCTCCGCGCTGTCGGACCGTGCCGCCGACGACAAGGTCGTCGTGGTGGACTCCTTCGGATTCGACACCCCCAGCACCAAGGCCGCCATCAAGCTGCTAGCCGACCTGGGGGTCGACGGTCGGGCGCTGGTGGTCGTGGGCGCCGATGACAGCGCTGCCCAGCTCTCTTTCCGCAACCTGCCCGAGGTGCACGTCGTGGCTGCGGGAGAGCTCAACACCTACGACGTGCTCGTGAGCGACTACGTCGTGTTCAGCAGCGAGACGCTGCCGACCACCAGCCAGGAGGACGACCAGTGAAGGACCCACGCGACGTCGTCATCCGCCCCGTGGTCTCCGAGCAGTCCTACTCACTGCTCGACGAGGGCGTGTACACCTTCGAGGTGGACCCCGGGGCGACCAAGCCCGAGATCCGCGACGCCGTGCAGGCCATCTGGCCCGGTGTCAAGGTGCTCAAGGTCAACACGCTCAACCGCAAGGGCAAGCGGATCCGCAACCGCCGTGCGTTCACCTACGGCCGTCGCCCCGACACCAAGCGGGCCATCGTGACTCTCGCCGATGGCTCCATCGACCTGTTCGAGGGGAACTGATCATGGGAGTACGCAAGCGCAAGCCCACGAGCCCCGGGCGCCGGTTCCAGACCTCGGCGGACTTCTCCGAGCTGACCACCGATCGCCCCGAGAAGTCCCTGCTGGCTCCCAAGAACCGCACGGGTGGCCGCAACAACTACGGACGCAAGACCAGCCGCCACCGCGGCGGGGGCCACAAGCGCCAGTACCGGGTGATCGACTTCAAGCGCCGCAAGGACGGCGTGCCGGCCAGGGTCGCCTCGATCGAGTACGACCCGAACCGCACCTGTCGCATCGCGCTGCTGCACTACGCGGATGGCGAGAAGCGCTACATCATCGCTCCGCGCGACCTGTCGGTGGGCGACACCGTCCAGTCCGGCCATGGTGCCGAGATCCGCGCCGGCAACGCACTGCCGTTGCGGTTCATCCCGGTGGGCACGATCGTGCACAACGTCGAGCTGCAGCCCGGGGCCGGGGCCAAGATGGCCCGCTCCGCCGGTGCGAGCGTGCAGCTCGTGGCCAAGGAGGGCGACTTCGCCACCCTGCGCCTTCCCTCGACCGAGATGCGCCGTGTGCCCATGGACTGCCGGGCGACCGTTGGTGTGGTCGGCAACTCCGAGCACGACCTGGTCAAGGTCGGCAAGGCGGGTCGCAACCGTTGGAAGGGCGTGCGACCCCAGACACGTGGTGTCGCCATGAACCCCGTCGACCACCCCCACGGCGGTGGTGAGGGCAAGACCTCCGGTGGACGCCACCCGGTCTCGCCCTGGGGCAAGCCCGAGGGTCGCACCCGCGACACCAACAAGCCGTCACAGAAGCTGATCGTCCGACGCCGCCGCACCCGCGGCTCGCGCCGCTGAGGAGTAAGAACCGATGCCACGCAGCCTGAAGAAGGGTCCCTTCGTGGACGAGCACCTGCTCGCCAAGGTGGATGCCCTCAACGAGTCCGGTCAGAAGAACGTGATCAAGACCTGGTCGCGGCGCTCCACGATCATCCCCGACATGGTCGGACACACGATCGCGGTGCACGACGGCCGCAAGCACGTCCCGGTGTACGTGACCGAATCCATGGTCGGGCACAAGCTCGGCGAGTTCGCACCCACCCGCACCTTCAAGTTCCATGCCGGCCAGGAGCGGGGAGCCCGGCGATGAGCACCGGAATCGACGCGGTGCGCACCAACGAGGTGCCCGGTGTCCGCGCACGCCTGAGCCATGCGAGGTTCTCCGCCTACAAGGCCCGCGAGGTGCTCGACCTGGTCCGCGGGGAGCCGGTGGCCGAGGCCCGCACGATCCTCGACCTTTGCGACCGCGACGCCGCGCTGCCGATCGCGAAACTGCTCGACTCCGCTGTGGCCAACGCGGCCAACAACAACGACATCCCGCCCGAGGAGCTGTTCGTCGGGGCCTGCTACGCGGACGAGGGTCCGACCCTCAAGCGCTGGAGGCCACGTGCACGTGGTCGTGCCACCCGCATCCGCAAGCGCACCTGTCACATCACGGTGATCGTCAGCCGATTCAGCCCCGAGGAGATGGAGGAGCGGCGCGCACGTGACGAGCAGCGCGGCCGCAAGACCTCCGATGCACGCGCCGAGCGTGCACGCCGCGTGGCCCGCAGCCGTGCCGCGGCGGAGGAGGGCGCCGACACCGACGAGGTGGAGGAGGCCGAGCAGATCGCGGAGGCAACCGCCGAGGCCGGCACCGACGACGCAGTCGTCGAGCAGGCAGCGGCCGACGCAGCTGTCGAGCAGGCAGCGGCCGACGCAGCTGTCGAAGAGGCGGCGTCCGACGAGGCTGGGGAAGCCGCGGCCGACGCAGCAGCAGAAGACGAAGCGGCTACCGAGGACGCAGAGACCGAGGAGAACAGCTGATGGGCCAGAAGGTCAACCCCTACGGGTTCCGACTCGGTGTCACAACCGACTGGAAGTCGCGTTGGTTCGCCGACCGCGAGGAGTACGTGGACTACCTCGTCGAGGACTGGAAGATCCGCGACTACCTGATGAACAAGCTGCCCAACGCAGCGATCAGCCGCATCGAGGTCGAGCGCACCCGTGACCGGCTGCGCATCGACGTGCACACCGCCCGGCCCGGCATCGTCATCGGGCGTCGCGGCGCCCAGGCCGACGAGCTGCGCTCCGACCTCTCCAGGATGACCGGCAACCCGAAGGTGCAGCTGAACATCCAGGAGATCAAGCAGCCCGAGCTCGACGCGGCGCTCATCGCCCAGGGTGTGGCCGACCAGCTCGCCAACCGGATCGCCTTCCGCCGTGCCATGAAGCGGGCGGTCCAGAACGCACAGAAGGCCGGTGCCCTCGGCATCCGGGTGCAGTGCTCGGGTCGCCTGGGTGGCGCCGAGATGAGCCGCACCGAGTGGTACCGCGAAGGTCGGGTGCCGCTGCACACCCTGCGCGCCGACATCGACTACGGGTTCCGCGAGGCCCGCACCACCGCCGGACGCATCGGCGTGAAGGTGTGGATCTACAAGGGCGACATCCTGCCCTACAAGGCCGTCAACGAGGACAAGATCTCCAAGGAAGCGGCGATGGCGGTCGGCGAGAGCGCCACGGCCCCCGACCGGCCCAAGGTCGTGTCCACCCGCAAGGCACCCGCCGCACCCGCGCCGGCCCCCGCCCAGGCCGAGCAGCCGGCCGAGCCGGCTGAGGCCCCCGCCGAGTCCGAGGAGGAGATCAAGCCCCTCGTCGGAGAGGCAGACCCCGAGTTCGAGCGTCTCCTGGCCGAGGAGGAGGCCATCGAGGCCTCCACCAAGGAGCACCACGAGGCGCCGCACTTCCGACCGGGAGATCCTGACTGATGTTGATGCCCAAGAAGGTCAAGCACCGCAAGCACCACCGCGGCCGCACCAAGGGGAACGCCAAGGGCGGCACGACGGTCACCCAGGGCGAGTACGGAATCATGGCCCTCGAGCCGGGCTGGATAACCGCCCGCCAGATCGAGGCCGCCCGTATCGCGATGACCCGCCACATCAAGCGTGGCGGCAAGGTCTGGATCAACATCTTCCCCGACAAGCCCGTCACCCAGAAGCCCGCCGAGACCCGCATGGGTTCGGGCAAGGGCAACCCCGAACGCTGGGTCGCCGTCATCAAGCCCGGGCGTGTCATGTTCGAGCTCTCCTACCCGGAGGAGACCGTCGCCCGAGCGGCGCTCGACCGGGCGATCCAGAAGCTGCCGATCAAGGCCAAGATCATCGACCGTGAGGAGGGATTCTGATGGCACGTGAACCCCTCGCCGCGATGGGCACCGACGAGCTGGTGAACCGGCTCGCGGAGGAGAAGGAGCGTCTGTTCAAGCTCCGGTTCCAGATCGCCACCGGCCAGCTCGAGAACTCTGCGGCCATCGGGGCCGCACGCAAGGACATCGCCCGCCTCCAAACCGAGTTGCGGGCACGTGAGATCGCCGCTGCGGAAGCTGCGGCGCAGGAGTCAGCCGCTGCGGATGCCGCGGCCGGAGGTGCGTCATGACCGAGACGACCGAGGCGCCCGAACGCAACGCCCGCAAGGTGCGTGAAGGGTTGGTCACCTCCAACGCCATGGACCGCACCGCGGTCGTGACGGTGACCGACCGCAAGCGCCACCCCAAGTACAACAAGACGATGCGCCAGGACAAGAAGCTCTACGTCCACGACGAGGACAACGACCTCAACGTGGGCGACCGCGTGAGGGTCATGGAGACCCGCCCGCTGTCCAAGACGAAGCGCTGGCGCGTGGTCGAGGTCCTGGAGCGTGCCCGATGATCCAACAGGAGACCCGTCTGCGGGTCGCGGACAACTCCGGCGCCCGCGAGGTGCTCGTGATCAAGGTGCTCGGTGGCTCCCGCCGCCGGTACGCCTCGATCGGTGATGTCGTCGTCGCGACCGTCAAGGACGCCATCCCCGGTGGTGGTGTGAAGAAGGGTGAGGTCGTCAAGTGCGTGGTGGTCCGCACCCGCAAGGAGAAGAGGCGCCCCGACGGGAGCTACATCCGCTTCGACGAGAACGCCGCAGTGCTGATCAACGACCAGCGCCAGCCGCGGGGCACCCGCATCTTCGGTCCGGTGGGCCGTGAGCTCCGGGACGCCAGGTTCATGCGCATCGTGTCACTTGCACCGGAGGTGCTCTGATGAGGATCCGCAAGGGAGACCAGGTGGTCGTGCTCAAGGGCAAGGACCGCGGCAAGACCGGTGAGGTCATCGCCGCCCTGCCGGCACGCAACAAGGTCATCGTCGACGGCGTGAACGTGGCCAAGCGCCACCAGCGCCCCACCCAGGCGATGCAACAGGGCGGGATCATCGACAAGCCGATGCCCATCGACGTGTCAAACGTGGCACTGGTCGACGGCGACAAGCCCACCCGCGTGGGCTACAACGTCGGCTCCGACGGCACGAAGACCCGGGTGTCAAAGCGCACCGGAGGTGAGCTGTGAGTACCACTTCGATAACACCCCGGCTCAAGGAGCGCTACGACTCTGAGATCCGCGCACAGCTGCAGGAGCAGCTCGGCTGCCACGTGATGGAGGTGCCCCGACTCGAGAAGATCGTTCTCAACGTCGGCGCCGGTGCAGCCGTGGACAACAAGGGTCTGATCGAGAAGATCGTGACCGACATGACCGCCATCGCCGGCCAGAAGCCGGTGGTGACCCGGGCCAAGAAGTCGATCGCGGGGTTCAAGCTCCGCGAGGGAAACCCCATCGGCGTGAAGGTGACGTTGCGTTCCGCTCAGATGTGGGAGTTCTTCGACCGCCTGGTCACCCTGGCGATTCCCCGTATCCGTGACTTCCGCGGCCTCAACCCGAAGGCGTTCGACGGCCGGGGCAACTACACCTTCGGTGTCACCGAGCAGCTCATCTTCCCGGAGATCGACTACGACAAGATCGACGCGACCCGGGGCATGGACATCACGATCGTGACCACCGCCCGTACCAATGCCGAGGGCAAGGCACTGCTCGATGCCTTCGGCTTCCCGTTCCGACGCGAGGGACTCTGAGATGGCAAAGCAAGGCCTGAAGAACAAGCAGCAGCGCACCCCCAAGTTCAAGGTGCGGGCCTACACCCGTTGCCGCAAGTGCGGTCGACCGCGGTCGGTGTACCGCCGTTTCGGTCTGTGTCGCGTGTGCCTGCGGGAACTCGCCCATGCCGGGGAGATCCCCGGCGTGACCAAGGCGAGCTGGTGAGGGAGGTCCAACAGTGTCAATGACAGATCCGATCGCCGACATGCTCACCCGCATCCGCAACGCCAACACGGCGATGCACGACGAGGTGCGCATGCCGTCGTCAAAGCAGAAGGTCGCCCTGGCCGAGGTTCTCAAGGCCGAGGGCTACATCACCGACTTCGAGGTCAGCGACGATCCCAGCTCGCCGGGCAAGTTGCTCAACATCGACCTCAAGTACTCGCCCGACCGCCGTCGGGTGATCTCGGGCCTGCGCCGGGTTTCCAAGCCCGGACTGCGGGTCTACCGGGGCCACAACGAGATCGAGCGCGTGCTCGGTGGCCTCGGTGTAGCAGTCCTGTCCACCTCCAAGGGGCTCATGTCCGACCGCGAGGCTCGTCGCCGGCGTGTCGGTGGTGAGGTCCTCTGCCACGTCTGGTGAGGTCCCGATGTCTCGCATAGGAAACGCACCGGTCGCGGTGCCCAGCGGTGTCGACATCACCGTCGCCGGTCAGACGGTGACCGTGAAGGGCCCCAAGGGCGAGCTGTCCCAGGTGGTGCCCGAGTTGATCACCGTTCGCCAGGAGGGCGACGAGGTGCTCGTCGAGCGCTCCTCGGACGACCGCGAGAGCCGCTCCCTTCACGGGCTCATGCGATCGCTGGTGGCGAACATGGTCACCGGTGTGACCGACGGCTACGTGAAGAACCTGGAGATCCAGGGTGTGGGATACCGCGCCACCGCGAAGGGTGACCGCACTCTCGAGCTCGCTCTCGGGTTCTCGCATCCGGTCACCGTCGAGGCGCCCGAGGGTGTGACCTTCAACGTGCCCCAGCCCACCCAGATCGAGGTGCACGGGATCGACAAGCAGCTGGTCGGCCAGGTGGCTGCCAACATCCGCCGTTGGCGCGAGCCGGAGCCCTACAAGGGCAAGGGCGTGCGCTACGCGGGCGAGCACGTGCGCCGCAAGGCCGGCAAGGCGGGTAAGTGATGAGAGCCGGGTCAAACGGTCGTCAGGAGCGCCCATGAGCGACAAGTCGAAACAGAAGCGGGATCTCCGCAACCGCCGCCACTCGAGGCTGCGCCGCAAGGTCGTGGGCACCGCCGAGCGCCCGCGCCTCGCGGTGTTCAGGTCCAACCGCCACATCGTGGCCCAGGTCATCGACGACGCTGCCGGCAACACGGTCGCCGCCGCCAGCTCGCTCGAGGCCGACCTGCGGGTCGCCGGCACGGGCCGGGAGACAGCGGCGAAGGTCGGAGCACTCGTGGCCGAACGCGCCCGTGAGGCGGGGATCGAAACCGTCGTGTTCGACCGTGGGGGCAACCGCTACCACGGTCGGGTGGCGGCGCTGGCCGACGCCGCACGTGACGCAGGACTGGAGTTCTGATGGCAGTGAACGCAAGTGACGACCTGGCTCTGCGCGAGTCGAGGGTCATCAACATCAACCGGGTCGCGAAGGTGGTCAAGGGTGGCCGTCGGTTCTCCTTCACCGCACTCGTGGTGATCGGCGACGGCGCCGGTCGGGTCGGACTCGGCTACGGAAAGGCCAAGGAGGTGCCCCTCGCCATCCAGAAGGGCACCGAGGAGGCCAAGCGCAACCTGTTCTCCGTGCCGATGGCCGGTGGCACCATCGTGCACCCCATCGTCGGTGTGTGCGGCGCCGGACGCGTCATGCTGAAGCCGGCCTCCGCCGGTACCGGGGTGATCGCCGGTGGCGCCGCCCGTGCCATCCTCGAGGAGGCCGGCATCCAGGACGTGCTGTGCAAGTCCCTGGGCTCCCCCAACTACATCAACGTGGCCAAGGCGACCATCAACGGCCTGAGCGAGTTGCGTCGCCCGGAGGACATCGCGGCACTGCGTGGCCTCCCTGCCGACGAGTTCGTGCCCGGCGGTCTGCTGCGTGCCTACGAGGAGGGCCGCAAGGCCTCCGCGCCTGCGGGCGACTCGGACGGGGAGGACTGATGGCGAAGGTCAGGGTCACCCAGGTCCGGTCCTCCATCGGCACCAAGCCCAAGCAGCGCGGCACCCTTCGTGCCCTGGGGCTGGGTCGTATCGGCAAGTCGCACGAGATAGAGGACAGCCCCGAGTTGCGGGGCCAGATCGCCAAGGTCCCCCACCTCGTGGAGGTCGAGGACGCAGGCGGGGAAGGCAGCGAGAAATGAAGGTCCATGACCTCAAGCCCGCAGAGGGTTCCCGCAAGCGGTCCAAGCGCGTCGGGCGCGGCATCGCCGGCAAGGGCGGCAAGACCGCGGGCCGCGGCACCAAGGGCCAGCGCGCACGGGGCACCGTTCCGGTCGGCTTCGAGGGCGGCCAGCTGCCGCTGCACATGCGTGTGCCCAAGCTGCGCGGCTTCAACAACCCGTTCCGCGTGGAGTACCAGGCGATCAACCTCGACACCATCGAGGCCTCCGGGTTGACCGAGGTCACCCCCGAGACGCTGCTGGCCAAGGGACTCGTGGGCAAGGGTGCGCTCGTGAAGGTCCTCGGACGCGGCGAGCTCAACCGTTCGGTGACCGTCAAGGTCCACGCCTGTTCGAAGTCCGCGGAGGCTGCGATCACCGGTGCGGGTGGTAGCTTCGAGGCGCTGCCCCTGCCGTTCTCGGTCCGCCCTGCGTTCTCGGGCAGCGCACACACCAACCGCTGAGAAGCGCCGGCTGACCGCCGGCCAGTCGCCCTCCCGGCCAAGGCCGGACCCCACGGAACCAGGAGCAATTGCCAGTGTCCCGAATCGGCAACATCGTCAAAGTGCCAGACCTGCGCAACAAGGTGTTGTTCACCCTGGCGATGCTGCTGTTGTACCGGTTCGGTTCGTTCCTGCCGGTGCCCGGGGTGGACCAGAACGCGGTCCGGGCGATCGAGGACCAGGCCCGAGAGGGCGGCGTGCTCGCCTACCTGCAGCTGTTCTCGGGTCGGGCGCTGACGCAGTTCAGCCTCTTCGCGCTCGGGATCATGCCGTACATCACGGCATCGATCATCATGCAGATCCTCCAGGTGGTGATCCCGAAGCTCCAGGAGTGGCAGCAGCAGGGCGCGGTGGGGCAGCGCAAGATCACCCAGTGGACGCGCTACGTGACCATCGGCATCTCGATCCTGCAGGCCACCGGGTTCACCTTCCTGTTCGCCAACGGGGGAGGTGGGCTGGCCGGCGACAGCAACATCAGCCTCGTGTCGGTGTGGAGTCCGCTGCGCGTGATGCTCATCGTCACCACGCTCACCGCCGGGTCGGCACTGTTGATGTGGATGGGTGAGCTGATCACCAACCGTGGTGTCGGCAACGGCATGTCGCTCATCATCTTCGCCTCGGTGGTCTCCGGCATGCCCGCCGCGTTCACCGCCATCTACGGCTCCGAGAACGGCACCGCCAAGCTCGCGATCTTCCTCGCCATCTTCGTGTTGATGATCGGGTTCATCGTGTTCGTTGAACAGGGCCAGCGGCGCATTCCGGTGCAGTTCGCCAAGCGTGTGGTCGGCCGCAAGCAGTACGCGGGCCAGTCCACCTACATCCCGCTCAAGGTGAACCAGGCGGGTGTGATCCCGATCATCTTCGCCAGCGCGGTTCTCAACCTGCCGGTGCTGATCTCGCAGATCCTCCCCTCGGATGGCTGGGGTGCGTCGGTGTCCAGCTGGATCAACGACAACCTCGTCAACACCATCAACCCGATCTACCTGACCTTCCTGGGACTGCTGATCGTCGGCTTCGCGTACTTCTACACCGCGATCTCGTTCGACCCGGTCCAGCAGGCAGACAACCTGCGAAAGCAGGGTGGGTTCATCCCGGGCATCCGTCCCGGGCCCCAGACCGAGACCTACCTGACCAAGGTCCTCAACCGGATCACGCTCCCCGGGGCCCTGTTCATAGCCATGCTGGCGGTCCTGCCGACGATCATCGTGTCGGCCCTGGTGGGCGGCAACTCCAATGCGGCCTTCGCCTTCGGTGGCGCATCGCTGCTGATCGCAGTGGGTGTGGCGCTCGAGACGATGAAGCAGGTCGACAGCCAGTTGATGATGCGCAACTACGAGGGCTTCCTGTCCTCCAAGTGACCGGCCAGCATCCCCTCCGGAGAGGCAGCACATGGGTTCGAGCAACGACAGCCAGGTTCGCCTGATCGTCTTCGGACGCCAGGGTGCGGGCAAGGGCACCCAGGCCTCGCGCCTTGCGCAGAACCACGGGATCCCCCACATCTCCACCGGTGACATGCTGCGCGAGGCGGTGCGCGAGGGCACCGACTTCGGCAAGCGGGCCAAGGAGTACATGGACGCCGGGCAGCTGCTGCCCGACGACGTGATGCTCGGGCTCGTCTCGGAGCGCCTCTCGCGGCCCGACACCTCGAGGGGCTGGCTCCTGGACGGCTTTCCCCGCACCGCGGGCCAGGCCGAGGACCTGCAGGGGCTGGTGGCCGATGGCGGGATCACGCTCGCGATCAACCTCGAGGTGCCCGAGGACGTGGTGGTCGATCGCATCTCGTCGCGCCGGGTCTGCGAGAGCTGCGGCACGATCTACTCGGTGGGTGACCCGTCGGCCGATTCAGGCAAGTGCGCGAAGTGCGGCGGCACCGTGGTCCAACGCGACGACGACACCGAGGACGCAGTGCGTGCGCGCCTGGCCACCTACAACGAGCAGACCGCGCCGCTGCTCGGTTGGTTCGAGGCCCAGGGCCTGCTGGCCAACGTCGACGGTGTGGGTTCACCCGACGAGGTGGCCACGCGGGTCGGAGCAGCGGTGGACGAGCGGCTCTGAGCCGCCTTTGATCCACCCGGCGCGAAGTTCTAATGTAGTGGACCGGCCGCATTGCCGTGCGCATGCGCGCCGGTCCAGTAGTGCCCCCCGGGGCCCAACAGGAGGAAGAGTTCTGGCCAAGTCCAAGGAAGACGCAATCGTTCTCGAGGGAACGGTCACCGAGTCGTTGCCGAACGCCAACTTCAGGGTGGAGCTCGACAACGGCCACGAGGTCTTGGCGCACATCTCCGGCAAGATGCGGATGCACTACATCCGGATCCTCCCCGGCGACAAGGTGCAGGTCGAACTCACCCCCTACGACCTCTCCCGGGGTCGCATCACCTACCGCTACAAGTGATCCGAAGGGATCCGTGAAGGCCGGTCCACCCGGACCGGCCGCACAACTATCGAACAGGCTGTCACGCCCATGAAGGTCCGACCGAGCGTCAAGAAGATGTGTGAGAACTGCAGGGTCATCCGCCGCAACCGGCGGGTGATGGTCATCTGCGACAACCCGCGCCACAAGCAGCGCCAGGGCTGATCCGCAGGCCGGCGCCGCCCCGGCAGCCCGCACCACAGCGAACACCGAGCCACAGCCGACAACTAGAAGGCATCCCAGGAGCCATGGCACGAATTTCAGGCATAGACATACCACGCGAGAAGCGCCTCGTGGTCTCCCTCACCTATCTGTACGGGGTCGGACCGACCACTGCCGCGAACATCTGCGAGGCCACCGGGATCGACCCCTCGACCCGGGTGAAGGACCTCACCGACGCCGAGGTGGCCCAGCTGCGCAGCCACGTCGAGGACAACTTCAAGATCGAGGGTGACCTCCGCCGCGAGGTCAACCAGAACATCAAGCGCAAGATGGAGATCGGCTGCTACCAGGGCCTGCGGCACCGCCGTGGACTGCCCGTGCGCGGCCAGCGCACCCATACCAACGCAAGGACCCGCAAGGGCCCCAAGAAGACCGTCGCCGGCAAGAAGAAGATCAGGAAGTAGGAGATGGCTAAACCAGCCGCAGGGGGTCGTCGACCCCGCCGCAAGGAGCGCAAGAACGTCACCCACGGTGTCGTGCACATCAAGAGCTCCTTCAACAACACGATCGTTTCGATCACCGACCAGGACGGCAACGTCCTGTCGTGGGCATCGGCGGGCAACGCCGGGTTCAAGGGCTCCCGCAAGTCCACGCCGTTCGCAGCACAGCTCGCTGCCGAGCAGGCGGCCCGCAAGGCGATGGACCACGGGGTGCGCAAGGTCGACGTCGTGGTCAAGGGTCCGGGCTCGGGCCGTGAGACGGCCATCCGCTCCATCCAGAACGTGGGCATCGAGGTCACCGGGATCAAGGACGTGACACCTGTTCCCCACAACGGCTGCCGGCCCCCCAAGCGGCGGAGGATGTAGGAATGTCTCGCTACACAGGACCAAAGGCACGCGTCTCCCGCCGCCTCGGCACCAACATCTGGGGCACCGCCGGCGAGAACCGCGCGATGGAGAACCGCCCCTACCCGCCGGGGGAGCACGGACGCACCCGGCGTCGCGGCAACGTCAGCGAGTACCTGCTGCAGCTCCAGGAGAAGCAGAAGGCCCGCTTCACCTACGGCATGGGTGAGCGCCAGTTCCGCAACCTCTACGCGGAGGCCAACCGCCGCCCCGGCGTCACCGGCGAGACCCTGCTCATGTTCTGTGAGCTGCGCCTCGACAACGTCGTGTACCGCGCCGGCTGGGGAGCGACCCGCCCCCAGGCCCGCCAGTTCGTCTCGCACGGACACGTCGAGGTGAACGGCCGTCGCGTGAACGTGCCGAGCTACCGGCTGCGCAAGGGCGATGTCGTGCGCCTGCGCGACAAGTCACGCAACATGGTGGTGCTCCAGTGGAACGAGGAGCACTACGGCCGCACCCCGCCGCCGTGGCTGGACGCGGCCGACGGTGGCCGTGAGGTCACCGTGAGGGAGCTCCCGCTGCGGGAACACATCGACACCCCGGTCAAGGAATCCCTGATCGTCGAGCTCTACTCCAAGTAGTCCGAAACCCCCCAAGACACGCGCACCCGCCACCAGAGGTTCAACACATGCTCGTCATCCAGCGACCGACCGTCGAAGCCGTCGAGGACGCCGTCGGGAACACCCAACGGTTCGCCATCTCGCCGCTCGAGCCCGGTTTCGGCCACACGCTCGGCAACTCCCTGCGCCGCACGCTGCTCTCGTCGATCCCGGGAACCGCGATCACCGAGGTCCGCTTCGACGACGCCCTTCACGAGTTCGACACCATTCCGGGCGTCACCGAGGACGTCACCGACATCATCCTCAACCTCAAGGACCTGGTGCTGCGCTCCGAGCTCGAGGAACCCCGCACCGTGCGCCTGGACGTGAGCGGGCCCAAGGAGGTCACCGCCTCCGACATCGAGCTCGTCGACGACATCGAGGTGCTCAACCCCGACCAGCACATCGCCACGGTGAACGGCAAGGGCCGCCTCGCGGTGGACCTCACCATCGGCCGGGGCAAGGGCTATGCCTCCTCGACCAGCCAGAGCGACTCGGCGATCGGCACCATTCCCGTGGATGCCATCTTCGCCCCTGTGCGCCGGGTGTCGTTCCAGGTCGAACCCACCCGTGTCGAGCAGTCCACCGAGTACGACAAGCTCGTGATCACCGTGGAGACCGACGGTTCGATCGAGCCCCGTGACGCCATGGCCTCCGCGGGAGCCACGCTGCGCTCTCTGGTCGAGCTGGTCGAGAACATGACCGAGGAACCCGAGGGGCTCACCCTCTCGGAGGTGGCCCAGACGGTCGTCACCTCCCCCGACCTGGAGCGTTCCGTCGAGGAGCTCGACCTCTCCGAGAGGCCGCGCAACTGCCTCAAGCGCGCCCAGGTCGACACCGTCGGCCAGCTCCTCGACAAGACCGAGGACGACCTGCTCGCGATCACCAACTTCGGGCAGAAGTCCCTCGACGAGGTGCTCGAGAAGCTCGATGCGATGGGCCTCTCGCTGCGCTCCAACGACTGACCACACCGCCCCAAGACCGGACCAGACGACACACACCAGGACGACCCGATGCCCGCAACACCCACCAAGGGCCACCGCTTCGGTGGCAGCCCGAAGCACCAGCGCCTGATGATGGCCAACCTCGTGGCGTCCCTGGTCGCCTCGCCGACCGGGATCGTGACGACCGAGGCGAAGGCCAAGGCACTCCGGCCGATCGCCGAGAAGCTGATCACGAAGGCCAAGAAGGGTGGTCTGCACAACCACCGCCAGATCCTCTCCTACGTCGGTGACCAGGAGATCGCGGCGATCCTGATGGACGAGGTCGGACCTCGCTACGCGGACCGCCCCGGTGGCTACACACGGATCCTGAAGCTGGGCCCCCGCCCCGGCGACAAGGCGCCGATGGCGAAGATCGAGCTGGTCTAGTCCCCCCCCGGACTCCCACCAGCCGTCCCGCCCACCCCCCAGCCCGCTCACCCGTCCCTCGCACTGGCGAACTGATCGTCGTGGTGCCTGACAGGTCAGCACCACGACGATCAGTTCGTCCGGGTATGGGCCCGGGTTCGGGCCCCGGGTCGGGTTCGGGTTCGCAGGTGGGGCCGGTCGCGGTCGAGGTGGATCCGCCGGCGAGCGGGAACAGCCGCCACCGCATGGTCGTCGCGTACGACGGCAGCGCGTTCAGGGGGTTCGCGCCCAACGCCGGTGTGCGCACCGTGGGCGGAGAGCTCACCGAGGCGCTGGAACGGATCCTGCGGGTCCCGGTTGACCTCGCCGTGGCGGGCCGCACCGACGCGGGAGTCCACGCAAGGGGTCAGGTGGTCTCCTTCGACGCCCCCGATGGAAGTGTCGACCCCGTTGCACTGCGCCGTTCGCTCAACTCCATGCTGGCTCCCCACACGGTGGTCCGGGAGGTGGCCCCGGCGGCGGAGGACTTCCATGCCAGGTTCTCGGCGCTGTGGCGCCGCTACCGGTACCGGTTGTTGACCGCGGAGGTGCCGGACCCCTTCCTGGCCCCGACGACCTGGTGGGTCCCGACACCGCTGGATCACCACCGGATGGCCGACGCGGCCCGCGAGCTGGTCGGCACCCACGACTTCAGTTCGTTCTGCCGGCGTCCCAGGGACCGCCCGGACGCATCGTTGGTCCGCCGCGTCACCGATGCGCGCTGGAGCCAGGAACCGGGCGACCACGGCCGGGTGCTCACCTTCGAGGTGACCGCCACGGCGTTCTGCCACCAGATGGTGCGCAGCATCGTCGGCACCCTGGTCGACATCGGCCGTGGCCGCCGGCCAGTGAGCACGATCCAGGACGCGCTCGCCGTGGCGGACCGCTCCGTCGCGGGGCAACTCGCACCACCCCAGGGGCTCATCCTCTGGGAGGTCGGGTACTGAGCCTCCGTGCAGGCGCGCGGGCCGATGTCCGACGGCTTGCCCGCGGAGCCGGGCCACCGGTAGCCTGAGCAGTCGGCTCCGGCGCCCCCGTGCGCCTCCGGGCGGGCTTCCATCCCCCGGACGGGCCATACAGATCGTACGCGGCAGCCACCACTGCCGCCCGCAAGGAAGTGAGCGCTGTGCGCACCTACACCCCAAAGGCCTCCGAGATCGAACGGTCCTGGTACGTCGTCGACGCGGAGGGACTCACGCTGGGACGGATGGCCACCGAGGTGGCACGCCGACTGCGTGGAAAGCACAAGGCGACCTTCGCCCCCCACATCGACACCGGTGACCACGTGATCATCGTGAACGCCGACAAGGTCGTGCTCTCCCCGGGCAAGGCCGAGACGAAGCGTGTCTGGCGGCACTCGGGATACCCGGGCGGCATCCGCTCGGAGACCTACGCGGAGATGCTCGACCGCGCGCCGGCCGAAGCGGTCCGCAAGACCGTCAAGGGCATGCTCCCCAAGAACCGCCTCGGCAGGCAGATGGCCTCGAAGCTGAAGGTCTACGCCGGGCCCGACCATCCCCATGCGGCACAGAGCCCGGAGCCACTCGAGATCCCCGGGGCCCGCGCCCGGGGCTGACCGGCCCACCGACCCACCCAGAACGCACGCGCAGAGATCGCAACCGGAGACCACCAGACATGACCCAGCCACTCACCCAGACAACCGGCCGGCGCAAGCGAGCCGTCGCACGGGTTCGCATTCGTCCGGGTGACGGGGCGATCACGATCAACGGCCGCGACGTCGAGGCGTTCTTCCCGAACGCCACGCACCGGATGATCCTCTCGGAGCCGCTGCGCATCACCGAGACCGACAAGGCCTACGACGTGGACGTCACACTGCACGGTGGCGGCACCAGCGGCCAGGCCGGGGCAGTGCGCATGGGAATCGCCCGCAGCCTCGTGGAGCTGGATCCGGAACTGCGCACGACGCTCAAGCAGGCCGGCTTCCTCACCCGTGACTCCCGGGAGAAGGAATCCAAGAAGTACGGCCTCAAGAAGGCACGCAAGGCCCCCCAGTACTCGAAGCGCTGAACATGGCGGTTCGCTTCGGCACCGATGGTGTCCGAGGGCTTGCCAACTCAGAGGTCACCCCGGAGGTGGCCCTCGCCATCGGCCGGGCGACGGTCGATGTGCTCGGCGTGCAGCAGGTTGTCACCGGTCGTGACACGCGGCTGTCGGGCACGATGCTCGAATCAGCGGTGCTGGCCGGGGCGGCCTCACGCGGTGCCTCGGCGCGTTCGCTGGGAGTGGTGCCCACCCCGGCGGTCGCGTACGCCTGCCGCCGGGACGATGCAACGGCGGGCATCATGGTGTCCGCCTCGCACAACCCGTTCGCCGACAACGGGCTGAAGGTCTTCGCCCCCGGGGGGCGCAAGCTCTCCGACGCTCAACAGGCCGAGATGGAACAGCACCTCGACGCCGCGGTCGGCAGCGCTGCCACCCTGCCGGGGCCGACCGGAGCGGATCTCGGTTGGGTCGGTCCGGTCGAGGACCCGCTGTCGGACTACGAGCGCTCGCTCAGCGAGGCGATCGGTGGCCGGTCCCTGGAGGGCCTGAAGCTCGTGGTGGACTGTGCCAACGGCTCCAACCACGAGGTGGCACCCCGGGTCCTGCGGCGCCTCGGCGCCTCGATCGAGGTGATGGGGGACCATCCCGACGGGTCCAACATCAACGAGGGTTGCGGCTCCAACCATCCCGAGGCCCTCGCATCGGCGGTGGTCGGCCGCGGTGCATCACTGGGCATCGCCTTCGACGGCGATGCCGACAGGTTGGTGGCGGTGGACCACACGGGACGCATCATCGACGGCGACCACCTCATGGCGATGTGTGCGCTCGACATGCACGACCGTGGGGAGCTGCCCCACGACACCGTGGTGGTCACGGTGATGACGAACCTCGGGTTCCGCCGGGCGATGGAGTCCCACGGGATCGAGGTCGTGGAGACCCCCGTGGGGGACCGCCACGTGCTCGAGGCCCTCGGACGGGGCGGCTACGCCCTGGGTGGTGAGCAGTCGGGCCACATCGTGTTCGCGCGGCACAGCACCACCGGCGATGGGCTGCTGAGCGCTCTGATGGTGCTGGACCTGCTGGCGCGGTCCGAGAGGAGCCTCGCGGACCTGGCCGACGGTGCCATGTCACGCCTGCCCCAGGTGCTCGTGAACGTTCCCGTCAGCTCCCCGATGCCGGATGTGGCCGAACGCCTCGCGGCCGAGGTGGCCGCCGCAGAGGCCTCCATGGGTGGCAGTGGCCGTGTGGTTCTGAGGCCCTCGGGCACCGAGCCGGTGGTTCGGGTGATGGTGGAGGCCGACACCGAACGTGCAGCCGGCGAGGTTGCCTCCGGGCTCGCCGAAGCTGTGTCCGCCGCTGCTGGGTCGTCCTGAGCGGAGCTGCCCGCCCGGTGTGCCCCGGCGGGTGGGTCTGTAGAATGGCGACCCCCGGCACCTGTTCGGGGTCCGTGGGATCCAGCACCTGACTGGCCCGCGGGAGTCACAGACGAGGGCGGCTTGGGTATGTGCGGGATCATCGCGATCGTCAGGGGGAACGACCACGGATCACCCACCGACGTCTCGGCTCTGCGCGAGCGTCTCGCTTCGCTCGTTCCGATGCTCGACATCGACCCGTCGTCGTGGCCTTCCTCCATCGAGCGGGCGGCGACCGAACTCGAGTCGGTGGATGCCGCACTCCGGGGGGTTCCCGGCACCGCGGGCCTGCTCGCGGACCCGTCCTCGGCGCAGTCGATGGCGGCCGAGTGCGCCACCCTCGAAAATGCCCTGGGTGAAGCCGAGGCCTACCTCGACGACCCATCCCACACGCTGGATCCTGCCGGACTCGAGGCAACCAACGCGGCGCTGCTGCGCTGCAAGGATGCGCTCTGGGCGATCGGACGTGACCGACTCCGTGCATCCGACGGCGTGGCGAAGCTGTGTCCGGCCGTGCCGGGCACCGACGGAACGGCGGTGCTGCTGAGCCTCCACCAGGCCCTCTCGGCGCTGGACCGCCTGGAGGTCCGCGGCCGCGACAGCGCCGGGGTGCAGGTTCAACTCACCGGCCACGGGTTGGACCCCAACGACCCCGAGGTGCAGCGGGCCCTGCGGGAACGCTCCGAGGTGACCTTCACCAGCGGCGCGGTGCGACTCGTCGACGGCGTCGCGGTGTTCGTCTACAAGGCCGCGGCGGAGATCGGCGAGCTGGGTGACAACACCTCGGTGCTGCGCGACGCGATCAGGGCGGATGGACTGCTGCATGCCGCCCTCGCCAACGAAGGGGTTGCGGGGCTCGTGCTCGGCCACACCCGCTGGGCCTCGATCGGCATCGTCTCGGAACCCAACGCACACCCCCAGTGCTCCGACGAGGTCGACGGGTCGGACGCAGCGGCTTCCTCCGGTGCCCCGTTCGCCACGGCGGTGCTGAACGGCGACGTCGACAACTACGCAGAGCTGGCCGAGAGCGACTCGCTAGGACTTCCCCCCGAGGTCACCTGCGACGCGAAGGTGATCCCGACGCTGTGGCACCGCGCCCTGGCGACCGGGTCGGCGGCCCCCTTCGAGGCGTTCCGCGAGACCGTGGCACGCCTCGAGGGTTCGGTCGCCGTGGCCGCCACCTCGACCGCGGATCCCGGTGAGCTGGTCCTGGCCCTGAGGGGTTCCGGACAGGCGCTGTACGTCGGTGTGGCCGACGACTGCTACATCGTCGCGAGCGAACCCTACGGAGTCGTGGAGGAGACCTCCCGCTACCTCCGCCTCGACGGTGAGACCCCTTCGGACCCGGACAACCCCGCCGGCAGCCGGGGCCAGGTCGTGGCGGTGCGCAGCGACCGGGTCGGCAGCGCCGCTGGCATCCGCAGGCTCTCCTACGACGGCACCGAGCTGCCGGTCACCGAGGAGGACCTCACCACCGCGGAGATCACCACGCGCGACATCGATCGCGGGGACTTCCCCCACTTCCTGTTGAAGGAGGTGACCGACGCACCGCATTCGTTCCGAACCACACTGCGCGGCCGTCTCGTGCAGCACGACGGCGGCTACGACGTGCACATCCCGGAGTCGTCGCTTCCCTCCGAGGTGATCGAGGGGCTCGGGCGTGGGGCCATCAACCGGGTGCAGGTGATCGGGCAGGGCACCGCAGCGGTGGCCGGGCAGAGCCTGGCGGAGTTCCTGGCGGCCCTGCTGGTGGACACCGAGGTGCGCGTCAGGGCCACGCCCGCCACGGAGCTGTCGGGGTTCGACATGCGCCCCGACATGTCCGACACGTTGGTCGTCGCGATCAGCCAGTCGGGCACCACCACCGACACCAACCGCACGGTGGACCTGGTGCGCAGTCGCGGAGCCGCCGTGGTGGCCATTGTGAACCGGCGCGGCAGCGACCTGACCGACAAGGCCGACGGGGTGCTCTACACAGCCGATGGCCGCGACGTGGAGATGAGCGTCGCCTCGACCAAGGCGTTCTACTCCCAGGTGGCGGCCGGGATGCTGTTGTCCTACGGGATCGCCGCTGCGGTGCCGGGTGCGCGGACCGCAGCCGATCCCGACGAACAGGCCGTGCTCGGGTCGATCGCGGGCCTTCCGGCACTCATGGAGACGGTGCTCGGGACCCGTGGTGAGATCGCTGCCGCCGCGGCCGCCAACGCCCCCTCGAGGCGCTACTGGGCGCTGGTCGGCAACGGGGTCAACCAGATCGCGGCCCGGGAGCTGCGGATCAAGCTGTCGGAGCTCTGCTACAAGTCGATCGCGTGTGACGCCACCGAGGACAAGAAGCACATCGACCTCTCGGCCGAGCCGATGATCCTGGTCTGCGCGGCGGGCCTGATCGGTTCGACCGCGGACGACGTGGCGAAGGAGGTGGCGATCTTCGCGGCGCACAAGGCCGCCCCCATCGTGATCGCCTCGCACAGCGCGCGGGACTTCGACGCCGCCCGTGCGGTGCTGGAGGTCCCCGACACCCACAGCCGCCTCGGCTTCGTCCTGGCCACGATGGTCGGACACCTCTTCGGGTACGAGGCCGCCCTCGCCATAGACGCACAGGCGGCGCCGCTGCGCAGCGCACGCGCGGCGATCGACGAAGCGGTCTCGGAGGTGGACCTCACCCCGGACGGCGAACCGGTGGATGGGGCATCCCTCATGCAGGTGCTGCAACCGGTGCTGCAGGAGTCCGCCCGGGACTGGTCGGTGCGCCTCTCGGGCGGCTCGTACAACGGCCAGCTCGAGGCGACCACGGCGGTGCGGTTGGCCGCCCTGTTCCGCTACGCCACCGGTGGAACCCCGCTGGACGGCTACCAGGTCGAGTTCGGGCGCACGGGTACCCCCGGGGTGGTGCTGGACGCGCTGTCCGAGGCGCTGGGTTCGGCCATCGACGAGCTGACCAGGCCGGTGGACGCCATCAAGCACCAGGCCAAGACCGTCACGGTCGGCATCAGCCGCAGCGACGAGTCGCTGCTGTCGGTCCCACTCGTGGAGGCGACCATCGCGGCGGGTGCCGGCCGCGACTCGTTGCCGTACGCCACCCTCCGCACCCTCGCGGAACTCGATCCGGCGGTCGTGTCGGTAACCGGCCACACCCACTACCGCCTCGATGGCGGCGACGACATCGCCACCGCCACGCTCGAGGTGGTGGGCCGTGGCGGCATAGGTGAACAGCTCCGCTCGCGCACCGAGGACGATCCCCGCCTGCGGGGCACCAAGGCCCTCGTGGCACGCGAACAGGAGTTGATGGTCGCCACCGGGCGCAGCGACGGGCGCGACGTGGTGATCATCCCGGAGGTCCGCAACCGGGTTCCGGTCGGTCTCGTGCTGTTGCACGTCGAGCTGGCCGACCACCTGCCCGCCGCGAAGGCCCGTTCGGTGCTGCAGGGATACCGCCGCCGCTACCAGGCGCTGCGGGACGCGGTCACCGAGACCGAGGCCGACCTGGACGAGTCGATCCTCGAGGCACAGCCGATGGTGGACCTGCTCACCGTGCCGATCCTGGACCTTGCCGACCGCTGGCGGAGCTGAGCCCGCGGGCCACCCGCTGGGCGTGGGCGTGGACCTGTGCGGAGTGGAGCGCATGGGCGCCGCGTTGGAACGAACCCCCGGCCTCGCCGAACGCCTGTTCTCCGACGCCGAACGTGCATTCGCCAAGGGGACGCACCCGCGATCGGATGCCCCGGGACCGCCCGGGGACACCCACTGCAGACCCGGGGAGAGCGAAGCCTCGAGGGCCGCGGTGCTGTTCGCTGTGAAGGAGGCGGTCATGAAGTCGATGGGGGTGGGCATGGACTCGGTCCCCTTCGACAGCATCGAGGTCTCGGCGGGGCGCCGGGAGGGTTTCTCGGTGGAGCTCTCAGGGGCGGCGGCCCGCCGCGCCCGGTCGATCGGGGTCCGCTCGTTCGACACCACCGTGCACATGAGGGAGGGGCCCCGGGGTCCCGTGGCCTGTGCAGAGGTCGTGGCGATCGGATGAGGTGGCCGGATCCGGTGCGCAGGGGCGACCGGTGCGGTGGGGTCGCGGCGACCTAGCGTCGTGCCATGCTCGCAGCCGACCCGGTGCTCGTAGCAGGTGCAACCGGATACGTGGGTCGGCGCCTCGTGCCGGAGCTGTTGGCAGCGGGGCACCCGGTGCGCTGCATGGCACGCAGGCCCCTCGAGCTGTCATCGGAGGACTGGATCGACCGCGTCGAGGTGGTCGCGGCCGACGTGACCCGACCGGAGACCCTTGTCGCCGCATTCGACGGCGTGACAGCCGCCTACTACCTGGTGCACTCCATCGGTGCCGGCGAGGGCTGGCGTGAACGGGACCGCCGTGCGGCGGAGAACTTCCGCGTCGCGGCCGAGCGTGCCGGGGTCTCCCAGATCGTGTTCCTCGGCGGCCTCGGTGACGAGGGCGCCGGTGAGCTGTCGCCGCACCTGGCGAGCCGCCACGAGGTGGGTGCGGTGCTGGCGCAGGGTTCCGTGGCGGTCACCGAGTTGCGGGCCGCAGTGGTCATCGGCTCCGGCTCCGCGAGCTTCGAGATGCTGCGGCACCTGACCGAGGTGCTCCCGGTGATGGTCTGCCCACGGTGGGTCGACACACGCTGCCAGCCGATCGGGATCCGCGACCTGCTGGTGTACGCGGTGGCGGTGTTGGGTGACCGACGCGCGATGGGCCGGGTGGTCGAGGTCGGTGGCGCGGATGTGGTCACCTACCGGGAGATGATGCAGGTCTACGCGGAGGTGGCGGGGCTGCGGCCTCGCAGGATCATCGCGGTTCCCGTGCTGACGCCGCGGCTCTCGTCGTTGTGGATCGGCCTGGTCACCCCCCTGCCGCCGAGTCTCGCGAGGCCGCTGGTCGACAGCCTCGTCAACGAGGTGGTGGTCACCGACGACCTCGCGTCGAGGATCGTGCAGCACGAACCGATGACCTACCGCGAAGCGGTGGAGACCGCACTGCGCAGGGTCGCCGACCTCGAGGTCGCCACGTCGTGGAGCGATGCGCAACTCTTCGGCGACGATCCGGCGCGACCGATGCCGAGCGATGCCGACTGGGCGGGTGGCACGGTGCTCGAGGACGTCCAGGTGGCCCACAGCGCTGCCAGCCCGCAGGACCTCTTCGCGGAGGTGGAGGGCATCGGTGGCGAACGCGGCTGGCCGGTGGCGACCCGCCTGTGGCGCATCCGTGGCCTGCTCGACCAGGCGGTAGGGGGGATCGGGTCCCGGCGGGGCCGCCGGGATCCCCGCCACCTCCGGGTCGGCGACGCCCTGGACTTCTGGCGGGTGGAGAGGATCGAGCGCCCGAACCTGCTGAGGTTGCGCGCCGAGATGAAGCTGCCCGGGGAGGCATGGCTGGAGTGGTCGGTGGAACCCGCCGGCGCCGGTTCGCGGCTGACCCAGAGGGCACGCTTCCATCCGAGGGGTCTGTGGGGACGCGCCTACTGGTATGCGCTGTTGCCGTTCCACCACCTCGTGTTCGCCCCGACCGCAACCGCCCTGGCCCGTGCAGCTGCCTCCCGCCCCGGCTCGGGCCGGCAACCCCGAGGGCCATCGAGCGCGGAGTAGGTGACCCGGTGCCCGGCACGCTGGCAGACTGAGCACGTGATCCCGATAGTGACCCCCGCCGAGATGGGGGAGATCGACGCCGAGGCGCCGGAGCCCACCGACGTGCTCATCGGCAGGGCCGGCGCGGCGGTGGCCCGTGAGGCACTGGGGATCATGGGCGGCGCCTACGGTCGCCGCGTCGTGGTGCTGGCCGGCAAGGGCAACAACGGCAACGACGGACGTTGCGCCGCCGGACTCCTCGAACGCCGCGGGGTGCGCACCCGGGTGATCCCGGTGGAGGAGGTCGCTTCCCACGCCGATGGCCTGCCCGAGGCCGACCTGGTGATCGACGCCGCGTTCGGCACCGGCTTCAGTGGTACGTGGGAACCTCCGCGGCCCGGGTCGGCCCCGGTGCTGGCGGTCGACATCCCTTCGGGCATCGACGGGCTCACCGGGGAGGCCTGCGGGTCACCCTGGCACGCGGTGCGCACCGTGACCTTCGCCGCCCTGAAGCCCGGGTTGGTCCAGGGAGACGGTCCGGGGTTCGCGGGTGAGGTGGTCGTGGCCGACATCGGCCTCGACGTGACCCGCGCCACGAGCCACCTGGTCGAGGACCACGACGTGGTGGCGTGGATCCCCCCTCGGGCATCCGGTGACCACAAGTGGCGCCACGCGGTGTGGGTGGTCGCCGGGTCACCGGGGATGGAGGGAGCAGGTTGGTTGTGTGCGCGGGCTGCGATGCGTGCGGGTGCCGGCTACGTGCGAGTGGGCAGTCCCGGGGTGCCCGAGCCCACCACTCCCCGCGAAGCAGTGGGTGTCGAGCTCCCCGCGCACGGTTGGGGGTCCCTCGTGGCCGAGGGTGCTTCGCGCTTCGGTGCGGTGGTGGTCGGGCCCGGCATCGGCGTCCGGGAAGGGGTGCGGGCCGAGCTCGAAGCGCTCGCGGCCGCCGGTGTGCCCGTGCTGTTGGACGCCGATGCCCTGACCGCGCTCGGCAGCTCCCCGCTCCCGGCTGCGGCGTCGACGGTGCTCACCCCGCACGATGGTGAGTACGCGTCGCTCATGGGCCGCGCCCCGGGACGTGACCGGATTGCGGCGGTGAGGGACGCCGCCCGCACCCACGGCTCGGTCGTGTTGTTGAAGGGTCCGACCACCGCGATCGGCCACCCCGACGGCAGGGTGCTCGTGGTGCGCTCCGGTGACGAACGGCTTGCCACCGCCGGTACCGGTGACGTGCTGAGCGGCCTAGTGGGTGCCCACCTGGCCTCCGGTGCCGAACCGCTGCTGGCCGCGGCCGCCGGCGCGCAGCTGCACGGACTGGCGGGGTGCATGTCGGGTGAGTTCGGGGTGCTGGCCCAGGACGTGGCCGACCACCTCGGCGTGGCGCGGGCATCGCTGCCGCGAGTGCCATGAGGCCGGCCCGGGTGCACGTGGACCTCGAAGCGGTCCGCTCCAACGCGGGTGTGCTCGAACGACTGGCCGGCGACGCACTGCTCTGCGCGGTGGTGAAGGCCGATGGGTATGGCCACGGCGCGGTCCGGGTGGCCCGGGCGGCGCTGGAGTCCGGCGCGCAACTGCTGGCGGTGGCACTGGTGGAGGAGGGTGCGCTGCTGCGCGAAGCGGGCATCACCGCACCCGTGCTCGTGCTGTCCGAACCCCCCGTGGACTCGCTGGCCGATGCCTACTCCCTCGGCCTGACGCCCACGCTCTACCACCTCGACGCGGTGCAGGCCGCGGCCGAGGCCGCCAGGCGGCGCGGGGGCAGCAGCGCCCGTTGGGCGGTGCAGCTCAAGGTCGACACGGGCATGCACCGAGTCGGTGCCCCACCGGAGGGACTCGCCGACCTCGCCGCGAGGGTGTTCTCCGCCGACACCCTGGTGCTCCAGGGTGTGTTCACCCACCTCGCCACCGCGGACGAGTCCGATCCGCGCCACACCACGGCCCAACTCGACGCCTTCGAGCGGACCGTGCTGGGCCTGCGCAACCGTGGGGTCGACCCGGGGATCATCCACGCGGCCAACTCCGCGGCAGCGATCACCCACCCGGGCTCGCGCCTCGACATGGTCCGCTGCGGAATCGCCCTGTACGGGGTGGAGCCGGCGCCGGGGTTGGGTGAGGGCCTCGGGCTCGTCCCGGCCATGTCGGTGCTCACCGAGGTGACCCACACCGCCACGGTGCCCGCGGGTGAGGGGGTCAGCTACGGCCTCCGCCACCGCTTCGAGGTGGACACCGACGTGGCGGTCCTGCCGGTCGGATACGCGGACGGGGTTCCGCGCAACCTCGGCCTCAACGGCGGCGAGGTGCTCATCGGGGGTGTGCGACGCGCGGTGCGCGGAGCGGTCACCATGGACCAACTGGTCGTGGAGGTGGGTCCCACCGGTGACGACTCGGTGGTTCCCGTGCACCGGGGCGACGAGGCGGTGCTCATCGGAACCCAGCCCGATGCCCACGACGGCACGATGCTCGAGGTGAGCGCCACCGAGTGGGCAGGGCTCATGGACACGATCGCCTATGAGGTGGTCTGCAGCTTCTCCGAGCGGATGCCCCGGGACTACCGGTGAGTGACCTGGGCACCGGGGAGACCCGACTGCACGTGGTGCTGCTGGAACCGTTCTTCACCGGTTCCCACGAGGTGTGGGCCGAGGGCTGGCGCGCCAACAGCCGCCACGACATCCACCTCGTGACCCAGCCGGGCACCCACTGGCGCCACAGGATGATGGCGGCGTCGGTGCCCCTCGCCGAGGCGACCCGGGCACACGTGGCCACCCATGGACGCCCCGACGTGGTCGTGGCCAGCGACATGGTTGACCTGGCGGGCTACCTCGGGTTGTGCCGTCCGGAGCTCGACGGGGTGCCCAGCGTCGTGTACTTCCACGAGAACCAGTTGACCCAGCCGACCTCGCCCAACGGTGTCGGGGGTTTGCGCGACCGGCACCTCGCGTGGACCAACTGGCGCAGCCTTCTCGCTGCGGATGCCGTGTGGTTCAACTCGGCCTGGCAGCGCGACTCGATGACCGACGCCCTGGTTGACCTGCTGGCCGCGGGTCCCGCCGGTGACGACCAGCGTCCCCTGCTCGAACGTGCCCGGTCCCGTTTCGAGGTGCGCCCGGTCGGCTGCGACCTGGCACCGCTCCTGGACGCGGGCGCGGGGTCGGGCCGGGTCGACGGACGGGTACCCGGAGGATCCCGACCGGTTGCCGCGGCCGATCCACCGGACCCGGCGTCGGAGGGTGGCGCCCCGGGTGGTCCCCTGGTGCTGTGGAACCACCGTTGGGCCCACGACAAGGGCCTCGACGTGGCGGTGGCGTCGATGCGGTCGGTCGCCTCGCAGGGCGTCGATTTCCGGGTTGCTGTCCTCGGCACCGACGACCACCACGACCCGGCCCGTGGGGACAAGCTGCTGGAACCGCTGGCCGACCGGGTTGTGCGACGTGGCTGGCTGGAACCGGGGGACTACACCCGGGCGCTCCTCGAGGCCGACGTCGTGGTTGCCTCCGCGCGGCAGGAGAACTTCGGCATCTCGGTGGTCGAGGCGGTGGCAGCGGGATGTGTTCCCGTGGTGCCCGACGCCCTCGCCTACCCGGAATCGATCGACGACGCTCGCTTCAGGTACCCACCCGGCAGGCTCACCACCGCTCTGCGGGACACACTCGAGAACCTCGACGACTACCGCGACATGTGCGGGCCGTTGCGCGAGTCCCTGAGGCGCTTCGACTGGTCGGCGGTGGCGCCCGCGGATGACGATCGTCTCGAGGAGATCGCCCGGGTGCACACCTCGGCCGTGGCCCAGCGGTGACCGCCGGGCAGGCCGCAGGACCCGGGGAGCCGGAGGTCGCGGACGATCGCCCGAGGTCCCCGGGGGCACCAAGGCATGGCAGAGGCGAAACAACTGGAGGAACGGAATGATCGACCTGATCGACGGCCTGAGGGTCGGCCACACGACCCACGCTGAGGCACGCACGGGATGCACCGTGGTGCTGGCGGAGCGTGCGGTGACCGCATCGGGGGAGGTTCGCGGGAGCGCCCCGGCAACCCGCGAGTTCGCGTTGTTGGACCCGCTCGCGACCGTCCAGCAGGTCGACGCGGTCGTGCTGTCGGGTGGATCGGCCTTCGGCCTCGCCGCCGGTGACGGGGCGATGGGCTGGCTGGCCGATGCGGGTCGTGGGTTCGAGACCGCCTGGGGTCGGGTGCCCATCGTGGTCGGCATGTCGCTGTTCGACCTGCCCGAGGGCGATCCGACGGTGCATCCCAGCGCGAGCGATGGGCGCCTCGCCGCGCGGGCCGCATCCGAGGCGGACGGGTCCGCGGACCTGGGACTCGTGGGTGCCGGCACCGGTGCAACGGTGTCGAAGTGGCGTGGGCCCGAGTTGACGAGGGCATCGGGTCTGGTCGGCGCAGTGGAACGTGACGGCGACGTGGTGGTGGCTGCGCTGGTCGCGCTGAACGCGTGGGGCGACATCGTCGGCAGCCCGGAGGCCGCCCTCGATGAGCCCCCGATGCCCGGAACCGGTGGTGAGGATGCGTTCCGCTCCGGGGGACGGGGCAACACGACGATCGGTGTGGTCGCCACCAACGCCGCGGTCGACAAGGCGGTGTGCGCGCACATGGCCCGTGGTGCCCATGACGGGCTGGCCCGTGCGGTCTCCCCACCCCATGCATCCGTGGACGGCGACGCGTTCGTGGCGCTCGCGACGGGAGAGGTGCCGGCGGTCCAGGACCAGCTGCGGTGGATGGCGGTCAAGGCCGTCGAGGCGGCGATCACCTCGGTCGGGACAGCGGGGCCACCTCGGTAGGATGGGACCGATGTCCACCCAAGCGTCCGGGCGCGCGCGGTTCGAGGAGTTGCGCACCGAAGCACTCGCCTGCACGCGTTGCCGCCTCCGTGAGCAACGCACACAGGTGGTCTTCGGAATGGGAGATCCCGCTGCCGACCTCATGTTCGTGGGGGAGGGGCCGGGGGCGGAGGAGGACCGCCAGGGCCTCCCCTTCGTGGGTCGCTCCGGCAAGCTCCTCGACCGTCTCATGGCAGAGGAGATGGGGTTGGACCGCACGAGCGCGTACATCGCGAACGTGGTCAAGTGCCGTCCACCGCAGAACCGTGACCCGCGGCCCGACGAGATCAGCGCCTGCAGACCCTACCTCGAGGAGCAGATCGAGTTGATCGACCCGGCAGTGGTGGTGACCCTAGGGAACTTCTCCTCCAAGTTGCTGCTCGACACGACCACCGGCATCACGAAGCTGCGGGGCAGGGCCTACGACTGGAACGGAAGGGTGCTGGTCCCCACGTTGCACCCGGCGGCGGTGCTGCGCGGTGGTGGCGACGCGATGGCGTTGGTGCGTGCCGACCTGGTGCGGGCCAAGGCGGCGTGCTCCGGCGGTGTGGTCGACCTGGTGGAGTCGGCGAGCGTGGCACGGAACGCGAGCAGGTAGCCCCCATGACCCATGTGCCCATGACCCATGTGAACGCGTCGAGCACATCTGTTGACCAGACGGCGGACCTGGCGCGCGGGCTCGCCGAGCTGATGCGCCCGGGTGACCTGGTTGTTCTCACCGGGGGGTTGGGCTGCGGGAAGACAGCGTTCACCCAGGGACTCGGAGCCGGGTTGGGCGTGACCGACAACATCACGAGTCCCACCTTCGCGTTGGTGCAGAGCTACGGGGGTCGCCTCGATCTGCACCACCTGGACGTCTACCGCCTGGAGAACGTCAACGAGGCCCTCGACCTGGGTCTCGCGGAGCTCCTCGACGACGATGCGGTCGTGGCGATCGAGTGGGGCGACACGATCGCGCCGGTGCTGCCCCAGGAGTACCTGGAGGTGCACATCGAGATCGGTTCCGAGGGGAACCACCGGGAGCTCACCCTGCACGGCCGGGGCAACCGATGGCAGTCCCGCATGCGCGCCGTGGCCGCCGTGGTCTCCAACGTGTGCGGCGACGCTGCCGGCCGGGGTGACGAGCAGGGTGGTGCGTGATGCTGGTGCTCGGCATCGAGACGGCCACCGAGCAGGTCGGGTGTGCGATAGGTGGGCACGAGGGGGTCCTCGCCAGCGCGCACTGCGCCAAGGGCCGGCGCCACGCGGAGAACCTCGTTCCCCAGATCGAGTTCATCTGTGCCCAGGCGGGCATCGAGCTGGAGGACGTCGGGCTCGTGGCGGTGGACGTGGGCCCGGGGCTCTTCACCGGGCTGCGCGTCGGCGTCTCCGCGGCCAAGGCGATCGCCTTCGCCCTCTCGGTGCCGATGATCGGGGCGTCCAGCCTCGACCTGTTGGCCTTCACGGTCCGCTACACGCCACGTCTCATAGTGGCGGCCATAGACGCACGTCGGGGCGAGCTCTACTACGCGTTCTACCGGCAGGTTCCCGGGGGCATCCAGAGACTCTCCGAACAGCAGCTCGGTTCGCCCGACGACCTGGCCTCGGAGCTGCTGGCCACCAACGACGAGGTGCTCCTGGTGGGTGACGGTGCCCGCCGCTACGGGGAGGTCTTCGAGGGGCTTGCCCGGGTCGAGCACGCCGAGATAGGCAACAGCTACCCGTCCGCGTCCTCGCTGGTGCAGCTGGCGCACCCGAGGGCCATGCGCGAGGAGTTCGAACAGCCTGAGGCGATCCATCCGCTGTACCTGCGTCGGCCCGATGCCGAGATCAACTGGTCCACGAGGAATGGCTGAAGTGGTCGTGAGCGCCGCCGAACCCGCCGGACGGGTGCCCGGAGGAGCATCGGTGCCCGGGCACACGGAGTGGTCCGACGGGGTGCTCGTGGCGCCGATGAAGAGGCGTCACCTCCGCGCGGTGGCCTCCATCGAGGCCGCATCCAACGGCCACCCGTGGTCCCGGAGCCTCTTCGAGGGGGAGCTCCGCATGCCCACCAGTCGCCACTGGCTGATCGCCCGCGACCACAGGGAGGTGGTCGGGTTCGCAGGTCTCATGTGGACCCTCGACGAAGGGCACATCACCAACTTCGCGGTCCATCCCGCTCGGCGCAGGGAACACATCGCCACCAGGCTGCTGCTGGCCCAGTGCCGTGACGCGGTCGACCTCGGGGTCACCAGCCTCACCCTCGAGGTGAGGGTCTCCAACTCCGCGGCTCGTTCGCTGTACTCGGGGTTCGGGTTCGCCCCGGGAGGGATCAGGCGCGGGTACTACAACGACAACGGCGAGGACGCACTGATCATGTGGCTTCACGACATCGGCGGCGAGGAGTCGTCGCAGCGCCGGACACGCATCGAGGCGGCGCTGCCGGTGGGGGTCGTCGCGACCCCGGGGCCATGACCCCGGCACCCGGCCACGAGGGCCGAACCGGTGTCCCGCTGAAGCAGGGATCGCTGGTGCTCGGCATCGAGACGAGCTGTGACGAGACCGCCGTGGCGGTGGTCCGCGACGGCACCGAGGTGCTGTCGTCGGTGGTGTCCTCACAGGTCGACCTGCACGCCCGCTACGGCGGTGTGGTGCCCGAGGTGGCCAGCCGTGCCCACACCGAGTTGCTGGTGCCGGTCGCCGCCCAGGCGCTCGTGGAGGCCGGGGTGTCGGGTTCCGACATCGACGCGGTGGCGGCGACAACCGGTCCCGGGCTGGTCGGGGCCCTGCTCGTGGGCGTCTCGGCCGCGAAGGCGTTCGCCCTGACCTGGAAGGTCCCGTTCATCTCGGTGAACCACCTCGAGGCACACCTGTACGCGGCGCTCCTGGAGGAACCGGACCTCGATTTCCCGCTGGTGGTGCTGATCGTCTCGGGTGGGCACACGATGCTCGTGGAGATGCTCGGCCACGGCGAGTACGTGCTGCTGGGCGAGACCCTCGACGACGCGGCCGGTGAGGCCTTCGACAAGGTCGCGCGCTTCCTCGGCCTCGGGTATCCGGGGGGCCCGGCGATCGACAACGCCGCGCTGTCCGGTGACCCGACAGCGGTGGCGTTCCCGCGGGCGATGCTGGAGGACGGCCTGGACTTCTCCTTCAGTGGGCTCAAGACGGCGGTGGTGAACCACGTGCGGGACCATCCCGAGGAGACCACCGAGGACGTGGCGGCATCGTTCCAGGCCGCGGTGGTGGAGGTGCTCGTGGCCAAGGCCCAGCGGGCCGGAGAACAGGTGGGTGCACGAGCGCTCGCCCTGGGAGGCGGGGTCGCAGCGAACTCGCTGTTGCGCGAGCAGTTCCTCGGTGCGTGCGCGGATGCGGGGATCCAGGGATTCATCCCGAGCCGTTCCATGTGCACCGACAACGCGGCGATGATCGCCGCGGCGGGCTGGTACCGCCACCAGCGCCTCGGGCCGTCGCCGCTGGACGTCGGCGCCGACCCCCGCGACCGCCTGTTCAACCGCGCCTGACCTTCCGTCCCCGCCCCCCGTTCTGTGTTGTGGCCCGTGTGGCCCCCGTTCTGTGTTGTGGCCCGTGTGGCCCCCGTTCTGTGTTGTGCCGGTGGCGCGTAGCGCCACGGACACAACACAGAACGGGGCAGCAGCGGGGCAGCAGCGGGGCAGCAGCGGGGCGGCAGCGGGCGGCCTCGGGTGGGGATCCAGCGGATCCGGTGGAGAATCACCCGGCGCGCGCTAGCACTCGCCGGGTGAGACTGCTATCTTTGGCACTCGTCCGTGGGGAGTGCCAACACGATCCCGGGCAGCCAACCCCCAGGGGCCCCGTAGGGGGATCGCCCCAGAGACATCAAGTACCGGAGGATTGCATGAACCTGCAGCCGCTCGAAGACCGTCTCGTCGTCCGCCCGGCCGAGGCCGAGGAGACGACCGCCAGCGGTCTGATCATTCCTGACACCGCCAAGGAGAAGCCCCAGCAGGGCGAGGTCCTGGCAGTCGGCCCCGGTCGCACCAGCGACGCCGGCGAGCTGATCGCCCCCGGTGTGAGCGTGGGCGACAAGGTCGTCTACTCGAAGTACGGCGGCACGGAGATCACCGTCGAGGGCGAGGACCTGCTGATCCTGCAGGCCCGCGACGTCCTCGCGATCGTCAAGTGACCAGCTGACGAACTGAACGACAGACGAACCAGAGAACGAACACGGAGAACAAATGGCAAAGGTACTGAAGTTCGACGACGAAGCCCGGCGCTCGCTCGAGTCCGGCGTCAACGCACTCGCCGACGCGGTCAAGGTCACCATCGGCCCCAAGGGTCGCAACGTGGTGCTCGACAAGAAGTTCGGCGCTCCCACGATCACCAACGACGGCGTCTCCATCGCACGTGAGATCGAGCTCGACGACGCGTTCGAGAACATGGGCGCCCAGCTCGTCAAGGAGGTCGCCACCAAGACCAACGACATCGCCGGTGACGGCACCACCACGGCGACCGTGCTGGCCCAGGCGCTGGTGCGCGAAGGCCTGCGCAACGTCGCCGCGGGTGCCAACCCGATGGGCGTGAAGCGCGGCATCGAGGCAGCCGTCGAGGCTGCGGTCGAGGCGATCGCCGGTCTGTCCAAGGAGATCGACGAGAAGTCCGAGATCGCCCAGGTCGCGGCCATCTCGGCTGCCGACCAGAAGATCGGCGAGGTCATCGCCGACGCGATCGACAAGGTCGGCAAGGACGGCGTGGTCACCGTCGAGGAGTCCAACACCTTCGGCATGGACCTCGAGTTCACCGAGGGCATGCAGTTCGACAAGGGCTACCTCTCGCCGTACTTCGTCACCGACGCCGAGCGTCAGGAAGCGGTCCTCGAGGATCCGTACCTGCTGTTCGTGAACGGCAAGGTCTCCAACCTCCAGGAGCTCATTCCCGTGCTCGAGAAGATCATGCAGGCGGGCAAGCCGCTGGTCGTGATCGCCGAGGACGTCGAGGGTGAGGCCCTGGCCGGTCTGGTGGTCAACAAGATCCGTGGCTCGCTGAACGCGGTCGCCGTGAAGGCCCCCGGCTTCGGTGAGCGCCGCAAGGCGATGCTGCAGGACATGGCGACCCTCACCGGTGGTCAGGTCATCTCCGAGGAGGTCGGGCTCAAGCTCGACAACACCACCCTCGACCTGCTCGGCACCTCCCGCAAGGTCGTCATCGACAAGGACAACACCACCATCGTCGAGGGCGGCGGCAGCCACGAGGACGTGAACGGCCGCATCGCACAGATCAAGGCCGAGATCGACAACACCGATTCGGACTGGGACCGCGAGAAGCTCCAGGAGCGTCTCGCCAAGCTCTCCGGCGGCGTTGCCGTGGTCAAGGTCGGCGCAGCCACCGAGGTGGAGCTCAAGGAGAAGAAGCACCGCATCGAGGACGCCCTCTCGGCGACCCGTGCAGCCATCGAGGAAGGCGTCGTCGCAGGCGGCGGCACCGCTCTCGTGCGGGCCAAGGGCTCGGTTTCGACGATCGTGGAGAAGCTGGAGGACGACGAGTCCACCGGTGCCAAGATCGTTCTGCACGCCCTGGACGCACCGGCACGGCTCATCGCCGACAACGCCGGGCTCGAGGGTGCGGTCATCGTGCAGCAGCTCGAGAACGAGTCGGGCAACACCGGCTTCAACGCAGCCACCGGTGAGTTCACCGACCTGCTCGCAGCCGGCGTCATCGACCCGGCCAAGGTGACCCGTGCTGCGCTGCAGAACGCAGCC
>JAMLGJ010000003.1 GCA_023958095.1 Microthrixaceae bacterium
CGGTCAGATTCCTGTACTCACCGCAAGTGTCCGGCGTCCGCGGCCCGGCAGGCGCCGCCGATGCGCTGCTGTCGGCTCCGGACCCGCCGCCGCTGCAGGCGACCGCCAGCATGGACAGGAAGAGCGCCACCGACACGACCATCCTCCGCCGGGTGGCGCCTGTTTCGGAACACCGATAGCGACGCACGGGCGTCCGATCTCGAGCCGTCGGGAGCGTGTCATCACCGTCGAAAGCCACTATTCACCCGCCTCTGGATTTCTCTGTGCCGGGCACAACACGAGCCCGTCGGGAGTGTAGTGGTGTGCCTGTCCAGCCCAGCCCGAAATGGGCGTGGCAAGTACTTGATGAGATCACAGCCTCGGTCGACGCTGTCAGCGCGATCGGGTCCGCCGCGAGTAGCGGCAACAGGTTGGCCATGGGGCCAGAGGAGCTGTGGGTCGTGGTGGTTCGGCTGGTTTCGTCACGACAACCGGCCGAAGCGGCCTACGTCGTGTCCGTTCGGAGCCGGCAGGTCCTCCAATGGGGTGTCCTTCCAGTCGACGAACACCCCGTCGCGCACCACTACGGCGGACCCGTCGTCGAGGACGACCTGGTAGTCCCGCAGCGCACGCCTTCGTGTACCCAATCGAACATTCGCATGCCCTACAGGGTGCTCGGGGATTCATCGAGAGCAAACGCCGGCGTCCTCGACCGAAGGGTCCGGCGGCAGCGAGAGGGTGAAGTGCACTGCTGGTACTGGCACTCCTGCGAGGGGCTCTTGGTCAGTTGCCGACTAGCCGTCGCTATGATGGCGAACATGAGTCGACAACCCTCGTGTCCATGTTCCTCGCACTGAGGGACCTTCGCCGCGGCGTGCGGCGGTTCCTGCTGCTCGGTGTGGTCATCGCGCTCGTCGCGGTGCTCTCGACGGTGCTCAGCGCGCTGGCCACGGGGCTGGTCACGGACGGGATCTCCGGCCTGCGGGCACTGCCATTCGATCGACTCGCGCTCCAGGAAGGGGCCGAGGCGACCTTCAGCCGTTCCACCCTCCGCGGCGACGCTCTGGACCGTTTCGAAGGGGTGGACGGGGTCGAGGCGACCCCTCTCGGAGCGAGCTTCGTCAACGCTGCATCGACATCGGGCGGACCGAACCTCGACCTGGCGCTGTTCGGTGTGGCCCCCGACAGCTTCCTGGTGACCCGTGACGACGCGAGGGGCGCACTGTCGGGTGAGCCGGGACTGGTACTGGCCAGCGAGCTCGAGGACCAAGGGGTGTCGGTGGGGGACCGCTACGCGATCAGCGGGTCCGACCTCGTGCTGCCGGTCCTCGGATTCACCTTCGCGGGCACCTACGGCCACGCCCCAATAGCGTTCACCTCGCTTGACACATGGCAGCAGATCAACTTCGGAGGGGATCCCGACGAACGGTTCTCGGCGGTGGCGCTCTCGGGCGGCTCCGATGACGACCTCGCCGGACCCGCCTCCGAGGCCGGAGTCGAGCTCTACACCAAGTCCGAGGCGTACGCGGGCTCACCCGGGTTCACCGCCGAGACGACCACGATGACGCTCATCCAGGGCTTCCTGCTGGTCATCTCGGCCGTCGTGATCGGTGCCTTCCTGACCGTGCTCACCGTCCAGCGCACACGGCAGATCGGTCTGCTCAAGGCGATGGGTGCGAGCACCTCCTACATCGCCCGCGACGCGTTGGGCCAGATGGCCATACTCGTCTCCGTGGCCACGCTCTGCGGCGTCGCCCTGGGAGCGGTGCTCGTGACGATCGTCGGCAGCGGTGACGTACCGGTCGAGTTGAACCCGACCGGGACTCTCGGCGTGGCGGTCTCGATGATCGTCGTCGGACTGATCGGCAGTGCGGCTGCACTGCCCCGGATCGTGAAGGTGGATCCGGTCATCGCACTCGGGGTGGAGCAATGACAGTCCCTGCACGAAGAAGTGAAGCGACACGAGGTGCCGGGTCCCCGGTGCTCGCGATCGACCGGGTGCGGGTCGCCTACCCCGACGGACCCGACACCAGGGTGATCCTCGACGACGTCGACCTGTCGGTCACCGCAGGGGAACTGGTGGTCCTCACCGGTCCCTCCGGTGCGGGCAAGTCGACCCTGCTCACCGTCGCAGGTCTCCTCCGGCGACCCGACTCGGGCGAGGTGACCGTGGCGGGGACACCCACAGCGGGTCTCTCGCAGCGACAGCGCACCAAGGTGCGCCGCGACCACGTTGCGTTCGTCTACCAGTCCGCCAACCTGCTTCCCTCGCTCACCGCGATCGAGCAACTCGAGCTCGTCGGCCACATCCACGGCGAGAAGGCCTCCGGCACCACAGCGCGTGCACGGTCGTTGCTCGAGAGGGTCGACCTCGCCGGTCGGGCCGACCAGCTGCCGGTCGAGCTCTCCGGAGGCGAGCGCCAGCGCGTCGGGATCGCACGCGCCCTGATGGCCTCTCCGAGTCTCCTGATAGCCGACGAACCGACCGCGTCGTTGGATCCCGAGCGTGCAGGGGCGGTGGTCGAGTTGATCTCCGAGGTGACCCGCTCCGAAGGGCTGGCAACGATCGTGGTCGCCCACGACGCATGGGCCGAGATGCACGTGGATCGACGACTCCACCTCGACAGGGGTCGACTGAGCGAGGTCGGGCCGCCCGCGGGTGCCGCGGCGCAGCGGGCCTAGGGACATGCCCCGGATACACGCGGACAACGTCGCAGAGCATGTGGCACAACAGCGCGCGGCCCTGATCGGGTCAGCCGTCGCACTCTTCGGCGAGCGCGGCTACCACAACGTGAGCCTCGCACAGGTCGCCTCCTCGGTGGGTCTGGCGCGCAACTCGGTGTACCGGTACGTCCCCGACAAGGCCCATCTGCTGGTCGAGTGGTTCCGCGAGGCCGCGCCCCGCGCCCGTGACAGCTGGAGCGAGGCCCTGGCCGGTCAGGAACCGGCTTCGGAGCGTCTCGGTCGCTGGGCCGAGACGTACCTGGACTGGGCCCGCACCTCGGAGCACCAGCTGGTGGGCCCGCTCACCGACGAACTCGATTCACTCGACGAGCAGACCCGCGCCGAGGTCGCGGATCTCCACCGATCGATGTTCGAGGTCGTGGAGGGTGCCGTGTCGGATGCGGGGATACCTTCCGGCGAGGTGTCCGGCGTGGTCGAACTCCTCTCCGGGCTCGTGCTCGGTGCGGCCCGGGCCGAGAGCGGTGGTGCTCGTGCCCGGGTGCTGCGCCCGAGGCTGCGGGCAGCCGTCGCCGCTGTGCTGGCGGAGCCAACGGTCGGTTAGCGAAAACCCTGCGGCTGTGCCGGCTCGGGTCGACCCCGGTGGCCTAGTCGGCACCGGGACAGGGCTCGGGGAGGTCCCCCTGCCGCAGGCGCCGGTACAGCCCCACGGCGAATGCGGTGTACCCACTCGAGGTGGTCACCTCATCGCCCAGATGGTCGTGCACGGCACGGAGGTTCCAGCACGGCACGTGCGGTACCAGGTGGTGCTCGCAGTGGTAGTTGGTGTTCCAGTAGGCGAATCGCACCACGGCGTTGGAGTGCACCGACCGGGTCGTCGCGGTCGCCGGGGCGGGTCCCCACCCCATCTCGTAGTGCTCCGAGATGGCGATCACACCCAGGAAGCCGATCACCCCGATCATCCACGGCACGACGAAACCCACGACGACGGGCCACACGCCGAAGGCAACCACCGACCAACCCAGTGCGGCGAACACGGCGGCCTGCACCAGGAGCGACCACGCCGCCAGGGCCCTCGAGTCACCGCGGCTGTAGGTAGGGCCTCGCCCGAACAGGGCTGCCAGCGCGATCGCGTACAGCTTGTAGATGTACACGAAGCCGTATACGGGCAGTCCCAGCACGAACTCATAGGGCTTCTGGAGCACATCGAGTGGGTCGGTGTCACCGATCTGGTGGGTGAAGCGGTGGTGCTCCATGTGGGTGTCGCGGTATGCCACGAACGGCGCGCCGAGCAGCGACGAGCACACCATTCCCGCGGTGTAGTTCGCCCACTTGGAGGAGAAGAGGTGACGATGGGCGGCCTCGTGCACCACCGCACCACAGGACAGGATCGCCCCTATGGTCAGCACCCACAGAGCCGGCCAGACGTACCACGTTGGGGGATCCGACACCGCGTGGACGACGACCGCCAACGCGGCAGCGGTCACGACCAGGCGCAGCGCGGCGCGGGCCGGTGAACGCGACGACAGCGCCTCGCGGCGTGCGAAGTCCCGCGCCAGGCCCGCGACCGGGTCACTCGATTCCGCGGAGCTCCACCCAGCGGGGCTCGACTCCGAATCGGTGGTCGTCATGCCGTCCACGCTGCACCACTATCACATCGGCCGAACACGGTGTCGAGGACCCGTGGAGGCAGGTGCTATCCCGAACGGTCAGAGCCGGGAGCCCATCTCCCGGGAGCAGCGTGCCCAGCGGTCAGTGCTGGCGCGGAAGCACGTAGGTGCCCTTGGCGACCGAGCACGGTGCGTCCTCGCGGTCGTCGCACCAGACGCGCACGGCACCGACGACCTTGCGGCTCCCCGCGCTCAGCAGGTCCGCGCGCGCCGAGATGAGCTCCCCTGAGGCTGGCCGCAGGAAGGTGATGTCCATGTCGGATGTGAGCGCCATCAACTCGATGCGCCCGATCACCCCGAAGGTGAGGAACCACAGGGCGGCATCCGCGAGCCCGAACTGCGAGGGACCCGACACGAGCCCTCCGGGGCGTGCCGCTGTCGGATCGATCTCGCGCTGCACGACCGCGAAGTCCGCTCCGGCAGCGCGGCAGAGTGCACCCTCGGAGCCGGGGAACGCCGCATGGACCGCGGAGTTGATCTCCTCGGGGGTGGGCCGGTGGGTCCCGTTCGCCATCGCAGGATGGTAGGACAGCACCGCGCCGGTCGGTTCCACGCCCGGTACGGTGCGGCTCATGCGCAGCGACATCGAATTCCTGGGCCTCGAGGATGCAGGCATGCCGGGCCGCTTCACCTTTCAGGTCCAGAGCCACCTCGCCCGTCTCGACGGGTACCTCTACGGCGGAACCGCCATCGCAGCATCCATGGTCTCCGCGGAGGAGCTGACCGGCAGGGAGACCGTGTGGATGACCACCTTGTTCGTCGCCACCGCCCCGCCCGGGGAGACGGTCTCGATCCACGCGGAGATCCTCGCTGCAGGTCGGCGCACCAACCAGGTGCGCGTCACCGGCATCGATGGTGCTGGTGCGACGATGTTCGCCTCCCTCGGCACGACCGGGCATCGTCGCCCGGGCGGGATCGAGGGAGTCTTCGAGTCGATGCCGGAGGTCACCTCGCCCGACGACTCGCCGGTGCTCGACGGCCTGTTCGCGAAGGTCATGCAGAATGCCGGCTACGACCAGATGCCTCCGGTGCCCCAGAAGGCGAGTTTCCTCTCGACCATGGAGATGCGGGATCCGGAGGTCAGGTCCCATCCCGACGACGGCCCGGGTCGACTCTGCGTATGGGTGAGGCGCCGGGACCGGCGCCCGATCACACCTGCCATGGTCGCCTACATGGCCGACGTGGTTCCGCTCTCGGTCGCCCATGCAGCAGGTGTCGTGGCAGGTGGGGTGAGCCTCGACAACTCCATCAGGGTGGGTTCGCACACCGACACCGAGTGGGTCCTGCTGGACCTGCGGCCCCACATGGCCACCGGCGACTACGGCCACGGTGTGGTGCACGCCTGGAGCGAGCAGGGCGGACTCCTCGCCACCGCAGGGCAGTCGGCTTCGATGAAGAACTTCGACATGGACAACCTCCCATGGGAGCAGTGATGGGGACTCCGCCGCCCCTGTGATGTCGACGCTCGCGTGGATCCTCCTCGGCGGTGTCGCGATGAGCTCGCTCGCGCTCGTAGGGGGACTGACGACGGTTCTGCCCGAACCGGTGCTGGAACGCATCCTGTTGCCGCTGGTCGGGCTCGCCGCGGGATCCCTCCTGGGTGGTGCGTTCTTCCACATGCTGCCGGCGGCGATCGATGCGCTCGGCAACGACCTGGCGGTCTACGTGTGGCTGGTGGCCGGGTTCGTGACCTTCTTCGTGCTGGAACAGCTCCTGCACTGGCACCACTGCCACCGGGCCCGCCACGACGACCACCGCCCGATCGGGTACCTGCTGCTCGCCGCTGATGGCCTCCACAACCTGATCGGCGGGCTCGCGGTCGGTGGGGCCTTCGTGGTGGACGTGCGCGTCGGGATCGTGTCGTGGCTCGCTGCCGCAGCCCACGAGGTCCCCCAGGAACTCGGGGACTTCGGGGTTCTCGTCCAGAGCGGGTGGGCCAAGAGGTCCGCCCTGCTGTGGAACTTCGCCTCAGCGCTCACGTTCCTGCTCGGTGGCGTCGCCGCCTACTTCGCGGCGAACGTGATCGAGGTCGCCTACCTGTTGCCCTTCGCGGCGGGCAACTTCATCTACATAGCGGCCGCGGACCTGATGCCGGAGCTGGCCTCGGGCGAGTCCGGTCGCGACAAGCTCGAGACCACTGCGGCGTTCGCCCTGGGACTCGCAGTGCTCCTGGCCGCCACCGCGATCGGATGACCCGGCCGTGGCGGGCCGGTGGGTGCCTCCGCAGCTACTCTCGGGGCCAGTACGACGACCCGCAGAGGAGTCCGTGTTGGCACCGAACCCTGAAACTCCCAAACAGATCATCCAGTGGCTCGAGCGGCTCGGCTTCACGGCGACGCTCGAGGTGGACGGGGTCTCGGTGGCGGATGCCATCTCCGGGAAGACCTACGACCCGGCCGGTCTCACCGTGTCGGCCGCGTTCTGCTGCGCGGTCGGTGAGGGTCCCGACGGCGGCGACGCGGCGGGTGACGCCACCGTCTACGCGGTCGCGACCGAGGACGGACAGCCTGTGGGAACCCTCCTGCTGCCGCCGGACTCGGCGTGCTCACCGGACCAGGCGACGGTGGCCGAGGTCCTGCGTTCGCAGTCTGTGGGCCCGGAACCGGTCGGCGAGCACCGCGATCACAGGCACATCGCGGCGGTGTTCCCCGATCGTGAACACGCCGAGGCAGCGGTGCAGGAGCTGATCTCCCAGGGGCTCGGCAGCGAACACCTGGGTGTCGCGGTGCACGGCGACACCCACGTCGCGTTCGAACGCGACGAGGAGGTGGTGATGGGCTCGGACGCGGTCGCGGGCACAGCTGCCGGGGCGGGGCTCGGGGCGCTCGCCGGCATGGCACTGACTGCCCTGGTCGTACCCGGTCTCGCCCCATTGGGGGTGGCGGGACTGTTCGCCGTGGGAGCCGCCTCCGGTTTCGGTGGGGCGATGCTCGGGGGCTTCCTCGGGATAGCCGCCGCCGACGAGGCCTTCAGCGCCCACGGAGAGATCCGCGAGACCCCCCTCGAACCCGGTGAGGTGCTCGTCGCGGTTCTGGACCACGGCAAGGGCGACACCGTCGAGGCGGTGCTCAGGGACAACGGCGGCACACTGCTCACCCTCGGCCCGTCCATTCCGTGAGCACATCCTCGGCCATCACGGTGGCCGGGCTGCACAAGTCCTTCGGCTCCACCGTTGCCCTGGACGGGCTCGACCTGGAGGTGCGCGCCGGAGAGGTGCATGGTTTCCTCGGCCCGAACGGTTCGGGCAAGTCCGTCACGATCCGGATCCTGCTGGGGCTGCTCCGGGCCGACTCGGGCCAACTGGAGGTTCTCGGTGGGGATCCCTGGTCGGACGCCGTGGAGTTGCACCGCCGGATCGCGTACGTGCCCGGTGAGGTGAACCTCTGGCGCAACCTCTCCGGTGGAGAGGTGATCGACCTGCTCGGCCGGATGCGCGGCGGAGTCGACCCGGTGCGCCGTGCGGAGCTGATCGAACGCCTCGACCTGGACCCCTCGAAGAAGTCGCGCACCTACTCCAAGGGCAACCGGCAGAAGGTCGCGCTCGTGGCAGCCCTGGCCTCGCCGTCGGACCTGTTGCTGCTGGACGAACCAACCGCCGGCCTGGACCCGCTCATGGAGGCGGAGTTCCAGGACCTGGTCACAGAGGCGGTCGGCGAGGGCCGCACGGTGCTGCTCTCCAGCCACATCCTCGCGGAGGTGGAGAAGCTCTGTGACCGCGTGACCATCATCCGCAAGGGTCGCACCGTGGAGAGCGGGTCCCTGGGCGAGTTGCGCCACATGACCCGCACCTCGGTGCGAGTGGAGACCGAACGGCCCGTGCACGGCCTGCAGGACGCTCCCGGGGTGTACGACTTCGCGTCCCGCGCAACGGAGTCCAGCTTCGAGGTCGACGGGGAACAGCTTGGCGAGGTGCTCGGGCGGATCGCCGAGTTCGGCATCGTGGCGTTGACGAGCCAGCCACCGACGCTGGAGAGCCTCTTCCTGCGCCACTACGGCGCGGACGGCGGCGGACCCCCTGTGCAGGAGCGCCCTGCCTGATGGCAACCGCCACCGTGGCGCCTGTGCTGGGAGCACTGGAGAACCAGCCGCGCTCCGGTCCGGTCACGGGGTGGCCTTCGATCCTGAGGTTGCAGCTGCGCCTCGACAGGATCAAGTCGCTGGTGTGGATCGCCTCGGTGGTGGCGCTGGTAGTGGTCTCGGCGATCAGCGTCAGCGAGCTCTACCCGGACGAGGCCTCGGTGCAGGGCTATGCGCGGCTCGTGAGCGACAACGCGGCCGTCGTCGTGCAGGCCGGCCCCGGCTACGGGCTTCAGACCGACCCCAGCACGGGTGCGGTGCTGATGAACGAGCTGTCGTTGTGGACCATCGTGCTGGTGGGCCTCATGAGCATCCTGTTGGTCACGCGCCACACCCGCAGCGAGGAGGAGACCGAGCGTGCGGAGCTGCTTCGCAGCACACCGGTGGGTCGCCACGCAGCCGGGCTCGCCACGATGGTGAATGCACTGTTGGTCAACGTGGTCGCTGCCGGTGCCGTGATCCTGGGCACGATCGCATCCGGTTTCGGTGCGGTCGGGTCGATCGCGTTCGGCCTCGCCCTGTGCACCTCGGGGCTGTTGTTCGCCGCCATATCGCTGGTGGCCGCCCAGGTTGCCGCGACGGGGCGCGCCGCGACGGGCATCGGCCTCGCGGTGCTGGCGGTGTCGTTCCTGTTGCGGGCGATCGGGGATGTGACCGGATCGTTTCTGACCTGGCTGTCCCCGATCGGGATCGGACAGGGCGTGCGGGCCTTCGCCGACGAACGGTGGTGGACCCCGGTGCTGTCACTGGGGCTCGCCGCCGGGGTGACATGGCTGGCCGCGGTGCTGGCGGCGCGCCGGGACTTCGGTGCAGGAATGATCCCGGAACGCGCCGGACGTCCCGCGGCGACAAGGTGGATGCAGGGTCCGTTCGCCCTCGCGCTGCGCCTGCAACGCGGGGCTCTGCTCGGCTGGTTCTGCGGGATCGTGTTCTTCGCGGCCTTCTACGGTGCCCTTGCGAGCGAGGCCGAGGAGATGCTGGCGGACAACCCCGACCTGGAGCAGTTCTTCGCCCTTTCGGCAGGGAGCTCGATCACCGACGCGTTCCTCGCCTCCGCGGTGCTGATCCTCGCGCTGCTGCTCGCCGGCTACGGCATCAGTGGCGTACTCAGGTTGTCCGGCGAGGAGAACAACGGCCGTGTCGAGGCGTTGTTGGCGACCCCCACCACGAGGACTCGTTGGGCTTCCAGCCACCTCCTGGTCACCGCCATCGGATGCGTGGGTGTTGCGGCAGCCGGTGGGCTGGCGGTGGGCATCGGAGCCGCTGTGACCACCGGTGACAGCTCACTCGTCGCGGAGATGCTCTGGGCGCTCCTCGCCTACGTTCCGGCTGTGGGGGTGCTGGCCGGGGTGGCCTTCGTGCTCTGGGCGTGGGTTCCGCGCCTGGCCATCCTGGGCTGGGTGGGTCTGGTCTGGAGCGCCGTGGTGGGTCTGCTGGCCCAGCTGTTGGACCTGCCCGACTGGGTGGTGTCCCTGTCGCCGCTGGACCACGTGCCGTCCCTGCCAGCGGAGGGATTCGAGGCCACCGGTCTGGTCACCATGGCCGCGGCCACGGTCCTGCTCGTGGCGGCCGGCCTGGTGGGCTTCACCAGGCGCGACCTGGGCTCCTCCTAGGAACTCACACGAAGGGCACCGTCGGGGCGGGCAACTCCGTGGATGAAGCGGGTGCCGCGCGTTCGGGGGCCGCCCGGTCCCCGTTGGTGCGCTGTGACCGCACACCGTCGGTGTGGCGTGGCAACCGAGGCAGTTCCTCGCGCCCCGGGTTGCGGCGCGTGGCTGCCGCACCGGGACCCAGCTCGAGCGGTTCGTCCCAGTGGTGCACGACACAGCCGGGGCCCTCGATCAGGCTGTAGGTGACCTGGTCGTGTGAGGCCCGCACCTGGACCACGTTGCCGCGGTATTGGATCCTGAATCGCAGGTGGTCCCAGCCCGAGGGTATGGCGGGGGAGAAGTGCAGCTGCGCGTCGTGGTCCCTGAAGCCGCCGAAGCCGTTCACCATCGCCATCCACACGCCGCCCGCCGCAGCCAGGTGGATGCCATCCGCGACGTTGTGGGAGAGATCCAGCAGGTCCACCAGGGCGGACTCGACGAAGTACTCCACGCCGTTCTGGGTGAGGCCCAGCTCGGTTGCCATCACCGACTGCACCGGGGCCGACAGGGAGGAGTCCCCGGTGGTGAGCGGGTCGTAGTACTCGAAGATCCTGCGCTTCTCCTCGGGGGTGAAGCGGTTGCCCAGCAGGAACGTGGCCGCCACGACGTCGGCCTGCTTGATGACCTGGTGGCGATAGATCTCGAGAGGGTGGAAGTGCAACAACAAGGGGTACTTGTCCGAAGGTGTGCCCTCGAAATCCCACCGCTCACGGTTCAGGAAGCCGTCGTCCTGCAGGTGCAGCTGCTCCCGTTCGTCCCACGGAAGGTGCATCGCCTCGCCGGCTCGGCGCCAAAGGTCCACCTCGTCGTCGGTTAGCCCCGTCCGCAGCGCGACCGCGGCGTACTCCGATGGGCGGTTCGTGCGCATCCACTCGGCGGCACCGACCGCGGTGAGCAGGTTCTCGCGGGCCATGAGGTTCGTGTAGAGGTTGTTGTCGACCACGGTGGTGTACTCGTCGGGCCCGGTCACGCCGTTGATGACGAACTCGCCACCCATCCTCTCGCTGAAGAATCCCAGGTCCACCCAGAACCTGGAGGTCTCCACGAGGATCTCGAAGCACGGGTCCGCGATCGCATCGACGTCCCCGGAGGCCTGCACGTACTTGCGCATGGCCCAGACGACGTCCGCGTTGATGTGGTACTGGGCGGTGCCGGCCGCGTAGTAGGTGGATGCCTCCTCGCCGCTGATCGTCCGCCACGGGTACAGGGCTCCCGGGTGCCCCACCTCGTCGGCACGCCTGCGCGCCGGTTCGAGCATCCCTGCACGGAAGTCCACGAAGTTGCGGGCCACCTGGGGCACCGTGCAGGAGAGCATCGGCATCACGTAGATGTCGGCATCCCAGAAGTACTGGCCCTCGTAGCCGGTTCCCGTGAGACCCTTGGCCGGGAACCCGTGGCCGTCCGCTCGGGCGGTGTTCTGGAAGACCTGGAAGAGGTTGTAGCGAACCATCGCCTGGGCCTCGTCGCAACCACCGATCTCCATGTCGCCGATGTCCCACCACCGGCGCACCCGTTCCTCCTGGAGGCATCCCAGCTCCTCGATGCCGACGTGCAGCGCCCGGTCGAGGGTCTGGTCGACCCTGAAGCCGAGCTCCTCGGCTCCCGTGCGCCCGGAGGAGTGGTAGGCCACGAACTTGCGCATCCGTACCGGTGACTCCGGTCGGGCATCCGCGATGGCGACGGTTCGGCACCTGCCGGGCTCGGCGGTGGTGGCCACCTCCAGGCCCGAACCGTCCTGCACGATGTGGTGCACCCCGCAGGCGACGGTCATTCCCGACGAACAGGTGGCCATGGTCAGCCCCGCGCGGTCACCTTGTGAGCTGTGGCTCAGCGGCTCGAGCACCCCCGACAGTGCCGGGGAGCGCCTCGGGTCGGGGTCCGCCTCGGGGTCACGGCGGGGTGCGGGAACCGCCAGCTCGGAGGAGATGGTGAGCGTCGCCGGGGCGTCCAGCATCTCGACCTCGTAGTCGAACACGACCACGTGGCGGTGCTCCAGGGACACGAATCGGCGGGTGCGCAGCACCAGGGCGCGGCCGTCGGGCGTCTCCCACTCCACCTCGCGTCGCAGCAGGCCGCGCATCAGGTCGAGCGTCCTCTCGCTGCGCCTGACCCGGGACCGGTCGAGCCTGAATGGTTCGTCGTCCACGTAGAGCTTCATGAGGGTTCCGTCGGGCACCCCCACGATCGTCTGGCTGGTCGTCGCGAAGCCGTAGGCGGCCTCGCCGTAGGTGATCGGGGAGGTCTCGTGGAAGCCGTTGATGAGGGTCGCCCGCTCATAGGACGGTTCGTCCTCCTCGAGCGAGCCCCTCACGCCGATGAAGCCGTTGCTCACCGCCAGGAGCGTCTCCGCCTCGGCGGTGTGGCGCCCCGCACGGTCGTGGTGCACGAGGGCGTCGGGCCGCCATTCGAAGTCGGAGAACTCGCTGCGGCGCCGGGCGAAGTCGCCCATCACCCGGCTCCACAGCGGCTCGTCGTTCATCACCTCAGTATGTCGCGGCCATGGCGGAACTCCGCCGATGGGCCGGCGTCGCGGATCACGCCGCCACCGGCGCCTCAGGAGCTCAGCACCGCGACCGGGTCGATGATGCCGTGGCCGTAGCCGTCGTCGCTCCCCGCCGGGCCCGCATCGGTCGCGGTGGAGGTGAAGCGCTGCAGCACCTGCTCGGGGCTGATGGATCCCCGGTTGGCGATCAACAGGGCCGCCACGCCGGAGGCGAACGGTGCCGCCATGGATGTGCCCGACATGTAGGAGTAGCCGCCGCCCGGGACCGTGGAGAGGATGCTCCGTCCGGGGGCGGCCACGTCAACGTATGAGCCCGTGGTGGAGAAGTCCGACAGTGAACCGTCGGGGTCGACCGAGGCGACCGCGACGGTGCGGTTGTCAGCGGCCGGATAGTGCGGCAAGGCCCCCGCCCCGCCGTTGCCGGCGGCGGCGACCACGACCACCCCTGCAGCGTCGGCGTAGGTGATGGCGTTGGTGACGGCCTGGCTCTGCTGGGTGTTGCCGAGCGAGAGGTTGATCACCTCCGCCCCGTGGTCCACCGCCCAGGTGATGCCGGCCGCCACATCGGCGTTCCAGCCGCTGCCGCTCGAATCCAGGACCCGCAGGGGCATTATGCGTGCCTCCGGGGCCACCCCTCGGATGCCGATCCCGTTGTCCGCGGTTGCCGCCGCGATGCCGGCCACATGGGTGCCGTGGCCGTGGGGATCGACGCCTCCCGACCCCTCGGTTACCTGCGCCGCCGACCCGAGTGAGGAGCCGCCGGTGGTGGTGCGTCCCGCGAGGTCAGGATGTGTGCGGTCCACACCGGTGTCCACGACCGCTATGTCGACGCCCGTCCCGCGCCCACAGACCCAGGTGGGTGTGTAGGGGGTCAGTTCGTCGGACCACTGCTGTGGGGCCAGCGGGTCACCGGCGGTGGCGTTCACCCTGCGCGACGGCTCGACGGATATGACCGGGTCCGCCTCGGCGTCCAGGGAGACGCCCAGCTGGTCGACGCTGACGCTCTGGAACTCCGGTCGGCCGTCCACGTCGGTGGTGATGTCCACACGTCCGGTGCCCCCGAGGGCCTCGACCGCGGCGCCGAAGGCCGTCAGGCCCAGCTCGTCGCCCTCCAACGGCTCGAAATCGGCCGCGTTGGAGCTGCCACCACCGGTCTCGGGCCGGCAGTCCGGTGTGGCGGGTGCCTGGCGCACCGCCCGGGGTGGGGCGGTGGTGGGGGGAGCCGGCGGGGTCTCGCAGGCCACGGCCAGGATCGCTGCTGCAGCGACGCCACAGAGCAGGGCCGACCGGCGCCGTCCCGTGCGGTTCCGTGGTCCTGTCGGGGCTCCCATCGATCTCATCTCCGTGGCGGCTGTTGCATTCGGGCAGCGACCCGTGGGTGTGGGCCACCGGGACGGTCCCCGCACCGGTCCCGTGCCATGAACGTGTTTCGAGAATCTCCTCGGCGCACGCGGCGGCTCACCTGAGAACAATGGGGCGCCGGGCCGGTCGCGATGATCCGTATGGCCCACCGGTGGCCTCGGGTGACGTGGCGCGTCCGGCGCTCAGCCGTTGCGGGCGTCGCGTGACATGGCGCGGGCGGCCTCGCGTTCGGCTTCGCGGCGAGCCAGTTCGTGTCGCTTGTCGACGGTCTTGCGGCCCTTGCCGGTGGCCAGTTCGATCTTCACGCGGCCGTTGCGGAAGTAGAGCCGCAGAGGCACCAGCGTCAGCCGCTCGGTGGCCATGCGGTGCCCGAGCCGATCGATCTCGTTGCGGTGCAACAGGAGCTTGCGTGGTCGTTCGGGCTCGTGGCCCGAGTGGTCCTGGGCGTGGGAGTACGGGGCGATGTGGAGTCCGTGGAGCCACACCTCGCCGTCGCGCACCTGTGCGTATGACTCAGCGATCTGGGCATTCGCCTCGCGCAGGGACTTCACCTCGCTGCCGGTGAGCACGACGCCCGCCTCGAAGGAGTCGCCCAGTTCGTAGTCGCGCCGCGCCCGGCGGTTGGTCGCAATCGTGCGGTTGTCGTTGGAGCCCGTGTCGGACGGGCCGCGTGGGGGCGGGCACATGGGCTCTGGATGCTAGCGGTGCCGGGGCCGGCGCTAGCGTGGCGGGCGTGCGGGAACCGACGGACCTCACCGACCACGGCCGGTCCACGGCGCCGTCACTGGTGCTGCCCGGACCGTTGCGGGTGGCGATGGTTGCCCACGCCCTGGCCGGGTTCCCACTCGAGGCGTGTGGCCTGCTGGTCGGACACGCCGACGGACGCGTCGTGGAGTTCCATCCCTGCGCGAACGATGCGCAGAGCTCGAAGCTCTACACCGTGTCGCCGCGTGACATGTTGAGGGTGGACCGCGCAGCGGAGGACGCAGGCCTCGAGGTCGTGGGTGTCATGCACAGCCACACCCACACCGACCCGTATCCTTCGCCGACCGATGTGGCCCAGGCGCCGGATCCCTCCTGGCACTACGTGATCGTGTCGCTGCGCGACGACGTTCCGATGCTGCGGTCGTTCCGCATCGTGGACGGCTCGATCACCGAGGAACCCGTGGCGGTGACGAGCGCCTGAGGGATCTGTCACAGCGGCGGTGGCTGTATCCGCGGGCCAATCCCTACCATAATGGTCAGGAATCCCACACCGGTGCCCCCCACGGAGTCGCAGGACCATGACCGTCTACAACAGCGTCCTCGAGATGATCGGCAACACACCGCTGGTGGACGTCTCGGACCTCAGCCCGGACCCCGCGGTGCGCATCCTCGCCAAGATGGAGGGACAGAACCCCGCCGGTTCGGTCAAGGACCGCATCGCGCTCTCCATGGTCACCGAGGCGGAGGCCGACGGAACCCTGAGCCCCGGCTGCACGATCATCGAACCCTCGTCGGGCAACACGGGGATCGCCCTGGCCATGATCTGCCGGATCCGTGGCTATGACCTCAAGATCGTGCTGCCCGAGAACGTCTCGGTCGAACGACGGCAGCTGCTCGAGGTGTACGGCGCCGAGATCATCCCGTCTCCGGGCGCAGAGGGATCCAACGGCGCCGTGCGCCGGGCACAGGCCCTCGCGGATGACAACCCCGACTGGGTGTTCCTGTACCAGTACGGCAACGAGGCCAACCCGCGTGCCCACTACGAGACCACCGGGCCCGAGATCTGGCGCGACGTTCCCGACATCACCCACTTCGTGGCGGGCCTCGGCACCTCGGGCACGCTGCTCGGAGTCGGTACCTACCTCAAGGAGCAGAACCCCGGGGTGAAGGTGCTCGCGGTCGAGCCCCCGTCGGGTGAGCAGGTCGAGGGTCTGCGCTCACTGGAGGACGGCTACATACCGCCGGTGTTCGACAAGTGGGGCGGCTATGACCTGCTGGACGGCAAGTCGATCGTGCGGCCCAGGGAGTCCCTGGAACACACCCGCATGCTCGCGGACGTGGGAATCTTCTCGGGGATCTCCGCCGGTGCCGCACTCGCCGGGGCTCGCAAGGTCGCCGAACGAATCGACGGAGGAGTGATCGTGTTCGTCGTCAGCGACTACGGCTGGAAGTACCTCTCGACGGGTGCATGGACGCTCGAGCTGGACGAAGCCGTGAGCAACGCTGAGAAGGTCATCTACTTCTGATCCTTCTGAGCCCCGTGGGCAGTCTCGTCCGCGGCAGTCCGCACCGGTAGCCTCTGTGCGTGGACGCGCGTCCGATCGGCATGTTCGACTCGGGTTTCGGAGGCCTCACGGTTGCGCGCGCGGTGATGGACCTGTTGCCCTCGGAGGACCTCGTGTACCTGGGCGACACGGCGCGGTATCCCTACGGCTCCCGCTCCATCGAGCAGGTCTCCGGGTACGCCTCGCAGATAGCGGAACACCTCGTGTCTTCACACGACGCGAAGCTGATCGTCGTCGCGTGCAACACCGCATCGGCCGCCGCCCTGGACCACCTCGGTGAGGTGGTCGACGTGCCCGTGGTGGGAGTCATCGAGCCGGGGGTGCGCGCCCTGCGTGCAGCGACCCTCACCGGGCGGGTCGGGGTGATCGGCACCGTGGGCACGATCTCCTCGGGGGCGTACCAGCGCGCCCTGGAGGAGCTCGCCGCGACGGGACAGGACGCCGGGCCGGAACTGGCAGCGGTGGCATGTCCGGGTTTCGTGGAGTTCGTGGAACGCGGGGAGTTCGACGGGGTGGAGGTGCACGTGCTCGCGCAGCGGCTGCTGGCCCCGGTGGCCGAGGCGAAGGTCGACACACTCCTGCTGGGATGCACCCACTACCCGTACCTGGCCCGCACGATCAGCGACGTGCTCGGAGCGGACGTGATGCTCGTGTCCTCCGCGGACGAGACGGCCTTCGAGGTGCGGCGCCTCATCGCGCAGACGGGTGTCGGGAACGATCCGGACCACACGGGGGTCCACCGGTTCGAGACGACCGGCGATGTCAACCGCTTCGAGCAGCTCGGGCGGGAGCTGCTCGGTCCCGAGTTGCGGGAGGCCGCGCAGGTGGAGCTGGCATGAAGGTGACCGTCCTGGGTTGCTCGGGCACCTACTCCGCCCCGGGTTGTGCCTGCAGCGGCTACCTCGTGGAGTCCCACGGGATGAAGGTGTTGTTGGACGCGGGTCCCGGCGTGCTCGGGGTCCTGCAGCAGCACACGGCGATCGAAGAGCTCGACGCCGTGCTCATAAGTCACTCCCACCCGGATCACTGGGTCGAGGTGCCGGTGCTGCGCAACGCACTGCGCTACGTGCTCGGTGTGGAGGGGCTGCCCCTGTATGCCACTGCCGAGACGCTCGACCTCGTGTCGGAGATCAGCCACGAAGCGGTTGCGCCGACTCTCGAACCCTCGGTCATCAAGGACGGCACGGAGCTCGACCTGGGGCCCCTCACGGTGCGCTGCTCACGCACCGACCATCCTCCGGAGACCCTCGCCTTCTGCGTCGACGACGGCAGCTCGCGTGTGGCCTACAGCGCCGACACGGGGCCCGACTGGTCGTTCTCGGAGTTCGGGGCCCCGGTCGACATCGGCATCTGCGAGGCGACGTTCCGCGACGGTGCGCCCAATGCGATCGAGGCCGCGCGCTCGCCGGTGGGCATCCACATGACCGCCCTGCAGGCAGGGGAGATGGCTGCCGCGGCAGGCACCCGTTCGCTGGTGCTGACCCACCTGCTGCCCGGGGCGGACCCGGCAGGTTCCGCCGCGGAGGCCGCCTCGGCCTATGGTGCGGAACCGATGGTGGCCCGCAGCGGGATGGTCCTCGGGACCTAGACACCTCGAGGCCCCAGACCCCCAGCAAGCGAACCGTGGACCTCCACGGAGAAACGAGTCCACAGTGCGTCCCGACGGTCGAGCAGTCGATGAACTGCGCCCCCACAGCTTCGAGCGCGACTTCACGGCATACGCAGCGGGGTCGGTCCTCGTCACCTTCGGCGAGACAAAGGTCCTCTGCACCGCGATGATCGACGAGGACACGCCTCGCTGGATGCGCAACTCGGGCAAGGGATGGGTCACCGCCGAGTACTCGATGCTCCCCGGTTCATCCCCGGAACGGATCCGCCGCGAAACCAAGGGGCCCAAGGGCCGCACCCAGGAGATCCAGCGTCTCATCGGACGTGCGCTCCGCTCGGTGGTGGACATGAAGGCCCTGGGTGAGCGCCAGGTGCTGATCGACTGCGACGTGCTGCAGGCCGACGGTGGCACCCGCACGGCCTCGATCTGCGGCGCCTACCTGGCGCTGTCGGACGCGCTGGTGCGTGCACGCCAGGCCGGCCTGATCGACACCGACCCGTTGACCGACGTGCTGGGAGCGGTCTCGGTGGGAGTCATCGACGGTGAAGCCCGTCTGGACCTGCCCTATGCCGAGGACTCCAGGGCAGAGACCGACATGAACGTGGTCATGACCGGCGACGGACGCTTCGTGGAGGTCCAGGGCACCGCAGAGGCGGAGCCGTTCAGCCGTGCCGAGCTCGAGAGCCTGCTGGGGCTCGCCGAGAAGGGCATCCGTGAGATACACGAGCTCCAGCGCGAGTACATGGCGATCGAGGTGACACCGCGTCCGATCGGCCGGTGAAGGTTCCCTCGCCCATCGTGTTGGCGACCGCCAACCGGGCAAAGGCGCAGGAGCTGGCCGAGGTGCTCGGCTCGGCCGGACTGACCTGTTGGGGCGAGCCCGTCGAGCTGCGCACACGACCCGAGGGGGTCGCGGAGGTCCCCGAGACGGCCCCGGACTTCCTGGGCAACGCCCGCCTGAAGGCCGAGGCCCTGGTGGCAGCCACCGGTATGGCCTCGCTCGCGGACGACTCGGGCCTGGAGGTCGACCACCTGGACGGCGCACCCGGGGTCCGCTCGGCCCGCTTCGCCGGTGAGGAAGCCACCGACGCCGAGAACCTGGCGAAGCTCCTCGAAGCACTCGCCGGCCTGCCCGATGGGCACCCGGGTCGTCGCGCCCGTTTCCGCTGCGCCGTGGTGCTGGTGTCAGCCAGCGGGCAGTCGCTGGCCGCCCGGGGCACCGTGGAGGGGCGGATCGCCGCCGTGCCCGCAGGGGATGGAGGGTTCGGCTACGACCCGGTGTTCGTGCCCGACGAGGGCGACGGCCGCACCTTCGCCGAGATGACTCCGGCCGAGAAGCACGCCATGTCGCACCGGGGCAGGGCGCTGAAGGCCCTGGCGGAGCAGCTGGCCAGCTCCTGAGGGGTCGCCCACGCCGGGGAGTGCGCGGGTCTCACCAACCCCGCAGGTCGACCGGCCACGACTCCAGCACGTCCTCGCCGTCGGCCACGTGCAGCGTCGAGTGGTAGGCCACCGTCGGGTCGACGTGTGCGGGCAGGACCCTGACCCGGTCACCCACCGAGGGTGTCGCGGAGCCCTCGCCGGGCAGCACGGTCGTGTGTTCGTCGGAACAGAAGAACACCTGCATGCCCTCCACGGCCGGGTCTCCGTGGTCCATCCCGAGCGACTTGAGTCCGCAGTCGAGCACGAACCAGCCCTTAGGGCTCACCGAGACCACGGTCGACTCGAGCCACAGCGCCATCGTGAAGGGGAGTCCGAGGCGGTCGTAGTGCGTGTCCATCAACAGGTAGCTGCCCGCCTGGACCTCGTCGGTGTCCGGGTGCATGTCGAAGGTGCCGGTTCCACCCGCCGAGGTGATGTCCGCACCCACCTCGGCCGCAGCCGCCCGCAGCAGTTGCATGGACTCCTGCACGCTCCGGTGGCGTTCGGTTCGGTCGGCCAGCGCCACGGCGTGTCCCTCGTAGCCCATGACGCCTCTCACCGGCACGCCCTGCGAGCGCGCGAGCTCCGCCAACGCTGCGGCGTCCTCCGGCTCGCACCCGCACCGGGGAAGGCCCACGTCGACGTCGATGAGAACCTCCGCACCACTGGCGGCGGCCACGGCGATCGTCTCGGGCGAGTCGACCGCCACGGTCACCCTCGCGTCGCCGCGGCGCACCAGCGCGCCGAGGCGTTCCCGGTCGAGGGTCTCGTTGGCCAGCAGCAGGTCCTCGCCCAGTCCAGCGTCGGCCATTCCCTCCATCTCGCGAAGGGTTGCGCAGCAGAAGCTCCGGTGTCCACCCTCGATGGACACGTGGCGGGCCATCGCGGTCGACTTGAACGCCTTCACGTGCGGGCGCAGCCGGGAACCGGGTCGTACCCCGGACATGGTCGCGATGTTCGAATCCAGGGTCCGCGCGTCGACCACCAGTGCCGGGGTCGTGAGTTCGTGAACCAACATGGCGGGTGAACACCTCCGCGGGCGGAACTCCCGGGCCTCGCATTCCGGCGGTCCGAATGCCTCCGGGATCGCGTGCGCAGGGTACCTTCGCCGGCGTGCTCCGTCGCCGCCGAGTCCCCACCGTCACGGCCGCAGCGCTCCTGGCCGCATCGGTCCTGGCCACCTCGGGATGTGTCGATTCCGGGGAGCGGGTCGCGGTTCTGGGTGACTCGATCACCGCGCTCGACGCCGAGGCCCTCGAGGGGGCGCTCGGGGAGGACTACCGCTTCACCATCTCGGGGAACTTCGGGTACACCGCGGCAGAGGTCACACCGGTGGCGCAGGAGCTCTCGGAGCGCAGCTTCGGCCAGGTGATCATCAACCTCGGCACCAACGACGTGCTCCAGGGTGGGTCGCCATCGGCGGCGGTGGAGGAGATCCAGCGCCAGGCGGCGATGTTCGACGACGCGCGCTGCGTGCACGTGGTGACCGTCAACGAGCACATGGTGAACCAGAGCACCGGGGACGACACCGGTGCTGCGGCGCGACTCTTCAACGACGCCCTGGAGGAACTCGCCGCGGGAGACGACCGGATCGACCTGGTCGACTGGAACGCAGCCGCGTCGGAGTCGCTCTCGGACTCCGAAGTGGTCACGAGCACGCTCACCTCGGACTCCGTCCACCCGACAGCGGAGGGCAACCGGGTGCTCAACGAGCTCTACCAACAGGCCCTCGCCGAGTGCGGCCCCTTCTAGGGCTTCGGGTGCGGACGGGGGGAGTCGAACCCCCAAGCCCCTAGGGGCACCGGGACCTAAACCCGGCGCGTCTGCCAGTTCCGCCACGTCCGCGTGGGGCCAACCTATCCGGTGTTCCGTCGGGTCCCCGAGGCGGTAGCGTGGGCGGCCATGGCTGATCTCGACCCGATCCAGAGTTGCACCCCTCCAGCCGAGGCACTCGGCGCCGTCCGGCATGCAGTTGCGCAGACCCACACCGGCATGGAGCCATCCGCCGACATCTACAACCGACTGCTCAAGAACCGAATCGTGTTCCTCGGCTCCGAGGTCAACGACGAGGTCGCCAACTTCCTCACCGCCCAGTTGCTCTACCTCGAGGGCGAGGACCCCGAGAAGGACATCTGGCTCTACATCAACTCACCCGGAGGGTCGGTCACCGCCGGCATGGCGATCTACGACACGATGCAGTTCGTTACCCCCGACGTGGGGACCATCTGCATGGGCCTGTGCGCATCGATGGGGCAGTTCCTCCTCGCCGCAGGGGCACCGGACAAGCGCTACGCGCTTCCCCATGCGCGGATCATGATGCACCAGCCCTCCGCCGGGATGCAGGGCCAGGCGGCCGACATCGCGATCCAGGCCGAGCAGCTCAAGTACATCAAGGACCTGCTGGCCGAGCGGATCGCCGAGCACACCGGCCAGACCAAGGAGCAGATCAACGCGGACTCCGACCGCGACCGTTGGTTCACCGCCGAGGACGCGAAGGACTACGGGATCATCGACCACGTCATCGTGCGGCGCGGCGAGATGCGCTGAACCGGCGCTGCCGGTTCCGGGAGGTGTTTCAGCCGCCTGTGTTTCAGCCGCCGAAGACCTGCACCACGTAGTACGTGCCGTTGCGCACCGCCACGCCGACACCCACCTGGCTGTAGCGGCCGTCGAGCATCGTGGAGCGGTGAGCCGAGCTGTTCATGAACAGCTGGTGAGCCTCGTCCACCGAGTGGGCCTCCGCGAGGTTCTCCCCGAGGGCGCGCCATCCGCCGCCGGTGCCCTCGGCGAGGTTCGAGTGCACGAGGCGGCCCTGGGAGGCCAGTACGGAGGCCCATGACTGCGCCTTGGCCTGTAGCGTCGAGTTGGACACCACCGGCTGCGTGCCACGGGCCTCGCGGGCCTGGTTCGTGAGCTGGATCGACCTCGCCACCTCGGCGCCCTGGCATCCGGTGACCAGCCAAGCCACCAGCGGCAGCACTGCAAGGGCGACCAGACGGCGTGCCTTCGTGTGGTTGGGGCGTGTGCTCGGGGAAGCCTGCATGGGGAAGCTCCAGGTGTCGGGGCGGATCGGGTGGTGGGCTCGTTCGCCGAAACCCTGTCATCGGCGACCACGGTGTCACAAATTCGTGACGAACATTACGAATTGATTACGACACCATAGTGCAGTCGCAGTCAGAGCCGGTGGACCTCGGTGGCGTGCGGCTCGGATCGGCCGACTCGGTGCGCCCTTGAGGGAACCGCGCAGGAATCAGGTGAGCCGGACGCCGCACTCAGTCTCGGCCCAGGACGACACCGTCGCCACGTCGTCGGTGACGCGTCCCAGTTCATCGTTCAGCGCTTCCCGCCGCAGCTCGAGATCATCAGGAGCGGCGTCCGCTCCGGTGAGGGCGACTTCGACCACCTGGTCGAGGGCCTCGGCCACGGCTTGCATCTCCGCTCGTATCTCCCCGGGCGCCTCAGCCGCGACCTCCGAGAAGTGCTCGACCTCCCCAGCTGCGGCTTCTGTGTCGCCGCTGGCCATCGAGGAGGCGAGTTCGTCCAGTTGGACCACGGATTCAAGCTCGGCGCACCACGGGTGCTGGTCCTCCCCGCAGGCTCCGACGAGCAGGGAGAACAAGGCGGCCACCGCCACCGAGAGAGCCGTGCGTCCCGGGCCCGTGGTGTGTCGCATCGGTCGGCGCAACACCCTCGATCGGTCAGGACCGGGTGGACACGCCGGCGTCGCGTATCGCCGGGATCGCGTGCGCGAACCCCTCGGGGTCCTTGAACACGGCGCTGCCGGCGACCACCACGTTGGCGCCGGCAGCGGTGGCCCCGGCCACGGTGTCCACTGCCAGGCCGCCGTCCACCTCCAGGTCGATGTCGCGGCCCGAGACCGAGATCATCTCGGCCACCTGCGAGATCTTGGGTTCCATCGACTGCAGGTAGGCCTGACCTCCGAAACCCGGGTTGACGGTCATCACCAGGATCTGGTCGACGAGGTCCATGACGTGCTCGATCGTGGTGGCGGGTGTGGCCGGGTTGAGCACGACCCCCGGGCTCACGCCCAGGTCGCGGATGTGCGACAGCGTGCGGTGCAGGTGGGTGCAGGCTTCCTGGTGCACGAGGATCATGTCGCAGCCCGCTTCGACGTAGCGGGGGATCAACTCGTCGGCCTCGATGACCATGAGGTGCGCCTCGAAGGGGATCTCGACCACCGGCCGGCAGGAGTGGATCACGTCGGGACCGATCGTGAGGTTCGGGACGAACACCCCGTCCATGACATCCCAGTGGATGCGATCAGCGCCGCCGGCCTCCAGGGCCTGCACGGTCTCACCGAGGCGGGAGAAGTCCGCCGGCAGGACAGATGGCGAGATCTGGATGTCGGGTGCGGACATGGGTCGTTGCCTCCGGGGGCCGTCGGGGCCCACAGCGTACAGCCGTCGATCGGTGGCCCTTCCATCACCGCCGATCGTCCCGGGATGCCCGCGGGCCCTACGATCCTGCGGTGTGCCCGATGGCTGGCGACCACAGCGCCGATGGTCCCGCAACGACCCTCGAGGTCGTTCTCGAGCGGGCCGTGGCCGGCGGTGTGGTGCTCGGACGTGACCACGGCGGGCGGGTCGCGCTGGTCCGCGGAGGTCTGCCGGGGGAGCGTGTCGGCATCGACGTGGACGAGGAGTCCCCGACACTGCTGCGCGGGGCGGTCCGCACGGTGCTGGATGCCTCAGCGCGGCGGGTGGATCCCGAGTGCGCGAACGTCGGGCGCGGCTGCGGGGGCTGTGACCTGCAACACGCCTCCCGGTCGCTCCAGCGGGAGATGCGGGCCGAGGTGGTGCGCGACGCGCTGCAGCACACCGCCCGGCTACCCGGTTCGGTGGCCGCAGCGCTGACGATCGAGGAGACCGAGGAGGTACCGGTCGCGTCGCGCACCACGCTGCGCACCGTGGTGACCGACGACGGGACCCTGGGCCTGCGTCGCTTCGGCTCCCACGACCGCATCAGCCTCGGGACGTGCCCGGTCGCTCACCCGGTGCTCGCGGCATCGATACGCGAGGCGCGCTTCGAGGGACCCGGGGAGGTGACCCTGAGGGGCTCCGTTGCGACCGGTGAGGTCATTGCGCTCCCCGCAGCACTCCGCGACCGTTCCGGACGGCGGCGAGGGCGTGCTCCGGTGGCCCGCCGGGTTCCCGACGGCATGAGGGTGCTCGACGGTCCACAGGACCGAACGGGACCCCGGTGGATCACGGAGACGGTCGCGGGAGTGTCGCTGCGGGTGTCGGCCCGGTCGTTCTTCCAGTCGGGACCCGGCCCGGCCGCGGCCCTCGGCAGGGCGGTGCGCAGGGCCCTCGGAGGATTCGACCCGCACCGGGACCGCCTCGTGGACCTGTACGGGGGTGTCGGGTTGTTCACCTCGCTGCTCGGGGCGGAACACAGCGAGGTCATCGAGTGGTCCTCGCCAGCTGTTGCAGACGCCCGGGTGAACACCGCACAGCTGGGTTCAAGGGTGACGCGCAGCGACGTGAACAGGTGGAGACCGGCGCAGGCAGACGCCGTGGTCGCCGACCCTGCCCGGAGCGGGCTCGGGTCCCGGGGGGTCGACGCAGTCGTGGCCACCGGGGCGGACACGGTGGCACTGGTGAGCTGCGATCCTGCTTCGATGGCACGTGACCTCGCGGGCCTGTACGAGCACGGGTACGTCCCCGGTCGGATCGAACTGGTCGACATGTTCCCCCACACCCACCACGTCGAGGCCGTGAGCACCCTTCGCCGCACGGGCCCCCGAGCCGGGGGAGGTTGAGGGTGCTGCGGAGGTTCCTGGCGATCGGTGTCCTCGCCGGGTCGGTCGCGATGCTGGTGTTCGCGGGCTGGTACCTGGTCGGGGGCGGCAACGACGTGACCGACTGCGACGTGCCGGTCCCGGCGGCCCTGGAACCACGGGTGGTGGCCACCCACCCACACGACCCGGAGGCCTACACCCAGGGACTGCTCGTGGCCGGCGACGGGGCGCTGTGGGAGTCGACGGGCCTGAGGGGCCAGTCCGATCTGAGGCGGGTCGACGTGGACACCGGTGAGGTGCTGGAATCGCGTTCACTGGAGGCCGACCTCTTCGGCGAGGGACTCACCGAGGACGCCGACGGCGAGCTCCTGCAACTCACCTGGACATCGGGAACGGCGCTGCGCTGGAACCGCGACCCCCTCGAACCGGCGGGCGAGTTCACCTACGACGGTGAGGGATGGGGGATCACGACCCTCGACGACGGCTTCCATGCGATGAGCGACGGCAGTTCGACCATCAGCTACCGCTCGCCGTCGGACTTCTCGGTGGTGGGCAGCACCGAGGTGCGCCGCGACGGGGGCTCGGCGAGCGACCTCAACGAACTCGAATGGGACGGCGAGCGCCTGTGGGCCAACCGCTACCAGAGCGACGAGATCCTGCGGATCGACCTCGACTGCGGTGTCGTGGACGCCGTGCTCGACGCGAGCGCCCTCACGGCAATGGCCTCCGAGGAAGCCTCCGCAGCCGGGCTGGAGCGCGACTTCGAGGGCCGCGACGTGCTCAACGGCATCGCATGGCTGGGCGAGGAGGATCCCGAGCACTACTACGTCACCGGCAAGAGGTGGCCGGTGCTCTACGAGGTCACATTCGAGCAGGCCTGAGGCGTTCCTGCGTATCATCAGCGGGTAGTCACGGGTGGGCAGCAACCGGCACGCACACCACGGAGCTGCCGGGGGAAACGGGGGTCAATCCAGATGGTCACACCTGCACGCGGTGCACTCCACGACCGGGATTCGCTGTCATGGCGCTTCAACAGCCAGTCCTTCGTGTTGCTCGGGGGTCCGAGGGCCGCCATCCTGCAGGTGTGCGACCCCGGTGTCGCCGCCGGTGTGGCCGAGTTCAGCAGCTACCGCACCGATCCCTTCGGGCGCCTGGAACGCACCCTCGAGTCGATGCTCGCAATCGGTTTCGGTTCACCCGAGCGTCGCCGGGAGGTTCTCGACCGCCTCGAGCGGATCCACTCCGCGGTCCAGGGGCAACTCGATGACGGCACGCCGTATTCGGCCCTCGACCCGCAACGCCAGTACTGGGTGCTGGCGACGCTCACCGACACCGTGATCGAGGTCGACCGTCGCTACCTGGGTTACATGAAACGTCGCCACAGGGCCGCGTACTTCGAGGAGTCCAAGGCCGTGGCGAACGCGTTCGGCATACCGGATCGACTCGTTCCGGACGACTACGACGAGTTCCGCGAGTACTTCTCCGACATGGTCGCGACGCTGGTCCCCTCCGAGCAGAGCCGCGAGGTTGCCGAGACACTGATCCATCCGCGGGTGCGCTACGTGCCGGGGTTCGCATGGTTGCCCTTCAGCGCAGTCACCGCGGAGCTGCTGCCGACCCGCATCCGGCGGGAGCTCGGAGTCCGCGACCTGAACCGGGCGGAGCTGGCGACCGTTCGCGGCGCACAGCTGTCGATGCGCAACTCGTTGGCGCACCTCGCCAGCGGTGCGGTCGCGAACCCACTGAATGCCCGGGCGATCCGAAGCGCCGCCTGAGCTCAGCTCCGTGCCAGCGCGGATCCGGGTCCCTCCCACGGCTGGGTCCAGCCCAATTCTGCACCTATCGGAGCCCAGCATCATGTCGTAGGCTCGCGGGTGAGGGGCGCCGACGAAGTGAAGGGCGCATCATGGACTCGAGTTCCACCGCAGCGGTTCTGTTCTGCGACGTGGTCGGTTCCACGGCGCGTGCCGCCCGCCTGGGTGACCGGGTGGCCGACGAGCAGCGTCGTGAGCTCTTCGAGCTGTTCGAGTGCTGTGTCGAAGCGGGCGGGGGTGAGACCGTCAAGACCCTCGGTGACGGTGTCATGGCGGTGTTCGCGAGCACCATCGGGGCTCTCGAGTGTGCCGTCAAGATGCACGCCGGTGCAGCGGACCTGGAGCCAGAGGACCCACTCCAGCTTCGCATCGGGGTCAGCATCGGCGAGGTGCTCGGGGAGCACGGCGACTGGTTCGGCACCCCGGTGGTGGAGGCAGCGCGCCTGTGTGACGCGGCCGCCGACGGCAGCACCCTCGCCCATGCGATGGTTGCTTCGCTCGCAGGCTCGCGCGGAGAGGATTTCGACTTCGTCGCAGCGGGCCAGCGCCGACTCAAGGGGTTGCCCGAGCCGGTTCCGGTGGTCGAGGTGTCGGGCTGTGAATCCGCGGGGGCAGAGCTCCTCGTCGTGCCCCGTCCGGGCGACGGGTCAGGGGCCCAGCACCAGCCCGGTGCGGCACCCCACCACGACCTGCATTCCGTGTCGGTGCCCCCGGAGAAGACCTCGCACCCGGGACGTGTCCGCTCGTTCCTGGTGTTGGGAGCTCTCGTGATGTTGGTGGCGGGTGCCGGAGCAGTGTGGGCCACCGGCGACGACCCCAACCCTCCGGGTGATGGCAACGAGGGTGACCTCGACGCAGCCCCGGCGGTAGGGGTGGAGGGGGATTCGGTGCCGGTCGGCTACACCCCGGTGGTTGACAGCTTCGAGTGCGGCGAGAACATCTCGCTCAACCTGCCGACCGCCAGATGCGGCATCCTCGAGGTACCGGAGAGTCGTGCCGAGGCCGAGTCCTCGACGATTTCGGTGTACTACGTGATGGTTCCTGCGCGCGGTGAACCCTCGGCCGACCCGGTGGTCCTGGTCGGGTTCAACGAGCACATCGACCGCACCCCGTTGAGCGAGGTGGCCGACGTGTACGCGCTCAACGTAAGGGGCTTCGACGTGGAGCACCACGACGACTTCGACTGCCCGGCGCTGCGTTCCGCCTACGAGGTGCTCTTCGCCGAGGGGGCTTGGGACCCAGCCGGCCTCACGGGTGCCTCCGATGCCGCAGCCCAGTGCGCTGAGGCGGTCGCTGCTTCGGGAAGAAGCCTGAACGGCTACAACTGGACCGAGGTCGCCCTGGACATCCGGGACCTCGCCGTTGCAGAGTCGCTCGGGCGGATCAACGTGGTGACCGAGGGCTACATGACCCTCGCCGCGGTCGAGTTGGCGCGGTCCAACCCGGCACTGGTGAACACCCTCGTGTTGACGAATCCGGTGGCACCGGGCGTGTCGCCGCTGGCCGAGGCGCCGAGGAGCGCCGCACTCAAGCTCGACCACCTGGACGTGCTGTGCAGCGCCGATCCGCCCTGTGCCGGCTCCTTCGGCGACCTGCGCCGCCTGTTCGACACGAGCGTCGATCGCTTCCGGAGCGCACCGACGGTCGTGTCGACCCACTCCCTCGACGGAGAGGGTCCCTACGAGGTGCTGCTCGACGACATCCGGATGGGGGCCGCACTCGCGACCAGCATGCGCGCCAGTGCCCAGATCGGACTCGTGCCGGCCTCCATCCGCGGTGCTTCACCCGATCTCCTGGCCGGGGTCGGCATCAACGACGAGATGAACGCCTACGTCTCGGAGTCGGCCAGCGCCGCGGCGCACCTGTCCTTCGTGTGCAGCTACGACGCGGGTCCGGTGCGGGTCGCGGAGACGATCTCGGCGAGCGGCTCCTACGTCATCGGTGCAGCCGGCTCGCCGATCCTCGGGTTGTGCGACAACTGGCCCGTGGAGTCGAGCTACGAGCCGCTGTCCCAGGACCTGCCGCCCGAGGTGCCGGTCCTCGTGGCCGAAGGCGGTTTCAGTGACGCTGCGGTGAACGACTGGGGGGAGCGGCTCACCGAAGCATCCGACTCGGCTGTGTTGTTGCGCTTCGACACCCTCAGCGACGACCTCAACCACGACCCACCGAAGTGCCTCGCGGACATGCGCAACGGCTTCATCGAGGACCCGTTGTCGGTGAGTGGCACCGCCGAGTGCGAGCGGGAATCACCCGAGATCGACTGGGTCACGATGCCCTCCTGAACCCGCCGCTCTCGAATCCTGTTCGCGCTCTCGCCCCCGTTGGGCGACGCTCAACTGCCTCCCGAGGAGGAGTCGGGGCCGGTGCCGGGCATCCCGGGCTGCGCCGGCAGGTTCCCGAAGCCGTCCAGGCCGTCGGCGTCATCGGGGAGGGCGTCATCGGGCAGGGCGTCATCGGGGATCACCCCGTCCGGTGCGCTTCCCTCCGCGGAGCCGAGCCCACCGCGTCTTCCCGGAGGGCCTGGGCGATCCGCGCCCGGGTCGAACGCGCCGCCACCCGGCTCGGACTGGCCCGGATCGGCGGGGTCCGTGGCGGATGCCGGCTCTGTGGCGGCGTCGTCGCCACGGTTGCCGAGCACCATCGCCGCTGCGAGAACCAACCCGGTGGCCGTCGCAGCCGTCGCAACGACCACCTTCGAACGGCGTGTGGACGCCTCGGTGTCGGGCTGTGCGTCGAACTGCCCTCGGTACGGGGGCGGTGTGGTGGGGTACCCGGGCAGGGGGGCTCCACCCGGAGGTGTCGGTGGCCCGTTGCCCGATGGTGCGGCTTCGTTGCCGTCGTTCAGGGTGTCTTCAGGCATTCGTCATCTTCCTTGGCTCGATGGGTGGTCGGGTTCGTCCACGGGTCACCGGTGTCCTCGCCCGCTTGCTGCGGGCCTGTCCGATGCGCAGCACGGTCAGGCCGACCACCACCGCTGTGGTCGCGGTCATGATGACCACGAGGGGTCCATCCGCATCGGTTCCGGCGAGCACTCCGTGCAGGGTCGCCACTGCGAACAACGGGAAGCTCGCGAGGTGTGTTGCCTTCCAGGCCCGTCGCGACAGGTGCTTGCGCAACAGCGAGGTGATCTCCACGGCTGCGAGCAGGTACAGCGCAACCACGCCCCAGGCGACGGCACCGGGGCGGTAGTCGCTGGTGAACGGAACGAGTATCTGGGTGATACCGATCTCCACCCACGAGTCGAACACGAGCGCGAGGACGTGGATCCCGGTGAACACCACTGCGAGACCCCCCAGGAAGCGGTGGAGGTCCAGCAGCCAGTTGGCCCGGGGGTGCCTGCCGAGCACCTTCGTGCTCAGCGCGAGGCCCCAGAGCACGCTCGCGGCCAGCAGAACCCAGGCGAGTATCCCACCCGACCTGGCGACTGCCCACCAGAACTGCTCACTCATGACGCGACCTCCTCGAGGATCGAAACGGGTGGTTCGGCGTGGCCCGTGAAACGCTGCAGGCCCGGTGAGGCCGAGACCGTTCCGTCGTGTGTGACCACGATGGCCTCGGCGTCGCTTCCTCCCACGAGGTCGAAGGGGTGTTCGCCGCGCAGCAGCGTCGCCTTCGCCAGCGTCTCGGCCATCCAGCCGCTTGCTGCGACCGCGGTGGCGAGGACGGTGGGTGACTCCGAGGGGGCACCGGTTCGTGGGTCGATCAGGTGATGAACCGAACGTCCACCGACACGCCAGGCCCGGCGCAGGGTCGTGGACGTCGCGACCGCACCTTCCCGCAGGCCGAGCAGCACGACCGGGCTGCTCCGCCGGGGATGTTCGACCCCGATGGTCCAGTCGCCTCCCGAGGGGGCGACTCCGCTGACCCGCAGATCACCACCGATGTTGATGCACACGCCTTCGGCCCCTCTGGCCATGGCCTCGGAGCTGACGATGTCCGCAGCGAGCCCCTTGCCGATCCCGCCGGGATCGAAACGCAGCCCCGGGGGCAGGCCGGCGGTCGCCCCGGCGACCTCGATGTCGGACGGACCCAGCAGGGATGCCGGCAGTGCAGAACCAGCGCGTGCGGGGCGATCCTCGGGGATCGCCTCGAAGCTCGCGTCGTAGCCGGCCGCCTCGAGGGCGTCGAGCATCGTGCAGTCCACGAGGCCGCCGCTCATGCGCCACGCCTCCACAGCAGTGCGCAGCAACGCCGAGGTGTCCGCAGACACCGCGACCAGTTCGCCCTGGGAGGCATTGAGACGGCTGACCTCGCTGTCGGGACGGAACCGTGACCAGCGCCCTTCGAGCTGCTCGACCCGACGTCGTGCCTCATCGGCGATCTCTTCGGGTCCGACCACCACGAGGTGGACGTGGCTGCCCATCGCAGCGAAGTCGAGTTCAGCTGCCATGGCTGGAGCTGTCCGAGGTCGACCCGGGGGTGCCCGCCGAGAGCGTCGAGGTCGTCGTGGTGCTGGTCGTCGTCGTCGTCTGCTCCCCGTCAGTGACGGAGGTGTCGTTGCCGGCGCCGAGCACCTCGGAGGCTGCAGTCTCCGAACCGGTGGTGTCGGAGGCTTCACCGGAGTCGTTGTCGGCGTCGCCGATGAGCATCGAGGCGGTCAGCCCGGCCATGACGCACACGCCCGCGGCTGCGGCACCGGCGCGTGCACGTCGGGCCGGGTGCCGGCGCCGCCTGGTGTTCCGGTTGGGGGCCGGGTTCCGGGTAGTCGGGTCCTCGGGTGCCATGCCGGCTCCTCCCTTCGGTGGGTTTCCACCTCTGTGGTTCGCAACCCATGGTGGGAGGCGAATCTGGGAGGAAGCTGGGAGCCGGCCGTGGACCCGGTGTGTGCTGTGGGTGCTGTCAGGTGGGCGGCACCACTGCGCAGCTGCTCAGGTGCGTCCGTGCTTCACCGCAGCGCCGGGGTCGATCACCCCTGACCCGAAGCACCAGGACTTCGCCGTGCCGACCGGGCAGCCGTCGCTGTCGTCATTGGTGTCGCCGGTGCCGAACGCGGCGGCCGAGGAGGTAACCCGCTGGATGACCTGGGGTGCGGACTCCGAGGGGAAGGCTCCCCGCAGCACCGCCACGAGGCCAGCCACGTGCGGAGTCGCCATCGAGGTGCCCGACATCATCTCCCAGTCCGGCCCTTCCTCGTCGAAGGCGCTCGAGAGGATCTCGGAGCCGGGTCCGGAGATGTCGACGTAGCTCGCCTGGGTGGAGAAGGGGGACAGCTTCGAATCAGCGGTCATCGAACCAACGGTCAAGGACCACTCGACCGCACCCGGGACGTTCCAGATGTTGTGGATCGGATTCGGAACCTCGCCACCACCCTCTTCGGGGATCATGGCCTGTCCGTCGTTCCCCGCGGCCACGACCATGACCACGTCGTTGGCCTTGGCGTAGTCCCCGGCCACCTCCAGGGCGGCTGCTCCGTTGCCCGCGCAGAACTCGATGTTCGGATCCTCCGCGTGGTAGGTGCCATCGTTGGTCTGGTCACAGGGGAAGCCCACCGAGAGGTTGATCACATCGGCACCCGCATCCACCGCGTGGACGATGGCCTTGGCGGTGAAGCCCTGGGTTCCCTTGCCCTCGGTGGTGAGGGCCTTCACGTCGAGCAGTTCGACGCCCGGGGCGACCCCGGCGACCCCGATGGAGTTGTTGGGGATCGCCGCGATGGTGCCCGCCACGTGGGTGCCGTGGCGGCCGGGCTTGCCGCCGTTGCCCGCGCCCAGGAGGGGATCCAGGCTCATGTCGACCTGCGAGACGACCTTGCCCGCGAGGTCCGGGTGGTCGGCGTCCACGCCGGAGTCGACCACCGCCACCTTCACGCCGGCACCCGTGGAGGCACACCAGGTGTCCTCGAAGTCGAACATGTCGAAGGACCACTGCTCGTCGCGGTATGCGTCGTTGACCGGATGGGAACCGGTGTCGGTGGCCATGTCGACGATCACGTCGCGCTGCACGCCGACGACCTCACCACCCGCCGCTGCGACCATCGATGCCGCCGCCATGACCTCATCCACCGCCGCAGCGGGGTCGGCCTGAACAGCGGTGTGCAGCACCGGTCGTCCCTCGACCAGGGAGCTGAGGGCGATTGCGACGACGGTGCCGTCACCTCCCGGGAGCGTCTGGGGCTCCGACGCGATGTGTTCTGCGGTGCTGCGAACCTCCTGCATGCTCAGTGCCGGGGGCTTGTCCTGCTCGGGCAGCGGAACGGTTTGCTCACCCCCGGCATCACCCGGTTGTCCGAGCGATGCCGCTCCCCGCTGGAGCTCCGGAAGGCCCAGCGCGGCGCTCGAGGCGAGGGCATCCGCGGGGGCCTGGCCAGTCTCGCTGCACAGCTTCGGCACCACAGCCGGTGGAGCCGTCGTGGGGGGAGTCTTCGGCGTGGTCGTGGTCGGTGCCGACTTCGCAGGAGGAACGCAGGCGGTCAGTGCCAGGGCTGCGACTGCCCCTGCGCTCGCGATCAGTCCTCGTGTCCTGGTGTGCACCGTGGGTCCTCCATCACTCGCTTGTTCACCCGGGCCCTGCCTGCACGGGTCGCGTGCGGCGCAGTCAGCGCTTGTCCGGGTTCAAGCCGTGGCTTCGACAGTTGCGGCGCGTGGGTTTAACCATTGCCCGGGAATCCCAACGGTTCCCCGAGTGGTCGCCGTTGGCCGCCGGGGTGCATAGTGGGGCCGTGGATCGTCGACCGGTGACCTCGGCAACCGACCAACCGGTGCTGCTGTGAGCACCGGCTTCTGGGTCCTGGGGGGCTACCAGAGCGACTTCGCCCGCAACCTCGCCAAGGAGGGACTCGGAGTCGACGCCCTCATGGAGGAGGTGCTGGAGGGGACGCTCGAGGAAGCCTCGATCCCGTCCGAGCACATCGACGTGCTGCACGTCGGCAACGCCTTCGGTGAGCTCTTCACCGGCCAGGCACACCTCGGAGCAATGCCCGCCACGGTGCACGACGAGCTGTGGGGCGTCCCTGCGTCAAGACACGAAGCGGCGTGTGCCTCTGGCAGCATCGCGGTGCGTTCGGCCATGGCCGACCTGGCCGCCGGATTCGCGGATGCAGCGCTGGTGGTGGGTGTGGAGGTCGAACGCAACGTGCCGGGCCGGACCGCGGCGGACCACCTGGGGGCCGCGGCACTGGTCGGGCATGAGGGGGAGCCCGGCACCGTGTTGTGGGCCGACATGTTCGACCAGGTCGCCGAGGAGTACGACCTGCGTTACGGACTCGACGACATCCACCTGCGCGGTATCGGGGCGAACAACCTGGCCAACGCCCGCCGCAACCCGAACGCCCAGACCCGCGACTGGCACGTTCCGGACCTGGTTGGGCCTGCCGGGTCCGACGACTCGGTGAACCCGGTGGTCGACGGCCGTGTGCGCCGCTACGACTGTTCGCAGATCACCGACGGAGCGGCAGGGTTGGTGCTCGTCAACGACGACTACCTGGAGTCACACCCGACGGCCCGCCCCGTCGCCCGCATCACCGGGTGGGGTCACCGCACCACGGGTCTCGCCCTGCAGCCGAAGCTCGAACGCAGCCGAGGCGTCGACGTGGTCATGCCACATGTGCGCGATGCCTTCGCCGAGGCGTTGGAGCGTGCGGGGACCGACCTCGACGGGCTCGACGGGTTGGAGACCCACGACTGCTTCACCCCGAGTGAGTACATGGCGATCGACCACATCGGCCTGACCGCCCCGGGAGAGTCCTGGAAGGCCATCGAGGACGGGGAGATCGAGGTTGGCGGCCGTCTCCCGGTCAACCCCAGCGGAGGTCTCATCGGTGGGGGGCACCCGGTGGGTGCCACCGGTGTGCGGATGCTGCTGGACGCCGCGAAGCAGGTGAGTGGCTCTGCGGGCGACTACCAGGTCGAGCGGGCGAGCCGGTTCGCGACGCTCAACATCGGGGGCAGCACCGCCACGACCGTGTGCTTCGTGGTGGAGGGCCCACCGGCCCACTGAGCGCTGAGCATAGACGTGTCGTCCGGGCCGCAACCCGGACCAACCCCCAGGAGCATGATGCGAACCGAACTCGTGGACACCCTCGTGTCGACCCTTCCAGCCGACGACGACCACCCGTACCGCAGCGGACCCTGGCGCCCGATGGTCAACGAGTGGAACGCCGAACCCGAGGTGGTGCAGGGCGCGATCCCCGGGGACCTCGACGGGACGTACCTGCGCAACACCGAGAACCCGTTGCATCCCGCGCTCGCCAGCTACCACCCCTTCGACGGTGACGGAATGCTGCACATGGTCGAGTTCCGCGACGGACGTGCTGCGTACCGGAACCGTTTCGTGCGCACCGACGGCCTCGCGGCGGAGGCCGACTCCGACACGCAGCTGTGGGCCGGCTTCATCGAGATGCCCGACGTCGCGCTGCGCGAGGACGGATGGGGGATCAGGGGTCGGATGAAGGACGCCTCGAGCACCGACGTGGTCGTCCACGGCGGTGAGGCGCTCACCAGCTTCTACTTCTGCGGCGACCTCTACCGCATCGACCTCTCCACCGGGGAAACCCTCGGCAAGCAGACGTGGGACGGCAGGATCCCGTCGTGGGGAGTTTCCGCCCACACCAAGGTGGACCCCCGCACCGGCGAGCTGCTGTTCTTCAGCTACTCCAAGCAGGAGCCGTACCTGCGCTTCGGTGTGGTGAGCGCCGAAGGGGAGCTGTTGCGGATGCGCGACGTGCCCCTTCCGGGTCCGCGCATGCCCCACGACATGGCCTTCACCGAGAACTACGCCATCCTCAACGACTTCCCGCTGTACTGGCGACCCGAGCACCTGGAGGCGGGCCTGCACCTGCCGCACTTCTACCGCGAGCAGCCGTCGCGGTTCGCGCTCGTGCGGCGCGACGGCACCGGCGACATCAGGTGGTTCGAGGCCGATCCGACCTACGTGTTGCACTTCGTGAACGCCTACGAGGACGGCGACACCGTCGTTCTCGACGGCTTCTTCCAGGGTCAACCCCTACCACCCACCGACGGTGCGAGCAGTCTCGAGGAGATCGCGTTCCGGGGCCTGGCCCTGGACGGCATGCAGACCCAGTTGCACCGGTGGCGCTTCGACCTGCGGACCGGTCGCACCACCGAGGAGCACCTGAGCGACCGCTACACCGAGTTCGGGATGATGAACGCGACGGCCCACACCGTGCCGCACCGCTTCGTCTACGCGGCGACCGGTGAACCGGGCCGGTTCCTGTTCAACGGCCTGGTGAAGCACGATGTGGTCACTGGTGCAGAGACCGAGGTGGCGCTGGAGCCCGGGGTGTTCTGCAGCGAGACCGTGTTCGCCCCCAGGGTCGGTTCCGGGGCCGAGGACGACGGCTACCTGGTCACCTTCACCATCGACATGAACGCCGACGCCTCGTTCTGCGTGGTGCTCGACGCGGCCGACCCCTCGGGCGAACCGGTGTGCACGCTGCGGCTCCCCGAACGGATCAGCAGCGGCACCCATTCCACATGGGCCGGTCGATCCGAGCTGGCCGGCGCGTCGATGCTCGGCTGAGCCGGTGGGGCACTACGCGCAGTCGTCGATCGAGGTGGAACCCTCGTTCTCGGTTGTGGTGCCCTCGGGGCACTCCGTCGCTGTGGCCGATCCCGCGGTGTCCACGTAGGACCCGACGGGTGCCAACAGGCAGTACATCTCGCCGGAGTTCGTCTGGTAGGTGCCGATCGGGCACTTCGTCTGCGAATTGGACTCGGAGTAGGCCACGAAGTGCCCGGGATCCGCGTCCTTGCACGATGCCTGACCCTCGGAGTCCTGGTAGGTACCGGGTGTGCAGCTCGTCGCCTCGGTCGCACCGCTCACGGCCACGTACCTACCGGCCGGGGCGTCGGTGCAGGAGGTCTGACCCTCGGAGTCCTGGAAGGTGCCGGGGAGGCACTCGGTGGCCTGCGATGCGCCCGTGGAGCCGACGTGGCTGCCGGCCGGAGCGGGCTTGCAGGAACTCTGGCCGGTCTCGTCCTGGTAGGTGCCGAGAGGACATGCGGTCGCTTCCCGTGCGCCGGTGGTGGCCACGAACCAACCGGCAGGTGCAGGCTTGCACGAGGCTTGGCCCTCCTCGTCCTGGTAGGTCCCACCCGGACAGGGGATCGCCTCGCTGGCCCCCTCAGCAGCAACGAAGGTGCCCACGGGCGCCGGGGTGCACGGCGGGGCGCCGTCCGTCGAGTAGGTGCCCGGTTGGCAGAGGTCCGGTTCGGGTTCCGGCTCGGGTGCTGGCACACAACCGACCGACACCAACAGTGCAGCCATCGCCAACCCGGTCATCGCAACACGATGCTTCATTGCCTGCCTCCAGGGCTCGAGTGGCGGACAACGGTACCGAGATGCACCGAGGTTTCCTCTGTGGCATGCCGACGACACCGAGGACACCGCCGCGACCGGTGTTCCGGTGGCTCGGGTCCGTCGCCACTCTGTACCCTGCCTGACTCGGAGGTTTGAGAATGGGTGCGGGTGAGTCAGCAGGGGATCGAGCGAGGGATGCTGCGGCAGCTGCGGCGTACCTCCAGCAGAAGGCGGATCGTGCCAGCGAGGCTGCTCGTCGCTGGGATCAGGGCCGCCAGGGAGAACAGCGTCTCGCCGAGTTGCTGCAACCGCTCTCCCGCAGCGGATTCAGGTTTCTCGCAGATCGTCGATTCCCGGGGCGCAGCGGCAACCTCGACATGGTGGTCGTGGGTCCCACGGGAGCATTCGTGCTCGACGCGAAGAACTGGACCGGCCGACTCGAGGTGGATGGGACAGCTCTTCGCCACAACGGCCGGAGGAGGGTGCAGGAGATCGAGTCCGTCCGGGGGCAGGCTGCAGCAGTGGCGGAGCTGTTGGACCGTGCAGGGATGGACCGGGTTCCGGTTCGCCCAGCGCTCTGTTTCGTGGGCGCCGCGACACTGGGAGGTCGGCGTGCGGTGGAACGCGTGCACCTGGCCGACGCCGACGAGGTGTGCGCCCTCGTTGCCGACCCGGACGTAGTCCTCAACCAGGAGTGGGTCGAAGCGGTCCATCGGTACCTCTCGGATGCCCTTCCCTCGCGGTCGGACCAGGAGTTCGGTGTGGAGGAGGCTCCCGATGAGCCCGTCGTGTTCATGACGTTGTGGTCGAAATACGGCAAGCGTCGGCTGTACGTCAAGGATGAGCTTGGAATGGACGGGGGCTACCTCGACCTCGTCGAGGGCCGGGCGGTGGGCACATCGCCGGGTGCGGAGTCGGTCCTCGAACAGTTGGTTCCCCACTACCTCGACACTGGCAACGCGATGGGTCTGTCGGATGCCGACCAGGGAGCGATCAAGCGGTTCCTGTCCTCGCTGCTCGGGTCCTCCAGGTCGAGGCCCGACACACCGCTCGTGGTGGCCAGGGTCTGGCGAAGGCCCGGCATCCAGCGTCTCTACGTGCACCGACTGGGTTCCAACGGAACCAAGGTGGATCTCGGATGGTTCGACCTGTCGGATGGGCGTGTTCAGGCCGACCAGCAGGGAGCCGAACCGGTGATCAGGTACTGCGGCAACCGGTACCTGGCGGTCCAGTCCGGCCCCCAGTCGTAGGAGCGGAGGTAGCCCACGGCCATGCAGAGCCCTCGTCGAAACCGCTCGGGACCCGAGGCCATCCAGCCGGAACCCGCGTCGTCCCGCTGAAGTACGGGCAGACTCACTCGTTCGCGTATGGTCCACTCCATGAGGAGGGCATGGGTACCGGCGGTGGCGCTGGTCGTCCTGGTGGCCATCGGGTGTGGGGTCGACCTGGAGGCCGAGAAGGCATCTGTCGAGATGTCCGCGGTCGAGGACCCCGTCGCGACAACCGAACTGGCGACCACCACCTCGACCACCACCACGACGACCACGACCGCGCCGGTCACCACCACGACGACGACAACGGCTCCCACGGTGACCGTGACGAGGGTCGTGGATGGGGACACACTCGAGGTCTCGACGGGCGACACCGTGCGCCTGATCGGGATCGACACCCCCGAGCGCGGCGAATGCGGATACGACGAGGCGACCAACCTGTTGCGCCTCATGGTGGACCAGAAGCCGGTGTCCCTGGTTCCAGGGGCCCAGGACGACCGGGACCTCTACGGCCGCATCCTGCGCTACGTCGAGGTCGACGGCGGTGACGTGAACCTCGAACTGATCAGCAGTGGCAGGGCCGTTGCCCGCTACGACAGCCGCGATGGATATGGCCGACACCCCCGCGAGGACCAGTACGTCGCAGCTGACGCCAAATCGGGCAACGCCGTACGCTGCGCGCCCGCAACGACCGCGCCTCCGGCGACCACGCCGCCACAACCCGCGAGCCCAGCCCCGAGCGCTGGTGGGAACGACCCCCGGTTCGGGACCTGCAAGGACGCGATCAGCAACGGATACGGTCCCTACCGCCGAGGAATCGACCCCGAGTACAACTGGTACCGCGACGGCGACCACGACGGGACCAACTGCGAACGGTAGGTTCCCGAGAACCGAGAAGGCCGGGACCCCTTGGGAATCCCGGCCAACTCGTCTGTACGCCCCCTGGGACTCGAACCCAGAACCTGCGGATTAAGAGTCCGATGCTCTGACCAATTGAGCTAGAGGCGCAGGTTGGCGAATCCGGCGCGGATTCGACGCACCACTGTAGCGAGTCCGCGAAGTGTCGGGCCAAGCGGTTCGGGTGCATCCGGCGAATACTTGAATCGGCTTCGGTGCTGCCGACGGGTGTGAAGCACGCCACAGATCGCGCGCTTCCGCGGAGGCAACATGACAACCGGATCACAGCAGGCACGGACCAACCACGGGGACGCCGTGGAACGCAATCCCCGTGGGGTGGTGCTGCTCGGTGCAGTCGCAGTCGCAACGACAGCGGTCTATGTGTGGTGGCGTCTGTTCCACACCCTGGATGCCAACCGGTGGCTCTCGGTTCCGCTGTTCGTGGCAGAGCTCGTGGTGATCACCCGGTTCCTCTTCTCGCTGGCTTCCATCGGGCCGGCCCCGGGCAGGGGAGTGGTGGCTCCGAGCGGAGTCGTCCAACCGGACCGGCAGGCACCGGTGGAGGTGTTGGTGGTCGCAGTGGACGGCGACCGTGAAGCGCTCAGCCGTACCCTTGCGCTCACCTCGGTGGAGAACCCGATGGCCGTGAGGGTGCTCGACAGCTTCGTGCGTCCGGAGCTGGCCGAAGAGGCGCGACGGCACGGTGCCAGCTACGAGGTGCTGGGCAGTCCCCGGCCGGCGGAGCTGGTGGGCAGGGCCATGACCTCCAGCGAGGCGCCCTATGTGGCCTGGCTGGACGCCGGTGACGTGCCGGTGCCCGGCATGCTCGGGTTGGCCGAAGCGTTCAGGGATCCCTCGGTAGCGGTCGTGCAGAGCGCGGCGGACCTCGTGAACCGCGACAGCCTGTTGCACCTCACACCCGACCACGACGAGCGCGCGGTGGCCAACCGGGTGGCGGGGCCGTCACTGGACCGTGCGGGTTCGGCCCAGTGGGAGGGCTCCGGATCGCTCGTGCGCGTCTCTGCCATCGAGTACGTGGGGGGCCTGCACGGCGGGCACGGTTCGGCCACGCACCGCACCGCCCTGCGATTGCGTCGCGCCGGGATGCAGGTGCGGTTCTGCGCCGAGCCGATGGTCCGCACCGGTGCGCCCGACACCCTCTCTGAGTACCTGGCCATCGAGGAGGGCACGTCGCGGGCCGACTGGGCGCTGCTCGCCACCTCTGACACCCCGCTTCGGCCACGGGCCGGCTTCCGGGCCACCCTCGCCCAGCTGCACCGCAGCACCACGGCACTCGACGGGCTGGCGCGGTTGACCTTCCTCGCGGTCCTGGCGGCGGTGCTGCTCGGCGGGGAACTCCCGTTCTCGGTGGGTCCGTTGGCCATGGCCGCCGCATTCGCGGTTCCCTTCGTGCTGCGCACCGCAACCCTGCACGTGCTCGGGCGCGGCACGATCGGCTTCGGCGACCCGACTCGCCAGGCGATGCGCCTGATGGGTGCCCGGATCTCCGCACTGGTGCGTTCCGCACCGGATGTCGGGGGTGGGGAATCCCGCCGTTGGGCCGCGCTGGGCCAGCTGCCGTTGCTCACCGCGTCGCTGGTGGTGCTGGACGTGGCACTCGTGCTCAGGCTCCTCACCCTCGTGTGGCCGGGACTGCTGCCGCCGATGGCGGCCTCCGCACGGTTCGTGGCGATGGCGGCCACCGTCTGGGCCGTGCTCGTGGCGCTGGACGTGCTGCATGTACTGGTGTCGCGGGTGCAGCGGCGAGCGCACCACCGCCAGGGGACCGAACTGTTGGTGGACGTGGACGGCCGCTCCTGCCGCAGCGTGGACCTCACCCCGGTGGGTGTGGGACTGCTCGTGCCCGCAGCACTGCTCAGCTCCGAAGGTGGTGCCGTCGAACCCGGTGCGAGTGTCCCGATCCATTTCGAGATCCCACGCCTGGATGGCTCACGCACCCCGGTCGACCTCCGAGCCCACATCGAGCACCTTTCGCAGCGATCGTCCAACGGGCTGCACCGGGCCGGTGCCGCGTTCGTGGGTGTGCCGCCGGATGCCCGCGACGCCCTGGTGGAGTTCTGTGCACTGACCGCGGAGCACCGCGACCGTGCACCGCGTCCAGTTGCCGAATCGGCTCCGGATGACTACGACGTGGCCACCCACGGCGCAGGCCGGCGGGCGCTGGCCATGTTGAGCACGATCGGCTTGATCGTCGCGGGGCCCTTCGTGGCGCTCGGACCCAGCGCCGGTGCCGCGGAGGCGGACCCCCGGGATGCCGTGGTCATCGGCTACGTGCGCGACCAGAACGGCACAGCGGTCGAAGGTGCCTGTGTGGGCATCTGGGACGACGGCAGGGTGCCGTGGGTCAACACCGATGCGAATGGACGCTACGAACTGACCTCCGTGTCAGCGGGGCAGCACAGCGTGGTCACCCAGGACTGCTCCGGTAGCGGGCACATGGCCACCTTCGCGCCGTCCACCCCATGGGCCCAGCAGGCCCAGGCAGTCGATGTCGGTGCCTCCGAGCAGGTCGAAGGCGTCGACATCGTCGTGGTGCCCGGAGTGGATGTCACTGGGCGTGTGGTCGACGAATCCGGAGATCCCGCGGGCGACGTGTGTGTCAACTACGGGCCCTTCGACTCGGAGCCGGGCTCGGAGCAGATGTGGCTCGGCTACAGCGGTGAGGACGGCCGCCTCTGGGGACGCCTGCCTGCAGGCCAGGTGGTGCGGATCCAGATGAACGACTGCTCCAACGAACAGCGCTTCTCGACCAGCTGGTATCCGGGAACGACCGCAGCTGACAAGGCCGAGGCCGTCAAGGTGCCGACCGTCGGCGAGTTCGACCTGGGCGACGCGGTGATGCAGTCCGGGGCGGTCGTGACCGGCACAGTGCAGGACAGCCGGTCACAGGCCGTGTCCTCGGCCTGCGTCTCGGCGCAGGAAGTGCTCGACGGTTCCTGGAACTGGGTCGGTGGCACCCATTCCGACGATCAGGGCAACTACCGGTTCGTGGTGCCGCCCGGGACCTACGCGCTGTGGTTCAGTGACTGCGACGGCGAGCAGGACTTCCTCGAGACCTGGTATCCGGACGTGACCGAGTGGACCGACAACCCACCCACCGTCGAGGTGGGTCCGGGTGAGAACCGTTTCGACATGACTGTCGAGCCCGGCGCGGTGGTCACCGGAACCGTCTACGACGAGGAGGGCACGGCCCGTGCCGATGCCTGCGTGGGCGTGGTGTCGGTGCACGAGCACGGGTGGGACTGGGTCGCCGGCACCCACACGGACAAGGGGGGCAACTACCGCATCCTCTCACCGCTGGGGGACTACTCCCTGACCGCGAACGGATGCGATGACTCCAGTGAACTGGTCCAGGGGTTCCAGGACGGCTCCCCGATGTGGAGCGAACCCGCGCCGACCGTGTCGCTCGCTGAGGGTGACAACGGACCCTATGACTTCAGCCTCGAACTCGGAGCCAACCTCGACGGGGTGGTGCGCGACGCGGCGGGCAACCCGGCGACGGGTGTGTGCGTCACGGCGATCGATGCCGAGTCGGCACGCAACGACCAGTGGCGATCCGTGGGCTGGGCCCGGGCCGCGGACGACGGCTCCTGGCAGACGGGCGCGATTCCCTCCGGCAGCTACCTGGTTCACTACTCGAACTGCGACGAGGACTGGAACTGGTCCGACAGCGGCACCTGGATCCCGGAGTTCCACGACGGTGTGCTCGATCCGCTGGTTCACGACCTGGCACAACTCACGTCTGTCGACGTGGTCAGGGGTGACACCGCTCCCCTCGAGGCCGACCTCGTGCGCGCCGCCAGGGTCAAGGGCCGCATAACGAGCGACGGAGCACCCGCCGGTGGGGTCTGCGTCGGCAGCAGGCTGGGTGAGCAGGAGACCAGCAACGACGACGGCTACTACTCGATCGGTCTGCTGCCCGGACAGGAGGTGCTCACCTTCACCGACTGCGAGACGGGCCGCGGTCTCGTACAGGAGACCCATGCCTTCGATCTGGCCGAGGGAGATGGCGTCGTACTCGACCTGGCGATGGCGCAGGCCGAGCCGGCGACGATCAGCGGATCGGTGCGCACCGCTTCGGGTGGGGTGATCCAGCCCTCCTGCGTGGTGGCCTACGTTCCCGACGAGCTCATCGGAATGGCGATGGTCGATTCCAACGGTGACTTCGAGATCCCGGGCCTCGGTGCAGGTGCCTACTGGGTCGGGGTGTTCGGGTGCAGCGAGGACGCCGGCATGGTGATGGTGGATCCGGACACCGGGGAGCAGTACTCGCCGAGTTGGTTCCCGGGTGTGGCGATCAGCTTCCCCGAAGCGGGGTCTCCTGATCCTGCCAGCGATGGTGCGACCCCATTCCTGCTCAGCCCGGGGTCGCAAGCGGACGCGTCGTTCTGTTTCGGAGGCTGCACACAGGAGGTGCCAGCCACCACGACCACCACCACGACCACCACGGCCGCTCCGACGACGGCTGCACCCACCACGGCTGCACCCACGACGGCTGTCCCGACGACGGCTGTCCCGACGACGGCTGCACCCACGACGGCCGCACCCACGACGGCTGCACCGACGACCGTGGCACCGGGCGCTGGCTCGGTGGCGATGCCCGGAGCGGGTTCCACACTGGTGCCGGGCATCGTTCCGACCAGCGCGCCGGCCGGTGCCGGCGGACCGTTGCCGGTGGTCGACAGCGGGACCCTGAAGCGCTACACGCCAACGATCGCGGGCCCGGCGGTCGCCTCGAGTGTCATGACGCTGGAGGAGCTCGCGGAAGCTCCCTACGCAGTCGTTTCGGCCGACAACGCTTCGGCTTCGGTGCAGGGCCCGCCGGAGTCGCTCTCCCAGGCGGCCTACGGTGCCGACGACGAGGTCGCAGCCGCGATCCCCGTCCAGGAAGGCGACCCGGGCAGCGGCGGCTGGCTCTGGGCGGGCGCGGTCCTGCTGCTGATGGCGGTGGCCGGGGGCCTGATCATGGCGAAGCGCCGACTGAGCTGACCCGAGCAATCCTCGCGAACCTGCCCCGCAGCGCTCCCGTTCAGGAGAAGCGCTTCGGGGCAGTTCCGTTCGCGACGCCGCAGAGTTGTCCGAACCGGTGGCTCTGCCGCTCGCATGGGGTGACCGAGGGGACTTGAACCCCCGACCTCCAGGGCCACAACCTGGCGCTCTAACCGGACTGAGCTACGGCCACCATGGCAAGGCCGAGCATCATATACCGTGCAGGACCCGCCCCCGTAGCTCAGCTGGACAGAGCGTGGGACTTCTAATCCCGTGGTCGCAGGTTCGAATCCTGCCGGGGGCGCACATGGACCAGAGCGACATCCTCGGGCCGTCGGAGGTGATGCTTCCCGGCACACGCGTGGGGCTGTTCGTGCTGGTGGCGCTGCTGACGGTGCTGTGCGCACTCGTGCTCGGCTCAGCGCTGTTGGTACGTCTCGCCCGGCGCCGCCGCGGCGTCAGGAAGCGGCCGGTCGTGACCGTCGCGTCGGCGATCGTGCTCGTGGCGCTGCTGGTGCTCACCTGGACGATGCGCCCGCCGCCGTTCTTCGTCCCGGAGTTCCCTGCGCTTCCGAGGTTGTTCCCCGAATCCGCGTTCTTCTACCGGCCGGTGGGGGACCTGCCGGTGCATGAACGCTCCGACGAGATGATCGAGGCGCTCGGGGCACTCGGCCTGAACCCGGCCGCATCCTCACAGGTGCGCGACGGAATGGTCTCGGGCAAGCCGTTCAACCTGGTCGACGACTCCACACCCCGACGCGATGTGGACCTCACCTTCGAACGCAACAGCCATCCCGGGCCCTATCCGATAACCGAGCCCGCCTACATCCAGTCGATGCCCAACTACGGCATCGACGAGCACTACATAGGAATCGACCTGGAGCGCCGCGAGATGTGGGAACTCTGGCACCTGCGCCGGGACTTCGGGGTCTGGCGCGCCGGATCGGGCAAGCTGTGGGACCTCGACTCCCTCGAGTTCGGGGTCGGCGGCACGACGGCGTCGCACCTGCCGATGCAGCCGATGGACTTCACCTACGAGGAGGTGGCGTCGGGTTCGGTCGGCCACGTTATCTTCGCGGGGTCGCCGGTCGTCTCCGGTGAACACGTGTGGCCTGCGCAGGCCAGCGACGGTCCGAGCGACGACCCGGACGCACCGCCCATGGGAACCTGGCTGCGCCTGCGGGACGACGTGGACCTCTCGGGGCTCGGTCCCCAGGCGAGGGTGATCGCCGAGGCGATCAGGGACCACGGGGTGGTCATAGGCGACACCGGAGGGGCGTTCTCGCTCGCGGGTACCCCCGACGCGCGCTGGGACGACACCGACCTCGGGACCCTGCGAACGCTCGACACCGACGACCTCGAGGTCGTCGACCCGGCTGCGATCAAGGTGTCGGAGACATCCATGGAAGCGAGGCAACCCGGCTGATGGCACGTAGGCGGACGATCCTGATACCCCCTTCGGAGGGAAAGGCCCTGGGCGGGGAGGGCCCCGCCTGGCACCGGGTTCCCGGTGCCGGTGGGCACCCCCTGTACGCGCAACGTCGGGCAGTGGTGGAAGCGCTGGGCGACCTGATGGGCCGCAACGAGCGCCGCGAGCTGGCACCGGGCACCCTGGCGCGGCTCTTCGGGGTTCGTGGCGATGCGCTGCAACGCGCCGTCGACGCGGACTCCTCGCTCCCGGAGGCACCGACGCTGCCCGCCATCGAACGCTATGACGGGGTGCTATACCAGCACCTCGAGCTCGACACGATGTCGCCGTCGGTGGCGGACCGCCTCGACCGCACGGTTCTGATCGCAAGCGGGCTCTGGGGTGTGGTCGCCCCACACGAGATGATCCCGGACTACCGGCTCAAGATGTCGGCGAACCTGGAGCCGATGGGTCGTCTGTCGAGTTGGTGGCGCCCCGAGCTGACACATTTCGTCGAGCAGCACGCAAAGGGCACCGAGCTGTGGAACCTGCTCCCCGGGGAGCACGCCGCGGCCCTGGGCGCGACGTCGCACCGGGTGGTCAACACGGCGGTGTTCCTCTCACCGGATCGCAGCGGTGAACTCAAGGCGGTGAGCCACTGGAACAAGGCCCTGAAGGGGGCACTCGTGGCGCACCTTGTTCGCAACCCCTCGCTGCGTCCACACGACCTGACCGAATTGGAGCACCCCGGCGGGTACCGACTCGAACCTGCTTCGCTCGAACCCCGTGACGGGGTCCGCGAGCTGCGTTTCGTGGCCCCAGGCTGAGGTCGCGGTCCGCTACGGCATGGTGGTGCCCGTCCCGCGGGACTCCCGAACCGGGGGCATGGTTGACTTGGGTCATGCGTTCACGTGGTGTGTCACTCGGTCGCCTGGCCGGGGTCGATGTCTCGGCGGAGTTCTCCACCCTGCTGATCGCCGGGCTGCTCGCGTGGTCGTTCGCCGAAGGGCTGCTCCCCGCGGTCGTGCCGGAGCGCCTGCCGATCGTCTACTGGAGCGTGGGCATCGTCGGAAGCCTGCTGTTCCTCGGCTCACTCCTGATCCACGAGCTGTCCCATTCGGTCGTCGCCCGGCGCAACGGCGTCGGCGTGCGCGGGATCACACTGTGGCTCTTCGGCGGGGTCGCGGAACTCGAATCCGATCCGCCGGGTCCCGGTGCGGAGTTCCGGATCGCAGCAGCCGGACCGGCTGCGAGCTTCGTCTTCGCCGCCGCCTCGTTCGCGCTCTCGCTCCTGGTCGGCTACGCGAACGGTCCACGCGTGTGGGTCGTGATGCTCGGCTACCTCGCCGTGCTCAACGTGTTCCTCGCGGTGTTCAACCTGTTGCCGGGAGCACCCCTCGACGGAGGCCGGATCCTCGGTTCGGTCCTCTGGAAGATCCGTGGCGACCGGGCATCGGGCATGGCCGGCGCCGCACGGGTGGGGATGGTGGTGGCAGGCCTCGTGGTGGCGGCCGGTTTCGCGGAGATGTGGTTCACCGGCACGATGGGCGGGCTCTGGACGGTGCTGATCGGTGCCTTCCTGTTCAGTGCCGCCCGCGCCGAGCTGGCCTACTACGCCACCAGGGCGGCCCTGGGTGGGGTACCGGTGTCGTCGGTGATGCTGCACCCGGTCCAGGTCACCTCGATGCGGGCGACCATCGCCGAAGCCGTCCACGGACCGTTCGCAACCAGCTCGCAAACGGCACTGCCCGTGGTGGACCCGAACCAGCAGATCCGTGGCCTGTTGACCATGGAGCAGGTCCGGCGGGTCCCGGCGGAGCGCTGGGGAGTCACCGAGGCCTCCGCCGTCATGTACGGCCTCGATGCCGCCGCACTGGTCTCGCCGTCCGACCCGGTGGGTGACCTCGTCGGCCGGATCGGCGCATCCGCGCACGCTCTGGTACTCCACGAGGGCAGGCTCGTGGGCCTGGTGGGCCCCCATGAGCTGCAGCGGGCAGCCCGGCTCCCGGCCGGTGGCAACCCCGTGACCTCCACCTCGACCTGATCACGGGTCCGGTCCGCGAACCGGGATGCACCGCAGGACGTCGCCGATCGAACAGAATCGGACCCTGTGAGTTCGCTGCGCATCGAGGTTCTGGGCATCGTGTTGTTGGTGCTCGCCGTTGCGGTGTTCGTCGCGTTTCGATACCTGTTGCGCACCGTCGACGACAGCCGGGACGGGTACGCCGGAGCGGCCGAGCCCCCGTTGCCTCCCGGGGCGATGTCGGTGAGCCGCGACGACGACTCCCCGGAGCTGGTGGGAGCGTTCGGAGCCCCACCCGTGTGGGCCACGGGCGCCGCGGATTCCACGGGGGGCCGGCGGTTCGGACCCAATCCGGTGCTCGCCGGTGGGCCGCGTCCCGGGAGCCAGGCTCCCCCTGCACCCCGCCCCGGCCCTGCACCACCCAGCACTGCACCCCCCGGCACTGCACCTCGCCCCCGCCCAGCACCCGCCGCCCGAGCACAGCTCCCGGAAGCCGCAGAATCCGTGGCAGCAGAGTCCGTGGCAGCAGAGTCCGTGGAACGAGTGGAGCCACACGAGCTGGAAGAGGTGGTGGAGGTCGCGGAGGTGCTGGTGGATTCCTCCGATGGCCCACACCCCGTTGTGGAAGAGGGGGCCCACGGGACCGAACCTCTCGATGCCCCCGGGCGGCCCGCTCCGCACGACGACCCCGGAGACGTCGAGCTCCCACAAGGTGCGGAGCCCCCGGTGGAGGGCTCCGGAACCCCCGAACCGCCCGCCGAACCGCCCGCTGTCGCACTGGGGCTGAGCGGCGGTCACGACTCGTTGGTCCTGCACGTCACCGGCCTGCGCTCCGAGATCGCGGCGCAGGTCCCGACGGACTGGATGGTGCTCACCCCGCTCGACGCAGTGGGCAGCTGGCCCGCCGGAGGGGACCCCGGGCCCGAGCGCCACGGCCCCGGTGCGCCCGATCACCCGAGGCCCACCGTTGAACAGGGCCCTCCGAGTGAACCGGGCCCTCCGAACCCCTTCGCCCGCAGCGGTGAGCCCGCAGACGAGAAACCGGAGCAGGACCCGGGTCGGGACGTGGAGGCTGAACGGGGCGGGGACACCGGCATGGGAATGCCCGCGGGGCTGCTCGAGGAGTTGCTGGGTCCGCGGTAGCGTTCGGGCATGGACAGCACCGAACCCGAGGAGTCCGCCGGGGGTGCCAGACGTCCCGGGCGGCCCGATGACGAAGAGCTCCGTGCCCGACTCGACCCGCTGCAGTGGAAGGTCACCCAGGAGGCCGGTACCGAACCGGCTTTCACCGGTAGGTACTGGAACCACCACGAGGACGGCACCTACCACTGCATCGTGTGCGACGCGGTGCTCTTCGACAGCGACACCAAGTTCGAGTCCGGCAGTGGCTGGCCCAGCTTCACCGATCCTGCCGACACCGCGGCGGTCGAGACCGTCGAGGACCGATCCCACGGCATGGTCCGCACCGAGGTCCGGTGCGCGAACTGTGGCGCGCACCTCGGGCACGTGTTCCCCGACGGTCCCGGCCCGGGAGGGCTTCGCTACTGCATGAACAGTGCGTCCTTGGAGCACAGGGCGAGCTGAGTCCGTCGCAGCGGGGGCTCGCTGCTCCTAGTCTCGGGTTCCGTGACAACGGAGATTCAGCCCTTCACCATCGACCACCCCGAGGAACAGCTGGAGGACCTCCGCCGGCGGTTGCGCTCGGTGCGCTGGCCCGAACAGGAGAACGTCGCGGGCAGCGATGAGCCCTGGGCCCAGGGCATGCCGTTGCGCTACGCCATGGACCTGGCACGTCACTGGGTCGAGGCGTACGACTGGCGCGAGACCGAGGACCGGCTGAACGCACTTCCGAACTTCCGCACCGTCATCGACGACCTGGCGATCCACTTCCTGCACGTCCGTTCGCCGCACGACGACGCGTTGCCGTTGTTGATGACCCACGGCTGGCCGGGTTCGATCGTGGAGTTCCTGGACGTGATCGGGCCACTCACCGATCCGACGTCACACGGCGGCGACCCGGCCGATGCGTTCCACCTGGTGATGCCGTCGTTGCCGGGCTACGCCTGGTCCGACAAGCCCGACCGGCCGGGTTGGGGAGTCCCCCGGGTGGCGGCCGCCTGGGAGCAGCTCATGCTGCGCCTCGGATACCAACGTTTCGGTGCCCAGGGCGGGGACTGGGGTTCCCTGGTGACGACCCGGATCGGCACCCACCACACCGACCACCTCGTGGGCATCCACACCAACATGGCGGTCGTTCCGCCGGATCCCGAGACGATGGAGTCGCTCACCGACGAGGAGGCCTCCTGCCTGGCGGACCTGGACCGCCACCTGAACTCCGGTGACGGCTATGCGAGCATCCAGTCCAGCAGGCCACAGACGCTCGCCTACGGCCTCGCGGATTCGCCGGTCGGCCAGATGGCCTGGATCGCCGAGAAGTTCTGGGCGTGGGTGGACCACGACGGCGACCCGCTGAGCGCGGTGCCGGCCCGGCGCCAGCTCGACAACGTCATGGTGTACTGGCTCACCAACTCCGGGGGCAGCTCGGCACGCCTGTACTGGGAGTCCTACAAGGACGTCGATCTGGGCGAGGTCGCCTGTCCCTCGGCGGTCTCGGTGTTCCCCGCCGAGATCTTCCGTACTTCGCGGCGCTGGGCGGAGAAGCGCTTCACCGACCTGCGGCACTTCAACGCACTCGACCGCGGCGGGCACTTCGCGGCCATGGAACAGCCCGAGTCGTTCGTGCAGGAGGTCCGTGCAGCGTTCCGGTCGATGCGCTGAGCGGAGCGCAGTCGCTCAGCTGCGCGGCACCTCGTTCCAGGGGATGTCGCGGTCCACACGCGGCTCGCGCGGCAGGCCCAGCACCTGTTCGCCGAGGATGTTGAGCATCACCTCGCTGGTGCCCCCCTCGATCGAGTTCGCACGCGCCCGCAGGAAGGCGTAGCGGGGTCCCTGGTCCTCCCCGGTGACCGAGAGCGTCTCGGGACGGCGGAAGGTGTAGTCGTAGCCGACTGCACCCTCTGTGCCGAGCAGGTCCACCTCGAGCTCGGTGAGCTCCTTGTTGAGCCTCGTGAAGGCCAACTTGGCGATCGAACCCTCGGCGCCGGGGTTTCCCGCGCTGCGGGCCGCCGCGGCCCTGAGGTTGGTCAACCGCAGCACCTCTGCGTGGATCCAAACGTCGGCAACCCGGTCGCGGGCCACCGCGCTGCGGCGGTGCTCGGGAAGCGAGTTCCACAGTTCGACCAGCCCCTTGACCGGACCGGATCCCCGTTTGGGTTGCGACCCGGCCCCCCCGATGGCGGAGCGTTCGTTGCCGAGGGTCGTCAGGGCCACCCGCCAGCCCTCTCCCTCACCACCGATGCGGTCGCCGTCGGGGATGCGGGCATCGGTCAGGTACACCTCGTTGAACTCGGCCTCGCCGGTGATCTGGCGCAGCGGGCGCACCTCGACCCCCTCGGCGTGCATGTCGCACGCGAAGTAGGTCATGCCCTTGTGCTTCGGCGCCGACGGATCCGACCTCGTGACCAGCATTCCCCGGTCGGCGAGGTGGGCGAGGGTGTTCCAGACCTTCTGTCCGTTCACCACCCACTCGTCGCCGTCCTTCACGGCGCGTGCGCCGAGTCCGGCGAAGTCGCTCCCGGCGCCGGGCTCGCTGAAGAGCTGGCACCAGATCTCCTCGCCGGTGAACATCGGACGCAGGAACCGGTCGCGCTGTGCCTGGGTCCCGTGCGTCGCGATGGTCGGACCCGCGAGGTGCAGGAAGAACTCCGCTGCGGGACGGCTTCCCAGACCGGCCTCGGCGAGGCGGCGCTCCACCAGTGACTGCAGCTCGGGGCGCACCGACATGCCCCCGGCCCCCTCGTCGTGGTGCACCCAGGCGAGTCCCGCGTCGTACTGGTGGCCCCTGAACTCGACCGCCGGGCACCCGGTGGGGTCGTGACGTGCCAGGAGCTCGTCGATGGCTTCGTTGACCCTTGCTGTCTGCTCATCGGTGGGATCTGCGCTGGTGTCGCTCATCGCCCGGTGACGCTAGGTCGTCCCGCCGGGGTGGGCCATACTCGACCGATGCCCGACGAGATCGAGATCCGCAGCCCGACGATGGACGACGGCGCAGCGATGTGGCGGCTGGCGGCCGCTGCGGGGGAGCTCGACGTGAACTCCTCCTACGCGTACCTGCTGTGGTGCCGGGACTTCTCGGCCACCTCCGTCGTCGCAGTGGCCCCCGACGGGACCGGGCTGGCAGGGTTCATCACCGGCTACATGCGGCCCGACGACCCGTCGGTGCTGCTCGTGTGGCAGGTGGCGGTGTCACCCGAGCACCGTCGCAAGGGCATCGCGGCGGCGATGCTCGACGAGATGGTCGCCGTGTCGGCGCGCCACGGGGGGACCCACCTCGAGACGACCGTGACGCCCGGGAACGTGCCCAGCCGGACGATGTTCGCGGCGCTGGCGGAACGCCACTCGGCACGGTCGCTCGAGAGCGAGCTCATGGTGAGCGGGCACTTCCCCGACGAACACGAACCGGAACGCCTGATCCGCATCGGGCCGTTTCGCTGAGCGATCCGTCGACGGGAGCGGCACCGCTCGGGGTGGTGCTTGAGTGAGCCCGCCGCCGCTTGTACGGTCGGGGACACAACACAGAGCGTCCGACGCAAGACCGTGGGGATGGTTTCCCGCAGGGCTGTGGCCGCGTCGGTGCCGGGTGCGGGCGTCCCCAGAGCTGCCCCCCGGTGCGACCCGGCCCCCTGGTAGGTGACCCCATGTGAGTGGGACCAGAGTGGTCCGCCGGAGCGCAACACCCCCCTCAGGAGTGATTCCCACGTGAATGTATTCACCGACCTCGAGTCAGAAGTGCGCGGCTATTGCCGCACCTGGCCGGCAGTGTTCGAACGGGCCAACGGGTGCCACATCTACGACGAGACCGGTCGCGAGTTCCTCGACTTCTTCTCCGGGGCGGGCGCGCTCAACTACGGACACAACCACCCGCACCTCAAGGCTGCACTCCTCGAGTACCTGAGTGGCGACAACGTCGTGCACAGCCTCGACATGAGCACCACCGCGAAGCGGGAGTTCCTCGAGAGGTTCCATGCAGTGGTGCTGGAACCCCGTGGGCTCGACTACAGGGTCCAGTTCCCGGGGCCGACCGGCACCAATTCGGTGGAGGCGGCCCTGAAGCTGGCCCGGAAGGTGACCGGTCGCGAAGAGGTGATCAGCTTCACCAACGCCTTCCACGGGATGACCCTCGGCTCCCTCGCGGTGACCGGCAACGCCCTCAAGCGCGGAGGTGCCGGCGTGCCGCTGTCGCACTCCTCGGTGATGCCCTACTGCGACTACCTCGACGAGGGCAGCAGCCTCGACTACTTCGAGCTGATCCTCGCCGACGCGGGCAGCGGTGTGGACGAACCGGCTGCGGTGATAGTCGAGACGACCCAGGGAGAGGGGGGCCTGAAGAGCGCCAGTGAATCCTGGCTCAGGCGCCTCTCGTCGATCTGCAGGGAGCACGACATCCTGTTGATCGTCGACGACATCCAGATGGGCATCGGTCGAACCGGACCGTTCTTCTCGTTCGAGCGCGCCGGGATCGTGCCCGACATCGTCTGCCTGTCGAAGTCCCTCAGCGGCTACGGGTTGCCGATGGCGGTGACGCTGTTCCGCCCGGAGCTCGACGTGTGGGAACCGGGGGAGCACAACGGCACCTTCCGTGGCCACAACCCTGCTTTCGTGACCGCCACGGCGGCACTCGACCTCTGGGAGGCATCCGACATCGCGAGCGAGGTGGACGCGAAGGCCGGCATGGTCGAAAAGGAGCTGATGTCACTCGTCGCTGAGCTCGACCACACCGACCATCGTGGTCGCGGGCTGGCCCAGGGGCTCGTGTTCGACGATCCCGCGGTGACCTCGGCGGTCGTGTCCGGTTGCTTCGAGCGCGGACTGATACTCGAGACGTCCGGTCCCCACGGCGAGGTGGCGAAGCTCATGCCTCCGGTCGTGATCACCGAGGAGGAACTCGAACACGGTCTCGGAACCTTCCGGTCGGCGGTTCGCTCAGCGGTGGGGGCAGTGCGATGATCGTCCGCAGTCTCGAGCAGATCGAGGGAACCGAGCGCGACGTCGAGGCGGAGACCTGGAGATCCCGGCGGTTGCTGCTGGCCGACGACGGCCAGCGGTTCTCCCTGCACGACACGATCATCAAGGAGGGCACGACCACCGAGATGTGGTACCAGCACCACATCGAGGCGGTCTACTGCATCGAGGGTCGCGGAACCCTCGTGGACCGCGAGACGGGCCAGGAGCATGCACTCGCCCCCGGCACGATGTACCTGCTCGACCGCCACGACCGCCACACGGTGCATGCCGAGACGCAGCTCCGCATGGTCTGCGTGTTCGACCCCCCGGTCACCGGTCGGGAAGTGCACGACGAGAGCGGTGCCTATCCCGCGCCCCCGGGGAGCGAGGCCACGCGGTGAGCACGGTCATGAGCGCGTACGTCTCGCGGGTGTCGTCCGAACCTTCGCCGGTCCGCCGGCTGGAGCCAGTGGTGTGGGGTGACCGGGTCCCGGGCCCCATGACCACCGAGGAACTGGCCAGCTACGAGAGCGATGGCTTCCTGCTCCTCGAGGAGGCGCTGGATGACCGAGAGGTGCGCTCCCTGGACGACGAGCTCGAAGCGGTGGCCGCCGCGATGGGGAGCAGGGACGAGCGGGTGATCCGTGAACCCGGTTCCGACACCGTGCGCTCGGTGTTCCAGATCCACGAGCTGAGCGGGCGCGTGGCGGAGCTGGCCTCCGACCCGAGGCTGCTCGGCAGGGTGCGGCAGATCCTCGGGTCGGAGGCCTACATCCACCAGAGCAGGGTCAACTTCAAGCCCGGCCTGAGGGGCAAGGAGTTCTACTGGCACTCGGACTTCGAGACCTGGCACTTCGAGGACGGCATGCCCGAGATGAGGGCTGTCAGCGTCTCGATCAACCTGACGGAGAACCGGGCGGACAACGGGAGCCTGATGGTCATGCCGGGTTCGCACCGGACATTCGTGGGGTGTGTCGGTGAGACTCCGCAGGAGCACTACCGCGAGTCGTTGCGCTCCCAGCACTACGGGGTGCCCAGTGACCGTGCCCTCGAGCAGCTCGCGTCCGCCCACGGCATCACCCAGGTCGTGGCACCTCCCGGCTCGGCGTTGCTGTTCGACTCGAACTGCATGCACGGCTCCAACGGCAACATCACCCCGTACCCGCGCCGGAACCTCTTCCTCGTGTTCAACTCGGTGGAGAACACCCTGGTCGCTCCCTTCGGGGGCACCGAACCGCGACCCGGACACATAGCTTCGAGGGACCCCGTTCCCCTGGGCTGAGGCTGCCGGTCAGCGCCAGCTCAATCCGAGGTCCCCGGCGACCTTCTCGAGAACCGAGGCCATCCTCTCGGGCGACCCCTCGCAGGCCTCCAGGTCGTCGGGTCCGAGCATCACCACGACTCCGCCTCCGGTCATGGCCACCACCGCGGGCAGGTCCGCCGCAATCTCACGCACAGCGTCGGGCTGGTCGTCGCGGTGGTAGGTCTCGAAGGGTACCGGCAGGGAATCGCGGCAGCGGCGCCAGTCGGGTCGCTCGCGCACGCTGCCGTGTGTGATGTCGCACAGCGCGCAGTGGGCGCGACCAAGGCGCTTGGAGACCCAGTAGGTCACCTCACCGCGCAGCGTGCCATCGGCGTCGTAGACACCCACCAGGCGTTCGATCCGGTTTGCTGCCCCGATTGGGTCACCCACAGCAGGGAGTGTCGCACATCCCTGCTGCATCCGAACGGCGGCGCTCTGCGAGCGGGTGACGGGAATCGAACCCGCATAGCCAGCTTGGAAGGACCCCTTGGGCGATGTCGCTGGGGTCCGTTGGGCCACTTTTCAAGGGGACGACACCTCGCGAATCGCCCCGAATGGCGGCGCATGTGCGATGGATGTGCGATGGAGCGGCCCTAGGAGCGGTGCGGCTAGCTCTCATCCCTGGCCGGCCGGCCACCACCAGGCCGAGGCCAATCGTCGGGTGAGGCTCTCCGCCACCGCTCCACACGCTTGCGGATAGCACCGTCCGCGAGGCTCGCCCCGGGCTCCTCGGCCGCAATCACCTCGCGCACCGCGGGGACCCACTGCTCGCCGGCATCGAGGGCAGCCTTGTAGGCCCTCTGGGCGAGCGTCCTCGTGTTCGCGCCAGCAGACCGCCGGGCACCTCGAGCGGTCGAGCCCTGCAACAGGTCGAGCTCCTCCGCGGTCGCCGTGTGCCACCCACGGCCACCTTTTCGCCGCGACCACACACCTGCGAGCGCCTCGGCGAGTACGTCCTGTGGCGCGTCCTCGGTGCCCGAGAGGACCGCGTGCGCAAGTCGAATGAGCCGGCCCATGCGCGCCTCGAGGATGGCCCCGCGTGACACCGGCCGGGTCAGGTCGGTGCAGCGAAGCTCGAAGCCGGTACACACGATGCGGTCGCTGTGTTCGTCGTGGCTCAAGGTCACGACGGCCTCGAAGCCCTCCGGTACGAGCGGGCGATTCCGGTGCGCGTCATCCTGGCCATCCCGCCACTCGTCGCGAATCCGCACGACCCCGGGCCACCACACGCGACGCGTGCCCCGGTCCTCCTCGGCGCGCCGCGCTGCCACGACCGTCGCGCTCGGTGTGCCCGACATCGACAGGGCGAAGGTCGTCGGCGCCCTGGACTTGTCGCCAGCACGAACGCGGCGATGGTCCTTGAGCACGAGGGTGGCGCTGAGCCCTCCAGAAGATTCTTTGGACATTTGGCGTGTTCCGTTGATGTCCAAAGGCTACTCGGTGTTCCGTGTGTCTCATCCCGAACCACGGAGGACACACGATGCAGCGAATACTGAACCCGCTGTCCGAAGGCTGGGAGGCCCTCGGCATCGGCAGGACCAAGTTCCTCGAGCTGGTCGACCAGGAGGAGATACCGACCGTGCGAATCGGCCGGCGCCGCCTCGTGTCGACCGAGGCGCTCGAGGAGTACGCCGCGAAGCTGGCGCGTGAGCAGAGCGCCGAGCTCCCGCGTGAGCAGAGCACTGAGCTTGTGCCGGGTGGTGATTCCGAGTGAGCGAAGCACCCGACTACCTGGTGGAGTTCACACACGAGGTTGCCAAGCTGCTGGAGCAAGCCGGTGCTGCGAGCTTCGAGCGCGACAGCGTGGCGGAGCTCGAGCTTGTGGAGCGTGCCGCCGGGCGACTCCTGCGCCTGTTCGAGCTGGCACCCGAGGAGGTGCCCACCGTGACGTCGGTGCTTGGCAAGCTCTCGCCCAGAGTCCTGGGCTCCGAGCTGCACGCCGCGTGCAGCATCGCCCAGGACTCCCTACACAGCGAGCTCGGCGAGCTGAGCCCGTTGCTGGAGCCCCGGTGTCTGTCGTGGGTGAACAGGGTGTGCGAGGACCGAGCCGCAGAACACTGGCCGGTGCTCGCCGGCCTCGCGGTGCGGTACTCCGAGTCAGGCATCACCCGCCCCGGTCTGCCGCTCGGCCCCATCACCCGCGACATGGCCAGCTCGGCGCGACTGCCCGAGCTCGAGGCGATGCGCGACGTAGCCGAGATGCACACACAGGAGCTGAAGGCACGCGCAAACCGCATGACCGAGCTGCTCGACCTCATGGGTCCGCGCTTCACCGAGGAGCGCAACACCGTGCGCGATGCCATCGAGGCCCTGAGCGGCCCCGAACGGGTGCGCGCCGAGGAGCTCTACGCAACCCTGCCCGCCATCATGTGCGTAGGTGGTGGTTCCGAGTGAGTCCGGCTCGACTGAGCCACTACCCGCGACGCGACGGCAAGCTGCCCGAGGGTGCCCGGTGGGTGGGCCGCACTTCGAGGTGGGGCAACCCGTACCGGGTGAACGAGCACCTGGTAACGCTCCACGCTGGGCACGAGAGGGCGGTCGAGAGCTACCGGCGCTTCGCTGCTGAGCGACTTAGCGAGGACCCGAGGTGGCTGGAACCACTTCGCGACGCGACGGCGCTCGCCTGTGCTTGCCCGCTGGAGATGCCCTGCCACGTCGACGTACTGCTGGAGCTGCTCGAGGAGGTCGAGCGATGAGCCTCGAGGCGGCCCTCGCCGCGGCCGCCCGTGGCTGGCACGTGTTCCCGCTGCGGCCCCGGTCCAAGCTGCCCGCGGTTGACCGCTGGGAACAGCGCGCTACCTGTGATGTAGACCGGCTGCGCGACTACTGGGAGAGGCACCCCGGCGCCGGTTACGGCATCGCCTGCGGGCCGTCCGGGTTACTCGTGGTCGACCTGGACGGCAAGGGCGGAGCGAATGGCCCCGGTGAGTGGTTCAAGCTCCGCGACGCCCACAACGACCCGGCGACCGGCACCTACACCGTGGTCACACCGAACGACGGACTCCACGCCTACTTCGAGCAACCCGCCGGCGTGGAGCTCCGCAATACCGCTGGCAGGCTCGCCGAGGGCATCGACACCCGCGGCCATGGTGGGTTCGTGGTGGGAGCCGGCTCGAGCATCGACACCGGCACTTATGAGGCGGTCGACACCGACGCCTCCGTGGAGCCCTGCCCGACATGGCTGGCCCGACTGCTCACCCGCAAGCCGCGGCGGCCCGTCCGCACAGGCCCAGCACAGGGCCGGCATACCCGGTACGGAGCCGCCGCCCTGGAGCGCATCCTCGGCCGCCTCGCCGCGACACCCGAGGGCCAGCGAAACGTCGAGCTAAACACCGCCGCGTTCTCGGTCGGCCAGCTCATCGCCGGAGGTGAGCTCGACGCTGACGCGGTCTCGGAGCTCGGCACGGTCGCCTCGCGCATCGGCCTGAGCGAAACCGAAGCGCTCGCCACCATCGCCTCCGGCACGAGCGCCGGCATGGCACGACCTCGGAGCGCCCCACGATGAGCTACGAAGCCCTGGCCGACAAGGTGCGCGCCGAGCTGTCCGCGAACGGTGGACCGCCGAGCGAGGAGAACTACGCCGAAGCTGAGCGCCTCGAGGGCTGGGAACCCGTCGACATCGGCGAGTACCTGGACGGTGAACGCACACCCGACCCGACCCCCGAACTCCTCGCACCCCGCAACCTGAGCGGCCACGTAGTCGCTCACGGTCTGTTCTACCGAGGGTGCATCAACTCGGTCCATGGCGACTCTGGTGCCGGCAAGTCGATGCTGAGCGGCAAGGCCGCACAGGAGGAGATGGCCTGCGGTGGAGTGGTGCTGTGGGTCGACCTCGAGGCCACCCTCGCCGAGACAGTCGCCCGGCTACTCGCCTTGGGAGCGTCCGCGGACACCCTGCGTGAACGGTTCGTGTACGTCGCACCGACCAACACCGTCGCCGGTGCTGTAGCCACCCTGGTGGACCTCGTGAACGAGCACGAGGCGACCCTCGTAGTGCTCGACAGCCTCGGCGAGGCGTTCGCCCTCGACGGCGTGAACGAGGACTCAGACGCCGAGGTCGGACCGTGGATGCGCCGCGTGTTGCGGCCGGTGGCCGCTGCCGGACCTGCGGTGTGTCTCGTCGACCACTCGACCAAGGCCAAGGACAACCCACTGTTCCCCTCCGGCTCAAAGCGAAAGCGCGCCGCCTGGACCGGAGCCGGCTACCTCGTGACCGCCCCCAAACCGTTCGCCATCGGCCGCTCAGGACTCCTCAAGGTGACCGTTGCCAAGGACCGGCACGGCACCCGCGCCCGAGGTGAGGAGGCCATACGCGTCGACGTGGAACCGCAATCGAGCGGTGAGCTGTGGCTGACACCGCTCCAGCCACCCGAACGCGACACCGCAACCGAGGACACCCCCGGCGGTGCGTTCGACGCCCAAGTGGTCGCCGCGGTCGGTGACTACCTCGAGCGCGACCCCGAACGCCGGGCCAGCCGCAACGAGCTCGAGGAGCGCGCCCTGGCCGGCATCCGGGCTGGGAAGGACCGCAAGCGCGCGTCGCTCGACTGGGCGGTCCGCGAGGGCCACCTCAGCGAATCGACCGGACCACGAAACGCCCGACTGCATGGCTGGATTCGCGACCTGAACGGAGGTGCCGAATGACCGACCGAAACGACCTCGCCCGACCTCGCCCCGACCTCGCCGGGCGAACAGGTCAAAACCAACCACTCGACCTCGCCACTTCGCCCCTGCCTATAGGCAGGCGAAGACGAGGTGAGCTGGATGAGCGCAGAACAGATACCTCAGACAAGGACTTGGCCGGCGAGGTCAAACACACCGACCACGACGAACTGCTGGCACGCCTCGAGGCCGCCACCGCCCTCGCTCACCTCATGGACACCGGCACCCGCATACAGCTCTCACTCGCCCTGGCCGACGCCCTCGAGCGAGTGGCCCCCGAGGAGGGCGACCGATGACCGCGAGAAGCCACACACGCACCCGGCGTCGCAAGCGGGCCCGCGAGGCGAAGCACCGCTACGACCTGAAGCGCCAACGCGAGGCCAAGGCCGCCGGCAAGTCACACAACAGACCCCCCAACCCCAGGAGGAAATGAGAATGCCCTGCCAACCAGAACCACCGCAGTGTGGCTGCCCGCCGTTGGCGGAACACCTGCGGCACGTGCTCGAAGGCCGCGACGCCCCGCCGTGCCCGCTGCACAACGCCCCCGAACCCGAGGGGCGCGACACGACCCCGCTGAACGACAACCAGGCGCTCGCCGACGCGATCGGCGCAGCACTTCACATCCAGACCCACGACTGAAAGGCCCCACCAATGGAAAACCAGCTACAACACATCGACCGTGTCGTTCGTGACCTCGAAGGGCTCGGCATCACAGCACCGAAGGCGCTCGCCCGACCCGCTGAGCTCACCGCCGCGCTCGGTCAGGCACTCACCCCCGACCCCGCCGCGGAACTGGCCGACAAGATCACCTCAGGGGCGCTCAAGCCCGCGGATGCCGGCAAGGCGCTCCTCGACGCGGGGTACACCCTCGCGGCGCTCGACAAGGCCCGAGAGGTCCGTCTGTCCCTCACGAGGGTGCTAAACCAGCAGACCGCCCGCGCCCTGCGTGACTCCGGCGACGAGATCATCGAAGCACTACGGGCACCGTTCGACGCCGCTGTGGCACTCCTGGCGGAGGCTCACGGTCTGTTGGGTGACGAACCCGACAAGAAGATGTCTGCCGCTTCGCCCGCGTTGCGTGACGCCTGGGGCAAGCGCGAGGAGGGTCTGCTCGCGTTCAACAAGGTTCACGGTGTGCGGACCAGGGTCTCCGATGTCGGATACGGCCGACGCGACGACGCCCGCCTCTGGTACATCGAGGCTCTCTCACCCCTCGGAGCACCGGCCAGCTACCGGCCCTGGGACCTGATCGTCGCCGGATTCACCCCGCACCTCAACACCGCGGCCGAGGTCGACACTCTGCGCGCCGAGGTCGACCGGCAGGAACGCGCAGCAGAAGCAGCAGCCCGTGATGGTCGACTGTCACCGCGGGACCGCACCGACGCGATCCGTCAGGACCGCATCGTCGCCAAGGAAGCAGCCCGGGTAGGTGGCACCCGCTGACCCAGGGGGACCACCCCCTCCCCCCACCAACCCCAAGGCCGGAGGGTTCTGTGGATTAGTTCGGGCGCAATGCGCCACATGAGTTCTCACCCGGGCCGGGTCGCCAGTCACGTGCGGCGGTGCCCGGTCCGGGTGAACCCCACGAAAGGAACACCATGACGCAACCGAAGACACCGACCGGGCTCGGCAAGGCAGGCCGCAAGCTGTGGCAGGACTTGTCCGGCGTGTTCGACCTGGAGGACCACGAGCTGCCGATGCTCGAAGCCGCGGCGCGTCAGGCCGACGACATCGCCGCGCTCGAGCAGGCAATCAGCCGCGACGGGGTGACCGTCGAAGGTTCCGCCGGCCAGCCACGCCTGAACGGTGCGGTGTCGGAGGTGCGTCAGGGTCGCTTGGCGCTCTCGAAGATCCTCGGGGCGATCGCGTGGCCGGCCGACGAGCGGCCGATGACTGTGACGCAGCGCAAGGCCCGCGACGCGGCCCGTGCGAGGTGGGCGCGGCATGGCTAGGCGACGGTCCTCAAGCACCCCACCAGAGCCACCAGAGCACCTCTGTGGCCCTCTGGTGGTCTCCGAGTGGTGCGACCCTGCCGAGTGGTCGACGTGGCCCGGTGAAGCCTCTGTGTACCCGCGATCGCGGATGCTGTGGCTGGCCGTGACCGGTGAGGCATCACAGCGCCGCCGGGATGCACGCCGGCAATGGGCACACGACCACGGTGTGGCCCTCGAGGACTACCGGCGCCTGTTCCCCCTCGGACCGTCGGAGGTCGACTGCACCGGCTGGGCAGAGTTCGCAGCGGTGCTGGGGGAGGTCGGCGCGCGTGGCTGAGCTAGACGGCTCTCACGACGATGGTCGGGTAGCCGTCCTCGCGGCGCATCTTCGCGTCATACCCTGCGGCGCGGAGCGCCTCGGCCATCGCCGGTACGTTCTCCTCGCGGCCAGCCTGGTCCGAACCACTCCAGACCACCTTCCACGTCTTTGGTCTTTCCTGAAGCGTGAAGCCGTCCACATCGCCATGGCGCGTTCGGAAGCCCGCGGCAGACAGCGCCAGGCAGAGCCGTGGTCGCGACGCCGCCGGCAGGTAGGAAGGTTCGAGCACCACCGACGCACTCGAGCCGCCTCGGTAGACGATGGCCCCGACCGCTGCGACTCCCGCGGAGCGCCAGCCCTCGAGGACGCGCTCGCGGAAGCGGCGCGCGTCCTCTCGCGACAGGTGTCCGACCTTGTGGCCCTGGACGTACACGCCGATGGCCTTGCGGTCGTGCGGATTGTTCGGCTCGGGCAGCAGCACCGCGACTACATCGAGCGCAGAGTTGTCGCCGAGTCCGGCCTCGAGAGCTTCGCTGTAGAAGCTCTCCCCGACAACCTCGTTGCACGCCCCGAGAGTGATGGTCGCCTCCGCGGGTGGCACGGCCGGCAACGTGAACGCCGGCTCCGACCTCCTCCGAAACAATCCCATCGGCGCATACTGCCAGCCCTCGAGGAGCCCCGCTCGGCCGACCACGGACCTCGGCACACAGCCGCGCACTACTGTGGGCCAGACAACCGAGTGGCCGGGCGGTGCGCTAACACCCCCGGCCGTGGCCAGCACCTAAGTAGGAGGTACTGACATGGGCGAGACTACGCCCCCCGCGAACCGCTTCCGCGACGTATGGCCGTCGCTCGACGCAGCCCTGGAGGCAGTCGAGAACTGCGCCCCACCTATCACCACCGAGGAGTGGTTCCACCTGTCAGGCCGCATTGGCCGCAACGCCTCGCCAGCCCTCCTGTGGGAGGCGCGGGCCTTCCGCAAGCTGGCGCCTGACGCACTAATAGAGGCCGTCGGGGACGCCTGGACCGGCGCGGAGTACCCGACCAAAGCCCTCGCCGACTTCGCAGGAGAGGACACCGACTACGGCCGCGAGATGTGGCTCGAGTTGTTCGGCGCCGCAGGGTTCGCGGTCGACGGTAAACCTGCACCGCCGCCCAGCGAACCTGTGGTGGTCTACCGCGGAGCACCCGAGGAGCACCGCCTCGGCCTGTCGTGGACTTCGGACCTGGCCCAAGCGTGTTGGTTCGCCGACCGCTATGAGCTCACCACCGGCGACCCCGCACCCGTGTGGCGATTCACCGCGGCGCCTGAGCGCGTGCTCGCCATCTTCCACGAGGCACGCAACGAGGCCGAGTACGTGGTGGTCGTGACCGACTCCGACGACCTCGAGGAGGTCCAGTAATGGCCTCCGTCGAGAAGCGCAGCACCGGCCAGGGCGACACCCGCTACGACGTGCGTTACCGCGACCCGGCCGGCAAGCAACGCACCAGGACGTTCAAGCGCCGCAAGGACGCGGAGCGGTACGCGTCGACCACCGAGGCCGACCTCGCCCGAGGCTCATGGATAGACCCCAACGCCGGCCGCGAGGTGTTCCGCGACTATTCCGAGCGATGGGTCGCCGAGCGGGTGACCTCGCGCGGCCGCAAGCTCGCCCCGCGCACCGTGGAGCTGTACCGGTCCCAGCTCGAGCGCCACATTGTGCCGACGTTCGGCGACGCCGAGCTCGCACGCATCACGTCGGCATCGGTTCGGTCGTGGCACGCCGGCATGGTGGACAAGGGCCACGGCACCGCCGCGGCCAAGTGCTACCGATTGCTGCGCGCCATCCTCGCCACAGCCGTCGAGGATGACCTCCTCGTGAAGAACCCGTGCAACATCAAGGGCGCGGGTGTGGAGCGCAGCGCGGAGCGTCCTGTGGCGACGGCTGAACAGGTGTGGGCGCTCGCCGATGCCATCGAGGACCACCTCGAGGCTTTCGTCCTGGTCGCCGCGTTCATGGGCCTGCGCTTCTCGGAGGCCGCAGGGCTTCAGCGTCGCCATGTGAACGTGCTGCACCGCACCATCACAGTCGAGCAACAGCTCGAGCGGGTGAGCCGCAAGACCGCCGAGCACCTCGGCATCGGTGTGGAAGGGTTCGGACCTCCCAAGTCGGACGCCGGCTACCGCACGCTCAAGGTGCCCCCGCCCCTGGTGCCCATCATCGAGGCACACCTCGAGGAGCACTCCGAGGCCGGACCCGATGGCCTCGTGTTCGTCGGCCCGCTCGGAGGTTCGCTCGCCCGGTCCAACTTCTCGGGCAAGTTCGGAGAGGCCCGCCGCAAGGCCGGCCTGCCCGATGGGTTCAGGTTCCACGACCTGCGCCATACGCACATGACCGTGGCCGCGCAGTCGGGTGCGAGCACCGCCGAGCTGATGCGCCGGCTAGGGCAATCGTCGCCGGCCGCTGCGCTGCGCTACCAGCACGCAACCGACTCGCGCGACGAGGAGATCGCCTCGGCGGTGGGGGAGAAGCTCGCACGCCCCGAGCCGGGCGCGTGCGATGGATGTGCGATGGAGCCCACAGAGCTGCACGGCGAGGCCGAACGCGAAAGCACGGAACCCCAAGGCCCCCAAGGGTTCCGTGCTTGGAGCGGGTGACGGGAATCGAACCCGCATAGCCAGCTTGGAAGGCTGGAGCTCTAGCCATTGAGCTACACCCGCGAGGCCCCACGGGGCACGGCTGGGCAGGCTAGCGCAGACCAGACGGGGCTTCGAAGACCGGGCCGATCCGCACGCCGGGCCGGCCATCGCTCAATTCGACGCGGGCTCCGTCCGATTGGACCGCATGCTGCACAAGAAGCTGGTTCCCGTAGCGGCAGGACTGCTCGCCTGCTGTCTCGTGGCTGCGTGTTCCAAGGCCGACACCTCCGCGCTGCCCACCTCGGTTCCGGGCGCCGGACCGACCACCACGGTGCCAGTGGATGCGTCGACCAGGCCATGCGCCGGTGCCGACGGAGTCGGTGGCGAGGTGCCGGACGGTGCACGCCCGGGTGACCTCGTCGAAGCGGTTGAGTTGTCCGATCTTCCGTCGGCGAGCGACCCCGACAAGACCAATGCCGAGACCGAGGGCTTCCCCGAGGACGCCAACGTCTGGCGGATCCTGTACGTCTCCACCGGCGCCGACGAGCACGACCTGCAGCTGGTGTGCGGGATGGCGGCCGCCGCGAGTGCCGGACCGGTGGTCGATCCCGGACGTGGCACGGGCACCATGATCGCCTGGTCGCACGGCACCGTTGGCGTCGCACAGGCGTGCATGCCCTCCAACCATCCGGAGACAGGCCTGTGGGGGCCCATGGCGGGCGGCATCGGAGCCGTCGCATGGGGTTCGGGCTTCGGGGCCAAGAAAGGCGACCCTGCCGAGGGCGCCCTGCAGACGATGCTGGAGCGCGGTTGGGTCGTGTCGGCCACCGACTACATCCCGGATGACACCTACATCATGGGGCGCATCGCCGCCGCCAACACGATCGATGCCGCCCGCGCCACCGCGCAGCTGCTGTCGGAGCAACACGGCGGGTCCACCCCGGCGTCCTACGACACGATCGCCTGGGGGCATTCCCAGGGGGGACACGCATCGCTTTGGACCGGGCAGCTCTTCGACGCCTACCTCGAGGCGGTTCCGAACGACGACGTCGAGCTGAGCCTGGCCGCCGTTGCCGCCGAGGCGCCGGCCTCCAACCTGATCGCCCAGCCGTCGCAGCAACCGGGAGTCGAGTTCGGGGATGGACTCGCCGACTGGGAGATGCACAAGTCGATCGAGCTGTTCGGGTTGCCCGTGCCGGCGCTGGAGCTCCAGATCGGCCCGGCGCTGTTCTCCTACATATTCGGCTCCTGGTCCGAGTACTCCCAGCGGGAGGCCCCCGCCGACGGAGCCACCATGCCGGCCTACCCGCCGGACGCCTCCGAGCTGGACCTGAGTGCGGTCGCAACCCCCTCGGGGGCGGAGACCGTGGCGCAGATCCAGGCGCTGTGCCTCTCCGGTGCGGACTCCAAGGCGGTGAAGCAGCTCACGGACCCCTACCGCAACGCCGAGAAGGCCCGGATGCTCACCGATGAGATGTGGAACCTCCCGCAGGACTACTCCGACGGAGAGTTCTTCCACGGCGGGGTGGACCGCACCTGCGCCGGGACCGACGATGCCGAGGTGGCGAAGTGGTGCGACTGGATCCGCTGGAACGTCCCCGGCCCTCTGGGCACCAACCCGTTCCCGGGGCTGCCGAGTTCCGACGGTGAGCCCGTTCCGGTGCTGATCGCGCAGGGAGCCAACGACGAGGTCATCCACTGCGTGAGCCCCGGCGAGGATGGCGGGCCAGCGGTTCCGGCGGCATCCGACTGCATGAGCACGGCGCTGTACGACTCGTTGCGCGACGGCGGCTACTGCCCGAGTTCGGCGGACGCCGCCGGCCACCTGAAGCTCTCGCTCTACGCGCCCCGGGGTTCGTCGAGTCCGGCGTCACACCTCTCGATTCCCGGCCAGATCGCAGCGCGCTCCTCCGACGACCTGGACTTCGACGGATCGCCGCTCGATGAGTTCATCTCGGGTGCCCTGGAGGGCTCCCTCGAGCCCGGCTGCAACGCCGAGGTGCTGAACGCAGGATGAGGGAGCCGTTCCCCGCACACGGGTAGCATCGTTCACCGTGAAACCCATCATGACCACGGCCGCCTTCGCTGCCTCAGTGCTCCTTCTCGCTGGCTGCGGGGAGAGCGACCCGGGTGGTGCCGCCGAGGAGGGCAACACTGCTGACGAGGCGACCCAGGAGGCCATCGACCTGATGGACGAGGGCAAGGTCGCCACGGAGACGGGTGAGGAAGAGGTCGTGGTCGACGCGGTCGACAACAACTTCAAGCCGAAGTACATCGAGGTCTCGAAGGGAACTGCGGTTCGCTTCGTCAACGAGGGACGCAACATCCACAACGTCCTGCCGGTCCAGGAGGGCGCCTTCGAACCGATCGAGGCCGACGAGTTCGACCCCGAGGACGAGGATGTGATCGTGTTCGACGAGGTCGGCGAGTTCCCGTACTACTGCTCCCTGCACGGCACCAAGACCAAGGGCATGATCGGCGGCATCAGGGTCGTCGAGTAGGTCCGGTCAGCTGGCGAAGAAGGGGCCGTCCTCGGCACGGTTGGACACCAGGTCACACACCGCTCCGCGGTGGATGCACTGGGTCACCTCGCGTTCCAGCCCTTCGGGGTCCCATGCGTTGAGGAAGTCCCCGTGGGCGGAGTGCACACTGCCCGAGGCGAGGCTCAGGTCGTGGCCCGGCCCCGAGATCGGGTACTTGACCGTGACGGTCAACTGGGGAACGTGCACCGGGTAGCCGGCTGGGCAACGACCCTCCGATGAGTAGGCCGCGTGGGACCGGAAGTCCTCGCTTCGCACCTGGGTGCCGTTCCAGCAGTCCGGGAAGGTGAGGACCATGTGCAGCGGTGCGGTGTGGGGGCAGTCCGCGGGTTCGGTAGCCAGACGGGTCGCGGTGCCACAGGTCCAGCCTGCCGCCTCGTCCATCGCGGTGGCCTCCGTGATGGTCTGGTCACCGGCTATCAGTTCCATGCCGAAGGGGAATGGCACGACCTCCTCGGGGTCGACGCCGGGGGCGGCACGGTAGTAGGCGTTCAGCTCGACGGGCCGCACCGCTTCGCCGTGGTCGTACAGCGTGGGCTGCCAGTAGGAGGCGAGGTCTGCGGGCTTGTCGCAGGTGGTCGGGCTGTGCCGGAGCTGATCGGCAGTGGAGAAGGCGTTGGCCTCCTCGGCGCCGTAGAAGTCGTGGCTGTGTGACCGACCGGGGTGCTGGTAGTGCACGATCGGGTCGTCCGGCGCGGTGTGGGAGTACCCGCAGTGCGCCACGAACTGGCCGGTGCGTCCCTGTGGCCCCGTCCATCGGGTGGGTTCGCCGATCGGCTCGCCGATGTCGCCGTGGCCGTGCTCGCCAGCCGGCCCGGCGGGATCGTCGGACAGCGCGAACGCGGCGGCCACGAGGACGACCAGCACCAGGGCGAGCAGGCCGAATGCCCCGGCGGTGCGGCCCGCGGCGCCGCCGGGTTCGGCCTCGGTGGTCGGTTCCTGCATGCTCCCGGGCACGCTCAGGCTGGCTTGGAGGGCACCTGGATCGAGGCGATGTCAGGCGTCTCGGGTCCGGTGAACTCCTCGGGGGCCTTGGAGGTGGCGTCGGGCATGTTCTCCTGGGCCGGGGGTTCCGGGGTGGTCTTGTAGGAGTCCGCAGGAGGCTCCTCCGCCGGCTCTCCGAGGAGTCCGATCAGATCGAGGGGGTTGTCGTCCCAGCTGCCGCTGCCATCACCCTCACACGGTGCGAGTGTCTCGAGGTTGTTCGGGGCCGAGGTCGCGAAGGTGTTGCCCGAGAAGCAGTTGCGCAACGTGTCGGTGGTCTCACCGGTCTCGGTGAGGTCCACGGTGCCGACTGCGAGGTCGGCGACACCGGAGCCCTCCACGACGTTCCCGGTCACCGTGTTGTCGTAGGGGTTCCACATCACGACACAGCCCTCGCCCACGAGTTCGACGAGAACGCAGTCCTCGTCGGAGATGGGTGGGATGTCCTCGTCGCGCACGTCCTGGCAAGGGGTGTCCCACTCGTCCTGGGAGGGGGCGAGGTCGTTCGCGTCGGACTCCGGGAAGGGCACGAGGCCGATTCCGGTGCGGTCGTGGTTGTACACGAGGTTCTTCGTGATCGTGTTGCGCACGCCACCGGGCACGAGGATCCCGTTGCCCTGGGCGAGCAGCGACACCGAGATCCCCGGACCGTCCAGGTAGTTGTTGTCGTGCACGACGTTGCCCACGAGGGTGGACTCCCGCTCGGGGTAGCACAGCTCGTAGGAACCGGAGTTGGGCACGATCCCTGCCCGGTTGTTCGAGAAGCTCGAGTTGATGATGTAGAGCTCGCCGCCGGAGTTGGTGCCGGAGTAGCCGAGCCCGTTGTACTGCGAGTCGACGGTGTCGATGACCGCGTTGCAGGGGAAGCACTCGCCGATGTAGAAGCCGGCATCCGGGCTGCCCCAGCCGAGGCTGTGGTCGAACTGCCCGTTGTAGGAGTCGAAGGCGTAGATGCCGTAGTCGCCGTTGCGGTACGCGGTCAGGTACGAACCCCTGTAGTTGTCCGAGCCGGTCCAGAAGAAGCCGTTGGAGACGTAGTTGCGGGCGGTCATGTTCTCGACCACCACGCCTTCGGTCTCCAGAGCGCGGATGCCGTTCTCGAGCTCGAAGCCCCCGTCGAGGATCACCTCGTTGCGGTCAACGCCGCGAACGGTCACGTTGGGCGTGGTCACGTCGACGGCTTCCTCGTAGGTGCCCTTGTCGACGAGCACCAGGTCGCCCTCCTCGGCGGCATCCACGGCCTCCTGGATGGTGGAGCAGTTCTGGGGCACCAGCAGGGCATCCAGGCCCTCGTCGGTGGTGGTCACCGCGCAGGTGTCGTCGCCGCCGTCCTCCCCCGAGGCGTCCTCGCCGTCGTCACTCCCGCAGGAGGCGCCGACCAGGGCGATCAGTCCCAACAGTGCGAGGAAGGTTCGCATCAGATGGCTGGACCTACGCATGTGCACCTCCGGTGCTCGGTAATTGCTGGTGTTCGAATAGGGCCTGAAGTTGGTCGGGACGGCGAGATTTGAACTCGCGACCCCCTGCTCCCAAAGCAGGTGCGCTACCAGGCTGCGCCACGTCCCGTGGGCCGGACAAGAGTACCGGGTCGTGGCGGGTGCGCATCATTCCCGGACCTCGGACTCCCCGCCGCGGCGTCCGAGGCTGAGGAGGCCCCCCTCGGAGCCGATCGAGAGGATCGAGCCCGCGGAGCCGATCGAGAGGATCGAACCGGCGGAGCCGATCGAGAGGATCGAACCGGCGGATGCCACCGAGAGCAACGACCCCGCCGACCACAGGGATGCGAACGATGCGATCGAGCCCTCCGAGAACGCCGAGATGAGCGAACGGCGACTCCGGTGGGACCACATGTGACCGATGCTACTGCTCCCGAGGCGGGCTCTCCGGGTTACGGCTGGGGTGGCGGTCGGCCGAACCTCTAACCTCTCCCGCTTGTGAACAGCACAGTCGAGCCCCTCGAGGGCAACAAGGTGAAGCTCGTGGTAAGCCTCGAGGAGTCCGAACTGGAGCCGGCCATCGCGACGGCCTGGAAGGAGATCGCCAAGGAGGTCCGCCTTCCGGGCTTCAGGCCCGGCAAGGCGCCTCGCAAGCTCCTCGAGTCGCGCATCGAACCCGGCTATGCGCGCAGCGAGGCGCTCCGCAACGAACTGCCCGAGCAGTACTCGCGGGCCGTCATCGAACACGAGGTCGATGTGGTTGCCCCACCCGAGCTCGACATCACCGAGGGTGAGGAGTCCGGCGACGTGACCTTCGAGGCGGTCGTCGAGGTGCGTCCCGTCGTGACCGTCAGTGGCTACGAGCAGCTGCGCGTCGAGGTTCCGAGCCCCGAGGTGGGTGACGACGAGATCGACGAGCAGGTCGACCGTCTCCGCGCGCAGTACGGCGAGCTGACCGATGTGGACCGCGAGGCGACCGAGGGCGACTACGTCACCATCGACCTGACCGGCTCGCGCGACGGCGAGGTCCTGGAGGGCCTCGAGGCGACGGACTACAGCTACCTGCTCGGTTCCGGTGCGGTCGTCGCGGCGTTCGACGAACAGCTCCTGGGCGTCTCCGCCGGCGACGAGGTCGAGTTCGCCGCCGCCCATCCGGATCCCGACGACGAGGAACCCGTCGATTACTCCATCCAGGTCAAGGCGGTCCAGGAGCGGGTCCTGCCGGAGCTGACCGACGAATGGGTGGCGGACGCGACCGAGTTCGACACGGTCGCGGAGTTCCGCAGTGACACGCGCAGCCGGCTGGAGTCCGGGCGCGAGGACATGGTGCGCAACTCGGTGCGGGCCCGACTGGGAGCAGAACTGGCCAAGCTCGTGGACCTGGAGCTATCCGACGCCCTCGTGAGCCAGGAGTTCCAGGGGCGACTGCAGTCGATGAGCGGCCAGCTGGCCCAGAGCGGCATCGCCATGGAGGACTACCTGCGGATCATGGGCAAGGAGCCAGACGCATTCGCGGCGGAGCTGCGCGAAGCCTCCGAGGAGGCGGTGCGCGTCGACCTGGCGCTGCGTGCGGTGGCCGCGGCCGAGGGCATCGAGGCAACCGATGAGGACCTCGAGGCCGAGGTGCTCGAGTACGTCGGCGACAGCGAGGTTTCGGTCGAGGAGAGCATCTCGAGGCTGCGCGACGCCGGCTCGCTGCCGGCTGTACGCTCGGAGATCACCAACCGCAAGGCCATGGAGTGGCTGCTGGAGCGGGCCGAGGTGGTCGATCCGGAGGGTCTGGCCATTCCCTCGCACCTGCTGGCTCCCGCCGAGGGCGACACGGACGACCCGGACGCGGACACAGACGACCCAGACGCGACAGGCGACACAGGAGAGACCGAGCAGTGACTTCCGACAGCCCCCTGCAACCCCGCAGCTACATGGTCCCCAACGTCATCGAACAGACGAGCAGGGGTGAGCGCTACTCGGACCTCTACTCGCGGCTGCTGCGCGAGAACATCATCTTCCTGGGCACGCCGATCGACGACACGGTCGCGAACCTGATCTGTGCCCAGTTGCTGTTCCTCGAGTCCGAGAACCCCGACCGCGACATCAGCATCTACATCAACTCACCCGGCGGTGACATCAACGCCTTCATGGCGATCTACGACACGATGCAGTACATCCGCCCGGAGATCACCACGATCTGCCTCGGCCAGGCGGCGTCGGCCGCAGCGGTGCTGCTGGCGGCCGGCACGCCCGGAAAACGGCTCGCACTGCCGAACTCGCGGGTGCTGATCCACCAGCCGTACGCGCAGTCGGGCTACGCGCAGGTCTCCGACCTGGAGATCGCCGCCAACGAGATCATCCGCCTCAAGGAGACCCTGGAGGAGGTGCTCGCGAGGCACACCGGCCAGGACCGGGAGCGGATCGCGAAGGACACCGACCGCGACTACGTGATGACAGCGGCCGAGGCCAAGGAGTACGGCATCGTCGATGAGGTCATCGAGGCACGCGACGCCGTCGACACCTCCGGGCCGATCGCCCCGGTGCGTTGAGCGCTCCCGGCGACTCCGGGAATCATCAGTACGCCGCCGTGCCGGATGTGGTTGCATGTGGGATGGCCTGCGAGATGACGGGGGACCGCTGTGGCGAAGTTCGGTGAGGGCGGTGAGCTGCTGAAGTGCTCCTTCTGCGGCAAGACCCAGCGCCAGGTCCGCAAGCTCATCGCCGGTCCCGGGGTGTACATCTGTGACGAGTGCATCGAACTCTGCAACGAGATCATCGAGGAGGAACTGGCCGAGTCCAGTGACCTCGAGCTGACCGAACTCCCCACTCCCAAGGAGATCTCCGAGTTCCTCGACGACTACATAGTCGGCCAGTCGACCGCGAAGAAGATCCTCTCGGTGGCGGTGTACAACCACTACAAGCGGATCCGCCACGAGCCGCGGCCCGGGGCGCCCGAGGTCGAGCTCTCCAAGTCGAACATCCTGTTGATCGGACCCACGGGGTCGGGCAAGACGCTGCTGGCCCAGACCCTGGCCCGCATGCTGAACGTGCCGTTCGCGATCGCGGATGCGACCGCCCTGACCGAAGCGGGCTACGTGGGCGAGGACGTGGAGAACATCCTGTTGAAGCTCATCCAGGCCGCGGACTTCGACGTCAAGAAGGCCGAGCAGGGGATCATCTACATCGACGAGATCGACAAGGTGGCCCGCAAGTCCGAGAACCCCTCCATCACCCGCGACGTCTCCGGTGAGGGTGTCCAGCAGGCGCTGCTCAAGATCCTCGAGGGAACCCAGGCGGCGGTGCCACCCCAGGGCGGCCGCAAGCATCCCCATCAGGAGTTCATCCAGATCGACACCACCAACGTGTTGTTCATCTGTGGCGGAGCTTTCGCGGGCCTCGAGGAGATCATCGAACAGCGGGTCGGACGCAAGGGCATCGGCTTCGGTGCCGAGGTGCGATCGGCCAGCGATCGGGCCGAGGGAGAGCTCTTCGCCGACGTGCTCCCCGAGGACCTGCTGAAGTTCGGCCTGATCCCGGAGTTCGTGGGGCGCCTGCCGGTGCTGGGCGTGGTCGAGAACCTGGACCGCGAGACGCTGGTGCAGATCCTCTCCGAGCCGCGCAACGCGCTGGTGAAGCAGTACCAGCGGATCTTCGAGCTGGAGGACACCGAACTCGAGTTCACCAAGGACGCACTCGAGGCCGTGGCGGACCAGGCCCTCGCCAGGGGCACCGGAGCGCGCGGCCTGAGGGCGATCCTCGAGGAGGTGCTGCTCGGGGTCATGTACGAGCTGCCGTCTCGCGATGACGTGGAACGGGTCGTCGTGGACGCCGACGTGGTCATCGACAAGGTGAACCCGACCCTGGTGCCGCGCTCCAAGGGCCGCTCCAACCGCCCCCGCCGGGCAGCCAGCTGACCCCGGCCGCCTGCGAACGCCTTGAGCAGCGGACCGTTCGACATAGCGACCGCCCTGGAGTGGCTGGACTCGCACCTCGACCACGAGTCGTCCTCGGCCGGTGTTGCGGCCGGTCGGGTGGAGGGCCTCTCCATAGAACCGATGCGGGAGCTGGTCGCGCTCCTGGGTGACCCACAGGACGCCATGCCGGTCATCCACGTGACCGGCACCAACGGCAAGGGTTCCGTGGTGGCGATACTCCGCCGGTTGCTCATGGCCAACGGCCTCAGCGTGGGGACCTTCACAAGCCCCCATCTGGGCCGGCCGCACGAGCGGATCGCCCGCGACGGCGTGCCCATCTCGGATCCGGACCTGGCCGAGGCGCTCTCGGGGGTGGCCTCGGTCGAGTCGATGCTGGGCGCTCCTCCGAGCTGGTTCGAGGTGATCACCGCCGCTGCCTTCCGTTGGTTCGCTGATGCTCCGGTGGACGTGGCGGTCGTGGAGGTCGGGCTGCTGGGCCGGTACGACGCGACGAACGTGGTCACGGCCGACGTGGCCGTGGTCACCGGGATCGCGGGCGACCACACCGACTTCGCCCCCGGCTGGGAACTGGCGGTGGCGGAGGAGAAGGCCGGGATCGTCACCCCGGGAAGGCCGGTCGTGCTGGGTGATGTGGCCACACCCCTGTGGGAGGTGTTCGAGGCCGAGGGCGCAGAGCCGGTTCTCGCGTTGGGCCGGGACTTCGAGGTTCTGGACGCCCGGTTGGCCGTCGGAGGCCGGATGCTCGACCTGTCGGGACCCCACGGCTCCCACGCCGGGGTCCTTCTCGGGTTGCACGGCGAACACCAGGCCACCAACGCCGCGGTGGCGGTGACCGCTGCCGAGGAGTTCTTCGGACGCGGACTCACCGACGAGGTGGTGACGGAGGCCTTCGCCGAGGTCGACCTGCCCGGACGCCTGGAGGTGGCGGCCCACCACCCTCTCGTGGTTCTGGACGTCGCCCACAATCCCGACGCGTTGCGGGCGGTGGCATCGACGCTCGACGACGACTTCTCGGTGGCGGGCAGCCGGATCATCGTGTTCGCCATGCTCGCGGGCCGAGACCTCGACGAGGCCGCTGCGGCTCTCGCGGTCGCACGCCCCGACCTGGTGGTGTGCACGAGCATCGGAGAAGGGGCCCGCGCCGTGGCGGCGACCGAGTTGGCCACAGCGGTCGAGGCCACCGGGGTGGCCTCCGAGGCGGTGGATGACCCGACCGACGCCCTGGCAGCGGCCCTGTCGAGGGCATCCGAGGAGGACCTGGTCCTGGTGTGTGGTTCGGCGCGGCTGGTGGGCCACCTGAGGGGCGTGATCGCGGATTCAGTGCGCTGATGGCACCGCAGTATCCTGCGCTGCGTGAACAGCACCTCCCAGAGCAGCCAGGCAGAGAACTCCACACTTGCGAACTCCACGTTCATCATGTGCAAACCAGATGCGGTCGAGCGTGGCCTGGTGGGGGAGATCATCTCCAGGATCGAGCGCAAGGGCCTGCGCATCACCGCCCTGGAGCTCCGCACCCCGGAGCGGGCGCTGGCCGAGGCTCACTACGAGGAACACGCCGAGAAGCCGTTCTTCGGTGAGCTCGTGGACTTCCTGACCCGTGGTCCGGTGGTGGCGATGGTGGTCGAGGGCCCCGACGACAACACGTTCTCGTTGATGCGCACGATGATCGGCAAGACCAACGTCGACGATGCCCAGCCGGGTTCGATCCGCGGCGACTTCGCCACGATCACCAACGAGAACCTGGTTCACGGCTCCGACTCCCACGAGTCGGCCGCCCGGGAGATCGGCCTCTGGTTCCCGGCCCGCTGAGGGCGGGTGGACCCGGGAGGTCAACCGCGCCACAATGTGGTCGCACCATTTGTTGCATTCCGGTTGCAATCCTGCCCGCGTCCCCCTAGCCCCGCACGACTAGGGTCTGTTCACAGCCCCCAGGCGGTTTGAGCCCATGGCCCGTTTGAACTCATCCTTCCTCGGTCGCGACATGGCCGTAGACCTCGGTACGGCCAACACGCTCGTGTACGTGCGCGGCGAGGGCATCGTCCTCAACGAACCCTCCGTCGTTGCGGTGCGGCCCTCCGACGGCAAGGCACTGGCTGTCGGCTCCGACGCCAAGAAGATGATCGGTCGCACCCCGGCACACATCGAGGCCATCCGACCCCTCAAGGACGGGGTCATCTCGGACTTCGAGGTGTGCGAGACGATGATGCGCTACTTCATCCAGCAGGTGCACCAGAGCCGCTTCTCCAAGCCGCGCATGGTCATCTGTGTGCCCTCGGGTGTGACCGGGGTCGAGAAGCGAGCCGTCCAGGACGCCGCCGAGTACGCGGGCGCCCGCAAGCCGGTGAGGATCATCGAGGAGCCCATGGCTGCGGCGATCGGATCGGGCCTGCCGGTGCAGGACCCGACCGGTTCGATGATCGTCGACGTGGGGGGTGGCACCACCGAGGTCGCCGTCATCTCACTCGGCGGCGTGGTCACCTCGCAGTCCGTGCGGGTGGGCGGTGACGAGCTCGACGATGCGGTGATCCAGTTCATCAAGAAGGAGTACAGCCTGGCCCTGGGCGAGCGCACCGCGGAGATCGTGAAGATCGAGCTGGGCAGCGCGTCCCCGCTCGAACAGGAACTCCAGGCCGAGGTTCGCGGACGCGACCTGGTCACAGGGCTGCCGAAGACGATCGTCACCTCGACCATCGAGATCCGCGATGCGATCGCCGAGCCCGTCACCTCGATCATCGACGCGGTCAAGGTGACCCTCGACCGCACCCCTCCCGAGCTGGCCGCCGACATCATGGAGCGGGGGATCATGCTGGCCGGGGGTGGGGCCCTGCTGAAGGGCCTTCCCGAGCGTCTCGCAGCCGAGACCGGCATGCCCATCTGCATCGCCCCGCGGCCCCTCGACGCGGTCGCCCTCGGTTCGGGCCAGATACTCGAGGAGTTCAGCGCTCTCGAGGGACTGCTGCCTGAGGCCGAGCGCGAATAGGGCATCCCCGGGTGAGGCCCAAACCTGCCTCCGGGCCGCGGCGCCGGTCCCGGCGACCCCTGGTGATCATCACCCTGCTGGCGGTCACGTTGGTCACCATCGACGCCGTGGGTGGAGGAGCGCTGGATCCGCTGCGCAGCGTCGCCAGTGACGTGTTCTCCCCGGTCGCGGACGCCACCCGCTGGGTGACGACGCCCGTGCGCAACGCATGGGCCGGGATCACCGGGTACGACGAGCTGCGCCGGGACAACGAGGCCCTTCGTGAGGAGGTCGCCGAGCTGCGCAGCGAGGTCGCCAGCAGGGAGAACGACTCCGAGGAGCTGAGGCGCCTCCAGTCCGAGGTGGGGATCGAGGTGCAGGGTGACATCCCGTTCCAGATCGCACGTGTCGCCTCCGGGCCGCGCAACAACTTCACCGACCACCGCCTCGAGATCGACAAGGGTTCGTCCTCGGGACTGGAGGTGGGCATGCCGGTCACCGCCGGGAACGGGGTCGTGGGCCGACTCGTCCGGGTGGCCAGGACCCGGTCGGTGGTCCAATTGGCAACCGATCCCAAGTTCGTGATCGGGGTCCGGGTGGGAGAGACACAGGACATCGGCGTCGGCCATGGTTCAGGTGCCGGGAATCCGTTCGTGGTGGATCGCGGAATCGAGCTCGAGGACGACGTGGAGGTGGGTGATGCAGTGCTCACGAGCGGCCTCGAACGCTCGGTCATGCCGCCCGACCAGGTGGTCGGGCGGGTCGCCGAGGTCCAGCCCGACGAGGCGGCCCGGAGCCTGATCCTGCGGGTCGACTTCGCAGCGGAGCTGTCCCAGCTCGACGTGGTCAAGGTGCTCGAGTGGGTGCCCTCCTCGTGAGCGAGGAGCTGAAGGTCGTCGCGCGCACCGCCCTGGTGCTCTTCGGTGCGTACGTGTTGCAGCTCGGGCTCTTCGATGACCTGAGACTGTTCTCGGTGCATCCGGAGGTGCTGCTCGCGATCGGCAGCGGAACCGCAATAGCGTGGGGAGCCGAACGCGGTGCCGTCGTGGGCTTCGCCGCAGGCCTGCTGGCCGACCTGTCGCTCTCGGGGCGGTTCGGTCTCACAGCGCTGGCCTGGGGAGTGACCTGCTACGGCATCGGCCTCCTGTCGGAGGGACTCGCCCGACGTTCGAGGTTGGTGGATGCGGTGCTGATGGCAGTGGGCGGTGCGGGCGGCGTGGCCGCATATGCGGTCATCGCCGCGCTGTTCGGCGAGTCGACACTCGGCGACGACGCCCTGTTCGTGATCATCGGCATGGTCGCGGCGTGGAGCATGGTGCTGTCGCCCCTGGTGGTGCCGGTGTGCCGTTGGGCCGGGCAGCACCCCGAGCTGCGTGCGGCCAGGTAGAGGGATCTGATGGACACAGACTCAGCGAAGGTGAGGCTCGGAGCAGTCGGCATCGTCGCGGTGTCGCTGTTCCTCGCGCTCTTCGCCCGCCTGTGGTTCCTCCAGGGGATCGAACGACAGGAGTTCGAGGCCGCGTCGGTCTCGAACCGCCTGCGGGTGATCCAGACCGAGGGGCCACGGGGGCGGATCCTGGACCGGAACGGCAGGGTGATCGTGGACAACCGCACCACGATCGTGGTGACCCTCGACCGGGAGCCCCTACGGGAACGGGTCTCGGGGCTGGACGAGCGTGATCCCGAGGACCTCGAGAAGATCCGCGAGGAGCTCTCCGAGGAGTTCGAGTCGACCGCAGCGGCGCTCACCTCGCTGAGCATCCCGACCACCGCGGAGGACATCTGGGAGCGCTACACCGACAAGCGCTACTCACCCCAGGAACCGGTTCCGGTGGCAGAGGACGTCGGCGAGGAGGTCGAGCAGTACTTCATGGAACGGACCGCCGACTACCCCGGGGTGCTCGTCGAGCGGCGAACGGTTCGTGAGTACCCCTACGGTTCCCTGGCCGCGCACCTGCTCGGCTACGTCGGGGAGATCAACGACGAGGAGCTCCTGGCCCGGGGGGCCGAGGTGCCCGGCAGCGACGAGGAGCCCGCCACGACCACCACCCTGCCGGGCCAGGAGCCGAAGCCCTACGAGGCAGGTGACTCGATAGGCAAGACCGGGGTGGAACGGGCCTACGAACAGGACCTGCGTGCGGTGCCGGGGGAGCGCACCATCGAGGTGAACGCCCGCGGGGAGATGCTGGACGTCGTGTCGGACACCCCACCCGTGCCCGGCGAGGACGTCTGGCTGACCATCGACATCGACCAGCAGGCCCTCGCCGAGGCAGCACTGGCGGAGAAGATCGAGTCGATCCGCGGCGGGCGCACGAGCGACGGCATGGACATCGAGGCGCCGCAGGGCTCGGTGGTCATCACCGACCCCGAGACGGGCGAGGTGCGCGCCATGGCGAGCTACCCGACCTACGACCCGCGACTGATCGTGAACGGCATCCCCACGGCACTGTGGGAGTACTACCAGGACCCCGCCAACGGGCTTCCGCTCAACAACTGGGCCATGCAGGGTGGATACGCCCCGGGCTCCACGTTCAAGCCGATCACCGCTCTGGCCGGGATGCAGTCGGGCTTCATCGGCCCGGGGAACGAGACCTTCTACGACCAGGGTGTCTACGAGCTGCAGAACTGCTCGGGCGGGAAGTGCGAGTTCCAGAACGCCGGGCGGGCGAGGCTCGGATCCGTCGACCTCACCCGCTCGCTCACGGTGTCCTCCGACGTCTACTACTACTGGATCGCGGAGAACCTCTGGCTGGGCCGGGGTGCCTACGGTGAGACCCCGATCCAGGACACCGCGGAGCAGTTCGGGCTGGGTTCGTCCACCGGGATCGAGCTGCCCGGGGAGCTGTCGGGACGGATCCCGACCCCTCAGAACCGGCGGGAGGCCTACGAGGCCAACCCCGAGGCGTTCCTGACCGGCGACTGGTACACCGGCGACAACCTCAACACCGCCATCGGGCAGGGCGACGTGCTCGTCACACCACTGCAGCTGGCGAACGCGTACGCCACCCTCGGCAACGGGGGAACCGTCATGCGTCCCCATGTGGCGTTCCAGACCACCCGGGCGATCGATGCCACCCAGCCACCGGGTGAGGAGGGCAACTACGAGGTGGTGCGGACGATCGAACCCGAGGAACTCGGGAGCGTGGAGATGACCCCCGACCAGTACGGCAAGCTGTTCCAGGGCCTCCTCGGCGTCACCCAGGACCCGGGAGGTACTGCCTCGTCGGTCTGGGCGGCGAATCCGACCGCGTGGCCCTTCGCGGGCAAGACCGGCACCGCCCAGGTGCGTGACAAGGCCGACACCTCGGTCTTCGCCGGCTGGGGGCCCGCGGTGCCCGGGCAGGCCCCTGAGTACGCGATCGCCGTGATCATCCCCGAATCGGGATTCGGCAGTGACGTGGCCGCTCCGCTCACCTTCGAGATCCTCACACCGATCTCGGAGGGCCGGGTCGACCCGGTGTGCCCCCTGGTGGAGCCGGAGCGCAGCGAGTGCGAACAGGACAAGGCCGCCGCCTACGAGCGACTGGCGGCAGCCACCGCTGCAGGGGGCGACGAGGGCGACACCGCGCCGGGAACCGAGGAGCCCTGATGCACACCTCCACCGGCCGCAGCAGCACCCCCCGGGTGGCTGCCAGGGACCTGACCGCACCGTGGCACCACGTGGACGGAGTGCTGGCCGCCGTGGTGGGCGTCATCCTCGTTATGGGTTCGGTCATGGTCTACGGAGCGACCCGCTACACGGAGGCCAAGACCGGCCTGGTGGTGCGCCATGTCGGGTTCATCGTCGTGGGTGTGGCCCTGGGAGTGTTCGTGGCCACGGTCGACTACCGGAGGCTGCTGGCATGGTGGCCCTTCCTCTACGGCGGTTCGGTCCTGTTGCTGCTCGGGGTTCTCACGCCACTCGGCGCCACCGTCAACGGAACCTCGGGCTGGTACCGCCTCGGTCCGCTTTCGTTCCAGCCCGCGGAGCTGGCCAAGCTGGCCACCATCATCTCGGTCGCGGCATTCCTCGGTGCCGCGGACCGCGTCGACTGGCAGCGACTGGCGGTCGCCCTGGGACTGCTCGCCGTGCCCCTGGGGCTGGTGCTCGCGCAGCCTGACCTGGGCTCGGCCCTGGTGTTCGCCGCGATAGCGCTGGGGATGCTGGTCGTGGGCGGGGTTCGGTTGCGTCACCTCGTCGCCCTGGGTGTGCTGGCAGTCGCGGGTGTGGCGCTCGTGGTGGGCTCGGGGATGCTCGACGACTACCAGCAGGACCGTCTGTCGAACTTCCTGTCCACCGACGGCCAGTCGTACAACGTGACCCAGGCACAGACGGCCATCTCCTCGGGAGGCCTCACCGGCTACGGATTCGGGGAGGGGCCGCAGACCCGTGGTGGCTTCGTGCCCGTGCAGGAGTCGGACTTCATCTTCACGGTCGTGGGCGAGGAGTTCGGCTTCATCGGCTCGGGCCTGCTCGTGGCACTGCTGGGTGTGCTCATCTGGCGCATCTGGCGCGTCGCCCAGATCGCAGCCGACAGTGCGGGCACGCTCATCTGCGTGGGAGTGCTCTCGATGTTCCTGTTCCACATCTTCGAGAACATCGGCATGACGCTGGGGATGATGCCCGTCACGGGCATCCCGCTGCCTTTCGTGTCCTATGGTGGCTCGTCGATCGTCGCCTCCTGCGTTGCGGTCGGTCTCGTCGAGTCGGTTCACATGCACCGCTTCACGCGTTGAGTCCCGCCCCGACGGGGGTACCGGCCCGGGCGGCCGTCTCCGGTAGACTCGGCCGATCATGTCCGCCAGCGAACCCATGTTCGACCGACTCGAGCCGCTGCTGGCGCGCGTGCAACGACCGGCCCGCTACATCGGCTGCGAGGTCGGTGCGGTTCAGCCCGACTGGTCCAAGTGCGAGGGCCCCGACGGGGACCGCGTCGTGCGTTGGCTGCTCGCCTACCCGGACACCTACGAGATCGGCCAGCCCAACCAGGGCCTGCAGATCCTCTTCGAGATACTCAACGAACGTTCCGACGCGCTCGCCGAGCGCACGTACGCGCCGTGGGTCGACCTGGAGGACGAGATGCGGTCGGCCGGCCTGCCGTTGTTCAGCATCGACACCCACCGGGAGGCGTCCGCGTTCAACCTGCTCGCGTTCAACCTCTCGGCGGAGCTCACCTACACCAACCTGTTGAACATGGTCGACCTGGCAGGGGTTCCGGTGCGAAGCCGCGACCGCGGCCCGGAACACCCGCTGGTGATCGCGGGCGGGCACTGCACCTACAACCCCGAACCCCTCGCCGACTTCCTGGATGCAGTGGTCCTCGGAGACGGCGAAGAGGTGGTGGGAGAGGTGACCGAGGTGGTCGGCGAGTGGCTCGCGGCGGGCTCCCGGGACCGCACCGAGTTGCTGCGGGCGCTGTGCGGGGTCGAGGGCGTGTACGTCCCGGCTGCATACGAGGTCACCTACGACGGCGACGGGGCCGACGCCCTGGTCGAGTCGGTCGAGGCCTGCTGGGAAACGGCGCCCATGCCCGTTCCGAAGCGAACCCTGCCGGACCTGGCCGAGTGGCCCTATCCGCAGAGCCAGATGGTCCCGCTCACCGAGGTCGTCCACGACCGCCTCAACGTGGAGGTGTTCCGGGGATGCACGCGGGGTTGTCGGTTCTGCCAGGCGGGGATGATCACCCGGCCGGTGCGCGAACGTCCCGCGGAGCAGGTGTCCGCGATGGTGCGCGAGGGGCTCGCCCGCACCGGGTACGACGAAGTCGCCCTCACGTCGCTGTCCAGTGCGGACTTCTCCGGCATCGCCGAGACCGTCGAGGAGATCGTGGAGTCCGACACCGAGGGCCGGATCTCGGTGTCGCTGCCATCGTTGAGGGTCGATGCGTTCGGGGTCGACATCGCCGCCCAGGTCCAGAAGGGAAGGCGTACCGGGCTCACCTTCGCCCCCGAGGCGGGTACCTGGCGGATGCGACAGGTGATCAACAAGCTGATCCGCGAAGAGGACCTCTACGGTGCGGTGGACAGCGCCTACTCCCAGGGGTGGCGCCGGGTGAAGCTGTACTTCCTGACCGGGCTGCCGACCGAGACCGACGAGGACACCCTCGGTATCGCCCGGATGGCGGAGAACTGCGTCACGATAGGCAAGCGACACATGCGCAACCCGTCGGTCACGGTCTCGGTCGGGGGATTCGTGCCGAAGCCGTTCACCCCGTTCCAGTGGTTCGGGCAGAACACCGAGGAGGAGCTGCACCGCAAGATCGGGCTGCTGCGCGACGCACTGCGGAGGAACCGCAACGTTGCATTCAAGTGGCACGACTCGCGTGCGAGCGTCGTCGAGGGCATGCTCAGCCGGGGCGACCGGCGCCTCGGGTCGGCGATCGAGTCGGCGTGGCGCAAGGGGGCGACCTTCCAGGAATGGTCCGAGTGCTTCTCGCTGGAGATGTGGCAGGAAGCACTCGCGGAGGAGGGTCTGCGACCCGAGCACTACGCCTACCGGCACCGCACCGAGGACGAGGTGCTTCCCTGGGAACACCTCGACGCGGGCCTGCACAAGGACTTCCTCTGGCAGGACTGGACCGATGCCCTCCAGGAGGTGGGACTCCCGGACTGCCGCTGGACGCCGTGCTACGACTGCGGGGCGTGCACGGGCTGGGGCGTCGAGCACGTGGTGGCCTCGGCAGTGCCGCCCGCCGGGGGCTCCCAGGGCACCGGACAGGACCTCGACACCGGTGGCCTGCTGCCCGAGGTGGTGGCCGTGCCCGTGGAGGTCCGTACGTGAGGGTCCGGATCCGCTACGGAGTCGAGGGCAAGGTGCGCTTCCTGTCCCACCGCGACGTGGCGCGGGTCATGGAGCGGGCGATCCGCCGCGCGGCGGTGCCGGTCGCCTACACCGAGGGGTTCTCACCGAGACCCAAGGTCCAGTACGGGTTGGCCCTGTCCACGGGATATGAGTCCGATGGCGAGTACATCGACATCTACCTCGACCCCGAAAGGCAGGGGGTCCGTGACCCCCGCGAGATCGCGCTGGCGCTGACGGTGTGCCTGCCGGCAGGTCTCGAGGTGCTCGCGGCGGCCGAGGTGCCACGGCAGGCCACGAGCCTGCAGGATTCCGTGGAGTCCACGCAGTGGCGCGTGCTCCTCGATGTCACAGGGGGAGGGGCGATGGGAGGACTGGCGCAGCAGGTGGATGAACTGCTCGCCTCCGAGAGCTATGAGATCGACATCATCCGCAAGGGCAAGCCGGTGAGCGAGGACCTGCGACCCCTGGTACATGCACTCCGGGTCACGGCACCCTCCGGTGGCGGCCCGGCCGTGCTGGAGGCCGAACTCGGCACCAAGCCTCGCAGTATCCGACCCTCCGAACTCCTCGGGGCGCTCGGAGTGTCCGAACCGCGCCTGGTGCGGCGGACACACCAATGGACACGACGTGATGGGGACCGCCGCGAGCCGTTGGCGCTCGGCGACCTGTCACCACGCGCAGAGGCATGCGCGTCATGAGAGGACCAACAGATGACCAACAGCGAGCCGACCAAGGACCGCCCGGTTCCACCCGGCGCTCCTTCGAAACCGAAGATCGGCGACAGCATCAAGCCCCCGCCTGGGGACACCGCGAACACTGAACAACCGAAGACCCCCAGGTCCGACCAGGCCCCTCGCAACCGGCGTCGCCGCCGCAAGGGCAAGGGCGGTTCCCAGCAGGGCGGTTCCCAACAGGGTGGTACCCAACAGGGTGGTTCCCAGCAGGGTGGGGAGCGTTCCCAGAACAAGAACAAGGCGGGCTCCAAGGGCGGAGGCCGCAACCGGCGCCGCCGCAAGGGGCCCAAGCCCGTCGAGGTGAACGTCGCCGACCTGCCGGCGGTCGAACTGGACGAGGAACAGCTTGCCAAGCGCCGTGGGGCACACCGCGACGGCAAGGCACTGGGGCGCTACCAGATGATGGTCCACGTGGCCGGCGACGCGACACACATCGCGGTGCTCGAGGGCCGTTCCCTGGTGGAGCACTACGTGGCACGGCCGAGCGACGACGTCTACCAGATCCACGGCAACATCTACGTGGGTCGCGTCGAGAACGTGCTCCCGGGGATGGAGGCTGCGTTCGTGGACATCGCCACGCCCAAGAACGCCGTGTTGTACCGGTCGGACATCACCTGGGACCCCGAGGAACACGAGGGCCTGGCCAAGGGTGAACAACCCCGTATCGAGGACGTACTCGCCGACAAGCAGATGGTCCTCTGCCAGGTCACCAAGAACCCGATCGCCCACAAGGGAGCGCGCCTCACCCAGGAGGTGTCGATCCCCGGCCGCTTCGTGGTGTTCGTCCCCAACTCCAACACCGTTGGCATCTCCAAGCGGCTACCGGACCAGGAGCGCAAGCGCCTCCGCAAGATCATCGACAAGGCCCGCCCCGAGGGCCACGGCCTGATCGTGCGCACCGCGGCCGAGGGGATCACGGCCGAGGAGATCCAGCGCGACATCCGCCAGCTGGCCATCCAGTGGAACGAGATCGCGCAGCTCGCCCAGGGCCAGAACTCGCCGAGGCTCATCTACAGGGAGCCGAACATGGCGGTGCGCATGATCCGCGAGGAGTTCAACGCCGACTTCCGCAGTGTCATGATCGACGATGCCGACCTCCATGCGGAGATCCGCTCCTACGCGGAGTCGGTGGCGCCCGCCCTGGCGGAGCGGATCACCTACTACGACGCGGACAAGGACCCGCTGCCGATGTTCGAGCGCTACCACGTGGCCGAGCAGGTGGCCAAGGCGCTCGACCGCAAGGTGTGGCTGCCCTCGGGTGGATCGCTGATCATCGAGTCGACCGAGGCGCTCACGGTGATCGACGTGAACACGGGCAAGAACGTCGGCTCCTCGAGCCTCGAGGAGACCGTGCTCGACAACAACCTCGAGGCCGCCGAGGAGATCGCACACCAGCTGCGCCTGCGCGACATCGGCGGGATCATCGTGATCGACTTCGTCGACATGGAGAAGAAGGCGAACCGCGACCAGGTGGTCAAGAGGCTCAAGGACGCACTCGCGCGCGACAAGACCCGCACCCAGGTGTTCCCGATCTCCGAGCTCGGCCTCGTGGAGATGACCCGCAAGCGGATAGGGGAGGGCCTCGTGGAGTCCGTCGCCGACAGGTGTGACACATGTGACGGTCGGGGCCTGAATGTGCCCGAGGACCTCCTGCGCGGGTAGCATTGCTGTTCCTATGTATGCAGTCGTACGCACCGGCGGAAAGCAGTATCGGGTTGAGCAGGGCCAGCGCCTGCGTGTCGAGCGCGTCGCCGCGCCCGACTCCGAGGTGGAGCTCACACCGGTGATGCTCGTCGACGGCGACACCGTGATCGCGGGACCCGAAGCCTCCTCGGCGAAGGTGTCCGCCAGGGTCGTCGACGAGGGTCGTGGTTCCAAGGTGCGCGGCTTCACCTACAAGAACAAGTCCAACCAGCGCCGTCGGTGGGGACACCGCCAGGCGTACTCCACGATCGAGATCACCGGCATCTCGGCCGGTTGACGCGAGGTAGTCATGTCGAAGACCAAGGGCGGCGGCTCAACACGCAACGGGCGCGACTCGCAGTCCAAGCGACTCGGTGTCAAGGTCTATGACGGCGGTCAGGTGAGCGCCGGCACCATCCTGGTGCGCCAGCGCGGCACGCGGATCCATCCCGGGGCCAATGTCGGCAAGGGCGGCGACGACACCCTGTTCGCGCTCTCCGACGGCGTCGTGCGCTACGGCTCCCGACGCAACCGCAAGACCGTCACCGTCGAAACCGGTTCCTGAACCTGCTCAGATGCCCTTGGGCAGATCCGAGCCGTGCCAGCCCAACAGGGTGCGCGCGGCGTCGAACGCGTAGCGGTCGGTCATCCCGCCCACCCACGTGACCGCTGCCTCCAGTGCTCTCTCGCCACCGGGTTCCATCGAACCGGCACCCTCGATGGCGAGGGTGTTCGGTCGGTCCGCGTAGTACTCGACCAGCGCCCTCAGCACCCCGATGACCGCTTCGGACTGCCGCAGCGACGCCGGCCGCATGTAGATGTGCTCGTAGTTGAACGCCCTGAAGGCGGCGAGCGCCTCGGCCATGGGTTCGGACATGCCCACCTGACCTGATTCGATCGTCGCCCCGACCACTCCGGCGATGAACGCACCGAGGCGCTGGCTCCTGCGTGTCCCGCACCGCTGCAGGACCACCTCCGGCAGCATCTCCTCGCTGACGATGCCGACGTGTGCGGCGTCCTCCATGTCGTGGCACACGTACGCGATGCGGTCCGCCCAGGACACGATCTCTCCCTCGGGCGTGGCGGGAAGGGGCCGGGACCACGAGTGGTTGCGGATGCCGTCGAGCGTCTCGGCACAGAGGTTGAGCGGGGCGAGAACGACGTCGGCCCCCCACACCGCATGGTCGTAGCCACCATCCACGAACGGACTGAACGCATCCTCGGAGGCGTGGCCACCCGGACCGTGGCCGCAGTCGTGGCCGAGCGCGATCGCCTCGGTCAGCGCCACGTTGGCTCCGACGGAGCGTGCGATGGCGGTCGCGACCTGGGCGACCTCGAGGGCATGGGTCAGCCGGGTGCGCTGGTGGTCCTCGGGGAAGATGAACACCTGCGTCTTGCCGGCGAGGCGCCGGAAGGCACTGGCATGGAGGATGCGGTCACGGTCGCGCTCGAAACAGGTGCGGTACGCATCTGCTTGCTCCGGGAGTGCACGGTTGCCGGCCCCGCGGGCACGCGTGGCGCCCGCCGCCAACCGGGCGTCCTCCGCCTCCTCCCTCGCCCGCCGGTCGACAGCGGCCGCTCCGAGGCGGTTCGCCCCTCCGGAGTGGGCATGGCGCACCTGTTTCTCGGCGGTGGTGTCCCCCCTGTGGCCTCCCATGGTGGAGGCCCACCTGCGGGCACGTGGTGTGTGGATGGGTTCCATGGGCACCGTCCGAGGATAGGCAGGGCCCGTGACAGCGGCGGGAGAGGGGTGTGGGGTCCGGGCCGCCGTATCCTCTTGGACGTGTCGGAGTTCGTTGACGAGTGCGGCCTCAATGTGCGCGGAGGCGATGGCGGAGCGGGTGCGGTGTCGTTCCGCCGCGAGGCCCACACCCCCATGGGCGGACCCGATGGCGGCGACGGGGGAAAGGGCGGCGACGTGTGGCTGGTGGCGGACCGCAACACGGCATCGCTGATCGCCTTCCGCGACCACCCCCACCGGCGGGCGGAGTCGGGAACCCACGGGTCGGGCAGGAAACGCCACGGCCACCGGGGGGCCGACCTCGAGGTCAAGGTGCCGGTCGGGACCCAGATCTCCGATCAGCAGGGGAACGTCCTGGCCGACCTGCCCGGCGAGGGTGACCGCTGGCTCGCCGCCGAGGGCGGGCGCGGTGGGCATGGGAACGCCCGGTTCCTGTCGAACTCCCGGCGGGCGCCCGCCTTCGCCGAGCAGGGCGAGCACGGCCAGGAGCAGTGGCTCGTGCTGGAACTCAAGCTGCTGGCCGACGTGGCACTCGTGGGCTTCCCCAACGCGGGCAAGTCAACGCTGATCTCGCGCGTCTCCGCTGCACGGCCACGGATCGCCGACTACCCCTTCACCACCCTCGTGCCGAACCTGGGCGTGGTGCGCACCGACGACGACTTCGAGATGGTCGTGGCCGACATACCGGGCCTCATCGAGGGCGCGGCCGAGGGCAGGGGCCTCGGCCAGCGCTTCCTGCGCCACATCGAGCGGTCGCGGGTGCTGGTGATCCTGTTGGACCTGGCGGAGTACGCCGAACGCGACCCCGTCGCCCAGGCGGAGGTGCTGCTCAACGAGCTGAGCAGCTACCGCCCCGAGCTCCTGGAGCGGCCCAGGGTCGTGGCGGGGTCCCGCTGCGACATGTCGGTCCCCTCGACCCGCGAGGCCCTGCAACGGGCCGGCGAGGTCCTGGGCGCTGCCGAACCGCTGGTCATCTCCGCCGTCACCGGGGAGGGCGTGGCGGGTCTCGTGGGTGCGATGCGGCGGGCGGTGGAGGAGAGCCGCTCCGACACCGCACGGAGCACCGGCTTCATCACGCTGCGGCCCGTGCCCGAGGGCATCGAGGTGGTGCGCACCGATGACGGCGGCTTCGAGGTGCTGGGCCGGGAGGCCACGCGTGCGGTCGGGTTGTCGGACCTGACCGATCCCGACGCGATCAGCGAGGTCCAGCGCCGGCTGGATCGTCTGGGAGTCGACCGCGAGCTGGCCAGGGCCGGTGCCACCGATGGATCGACCGTCGTCATCGGGGACTTCTCCTTCGAGTACTCGAGCGGCACCGAGTTCGAGGGTGGCACCGGACGACGCACCAGGAGGCAACGACGTGGTTGACACCCGGCGCCTGGTGGTGAAGGTGGGAACGTCGAGCCTCACCGACGAGCACGGTCGCATCGACTCGGGCTCGATATCCCATGTCGCCTCCGAGATCGCATCAGCTCGTTCGGCCGGCACGGATGTGGTGCTGGTGTCCTCCGGGGCGATCGCCGCGGGCCTGCCGGCGCTGGGTTGGGACGCCGCGAACCGTCCGAGGGATCCACGCACCCTCCAGGCGGTCTCCGCGGTCGGACAGGCCCACCTGCTGAATGCATGGAACGACGCGCTGGGCTCCCACGGGATCGTGGCCGGCCAGGTGCTGCTGGCCCCGCTGGACTTCGGACACCGGGCCCAGTACCTGCAGGCCCGCTCCACCCTCGAACGGCTGCTCGAACTCGGTGTGGTACCGGTGATCAACGAGAACGATGCGATCGCTGACGACGAGATCCGATTCGGCGACAACGACCGCATCGCAGCGCTCGTCGCCCACCTGGTGGGCGCCGACCTGCTGGTGCTGCTCACCGACACCCCCGGCCTCATGGATGCTGACCCGCGACTGCGAAGCGATGCCGCACTCGTGGAGGAGATCGCCGAGATAGACCGCGAACTGGAGCGGGTGGCCCCGGGAGCGGGGACCGCCCGGGGCAGCGGCGGCATGGCCTCGAAGCTGGCGGCGGCCCGCATGGCGTCGTGGTCGGGGATCCGCTGCCTGATCGCCCATGCGGGCCGTGAGGGAGTTCTCACCGGTGCCCTCGGCTCCGAGCGGGGCCTCGGTACCTGGGTGCCCGCCCACGACCGGCGTCTTCCGGCGAGGAAGCTCTGGATCGCCTTCGCCCTGCCCACATCGGGACGTCTGGTGATCGACGACGGAGCGGTGGACGCACTGGTGGGTGGGGGCCGTTCCCTGCTCCCCGCGGGTGTCACCGGTGTGCAGGGATCCTTCGACGCCGCCGATGCGGTGGAGGTCGTCGACACCGAGGGGAGGATCGTGGCCAAGGGCATCGTGTCGGTCGACCACACCTCGGCGACCCGGGCCGCGGGTCGTCAGAGTGCCGAGGCGGGCATCGAGGAGATGGTGCACCGCGACGACATGGTCGTCCTGGCCTGAACAGCGATCCTGGCCTGATCAGCCTCCGGCGGCCGCAGTGCCCGAATCCGAGCCCTCCGACCCTGCTGCGCCCGGCTCGGTGATGCCCAGCTTGGAACGGATCTCCGACAGGCGGGCCTGGGCCTCGGTGTGCATCGAGGCCTGCTCCACCTCGAGCATCTTGGACTCGACCGACATGTCCTGGAGCTCCGAGGCCCCCATGGCCTTCGCGTAGCGGGACTCGATCTTCTCCTGCACCTCCGCGAGCGTGGGCACGTCCTGGCCCACCTCCTCGGTGAGGCTCGACATGGCGGTGTTCATCTGCTCGGCCATCTTCGCCTGGTCCAGCTGGCTCAGCAGCCGCTGCTTCTCGGCGAGCTTCTGCTGCAGCAGGCGTGAGTTCTGCTGCACCGCACCCTTGGCCTTCTCGGCGGCATCGGTGGCCTGGAGGCTCATCGACTTCATGGTCTCCACCTCACGCTCCTTGGCGATGAGCTGGTTGGCGAAGGCCTCGGCGGCATCGGTGAACTCTGCGGCCTTCTTGGCGTCCCCGGCCTTGGTGGCCTCCTCCGCCATGAGCACTGCCTGGGAGGCGTTCCGGTTGAGCTTCTCGAGCTCCTCCAGCGCCGCGCTCAGGCGCATCTCGGCCTGCTTCTGGTTCGCGATCACGTTCGCGGCCTGCTCCTTGAGCCGGCGGTGCTGTTCCTGTGCCTCGGTGATGGCCTGTTCGAGCTGGACCTTCGGGTCAGCCTTCTCGTTGAACACGGACGACACCTTGGCGCCCATGTACTTCCACCACTTCTTGAGCGACTTCCACATGTTGCCTCCCTGGGAGTCCAACCGAGGCTAGCTGCCGCTCCGGCCACTCCGGCGCCGCAGACCGGCGACGAGCGTCTGGATGGTGTCGTCGAAACCGTGGGGCCGCAGCACCCAGGTGCCCGCTGCGAACACCGGTACCGCGACCGCCAGGGTGACCAGGATCTGCAACAGCGGCCCGACCCCCACCACGTGGCGGAGCCACAGGGTGACCGTGGCCGATGCGGCGACAACCAGCAGGGACACCAGAACTCCCCGTCCGAACACTGCGAGGCCCCGGAGGGTGAGGGTGCGGTGCACGTGCCGGTTGAGCACCAGGACCGCTCCGATGGCGGCCACCACGTACGCCGCGGAGTAGGCGAGGGACAGCCCCGGCTCGTCGAACAGGGCGACGAACGGCACGACGAGCGCCACGTTCAGCGTGTTCTCGAACAGGTTCAACCAGAACGGAGTGCGTGTGTTGCGCCGCGCGTGGAATGCCCGCACGCAGTAGAGGAACGTCGCGAAGAACGGCAGGCCGATGCTGAAACCCGCGAGCATCCGTGCCGTGAGACGGGTGTCCTCGGCGGTGAACGAGCCCCGCTGCAACAACAGTTCGACCAGGGGTTCGCCGAGGAACAGGTAGGCGCCCGCCGCGGGGAGCAGGAACGTCAACAGAACGGCCAGGCCCTCGATGAACTTCTCCCGGAAGGCGATGACATCGTGCGCCCGGGCCGCTTCGGAGAGGTCGGGAAGGATCGCGGTCATGATCGAGACCGCGATCAGGCCGTAGGGCAGCTGGAAGAAGATGAACGCGTACTGGTAGGCAGAGACCGCCCCCTCGCCCGATCCCCGCGCGAGGGTGAGGATCACCAGCAGCGCGACCTGGTTGGCCGCGGCGAACCCGACGGTCCATCCCGAGAGCCGCAGGACCTTGCGCACTGCCGGGTGGCGCGGTTGGAACCTCCAGCGCAGGTCGATTCCCGCGCGACGGATGGACGGCAGCAGCGCTGCTGCCATGGAGGCCACACCGGCGGTGGTGCCGAGGCCGAGCAGGTAGACCGTGAGCGTGGAGTCGTCGCCCGTGTGTCCGTTGGAGACCAGCCACCACACCGCCAGCCCCGCCACGGTGGTTACCAGGTTGGTGAGAACCGGAGCGAAGGCCGGGGCCGCGAAGTGGCGCCTCGCGTGCAGCAGGGCGGTGGCCAGCGTGGTGACGCCGTAGAAGAGGATCTGCGGCAGCAGCAGGGCCAGCAGGTCGTCTCCCAGCCTCAGCTGCTGCTCCCGTTCCGCTCCCTCCAACGGCAGGGCGAAGAGTTGGTTGATGAGCGGGGAGGCGAGCACCGCCAGCACGGTCAGCGCCGTGATCGCGACGAAACCGACGGTCACGATCACCGACACCGGGTCGTCCCCCTCCTCACCCACCTCCAGCACCGGACGGCGCAGCTTGCGTCCGCCCTCCGCCGAGCTGGTGTGGATGAACATCGGCACCAGCGTCGAGGAGAGCACGCCCCCCAGGACGAGCTCGTAGAGGATGTTCGGGGTCGTGTTCGCGAGGTTGTAGGTGTCGGCGACCTGGGTCAGTCCCAGCGCAGCTGTCAGGGCACTCACCCGGAGCAGTCCCGATGCGCGGGACAGCGCGGTTCCCACCGCGGGTGCAGCACTCGCCCTGAGCAGGCTCCGTGGCTGGTCGACGACCCCCTCTCCGGCCACTCCGTCCGGCGCGACCCCCTCGGCGGCGAGCGGGTCGGCGGTCGTGCCCCCGGTCTCCCCGTCGGTGCTCAACTCGCCCCGCCCATCGTGGTGGGGCCACCCGGGGCGGCCGGCCGGTCATCGGTCTCCTCGATCGCCAGCCGGAGGGCCTCGAGGTCTCCAACGATGCGTCCCACATCGGAGTCCAGCTCGCCGAGGGCCTGCTCGTCGGCCTGTGACACAGCGAGCTCGACCGCCCTGGCGACCACTTCGTCAGTGCGCGCGTCCAACAGGACGAGCCGGTCGTAGGTGTCCTGGATGGTCGCGTCGAGGCGGGCCGCGGAGGCGAGCTGGGCCTCCATCGCTGCGATCGTCTCGGCCTTGGTGGCACCCTCGGGACGGTTGCGGGCGTAGTGGAGCTCGCTCGATATCCGTGTCGTGTCGATCTGCTTGCGGCCCCGAGAGAGCAGGTTGCCGGCCTTCGCAATTCGCCAGGCCTCCGCGACCGCGGTGTCCAGTCGCTTCGCCACGCCGCCGAGGCGGTCCCTGAGCGGACCCTCCGCGACACCGCGGGTCGCCTCGTCGAAGTCGCGCCTGGAGTCCTGCACCTGTTCCACCGCACCCCGCCAGGGCTGGTCCAGGCTGCGCGGTGCGATGGCCGTGTCGCGTCCGCCACGCGCCCGTGGCACCGCGGCGAGCACCCTCGCCGCCCAGGCGGCCAGGCCGAGCAGGATCGACCAGGGGCCCATCCCGGCCAGGACACCCACCGACACGCCCGCCCCGGTGGCGACGATCGCAGAAGGGGAGGTGATCGCCCGTGCCACCCCCGGGGTGAGGAACCTGTCCCTGAATGACATCGCGGGACTCCAGCGCCCTAGAAGTTGCTGACCACGGCGGTGAACACCTCACCGATCGTGGTTGCATCCGACGCGGTGTACGCAGTGGCGTTGGAGGCCTCCGACATCTGCTCGAGGGCTCCGACGTCGGCGTCGGTGCCGTAGGCGATGGTGAAGACCCGCACCGGTGTGGCGTTCTCGCCGTCGGAGGTCCGGTTGAGTTCCTCGATGAGCGACGCGAGTTGGGAGTCGTCGTCGGCAGGGTCGCCGTCGTCGTTCATGCCGTCGGTGAGCACGACCACGGCGTTGATCATCGCCGGGTCGTAGTCGTCCACCATCTGTGCGTGGCTGTCGCCAACCACCTCGTACAGCGGCGTGCCGTTCAGCGGGATGAGCGTGGAGACCTGGCTGCTCAGCCGCTCCCGGTTGTCCCCGACACGTTCGATGGGGGACAGGTCCTCATATGAACTCGTCGTGTCCGAACTCGTCGCGTCCGAGGATCCGCCCAGGTCGGTGGTGAAGATGCGAAGGCCGACGAGGTCGTCGGACTTGAACTCCTCGAGCCCTTCGCGCACCGCGCGAACCGCCAAGTCTAGTTTGCTGCCGGCATCGGGGTTCCCCGGATCCGCCAGCTCACCCATCGAGCCGGACACGTCCAGCACCATCAGCACCCTCGCGGTCTTCCGTTGCTGTGCCCAGGCGTCGAGCAACGCGACCAGAACCGGGCCGTCGGGCACGTCGAGCAGCGTCTGGGGCTGGTCCGGGTCGACTCCGTTAGCGACGTCTATGGGTGGACCGAGGGCGACCTCCGGGTTGCCCGGCCGGAATCCGAACTCGAGCACTTTCTCCTGGTTCTCGGGTTCGGAGACGTACTCGGTGAAGAGCTCGGCGCCCGCCTTCTCGTCCGCATCCACCCAGTCGCCGTCCAGCACGTAGAGCGGATTGTCGGAGTAGAGCGTGCCCTCGGTGGGATAGATCGCCACGAGCGGGATGCGCGGAGGGCGCTCCTCCTCCCCGGGCTCGAGCACGCCGTCGGGATTGCCGCGGTTGTAGTCGATGACCGACTTCTCCTCCACCGCCACCGCCGACGCGTAGGTGAGCGCGGTGCCCCTCTGGTCGGCCCGGAACCAGTTGTCGAGGAAGGTCATGGTGATGTCGCCGTAGTGCACCACGGCGGACTCGATGTCAGCACCGAACTGCTGCACCTCCGGCCTGGAGAGGTCCTCCAGGGTGAGCTCGTCGGAGCCGCCCGTGGCCGCGTAGTTCTGGGCGATGAGAGCCGAGAGCCCCGAGGTGGAGAAGTTCGGGTTGGTCTTGCCGAGCCTGAACGGACCCCATTCCGGATGGCCGACCGAGGCCCAGCCCTGCGGGTCCCGGGCGAGAGTGAGGATCTCCGACCAACCCACGGGGGTGTCGGGCCAGCCCAGCGCCTCCGCCATCGGTTGGGGCATCGCGATCACGAGCGGGGTGAGCATGAACGGAGTCGGGTCCTCGGCGGCCATTGGCGACTGACCGGAGTCCACGAGCCGTTGGTTGAGCACCTCTCCCCAGGCGCTGGAGGCGGGTGACCAGAGCACCGGTGCCGGTCCGCCGTCGGCCTGGTCGTCCCAGCCCTCCGCCAGGGCCGTGGCGGCAGCACCGGATGCCTTGGAGCGCACCCGTACACCCACGCAGGTGCCATCCACCTCGGCCCCGGAGGCGTTGAAGTCCTCGGCGAGCTGCGTCAGCAGGTCGATCTTCTCCGATGAGACGGCGGCGTCGACGACCACGCAGTCGGGGTCTATCCCGGTGTTGCCCGTGGCGCCGCCGCCGGCGAAGGGGTCATCGTCGCCACCACCGCACGCGGCGGCGATTGCCGCAGCTGCACAGAGCAGCACCACGAGGAGCCTCGGGCGGACGCGGGCCAGCATCATGCTGTTGGGCATCGGTGGGGAGTGAGGTGGTTGCTCTGGTTCATGAATCGCTCTCGAAACGCTCGTTGACGGTGTAGATGGTTCCCGGCGAGGGCAGCCCGGTCGAATCGGGCAGTTCGACCTCCGAGGAGAGCATCTGGGCCCCAATGCTTGCAGCTTCGGGTGCCCGGAGGTCACCTCCGGGGCCCACGACCCTCCAGCCGGTGGCCTCCAGGGAGTCGACGAGAACCTCGGCGCCCGTCGGTTCGCCCGAACCCAGGCGGTCCAGCACCGAGTCGAGAGCGGCTCGGTCGGAGGACCAGAGCCTCACGTCCGCGGTGGCGATCGGATCGGGGGCCAACACCGTGAGCGTGTCGGCCGAGGCGACGCCGGCGAGCTCCTCGATCGCCTCGGCCTCGAGGGCACCCACCACCGAGAGGCTCGCGGGACGCGAGACGAACTCGACCAACGGTGAGGTCGACGAGGCGTTGGAGCCCGAGGTCTCAGCCAGGTGCGAGAACCATGAGGAGTACGCCGGATCGGCCAGGTCGTTGGTGGCGAAGTCGGTCGTACCGACCTCCGATGCCACCGCCTGGTTGACCACCGTCATGCCCGACGCGGCGGTCGGCTCCGGGAGCCCGATCTCGATCCTGCCCCACTGCGGCGAGCCGCCGAGCTCCGTCCAGGCGCTCCCCGCGGCGGCCCCGACGCATCCCCAGTCGGGCTGCGTGCAGGAGGAGCTGATCGCCTCCATGCGGTCGGTGCGGGCGACCATCACGGCGGGGGAGCGACCGAGTACCCCGGTGGACTCGAGGTCCTCGAGGTTCGACGCACCCTCGGAGATGCCCGCGGCGGTGATCGCCGGCCAGTCGCCGGCGGCCAACCACGCGGTACCCGCGCCGAGGGTCACCGTCCCCGCGGCGATCGCCTCGGCGGTATCCGATTCGTCCTGCAGCGTGATCCTCACGCCCTCGAGTTCGCCGGCCAGGGAGTTGCACGCCGCGAGGAGCTGGGGTCCACAGATCAGTTCCAGGCCCGACCCGTCGGTGCCGTTGCCGTCGGTGTCGTTGCCGTCGGTGCCCGTCCCGTCGGTGCCGTTGCCGTCGAGCAGTCCCCGCACGAGCACCGCCAGCAACACCATCGCCACGGCCACCAGCAGCGCCAGGAAGCGCTTCACCGCCGGCCGTCCTCCATGGTGTCACTCCCGCCCGAGCGACGTCGGGGTGGCTCGTCGATCGAGTCGGCATCCGGGGGGATGTCGGTCTTCTCGATCGTGGTGAGGGTTGCCTCGTCCGGGTCGTCGGTCGCAACCACACGCGACGCATGACGGTTGATCGAGGCTTCGAAGATGTTGCGCGCCAGACGGGCATTGCCGAAACCCTTGCCGCGCGGAATGCTTCGCAGCAGGTCCGTGAGCGCCTCCTCCGCTTCGGGGGACAGGTGGTACCGGGCCCTGTTGCCCATCAGCCTCACGATCGCGAGCAGCTCATCGGTGTCGTAGTCGGGGAACTCGATCACCGTGGGCAGCCGGGACTGCAGTCCCGGATTGGCCGCCAGGAAGTCCGCCATCTCGTTCGGATAGCCCGCAGCGACCAGCACCACGCGGTCCCGCCGGTCCTCGATGAGCTTCACGATCTGGTCGATCGCCTCGATGCCGAAGTCGTTCTCGCCGCCCCGGGCAAGGGTGTAGGCCTCGTCGATGAACAGCATCCCCTCCTCTGCCGCGTCGAACGCGGCGGTGACCTTGGGGGCGGTCTGTCCGACGTATCCCGCCACGAGCCCCGCGCGGTCCACCTCCACGAGGTGGCCTCGTTCGACCACGCCGAGAGTCCGGAAGATCTGGGCCAACAGCCGGGCCACCGTGGTCTTTCCCGTACCCGGGTTCCCGGTGAACACCAGGTGGTGGGAGGTCTCGACCGGTGGGAGCCCGCGCTCGGCCCTGAGCTGCTGGACCCGCAGGAAGTCCGCAACGAGGTGCACACGGTCCTTCACCGCGTCGAGGCCGACCAGGTCGTCGAGTTCCGCGAGCAGCTCCTCCATGGAACGCTTCGGCGGGTCTTCGCTCGGTGGTGGTGCGTCCGCTGCCGGAGGGCTCTGCGGGGTGAGGCTGCGGCCGTCCCCGCGCCGCTTCCTCAGGCCTGCCAGCAACCGTGTGCGCAGGGTGGCGATCGTCTCCAGCTCGTCGCGTGAGGTGACGACGTCCAGAGAGGCGATCACGTGGGCCACCTCCATCGTGCGCTGGTAGTAGACGTCGGCGAGCTCGGTGTCATTGGCCTCGTCGGAGGCGACCAGCACCCGGAAGAGCTCCGTGTCGTCGTCCACCCAGGCCCGCCGCCCCGCGACCAACGAGGTGCCCCGGATGTCCGCCGGTGTGGCACGCAGGAGTGAGGTGTCGTCCATGAGTGGGCCGAAGGTGTCGATCAGCGCGTTCAACTCGTCGTCGGTGTGGCGACCGTCCGCATCGATCATCGCTGCACAGAGGGCGAACGCCTCGCTCGTGACGTCCCTCCGGAAGGTGCCCGGGTCGATCCCCTCCACACCGCGAGAGGCGCGCGTCAGCGCATCGGTGAGGTCATCGATGTAGGTCGCCACCACGGCGCCGAGCACGTCGCCGGACACCGCGGCGAGGATACCCCTCCGCCTCCCGGGGCCGTTGCTCAGCCGGGTCGTCGGTGGCGCCGCGAGTGCAGTTGCCTTCCACCGGGTGTCACCCAGACCCACTGCTGGTCGTGCTCGGGATCCTCGTAGCGGCTCCAGCCCTTGCGGTGGGTCACGCCGTGGTGGTGTCGGCACAGCAGCAGCATCTTGTCGACGTCGGTGCTGCCGCCGTGCTCCCAGTCCGGTTCGTGGTGCGCATCGCACCAGCCGGGTGGGGCGTCGCATCCGGGGAACACACACCCGCCGTCGCGGACTGCAAGGGCCTGCTTCTGCTTCGTGGTGGCCAGACGCGTGCTGCGCCCCATCCGCAACGGGTTGCGGTCGCCATCGATCAGGAGCATGCGTAGCTGGGGGTCGACCAGAAGGGCCTCCGCCGCCTGGGTCGGCACACTCCGGCCCGAGGTGTCCGACACCCGGACCGTCGAATCGTCGGACTGTTCGATCACGAGCAGTGCCTCGACCGCGGGGCTGCGGGTCGCTCCGAGATCCGTGGCACGTGCCCGGCGGACCGCCTCGGCGAGGGCCTCGGCCATGAGCCGAGCCCTGGAGGGCATCGGCAGATCGGGGTCCTGCTCGCGGTCCGCCCGGTAGCGACGGAAGATCTCGTCCGCGATCGCCTCGAGACCCTGGGTCACCGTCGTTGCCCCTGCCCCACCCAGCAGTCCCTTCAGCTCGACGGTGCCGTCCAGGTTGTCGCGCAGGCGCAGCCGGCTGCGGTCGGGCGCATCGCCGGGATCGAAGGAACCGTCCTGGTCGAGGTCCGTCGCCAGCTGACGCACCAGCACGGCCCACCGCTCGAAGTCGTACTCGGAGGCCCAGTCCACGAGCACTCCCTGCACTTCACGAAGCGCATCACGATTGCGGCGGTTCGCCACCGAAGCCAACACCTCGGCGTGGCAGAAGCGGACACGGCCCGTTGCGAGCTCGTCGGAGAACTCCCGGAACCAGCAGAGCCGCTCTGCGGCGGCCACCCGTCTCCTGGCCTGCCGGCGGCCGACGTCGGCCTCCCACGACAGCCATGCGCCGGTGCGCATCCCGAGCTCTGCATCGGTTGCTCCGATGCTGGAGAGGTGGCCGAGAACCCGAGCCTGGGCTGCCTCGAGGCACTCGCGGGCGAACTCGAGGGCCACTGCGGCGCCCATCAGGGTCCTCTCGGTCTCGAGCGCCGGGTTCACCGACGCGGCCTTGTGGGCATCCTCGAGCAGGCTGCCCATCCCGAAGGGGTCGGGACCGAGCGAGCCCGCTGAGCCATCGAACATGTGTTCCCTTCCCATGTAGATGAACATAGGTCGGGGGTGTGACAGCCACGATCGCAACGCCCCATGCAGGCGAACCGCCGGCCGGGGGGATGCCGGCGCAGCGGCGACCCCGGTACTCTCTGGCCCATGGGCACGACTCCGATCCCGGACCTCGCAGCGCGTTCGAAGGCCGCGTCGCGCCAGGTCGCCACGGCATCCACAGAGCAGAAGAACGACGCCTTGCTGGCTGCGGCCGACCTGCTCGAGGCCCGCTCGGGCGAGCTCGTCGAGGCCAACGCACTGGACGTGGACTCGGCCGAGGCCAACGGGATCGCATCCGGGTTGGTGGACCGCCTGCGCCTCACGCCGGAGCGCGTCTCGGCGATGGCCGGTGGGTTGCGCCAGGTCGCCGCCCTCGCCGACCCGGTCGGGGAGGTGCTCGACGGGTGGCGGCGGCCCAACGGCCTGGCGATCTCGCGCGTCCGGGTGCCGTTGGGTGTTGTGGCGATCATCTACGAGAGCCGGCCGAACGTCACCTCCGATGCCGCGGGGCTCTGCCTCAAGTCGGGCAACGCCGCATTCCTCCGTGGTTCGGGCAGTGCCATCAACTCGAACCTCGCGATCGCTTCGGTGCTGCGCGAGGCCGTGGGCAAGGCGGGTCTCCCTCCGGACGCGGTCATCGTCGTCGACGACGTCTCGCACGAGGCCGCCACCGAGTTCATGCAACAACGCGACTTCGTCGACGTGCTGATACCCCGCGGCGGGCCCAACCTCATCCGTTCGATCCTCGAGAACGCCACGGTGCCCTACGTGATCGACGGCGACGGGAACTGCCACGTCTACCTCGACGCGACCGCCGATCCGGACATGGCGCGCTCGATCGTCGTGAACGCGAAGACCCAGAGGCCCTCGGTGTGCAACGCCGCCGAGTCCCTGGTGGTGCACTCGGCCGTCGCGAGCGAGATGCTGCCCGAGCTGGCCGATGCGATGCCCGAGGTGGACCTGGTGGGCGACGCACGGGCCAGGGCCCTCGTGCCGCGCATGGGCGTGGCCGAGGACTCCGACTTCTCGACCGAGTACCTGGACCTGAAGCTCTCGGTCAAGGTGGTCGACGACCTCGACGAGGCGATCGAACACGTCAACGCGACCTCGTCGGGTCACTCGGAGGCGATCGTCACGAGCAGCTTCGACGCGGCCGAGCGGTTCACGCGCGAGGTCGACGCAGCCGCGGTGCTCGTCAACGCCTCGACGCGCTTCGTCGACGGTGAGGAGTTCGGCTTCGGAGCCGAGATCGGGATCTCCACGCAGAAGCTCCACGCCCGCGGGCCCATGGGACTCACGCAGCTGACGACGGCGAAGTACGTGGTGCGAGGCGAGGGACAGGTTCGCGGCTAGCGCCATCACCCGGGCGATGGGCGCGAAGATCCCCGTGACGGGCCGAGGCATGGCCCGGTCTGGCTAGCCTCACGCGTTCCGGACAGATTCGGGGGGACAGAGTTGCAGTCGAACAACGCACCGGCCACTGACGGGACGGCGGATCCGACCAGGGATCCCCAGCGCCCACCCACGATGGCGGAGACCGCTCCCACCCGGGCGGGAAGTCCGTTCGCCGAGGGTGCACCGAACGTGTTGGTGCTCGTGCTCGACGACCTCGGGTTCGCCCACCTCGGGTGCTACGGGTCGGACCTCGACACTCCGAACCTGGACCGGCTCGCAGGGCGCGGCGTGAGGTTCACGAACTTCCACACCACCGCGATGTGTTCGCCGACCCGTGCCTGCCTGTTGACGGGCCGCAACTCCCACCGCGTGGGCATGGGGATGCTGCCCGACCTGCCAACCAACTTCGGCGCGTACAGCGGGGAGTTCCCCGAGAACGCGGCGACAATGGCCGAGATCCTCGGTGGCGAGGGCTACGCCACCTACTGCGTGGGCAAGTGGCACCTGGTTCCGCGCGACCAGCGCGACTCCGGACCGCACCGGATGTGGCCGCTCGGCCGGGGGTTCGAGAACTACTACGGATTCCTCAACGGTGAGACGAACCAGTGGACCCCGAACCTGGTGCGCGACAACACCCACGTGGAGCCTCCCTACGGTCCCGAGGAGGGCTACCACCTCGACGTGGACCTGGCGGACAACGCGATCGAGTACCACCAGTTGCTCCGCAACTCCCATCCGGACCGGCCATGGTTCATGTGGTACGCCACGGCCGCTCCGCACGCGCCCCACCAGGCCCCCGCGGACTGGATCGAGGCCTACTCGGGTCGCTTCGACCGTGGCTGGGACGCCTGGCGCGAGGAGTCGCTCGCCCGGCAGGTGGAGCTGGGAATCCTGCCCGAGGGCACCGAGTTGTCGGCGCGCCCCGACTGGGTGCCCGAATGGGACTCCCTGGATGCCGACCAGAAGCGGCTCTATGCCCGGATGATGGAGGTGTTCGCGGCCTTCGTGAGCCACGCCGATGCCCAGATCGGACGTTTCCTCGACCACCTGGAGGACAGCGGCGAGCTCGACAACACCATCGTCGTGCTCGTCTCCGACAACGGGGCTTCCGGTGAGGGTGGTCCCCACGGCACCCACAACCAGCTGGGCCACTACATATCCGATGACGAGGACGACCTGGCCGAGGAACTGGCCCGGATCGACGACCTCGGTGGGTTCCGCAGCTCGGGTCACTACCCATGGGGCTGGGCGTTGGCGGGCAACACGCCGTTCAGGCGCTGGAAGCGCTACACCTTCGAGGGAGGGGTGCGTGACCCCTTCATCATCTGCGGGCCCGGGATCGACGCCCGAGGTGGGATCCGGCACCAGTACCAACACGTGGTCGACGTGCTGCCCACGGTGTTGGAGCTCGCAGGTCTGGAGCTGCCGACCCGTGTCCGGGGTGTCGAGCAGATGTCCTTCGACGGCCAGAGCTTCAGGCCCGCCCTCGAGGACCCCGCGGCCCCGGGACGCAGGCGCCAGTACTACGAGCTGTGGGGGAGTCGCGCCATCTACCGCGACGGATGGAAGGCGGTCACCAACCACGTGAACCAGCTCACCGCCAACGAACGCAACCTCCTCGAGGGCAGCCACGACTTCGCGACCGACCGCTGGGCGCTCTACGACACGGTGGCCGATCCGACCGAGACGAACGACCTCGCCATGGAGCGCCCCGAACTGTTGGAGGAACTCGTCGCGGAGTGGTTCGGTGAGGCCGAACGAAACGGGGTGTTCCCCCTCGACGACGGCGCGACCAACCGGATCACCCACATGAAGGTCCCGTGGACGGCGTGGAGGAGCGACTTCGTGTTCGCCCCCGGGGACAAGATCCACGAGGTGAGCGGCCCCAACCTCGCCGGGGGATTCCGGATGGTGGCGACGTTCGACGAGGCGTTGGGTACCTCGAGCGAGGGTGTGCTCGCCGAGCAGGGGGACTGGAACGCGGGTTGGGCCATGTACCTGCGCGACGGCGAGCTCCGCTGGGTCATGGCGGGCTTCGGAGGTCCGCGTGAGCTGGCCGCGCCGATTCCCAACGGTGCCCGTTCGTTGCACGTGGAGGGAACCTGCAGCCCTGACGACGTGGAGCTCGTCCTGGGCGCCGACGGGGTCGAGATCGCCCGGGGGTCGATCGGGGCGCCGATCCCGCTCGCATGGGCGCCGGACGGGGCATTCCTGACGGTTGGGTACGCACGACCGTTCCCGGTGACCGAGCGGATGGACACCGACATCGAAGCACCGGAGTCGTTCCTCGGGCTCTCGGTGAGGACCGGCTCGCCCCCACCGCTCGACCTGGAGGCCGAGTTCGACCGGGTGATGCGTCACCAGTAGGAACCGCGGCACCAGTAGGAACCGCGGCGGCCCGGTCGGATGCACATGGGTGCAGGTGGCCCGCTGCCGCCGTCCCGATGGCGTGGGGCCGGTTCCCCTGCTTGACCGTTCGGTCAAGTCGGGCCGGCGTAGCTAACCTCGCAGCATGAGCGAACCCCGTTTCACCGACGTCGACAGTGTGCGCGAACAACTCAGGGAGGTCGACTACCTCTCCGACGAGGGGATCGCGGGGATCGTCTACCTGGCGGACCGCCTGGGCAAGCCCATCCTCGTGGAGGGGCCGGCCGGTACGGGCAAGACCCAGCTGGCCAAGTCCACCGCGGAGATCCTCGGCGCCAGGCTCGTGAGGCTCCAGTGCTACGAGGGCCTGGACGAGTCGAAGGCCCTCTACGAGTGGAACTACAAGAAGCAGCTCCTGCGGATCCAGGCCACACGCTCCGACGACGAGGACAGCGGTTGGGCCGACATCTCCGATGACATCTTCTCCGACGAGTTCCTCCTGACCCGTCCGCTGCTGGAGGCGATCACCGCCGACGACCCCGTGGTGCTGCTCATCGACGAGGTGGACCGCGTCGAGGTGGAGACCGAGGCGCTCCTGCTCGAGATCCTCTCGGACTACCAGGTGTCGATCCCCGAGCTCGGAACCATCGAGGCCAAGCAGGTGCCGCTGGTGTTCCTCACCTCCAACAACACACGGGAGCTCTCGGAGGCGCTCAAGCGTCGTTGCCTCTACCTGCACGTCGACTATCCCGACATGGACCGTGAGAAGGAGATCGTGCTGACCAAGGTCCCCGAGATCACCGAGTCGCTGGCCGACCAGGTCGCCCGGATCGTGAGGTCGGTGCGCCAGCTCGAGCTGAAGAAGGCCCCGTCGGTCTCCGAGACCCTCGACTGGGCCAACACGCTGTTGCTGCTCGGAGTCGACAAGGTGGATGCCGCGACGGCGTCGGACACGGTGAACATCCTGCTCAAGTACCAGAGCGACATCGCCAAGGCCCGCAAGGAGTTCGCCTCGGACTCCGAGGCATTCGAGGGATCCTCGGCGTGAGCACGCCGGCAGGGTCCGCCCCCGGGACCCACCCGGGTGATGCCGGCGAGGTGGCCGGCGCCCTCGCGGGCCCCGCCCTCCTGGAACTGTTGAGCGGTTTCATCGTGGAGCTCCGCGAGGCGGGCCTTCCGGTGAGCCTCACCGAGAACCTCGACGCGATGGCCGCGGTCCGCGAGATACCGCTGGAGGACCGTTCGGCGTTCAAGTACGCGCTCGCCGCGACCCTGGTGAAGAACCATGCGCACTGGCGCGCCTTCGAGACGGTCTTCGAGGTCTACTTCTCGCATCGCGGCAGCCACTACGGGATCGGCGACGAGGCCGATGCCGAGACGTCGCCGTTCGACGACGAGGACATGGATGCCGCCGGTCAGGGAGACGGCTCGGGACAGGGCCAGGGACAGGGTGGCGCGGGTGAGAACCTGACCCCCGAGGAACTGGCGCAGATGCTCTACCAGTCCCTGCTGCAGGCCGACCAGGCGATGATGCGCGCCGCGGCGCGCCAGTCGGTCAAGCGCTACGCGGGCATGGAACCCGGCAGGCCGGTCGGGGGCACCTACTACCTCTATCGCACGCTGCGGAACCTCGACCTGGACGGCATGCTCGAGCAGCTGATGGACGCGGCACGCGAGCAGGCCCCCGATGACCTGACCCCCTTGGAGGAGCGGCTCGAACACGACGAGTACGAGAGTCGCATCGAGCAGTTCAAACAGGAGGTCGAAGCAGAGATCCGCCGACGCCTCGTGGCGGACCGCGGAGTCGAGGCCATGGCCAAGACCCTGCGCAAGCCCCTGCCCGAGGACATCGACTTCATGCATGCCAGCCGCGAGGAGATGGTCTCGCTCCGCAAGGCTCTGCAACCCCTCACCCGCCGTCTGGCGGTGCGCCTGGCACGCAAGCGCCGTCACGGCCGCAAGGGAGCACTGGACTTCCGCAACACGGTGCGCCACTCACTGAGCTACGGCGGTGTGCCGGCCGAACCCAAGTTCCGCTACCCACGCCCATCGAAGCCGGAGATCTTCGTGATCGCCGACATCTCCGGGTCGGTGGCGGCATTCGCCCGCTTCACCCTCCACCTGGTGCACGCGATCGCGGGGCAGTTCTCGAAGGTGCGCAGCTTCGTGTTCATCGACGGGGTGGATGAGGTGACCAGCTTCTTCGAGGGCACCGAGGACATCCTCGAGGCCATACACAGGGTGAACACCGAGGCCGACGTGGTCTGGGTGGACGGCCACAGCGACTACGGCCATGCCTTCGAGGTCTTCTGGCAGCGTTGGGGGCGTGACATCGGACCCAAGACGACCGTGCTCATACTGGGCGACGCACGGAACAACTACCACGCGTCGCAGTCATGGGTGATCAAGGAGATGCAGCACAAGGCCCGCCACGTCTACTGGCTCAACCCCGAGCCGCGCGCCTACTGGGACACCGGTGACTCGATCGTCGGCGAGTACGGCGTGCACTGCGACGGCACGTTCGAGTGCCGCAACCTGCGCCAGTTGGAGCGTTTCGTGGACCACCTGGTCTGAAGGTTCGCGTCAGACCCGCGAACGCCGACCGCGCCGGCGATCGGGCTCAGTCAGGGCCGTGTCAGGTACGCGTCGATCGAGTCGTTCGCATCGATGGAGTCGAAACCGTCCATCTGGAGTGTGCAGGTGCCACCGTCGGAGGTGAGGAATCCTCCGGTGCTGCACACCGGGGAGGTGCCGACGGCGCCGGCGTTGCCGAGGGGATGTGTCACCCCGAATCCTGCTGGCGTGCTGGCGCGCAGGTCCCACTGGTGCAGCGGCCTGGATCCATCGGCTCCCGCCGGCCCGGCGACGGTGGCGAAGCCTCCGTCGGGACTCGTGGCGACGACGAAGCTGGATGCGCCCGCCGTCGACGGAGTTGATCCCCCGAGGTCAGGTCGCAGCTCCCCTCCCGCTCCGGGGAACAGGTCCGCCATGAACGGTCCGAGGTCGTCGAAGCCGAACAGGTAGCGGCCGTCGTCGGAGATGCCCGTGCCGTACCCGAACCGCTGGGTGAAAACCGTGAGGATCTGGTCGGTCTCCCGGTCCCAGACGTGGTTGGCGACCGCCACGGCACCGCCGGCGGGCAGGAGGGACCGCTGCACCACCTGGGTTCCGTCCGAACTGATCGCTCCGATGCCCCCCGCAGTCGCGTCCGGCCCCATGTCAGGAAGCGGGCAGGGGGACGACTCGAGTGTCGCCAGGACCACGACCTCACACAGCGCGTAGGACTCCTCGGGTGTGGAGAACACCCCGAACACAACCGTCGGCTCCGGCGTCTCGGAGACCACTGCCGGCACCGAGGTGCCGTAACGCCTGGCGATCTCCACCGTGGAGTCATCGGAGCGGTCGTGGACCTTGATCAGTGAGTTGCCGGGAAGGTGCGGGTCCTGAACCGTCCAGGTGACCCAGCGCCCGTCGGCGCTCATCCACAGCATCGAACCGATGTCCGAGGAGATCCGCTTCACCTCTCCCACTCCGTCGCGAACGAACGTGCCGCTCCCAGGGTCCTCGTCGTCGACAATCTCAGAGGTGGTGGAGAAGACCACCTCATCACCCTGGGCATTGGTCGCCGCACCGAGCACGCCACCCGTTGCCGAGAGGTCGCCGTCGGACACGGTCAGCAGGTCGCGTTCGGGCGGATCGATCGGATTCGGAGGATCCGTGCATCCGATCGCAACCAGTGCTGCGATCGCCGCCAACCCAGCCGCGTGAACAATCCTCGATCCCACTGAGTCCCTCCTGGGTCATCGTTCGCCGGTGTTGTCGTGACCGATTCTCGCGGGTTTCGGGAGCCGCTGCCATGGGGACCGATCCCCGGGGGGATCAGGGCAGGTGGGCTATCGCCTCGTCGAAGACCCTGAACAGGGCTGGCCCCGCCTTGTCGGAACGACTCAGCACTCCGAGGCGCCTGCACCTCGCGAGGATCTCCCGTGCCTCGCGCCCCGGCCAGGGTTTCGGCAGGAGTTCCGGGGGCAGCAGCGGGTCCCGCTCGAAACACGAGTTGAACCGAATCGCGATGTGGAGCGCACCGGGAAGGAAGTCGTGCTCGGAGAGTCGCTCCCCCCGGTCGCGCATCTCCTCGAGGCGGCGGGGGACGTCGCGGTAGGTGCTGATGAACTCCTCGTAGGCCCGGGCCACCGACTCGAGGTCCCAGAGGCGGGCGGCGATCTCGCGCGGGTCGGTGGTCGTGCCGAGTGAGAGGTCGTCGGTGCTCCAGGTGTTGATGTGCGAGGCGATGCCGAGCCGTTCGGCATCCCTGGTGACCTCGTCCTCCCAGGCGTGCGGGGAGGTGTACAGGCCGGGTTGCAGCTGTGCCCCACCCAGTTCGAGCAGGTGGTCCCTGAAACGGTCGCGTGCCGATCGGCTGGCCTCGGGCACCGCGAAGGCAGCCATGTGCCAGTTGCGGTCCCAACCACGGCCGGCGGAGTCCTGTGCGTAGGCGAGCAGGTGCCGCTGCTGGTTGACCTCCAGCAACGCGCGGCCTTCCTCGGTCGCCTCGAAGACCGCCTCACGGCCCTCGCCCTCGCGTTCGAACAGTCCCTCGCGGGTGAGGCGTCGCAGACAGGACCGGACCGCTTCGACGGGAATGGCGCACTCCTGGGCGACCCGGTACAGCTCGGAGCCGACCACGCGACCGTTGCTGTTGGCCAGCCCCAGCACCATGAGCCGTGTCGTCACCCCGCCATCGGTGGTGTTCACGATCGGTGATCGATCGGTCGGATCTCCAACGGTCGTATGCTCCACGACCGAATGATCCCGCCCGTGGGGCGCAGCAGTCAAAGCCGACGGGGACCACCGACGCAACCTGCCGCCGGTTGGGGCCATCGGGCGCGCTGGCGGGGCGATCTGGCTACCCTGCTCGTTGGCGGAAACCGATGTCGGAGTTCTCCACTGCCGCTCCGAGGAGGTCAGCACATGTCGATCGTCGACAGGATCAACTACTACAAGCCGCGTCGCACCGAGTGCGTGTTGTTCGCCAGGCCGTTGCCGTTGATCGCCGACGAATACCCCGATCCCGGTGAGGACTACTCCTTCAAGGCGGTCTTCGATCCCGACGACAGGCACCTGCGGGCACTGGAGGGCGACGAGCGCTGCGAGTTGATGAAGCCCTTCTTCGCAAAGGGCGGCTTCGCGATGCTCGCGATCCACGAACCCACCGACAAGGCCGTGTCGAAGATGTGGCTGTTGACCTTCACCCCGTCACCGATGGACGCGAAGCGTGGGCTGTTGCCGATCAAGCTGGCCCGCGACGAGTGCTTCATCCTCGACATATGGACCCACCCCGACTTCAGGCGTCAGGCGGTCTCCTTCACCGTGGCCTACGAGATGGGGCGTGTGGTCGACACCCTGTTTCCGCAGTTCAGGTGGGTCTACGGGTACGCCCACAAGGACAACGAGGCGTCGAGGAACCTCATGACGTTGCTGTACGGCATGTGGCCCGTGCAGGAGTTCACCGAGGTCGAGGTGGGTCGCTTCTGGGTGACCCTCGAACCCGGCTCCGACAAGCCGAGGTTCGGCCCGTTCTCGAAGGAGGGACGGCATTCAGGTGCCGGGTTGCAGGTTCCGGGGCGCCCGCGAACGGGGGACATGTACCGCGACTACCACCACAAGGACGGGTTCGCCCGGGCGAAGCTCGACGCGGAGATCGTGACCTGGCTCACGCCGGGGCCCGACTGGTTCGACAACGACCATCCCCTCGATGCGGATGGGAACCCGGCCACACCGGAGACGCTTCCGCGCGAGCTCGGCGGCTAGCCGGCGGCGACTGCACCGCCGTTGTCGTCGCCCCGCAGCAGTTCAGCCACCCGGAAGGCGAGATCCACGCTCTGGCGGCCGTTGAGGCGGGGGTCGCACATCGTCTCGTAGCGCAGACCCAGGTCGTCGTCGAGGATCTCCTCGGCCCCACCGAGGCACTCGGTGACGTCGTCACCGGTGAGTTCCACGTGCACACCGCCGGGCCACGTGCCCGCGGAACGGTGGGCGGCGAAGAACCCGGCGATCTCCTGGAGGATCGCGTCGAAGTGGCGGGTCTTGCGCCCCGAAGGTGAGGTGAAGGTGTTGCCGTGCATGGGGTCGCACGCCCACACCACCGGATGGCCCGCGTCGCGGGTTGCCTCCAGCAGTGGCGGAAGTGATTCGGCGACCGCCTCGGATCCCATCCGGGATATGAGCGTGAGGCGGCCGGGAACCTTCCCGGGATTGAGGATCTCGCAGAGCTCCACGATCTCCGAGGGGGTCATGGTGGGTCCGACCTTGCAGCCGACGGGGTTCGCGATGCCCCTGAAGAACTCGACGTGGGCGTCCTCCAGCCCCCGTGTGCGTTCGCCGATCCACACCATGTGTGCCGAGCAGTCGTACCAGTCGCCGGTGAGGGAGTCCTTGCGGGTGAGCGCCTCCTCGTATCCGAGCACGAGTGCTTCGTGTGAGGTGAAGAAATCGACCTCGTGAAGCTTCGGCACGGTCTCGGTGTTGATCCCGCACGCGCCCATGAAGCGCATGGCGCGGTCGATCTCGTCGGCCAGGCGCTCGTAGCGCCTTCCCTCGGGGCTCGACGAGACGAACTCCTGGTTCCACTGGTGCACCCGACGCAGGTCGGCGAAACCACCCTTGGTGAACGCTCGCAACAGGTTGAGCGTGGCCGCCGACTGGTTGTAGGCCTGCATCAGCCTCTGTGGGTCGGGTATCCGCGCCGAGGCCAGGAAGCCGATGTCGTTGACCATGTGGCCACGGAAGCTCGGCAGCTCCGTGCCGTCCACGGACTCGGTGGGTGAGGACCGCGGCTTGGCGAACTGCCCGGCGATCCGGCCCAGCTTCACCGTCGGCACACCGGTGGAGTAGGTCAGCACCACGGCCATCTGGAGGATCACCCGCAGGCGTTCTCGGATCGAGTTCGCCGAGAAGGAATCGAACGACTCCGCACAGTCACCGGCCTGCAGCAGGAAAGCCTCGCCGTTGGCCACGCGACCGAGGTCTCCCATCAGCGCCCGAGCCTCGCCGGCGAAGACCAGCGGCGGTACCTCCGCGAGGTTCTTGAGCACGCTCTCGAGCTCGGATTCGTCGGGCCAGTCGGGCTGTTGGAGCGCCGTGCGGGAGCGCCACGACTCGGGGGTCCACTCGGGGCGGTCAGCGGTGCTCATCGGCAACAAGGCTACAAGCGGCACCCCTGTGCACCGAAAGCGGTTTGTGCGCCCACGCGCACCCCTTGCGGGCGAAGGAGCAACCTTGCCGTGATGGCTCGGCTCAGTACTGCCCGGCGGGGCTCAGCGCGGTCTCGCGCACCGAGTTGACCGCTCGCTTGACGAGCCGACGCGCGGCCTCCGCGGTCACACCGAGTTCCTCGCCGACCTCCCGGTAGCTGCGTCGCCTGCCGTCCGCGAGACCGAAACGCTTCTCGACGGCGGTTCGTGCCCGCGTGTCCAGGACGTCGAGGAGGCCGTGGAGCCACTCCTCGTGCTCGTTGTCGAGAACGACCGACTCCGGGCCGGCGGTGCGGTCGGCGATCAGGTCGACGAGCTCGCTCGAGTCGTCGTCGCCCACCGTCCGGTCGAGCGAGGTGGGAGTGGTCAGCCGGTGCAGTCGCGCGTGCTCGGCGTCCAGTTCGTCACCATCGCCCGAGACGTGGCGCAGGGCCGAACGCAACGCGGCCGAGCGGTCCCCCGGGATCCTCACCAAGGAGGCCTTCTGGTCGAGGGCCCGTCCGATGGACTGACGGATCCAGAACGTGGCATAGGTGGAGAACTTGAATCCCTTGCGCCAGTCGAACTTGTCGACCGCGTGCTCGAGCCCGAGGTTGCCCTCCTGGACGAGGTCCAACAGCTCCATGCCCGCCGGCAGCGGGTAGCGGCGGGCGACGCTCACCACCAGGCGGAGGTTGGCCCGGATGAAGCGGTCCTTGGCTGCGGCGCCGGCCGCGATGGAACGGTCCAGCTTGCGGCCGCGTTCACCTGCTTCCTTGCGGCGGCGGGCCTCGTTGCCCTCCTCGATGGCCTTGGCCAGCCGAATCTCGTCGTCGGCATCGAGCAGCGGCACCGCTCCGATTTCGTTCAGGTACATGCCTACCGAGTCGCTCATCTGCTCGCCTTCCGGTTCCAACGGTGCGGATCGCTGGGGTGATCCGTCTCGCTCTGGTATCGGCCCGGAGGGGGCTGAGTTGAGGACTACGCGGCATTGCCGGCCGTCACATGGGTCGGAAACCGCGTTCGCACCGCTACCGTGGTCCGGTGGCAACGGATGCGGCTACGGGTGGCCACGGTCCCGCGGGGCTCCGGTCGGGTGCGGTTCCGGAGCGCATCGGTGTGCTCGGGGGCACGTTCGACCCGCCCCACATCGGCCACCTCGTCATGGCGACGACCGTGCGCGACGAACTCGGTCTCGATGCGGTCTGGTTGATGGTGGCCGGAGACCCGTGGCAGAAGTCCCCGCACGGCGACGTGTCGCCGGCGCAGGACCGTCTTGCCATGACAGCTGCGGCGGTACGAGGTGTGGACGGGCTCGAGGTGAGCGACCTCGAGGTGCAGCGGGAAGGGCCCACCTACACCGTGGAGACCCTCGAGGAGCTCCGCGCCGCACGCCCGGAGGTGGAGTGGTACTGGATCCTCGGAGCCGATGCCCTCGCGCACCTGGACACCTGGCACCGCTACCGGGAGCTGTCCGGGCTGTGCCACCTGGTGGTGGTGGACAGGCCGGGTGCGGACCTCGTCGTGCCCGACGGTGTGCAGGTGCAGGTGGTCGAGGCACCGCTTCTCGAGGTCTCCTCGACGGAACTGCGCCGTCGTGTGGCCGACGGTCGGTCGCTCGACTTCCTCGTGCCAACCGCTGCCATCTCCGAGATCGACGGGCGTGGACTCTACGCTGGTCGTCGATGACGGTGACCGACGAGCAGCCGGGGCTGGAACCGAGGGTCGTGAGGGACGACAGCCCGACCCTGCCCCCACGCGCCGAAGCAGTGGTGCGCCGCCGGCGCATCGAATCCCGCCAACGGCGCATCACGCGCATGCAAGCCGGGGTGACGATCCTCTTCGTGGTGCTGCTCGCCGCACTGGTCTGGCTCGGCTATCGGGCGACGCTCGAGGTGGGAGGGGGCTCGGACTCGCGGGTCACCGATCCGACCGCGCCCGGCTACCTGGCGACACCGGTGCACACGATCGTCGACAGTTACGTGGTGACCGACGACGACGGTGGCTACGTGACCTCGTTGCTCGTCGTGCCCGACAGCTCGGGCTCGGGCGGCACGGTCGTGCCACTGGCATCGATCATGGTGCTGCCGGAACCCGAGACGTTCCTGCGCGACGTCTATGACGCAGAAGGGCTCGAGGGGTTCCGTTCGCGACTCGGCGACACACTCGGCTTCTCGATCGGCTCGGTCCGCGAGGTCCCCGTCGAGGCGATGGTGGACCTTGCCGACGGCCTGCCGATCGAGGTCGAGAACCCGGATCCGCTGATCGTTCCGGGCGAGGAGGGCGGCGACGTCAGGTACCCGTCGGGAACCCTTTCGATACCGCCGGAGGGACTGGCGGAGTTCATGGCCTTCGAGGGCGCCGACGACCCCGCGCCCAACCAGCAGATCCGGCTGTCACAGGTGTGGGAGGAGCTGCTCGCGAGGGCAGAGGGGCGCGACCACGACGGGCTGCCCGAGGGCGAAGCGACCGAGGGGGCCGAGTCCCCCGTGTTCGGCGAGATGGTCGACCAGCTCGCAGCCGGGGACGTCCGATTCGACTCGGTTCCCCTCTACCGCCAACCGCTGCCCGGGAGCATCATCGTGGTGGCCTGGATGGTGGATCCGCAGTACATCGACGGGTTCGTCTCGAAGGTGGTTCCCCTGCCCACCTCACCCTCACCCGGGCGACGTCCGAGCGTTGCGGTGCTCAACGGTTCGAGCGACCCCGATGCGGTGTCCGCGGCCGTTCCGAAGGTCGTCTCGGGTGGGGGTGAGGTGTCGGTGGTCGGCAACGCCATGAGCTTCGACGTCGACACCACGACCGTGGAGTACCTCTACCCGGAGGAAGCCGAGGCGGCCGAGCGCATCGCGGAGCAGTTGGGCGTGGAGGCAACCGAGGGCAGTCCACCCGACAACCCTGACCTGGACGGGGTCTCCGTGGTGGTCACGCTCGGATCGGATCTCGCCCCGTGACCGGGGACGGAACGGCCCCTCGGCCCGAACCGGAGGACTCCCCTCGGTCGCTGGCGGTGGCGGCTGCCAGGGCTGCGGACGAGAAGCTCGCCACCGACGTCGTCATCCTCGACGTGGGTGACGCGATCGGCATATGTGATCACTTCGTGTTGGCCTCGGCGTCCAACGAGCGCCAGGTCAAGGCGGTGGTGGACCGCGTCGAGGAGGCCGTCCGCGAGGTGACGGGTCGATCGCCCGTGGCCGATGAGGGGCGCGGCGCGCGCCGGTGGGTGGTGCTCGACTACGGGGACGTTGCAGTTCACGTGTTCCTCGCGGACGAGCGCGAGTACTACCGCCTCGACCGTCTCTACGGCGACGTCCCCCGCACCCCCTGGCAACCAGCAGCGAACTGATCGTGGTGGTGCCGAGGGGTTGTGCCCCACCACGATCAGTTCCCAGTGGGGCCACGGCTGAGCGGGTCAACGGCTGAGTGAGTCCAAGGCTGAGGGCGTCTACGGTTGATGGCGTGGAGACAGCGCGCAGCACCGGAGACCTCGGCATCCGCGGACTGCGTCGGCGCGATGTCAGCTCCCGTCGCGGTGCCGGATCCCCCCATGCCACCCGCGCCACGGTGCCGGGAGGCACCGTCATCGACTCGGAGCCGGTGGGGGATTGGATCCGGATCCTGCGGGTGGGCCGACCTCCTGGGTTCGAGTTCGAGGCGGGGCAGTACGCCCGCATCAGCTGCGGTGGTTCCAGGTCTCGCAAGTTCTCGATCGCGTCGGCACCGAACGACTCCCAGTTGGAGTTCTGCATCGGGCTCAACCCCGAGGGGGAGGTCACCCCTTGCCTGTTCTCCCTCGGCCCCGGCTCACAGGTCGGGGTGGCGGCCGATGCCTCGGGCTCGTTCCGACTGGAGGAGCGGGCCACGCATCACGTGATGGTGGCCACGGCAACGGGCGTCGCCCCGATCCGATCGATGCTCCGTTCGGCGCTCCATGCTCGCAGCAGCAGCCGTTTCACCATCCTCCACGGTGCCTCTCGCCTCGCGGACCTGCCCTACCGGGCGGAGCTCGAGGAGCTCGCCGCCACCCACCCGACGGTCAGCTACGTGCCCACGGTGAGCCGGCCGCAGGAGGCTTCGAACAGGGGGTGGGCGGGTGCCACCGGGCGGGTGGAAGCCCTCCTCGAGGCGCACCTGGGTGAGCTCACGGGAGCACGAACCTGCGTGTACGCATGCGGCAACCCGGGGATGATCGCGAACGTGCGGTCCCTCGCCGAGGCCCGGAACCTGAGGGTGCGCACGGAGTCGTTCGGCTGACCTGCGTCGCTGGGCTGACCTGCGTCGTTCGGCTGACCCGTCGCGCTCGAGTCCAGCCCGGTGCTCGAGCCCAGCCCGCAGCGCTCCCAACCAGCCCGAACTGATCGTCGTGGTGCCCGACAGGTCGGCACCACGACGATCAGTTCGATGGTTGGCTTCGGTGGTGGCACCGAGGGTTCCTCGATGGGAGGATCCCGTTGTGGAGCCGATGGGAATCGAACCCACGACCTCTTCCATGCCATGGAAGCGCTCTCCCAACTGAGCTACGGCCCCGAGAAGGGAGCCTGAACCATACCGCGCCGTCGGGCCGTTGCCGAAACGCATCCGGAGCGGGGCGACGGGAGCGCCCGACCCGGGCTGATCCCACCGGTTCGGGCGGCCAGGCGGGCCGTCGGTAGCATCCGGAGATGCCCGAAGGTTCCCCCGCCCAGTACCGGCCGACGGAGATCGAACCCCGGTGGCAGCAGTACTGGGTCGATCACGCAAGCTACGAGGTTGACAACGACGACCCGCGGCCACGCGCGTACGTGCTGTGCATGTACCCCTATCCCTCGGGTGCGGCCCACATGGGCCACGTCCGCAACTACACCTTCGGCGACCTGCTGACGCGCTACCGCACCATGAAGGGTGAGGCCGTGCTCTCGCCGATGGGGTTCGACTCCTTCGGACTGCCCGCGGAGAACGCGGCGATCCGCACCGGGGTGCACCCACGGGAGTTCACCGACCAGCGCATCGAGGAACTCACCAGTTCCCTGACCCGCATCGGCGGGGTCTACGACTGGCGCCGCACCCTGCGCAGCCACGATCCGGAGTACATCCGCTGGACGCAGTGGATCTTCCTGCAGTTCCTCGAGGCGGGCCTCGCGTTCAGGGAGAAGGGAACGGTCAACTGGTGCCCGGGTTGCCAGACGGTGCTCGCCAACGAACAGGTGGTGGACGGGCGCTGCGAACGCTCCGACGACCCCGTGGAGCGCCGGGACCTCGACCAGTGGTACTTCCGGATCACCGACTACGCGCAACAACTCCTCGATGACCTGGAGGGACTCGACTGGCCCGAGCGGGTGGTGACCCAGCAGCGCAACTGGATCGGTCGTTCCGAGGGTGTCGAGTTCGAGATGCCGATCTGCGACGCCGAGGGGTCGATACGATCCGATGGCCTGTCCATGCGGGTATTCACGACCCGCCCGGACACCTCCTACGGCATGACCTTCTGCGTGCTGGCCCCGGAGTCGCCACTGGTCGAGCAGATCACCTCGTCGGAGGAGGCGGCCTCGGTGTCGGCCTTCGTGGAACAGGTGCGCAACACCTCCGAGATCGACCGGCTGAGCACCGAGGGCGACCTCGGCAAGCGGGGGACCTTCACCGGTGCGTACGCGCTGAATCCCTTCACCGGCAAACCCGTCCCGGTCTACCTGGCCGACTACGTGCTCGCGACCTACGGAACCGGTGCGGTGATGGCGGTGCCCGGTGAGGACCAGCGGGACCACGATTTCGCCAGTGCCTTCGAACTGCCCGTGATCCCGACCGTGGCGCGGCCCGAGGGGTTCGAGGGTGGGGCGTACGCGGGTGAGGGCGAGTCGATCAACAGTCCCTCGCCCGACCAGGGTGCGGTGCCCGGTCCGGACCTGAACGGAATGGGCATGGCGGACGCGAAGGCCGCGGCCATCGCTTGGCTCGAGTCCGAGGGAATCGGCGAGGCGACGGTGAACTTCCGCCTCCGCGACTGGCTCGTGTCCCGCCAGCGGTTCTGGGGGTGCCCAATACCGGTGGTCTACTGCGACACCTGCGGGATCCAGCCGGTCCCCGAGGAGGAACTCCCGGTACTCGCGCCCGACGACGTGGAGTTCACACCGACCGGGCAGTCACCGCTGCAGTCGCACGAGGGATTCCTGCACACGAGTTGTCCGTCCTGTGGCGGTCCCGCACGGCGCGAGAGCGACACCATGGACACCTTCGTGGACTCCTCCTGGTACTTCCTGCGGTTCTGTGACCCGTGGAGCGAGGGGGCGCCGTTCTCATCCGACGCGGTTGAGTCCTGGATGCCGGTCGACCAGTACATCGGCGGTGCGGAGCATGCCGTGCTGCACCTCATGTACGCACGTTTCTTCACCAAGGCCCTCGCCGACCTGGGGGTGGCGCCGGAGCACCTGCGGGAACCGTTCCAGAACCTGTTCACCCAGGGGATGATCCGCCTCGCGGGTTCGAAGATGTCGAAGTCCAGGGGCAACCTCATAGCTCCCGAGGAGATCCTCGAGCGCTGGGGTGCGGACAGTCTGCGGCTGGCCCACCTGGCGGTGAAGCCGCCCGAGGAGGACGTGGACTGGGAGGACTTCGGCCTCGAGGGCTGCAGCCGGTTCCTGAACCGCCTGTGGCGCCTCGCGGTGCCCGGCTCGGCCCTGCTCGAGACGGTGGAGCGACGCGAGGGGGAGCCGACCGAGGCGGACCTGCAGGTCGCCCGCTCCTCGCATCGCCTCATCGAAGAGGTGACCGAGGCCTACGAACGCTGGTCCTACAACGTCGCCGTGGCCCGCGTGATGGCCCACCTGAACGAGCTCTACCGCTACGTGCAGGGTGATGCGGGTGTGCACACCGAGACCCTCGACCGGGCGCTGGACACCCTGATCGAGCTGACGGCTCCAGCGACGCCCCACATCACCGCCGAGCTGTGGGCGCTGCGCCACGACGGCACCCACGTGCACGAGCGTTCCTGGCCGACGGCGGATCCATCGATGCTCGTCGAGGCGACCGCAACCATGGTGGTGCAGGTCAACGGAAAGGTGCGCGACCGCGTCGAGGTGCCGGCTGACGCCGACGAGGCCAGATGCATCGAAGTGGCGAGGTCATCGGAGAAGGTGGCCAAGCTGCTCGACGGCGAACCACGCAAGGTGATCGCTCGTCCACCCAAGGTTGTGAACTTCGTCACCTGAACGACAACTCCGCCGTGCCACTGCGAAGCAGGGGTATCGTCGCTGGCACGCGAGAGGGGGTTCGCAGTTCCGGACCCCGACACCCACCGACCCCCGACCCCCCACCGAGGATCGACCTTCACCGTGCTCTCACTGATCGACCGAATCGAGAACGTCGCCGAGTACTCCGGGCGGACCATCACCTTCGTCTCCGGCGACGACCATGAAACCGCCTCCTGGGCGGAGTTGCACAACAGCGCCCGGGCCGCCGCTGCGGGGCTCCAGGCGCGCGGTGTCTCCCCGGGAGACCACGTGGCTCTGCTGGGGCCGACCACCCGCAACCTCATCACCGCCATCCAGGCGGTGTGGATCACGGGAGCGACGCTCGTCACGATGCCCCTGCCGATGCGCATGGGTGCGCTCGAGGTGTTCATCGAGCAGACCCGCAACCGGATCCGTCGTTCTGACTCCTCGCTCGTGCTCATCGACCCCGAGCTGATGGCTTTCGTGGAGCCCATCGAGGGTGATCCACCGTTCGTGTCCCTCGACGAGCTCTGTGGTCCCGACGGGCCGGGAGCGGACGACTACGAGCGGCCCAAGTCGGATCCGGACGCGCTCGCGGTGCTCCAGTTCACCTCGGGGTCCACGTCCGAGCCCAAGGGCGTGATGCTCAAGCATTCCAACATCTGCCACAACCTCGACGGTGCCTGGGAAGCGGCAAGGGTCACGAGCAACGAGCGTGTCGTGTCATGGCTTCCGCTGTACCACGACATGGGCCTGATAGGGCTCCTCACGATCCCGATGACCCTCGGTACCGACCTGGTCCAGGGCGCCCCGCAGGACTTCCTCGCCAAGCCACTGCGGTGGATGCGGTGGATCTCGGATTTCGGGGGCACCGCGACCGCCGGTCCGAACTTCGCCTATGCGCTCGCGGCGCGCACCCTGCGCCGCTGCGAGGAACCGCTGGACCTGTCCAACCTGCGGGTGCTGCTCAACGGTGCCGAACCCGTCGACCCGGCGACCTTCCGGCGGTTCTTCGATGCAGCGGAGCGTTTCGGCCTGGATCCGGGGTCGGCCTTCCCGGCCTTCGGCATGGCTGAGGTGTGCATAGCGGGGACCTTCCCCGAACCCGGCAGGGGCCTTCAGACCGACTGGGTCGACAAGCGATCCCTCGAGATCGATCAGGAGGCCGTGGAGGTGGACCCCGAGTCCGAGGGAGCCACCGAACTGGCACTGCTCGGCCGGCCGGTGCCGGGCATGGAGATGCGGATCGTGGACCCACTCACCGGCGAGGACCTGCCTGACCGCAAGGTCGGGGAACTGCAGCTGCGGGGCGAGTCGGTCACATCGGGCTACTACAAGCGCGAGGACGCCACCGAGGAGCTGCTCGGTGGCGGATGGTTGCGAACCGGTGACCTCTCCTACACGGTGGATGGAGAGCTGGTCGTCTGCGGACGCTCAAAGGACGTGATCATCGTCGGTGGCCGCAACGTGTATCCCCAGGACGTCGAGAAGGTGGTGGGCCAGGTCGAGGGGGTCCGCACCGGCAACGTCATCGCGTTCGGTGTGGATGGCCGCCACGGCGCGCAGAACATCGTCGTCGTGGCCGAGTCCAAGGGCGGAAACCTGGACGAGATCCGCCGTGAGGTGACCAGCGCGGTCACCCAGGCCGAGGGCATCCCGCCGAAGGAGGTCATCCTCGTGGAGCCCGGGTCGGTGCCCAAGACCTCCTCGGGCAAGCTGCAGCGGTCCGCCGCCAAGGCGTCCTACGAATCCGACGACCTGGTGGTGCTCGAGGACTGAGCCCGACCGGGAGGGTCAGCCCTCGTCGGGACGCTCCTCCAGGAAGCGCTGGAACTCCTCGGCGAGTTCGTCCCCGCTCGGGATGTCGCCGATGTTGATCGGTCCGGCACCCGGTGGCTCCTCGACGGGCTCGGCGGTGTCGACGACCGTCTCCAGCTGTTCGACCATCGCGACGTGTTCGGGGTTCTCGGCCACGAGGCGGTCGAGACGATCCCGGGTCGCTGCCGCCTCGGCCGCCAGGTCTTTGGCCTCGACCTGCAGTCCGGCGACGTCGTCGAGCGCTTCCAGCAGGGCGAGGCTCGCTGCCGGGTATGACATGGAGGAGATGTAGTGGGGGACCTGTGCCCACAGGCCGACCGCTGGTATGCCCAGGCGGGTCGCCTCGGTGTCCAGCACCGCGTGGATTCCCGCGGGCACGTCGAGCGAGCCCCGTACGTAGCCGCGCAGGCGCTCCGAGACCTCCTCGGAGGAGGTCGTGATGGACAGGCTCACCGGTCGCGTGTGCGGCGCGGGAGCCGGGTAGGCGCCGAGGTACACGAGCATCGAGGCTTCGTTGTCCTCGATCAGGTCCATCACGGTACGGGTGAAAGCGGCCCACTCGAAGTCCGGTTCCGCCCCGGTGAGCATGAGCATGTCGCGCCCGGCGCCGTCGACGCCGGCATGGAGTTCGGTTGCGGGCCACTCGAGCGACGTGATCATGCCGTTGACGAGGTGCATCATCGGCCGACGGGCCCGGTGGTCGAGCAGCCGGTCCGAGTCGAAGGTGGCGATCGGCTCGGCCCCACTCGAGGCCAACAGGCTCGACATGGCTCCGGCGGCCGCGCTGCCGGCATCGATCCAGCCCTCCAGGGCGACCACCACCACCGGCGAGTCGAGCTCGGGGTTCTCGTGGTGCACGAGCAGGCTGTCCATGTCACTCACCGGAGTTCCCCGATGGCGCGCTCGGTCTGGTCGGCGAGGGTGTCGAGGACGTGCCGGAAGCCCTGTACCTGAGCCTCGGGGACCTCTCCCATCGCTCCACCCGCGTACCGGGCGTACACGCCGGCGATGATGCAGGTGAGCTTCCAGAATCCGAAGGCCACGAAGAAGTCGAGCTGGCTGACGTCACGTCCCGAGACGCTCGCGTAGCGTTCCACGATCTCGGCCGAGGAGGGGAAGCCCTCGAGGGCGGTCGGGGAGGCCTGGGGGAGGACCGCCACGGATCCGGGGTCGGTCCAGTAGACACAGAGGAGTCCGAGGTCCGCCATCGGATCCCCGAGGGTGCAGATCTCCCAGTCGAGCACCGCGACCACCGAACCGTCCTCACCGAGCATGCAGTTGTCGAGGCGGTAGTCCCCGTGGACGATCGAGGTTTCGGTCTGTTCCGGGATGCGCCCGGCGAGGACCTCGCGTGCCCGTTCGACACCTGGCAGGTCGAGGCCCCCATCCACCTGGGCATCGGACTTCTCGAACTGGCCACCCCAGCGCTTGAGCTGGCGGGCGATGTAGCCGTCCCGGCGGCCCAGGTCGCCGAGACCCACCGCGTCGACATCAACCGAGTGGATCTGTGCCATCACGTCGACGAGTGACTCGCCCGCGCGCCTGCGCTGGGGCACGGACAGCTGCTCCGCGTCGGCCTGGTTGCGCACCACGGTGCCGTCCACCAGGTCCATGACGTAGAAGGGTGCGCCGTTGACCGACTCGTCGGTGCACAGGCCGTGGGTGTGGGGCACCGGCACCGGCGTGGGGCCCAGCGCAGAGATGATGCGGTGTTCGCGTCCCATGTCGTGGGCCGATGCGAGGACCTGCCCCAGTGGTGGGCGGCGCAGCACCCAGCGGCCACCCGCGGCGTCGGACACCGAGAAGGTGAGGTTGGAGTGGCCGCCGGCGATGAGCGAGAACCCGAGTGGAGGGTTGACGCCGGGTACGTGGGTCTCGAACCACTCGGTCACGCGCGCGGCGTCGATCCCTTCCGGGCCGTTCGGACTCTGCTCGTCGGTTGGAGGTGTCATCTCGTCTGTGGCACTCCGGTGTTCTCGGTGCAGTCGGTTCGGTTCCCACGGCTCGGACTCGGTGCGCCCTGGGGATCGCCCACGCTACCGCGCCGCGGCCTGCCCCGGTCGCGGGCCCGCGGGCGGAGCCGGCGCGACGGGGCAATACCATTGGGCGATGGCCGACGTAACCGACGCGACATTCCAGACACAGGTGATCGAGCGCTCCGCCACCGTGCCGGTGGTGGTGGACCTCTGGGCGGACTGGTGCCAGCCCTGCAAGATCCTCGGTCCGGTGATCGAGAAGGTCGTCGACGACACCAAGGGTGCAGTCGAACTCGCCAAGGTCGACATCGAGGCCAATCCGCAGGTGGCCCAGGCGTTCCAGGCGCAGTCGATACCGGCCGTGCACGCGATCGTCGAGGGCAAGGTCGTCGACAGCTTCCTCGGTGCCCAACCGGAGTCGGTCGTCCGTGCGTTCGTCGACAAGCTCGTGCAGTCACCCGAGCAGAAGCAGGTGGCGGCTCTCGTGGCCCGGGGCGACGAGGCTTCGCTCAGGGCCGCCCTCGAGGTGATTCCCGACGACCCTGATGCTGTGATGTCCCTCGCGAACCTGTTGTTGGACTCCGGCGCCGAGGAGGCCTCGACGGAGGTCCTCTCGTTGCTCGAGCGCATCCCGGAGACCGCCGAGACACGCCACCTGGCCTCCCTCGCACGAGCGGGCGGAAGGCCCCAGGGCGGCGACGCCGCGGTCGAGGCGGAGCTCGCGGAGTTGCTGACGACCGTCAAGGCCGATGACGACGCCCGTGCGCGCTTCGTGGACCTGCTCGAGGTCCTCGGAGACGAGGGAGCCCGAGCGGAGTGGAGAAGGAAGCTCTCCGCCAGCCTGTTCTGAACCGAGCGGGTCGCGTGGCCCGCTGTGCCGCCGCACCGGGGTTCCTAGCGTGGACGCGTGCCGGCCGAACCCCAGACCCAGCATCCGCCCCGGGAGCCCCTGAGCCGCCCGGGCGAGGAAGAGCTGTCCTCGGTTGCGCTGGACGCGCTCGTGCAGCGGGTGAACCGGCCCCGCACCGGCGGTGCACCCGACCGGAGTCCGCGTGCCCTGGCCGCTGCAGTTCGGGCGAGGGTCGAAGCCGGCACGACCCGGGTCCTCTCGGGCACGGTTCCTCCCCTGGTGGCGGTGCTCGCCCTGGTGGTGGCGGCATCGGTGGGCTTCCTCGGTTGGCGGTTCCTCGCCCGGCCGGCTCCGATCGAACAGCGCATGCCACTCGCGGCCGAAGTCGGCGACCCGGCGGGGGAGACCGCCGATGCACCGGAGTCGACCGTTGCAGCGGGTGGCGGGGAGGGCCCGGCCGAGTTGCTCACGGTGCACGTCGCAGGTGCGGTGCGTTCCCCGGGGCTGCGCGAACTGCCCGCGGGTTCCAGGGTCGCCGATGCGGTGGCCGCAGCAGGTGGGATGACCGAAGAGGCCGACGGCGACCGCCTGAACCTCGCGGCTGCGCTCGCCGACGGAACGAGGGTCTACATTCCGGCCGTCGGCCAGGAGGTGCCTGCCGAGGCCTCGGTGCTCGCAGGCGGAGCGGGGCGGGGTGAGGGTGCCGCACCAGTTCAGCCGGTGGACATCAACACCGCTGATGCCGAAGCCCTCGAGTCCCTTCCGGGAGTCGGACCTGCCACCGCGTCGGCGATCCTCGAGCACCGCGAGCGGAACGGCCCCTTCTCCTCGGTGGAATCCCTGCTGGAGGTGAGGGGCATCGGGGAGGCGAAGCTGGAGGCCCTCACGGACCTGGTGAGGGTTGGTTGAGTGCACCGGGCAGGGGCCACCGGCAGGACGCTCCGGTCATCGCATGTGCGGTGGCGGCCACCGCCGCGGCATACCTCGGACCCGGCCTGCCGGTGTGGCTGCTGGCGGTGGTGGTGCTGCTCGGTGCACTGCCGGCGGCCCTCCGCACCCTCGGGAGCCATGTCGGGCGCGGCTCGCTCGCAGCGGATGCCCGCTGGCTGGACCGCGCCGTTGCAGGGGTCGCTGCAGGCGCGGCGCTGGTGGCGCTGGTCGGTCTCCGCTCCGCACAGGACACGGCCGGGCTCAGGGCTGCGCTGCCCTCCCACATCGAGGGGACGGCGGAGCTGGCATCGGACCCGGAGACCTCCGAGTTGGGTACCGAGGCCGAGGTCGTCGCCGAGGGGCGCCGCTTCAGGGCGCGGTTCCCGCGTTCGGTGGAGCCGGCTCTGGAGGGCATGCGTTCCGGTGACCGGTTGCGGCTGCGCGCGCGGGTGCGTCCCTTCCGGGATGCACCCGAGGGGTGGGTGCGTTCACGTCACCTCGCCGGAGGACTCGAGGTGGCCGAGGCGGCCCCGGCCCGAGGTACCCGGCCCTGGTTCTCCGTCGCCAACAGGGTCCACGACCTTCTCGAACGCGGCTCCGCCTCGATGGGCTCCGAGCACCGTTCGCTCTACCTCGGCCTGGTCGTGGGGGACGACCGGGGCCAGTCGGAGCTCACGAGGTTCCGCTTCCGGGCCTCGGGGCTCACACACCTGCTGGCGGTCTCCGGGCAGAACCTGGCATTCGTCCTCGTGCTCCTGGCGCCGCTCGGGCGCAGGATGGGAATGCGTTCGAGGTGGGTGCTGGGGTTGGCCGCGATGGCGGGGTTCGTCGTCGTCACCCGCGCCGAGCCGTCGGTTCTGCGCGCGGCCACGATGGCCGGGCTGGCGCTGAGTGCCAACCTCTCGGGCCGGCAGGTGTCCGGTGCACGCCTGTTGGGTCTGGCGGTCATGGTGCTGCTCGTGGGCGACCCGATGCTCGTGCATTCGGTGGGCTTCAGGCTCTCGGTGGCAGCCACAGCGGGACTGGTGGTTCTGGCCGAGCCGATCAGGGCCCGGTTGCCGGGGCCGGGTTGGCTGCGCCTGCCGCTGGCGGTGACGCTCGCGGCCCAGGCCGGTGCGGTACCCGTGATGACGGCCACTTTCGGCCCTGCGTCGCTGGTCTCGGTGCCCGCCAACGTGCTGGCAGAGCCGGCGGCCGGCGCGGTCATGACCCTGGGAATGAGCAGCGGCATCCTCAGCGGCGTGCTGCGCGAGGAAGTCGCGTGGGTCCTTCAGATCCCGGTGCGCGCCGGCGTCTGGTGGGTCGACGAGGTGGCCACTAGGGCATCACAGCTCGCCGTGCCCCCACTGGGCCTTGTGGGGTGGGTCTGCGTGGCTGTCTGCACCGCTGTTGCGGTGTGGCTCGCGCGGGGTGCCCACAGGGGCGCCCCGGGCAGTGCGATGGTGCTGGCAGTGCTTCCGCTGTTGGTGTTGGTGCGCCCCGCATCCGCGCCGGTGACGGATCAGCCGGTGTGGGCGTCGAGCGACTACGGCACGGTGCAACTGTCGCTCGAGTCGCTCTGCGGACAGTGGGTGCTCGTCGCCGCGGGCGTGCCCGCGAGTGCCGGCGGTGGTCGCGACGGCCCCGGTGCGGGGCGCACGTCCTCGGTCGAGTTGGGCGAGGCCGCCGTGGCCGGGGTCGTCGAAGAACTGTGGCGCATCGGTGTGGCCACGGTCAGGTGGGTCGTGGTGTGGAGCGAGAGCAGTTCGGAGACCTCCGGTGGAGCCGGGTTCGGCATCGAGGCGCTCGCGGGCCAACTCCGTGCCGAGGTCGTCCACAGGCACTCCGGCGCACAGGCTCCCGACCCGGCAGGGCGGTGTGTCGCCGTGTGACCGGCCGGGGCGGGGAGGATCTATGGTCACGGACGTGACGGGACCGGTGCGCCAGGTGCAGGTGTTGGCGAGGATCCGGCCGGGGGACTGCGCGACCGCAGCCGAACTCGCCCGGCGACTCGGTGCTGCACGCGAGGAGGGAGCGTCGGGTGTCGTTCTCGAAACGGTTGAAGCGGATGGGGCGGGAGTGCCCGGGATACTCCAGCGCAACGGCCTGGCAGCGGCCCTGGTCCCCTCCGCGGGACCCAGTGGCGAGCCGACCCTGGACTACCTGGTCGAGGTCCGCAGCATCCATGAGGCGCGCTGGGCCTTCGAGTCGGGGGCGAGCGGCGTGCTGGTGGGTGCTCCCGACGCGGCGGCAGCCGTCGTCGACCTGGCCGTGTCGGCTCGCCCGGGCGACGCTCCCCTGGAGGTATGGGTTCCTTCCGGAGCGGCCGGGAAGGTTCGCTCCGGATCCGGCAGCGGTGTGGTCGTGGTGAGCGAGAGCACCCCGGAGCACTTCCTGCGGATCGTGCAGGACCGGGGGCTGCCACTGCCCGGGGAAGACGGCGGGCATGAACCGGCGTGTGTGCTTCCCCCTTCGAGCGAGCTCGGTCCCGGGGAGTTGGAGGCACTGGCGACGCTCGCGGTCACCGGTGGTGCAATGAGGCTGCGCACCCACGACCCGCGTGTCGTGCGCCGCTGTGCCCATGTGGCAGCCGAGCTGGTGGCGGCACGGCACGTCGAAGCGTCGACTGGGCGGCCGGACACGTCGCGGGGCCGATGGCGGGAGGCCTGTCGGTGAGTGTGAAGCTGCTCAAGGGATCCGACCCCACACTGCTCGAGGATGCAGCCGTGGAGGCGCTCCGCAGGGCCGTCGGGGATGCCGACCGGGCCGAGGTCCTGGACGAGTTCCGAGGCGACGACTACGAGCTGGGTGAGGTGTGCCTGGCGGCCACGACCGTCTCGATGTTCGGCAACAGGGTCGTGGCTGCGCGCAACCTCTCGCGGTTCGGTGCGAAGGACCTGGGCCCACTCATCGAGCTGCTGGCCGACCTGCCCGACGACACCGAACTGCTGTTGGTGTGGGACAAGCCCCTGGGCGCCGGACTGAGGGCCAACGCACTGCCCCGGAAACTGGGCGACGCGGTGAAGTCCGCCGGTGGGGAAGTGGTCGACACCTCACCACCGGGCGGCAGGGCGCGGGGCCGCTGGTTCGCCGAGCAGTTCGACCTGGCCGAGGTCGACCTCGACCCTTCGGCGCGTGCGCTGGTTGAGGAGACACTGGGTGAGGACGTGGGGCGACTGCCGGCCCTGCTGGAGTTGCTGGCGGCGGCCCATACCGGCAGCGGGCGCATGGGGGCCGACCAGGTCGCCCCACTCCTGGGAGCGGCCGGGGGCGTGCCCCCGTGGGACCTGACCGATGCGATCGACCGTGGTGACACCGCAAAGGCGGTCGAGCTCGTGCGGCGCATGGTCGGATCGGGTGGGCGCCATCCACTCCAGGTCATGGTGACCCTGCAGACCCACTTCGAACGGATGCTCAGGCTCGAGGGTTCCGGGGTGCGCGACGAGAAGGAGGCTGCTGCCCTGCTGGGCATGAAGGGGTCCACGTTTCCCGCAAAGAAGGCGCTCCGGCGCTGCGGGGAGCTCGGCTACGAGAGACTGCGGCGGGCCACGGAGCTGCTGGCGAGAGCCGACCTGGAGCTGCGGGGCGCCACGGCGAACCCGCCCGAGATGGTCATGGAACTGCTGGTGGCCCGGTTGGCGGCACTGGGGCGCCGCCAGTAGGTGCGCTCAGGCGCCCTGGGCGTTCAGCTTGCGCATCAGGCGGGACTTCTGCCGCGCTGCCGCGTTGCGGTGGATGACACCCTTCTGGGCGGCCTTGTCGATGCGCTTGACCGCCCTGCCGACGGCCTCTTCTGCCTCGTCGGTGCCGAGGGCCTCCTCGGCGGAGCGCAGTGAGGTGCGCAGCTCGCTACGGACGGCCCTGTTGCGTGTACGGGCCCTCTCGTTCTGGCGGTTGCGCTTGATCTGGCTCTTGATGTTGGCCATGGGCCTGGCATTCCTCGTCTGCGTCTGCGGTGTTCGGGGTTGGCGGAACGGCAAGCGTAGCGAACACACACCCGCGCCACCAGACAGCACACCGCCGATGCCACCGCACCGGGGGTGATGGGCCAGACTGGCACACGCGCACAGCAGATGTCCGAGCGCACGCCACCACCGCCCCGAACACACGTGACCGACCTCAGCCACATCCGAAACCTGTCGATCATCGCCCACATCGACCACGGCAAGTCGACCCTCGCCGACCGGCTGCTGGAGATCTGTGGTGCGGTGGATGCCCGCGACATGCGTGAGCAGTACCTGGACTCCATGGAGCTCGAACGCGAGCGGGGGATCACCATCAAGCTCCAGTCGGTTCGCCTCGACTGGAAGGGTCACGTGGTGAACCTGATCGACACCCCCGGCCATGTCGACTTCGGCTACGAGGTCTCGAGGAGCCTCGCGGCGTGCGAAGGGGTGATCCTGGTGGTGGATGCCTCCCAGGGGATCGAGGCGCAGACCCTCGCGAACTGCTACCTGGCGCTCGAGAACGACCTCGAGATCGTGGCCGTGCTGAACAAGATCGACCTCCCGGCCGCGGATCCCGACACCTACGCGGCGGAGATCGAACAGGTGCTGGGCATACCGGCCGATGAGATCCTGAGGATCTCCGCCAAGACCGGTGAGGGGGTACCCGAGGTGCTGGACGCGGTGGTGGAGCGCATACCGGCACCCATCGGGGACCCGGATGCGCCGACCCAGGGTCTGATATTCGACTCGCACTTCGACCAGTACCGCGGTGTGGTGAGTTCCATCAGGGTGGTCAACGGGCATCTGCGCAGCGGCTCGAAGCTGCGCTTCATGCAGGCCGGAGCAACCCACGAGGCGATCGAGGTCGGCGTGAGGACTCCGCAGAACAGCCCGGTCGACTCTCTCGGTCCGGGCGAGGTGGGTTACCTGATCGCAGGAATCAAGGACGTCGGTGAGGCGCGTTCGGGTGAGACCGTGACCGAGGCCGCCGCACCGGCCGGGTCGCCATTGGCCGGCTACCGGGAACCGAAGCCGATGGTCTTCTGCGGTCTCTACCCGATCGAGGGCGACGACTTCGAGGACCTGCGCGAGTCGTTGCTCAAGATGCGGCTCAACGACAGCTCCTTCACCTACGAGCCGGAGACCTCCGGTGCGCTCGGGTTCGGCTTCCGTTGCGGGTTCCTCGGGCTGTTGCACATGGAGATCATCCGCGAGCGACTCGAGCGGGAGTTCGGCCTCGCCCTGATCGCGACCGCTCCCTCGGTGGAGTACGAGGTGACCACGACAGCTGGCGAGGACCTGAGGGTGGACAACCCCGCGGAGCTGCCCGACCCGGCGTCGGTGGAGGAGATCCGCGAACCGATGCTCTCGTGTTCGATCATCGCCCCGAGCGAGTACGTGGGAACGCTCATGGAGCTCTGCCAGGGACGCCGCGGGGAGCTCTCGCGCATGGAGTACCTCTCGCCGGAGCGGGTCGACCTGCACTACCAGCTGCCGCTCGCCGAGGTGGTCGTGGACTTCTTCGACCAGTTGAAGAGCCGTACCCAGGGGTATGCGAGCCTCGACTACGAGCCCGCCGGCTACTCCAGGGGAGACCTCGTGAAGGTCGAGATCCTGCTGCACGGCGAGCCGGTCGACGCGTTCTGCACGATCGTGCACCGGGACCGTGCGGAGGACTACGGGAAGCGCATGTGCGAGAAGCTGGCCGAGATCATTCCCCGCCAGCAGTTCGACGTGCCGATCCAGGCTGCCATCGGGAGCCGCATCATCTCCCGCAAGACCGTCAGGGCGTTCCGCAAGGACGTGACCGCCAAGTTGTACGGCGGTGACATCACCCGGAAGCGCAAGTTGCTCGAGAAGCAGAAGGAGGGCAAGAAGCGGATGAAGAGCCTCGGCTCGGTCGAGATCCCCCCCGACGCGTTCATCCGTGCCCTCCGCCTCGACGACTGAGCGGCTCCCCGCCGGCCCGGTGCGCGAGCCTCATCGCGGGCTGGCACTCGCGTAGACTGAGTGCCAGCCACGAACCGCCGCAGTGTGGACCCACGACCATGTCACTTGACGACCGCAAGTCAGCGATCCTGAGAGCCGTAGTGCAGCAGTACATCGAGACCGCGCAGCCGGTGGGGTCCGGCACCGTCGCGCGCCGGCACGACGTGGCCGTCTCGCCCGCGACCGTCCGCAGCGAGATGCACGACCTGGAGACCGAGGGCTACCTCGTCCAACCCCACACCAGCGCCGGGCGCGTGCCGACCGAGAAGGGGTATCGCTACTTCGTGGACTCGATCGGCGGAGCTGGTCCCCTCGATCCGACCAACGTGGCGAAGGTCTCGGAGTTCTTCGCCGCGGCGCACGGCGAGCTCGAGCAGCTCCTCGGACAGACCAGCCACCTGCTTTCGACCCTGACCGACTCGGCGGCGGTCGTGACCGGTACCGAGGCAGCGGACGCCACGATCCGGTCGGTGCAGCTCGTCGACCTGAGCCCGACGCTGTTCATGGCCGTTGCGGTCACCTCGGCGGGCTCGGTCATGAAGCACACCTTCGAGGTGGAGGGCGAGGCCGCCGCGGCAGAGCTGCAGGACGCGGGCGAACTTCTCTCGGCGACCCTGGTGGGCAGTTCGTTGTCGGCGGTGGGCTCCCTCGCAGTGGTGTCCGACAGGCCCGGAGCCGCGCTGGCGGCGCGGACCCTCGAGGCCGTTGCACGCGGGGTGCAGGCCGAGCGCGACCTGCTCTACGTGGACGGAACGAGCAGGATCGCGAACGTCTTCGATGCGCGCGAGACCGTCGAGTCGGTGCTCACCGTGCTCGAGAAGCAGTTCGTGGTGGTGGGCCTGCTGAAGGAGATCGTGGACAGCGGGCTGACCGTCGCCATCGGTTCCGAGACGGGTGTGGAACCACTCGCACAGTGTTCGGTGGTGGTGGCGCCGTACCGATCCGACTCCGGGGCGACCGGAGCGATCGCGGTCCTGGGTCCGACCCGGATGGACTACGCCGGCACCGTCTCCGCGGTGGCGGCGGTCTCGGAACGACTGAGCAGGTTGCTGACCGAGGGCCAGGAGCGATGAACCCGGCGTTCTCCGGTCGGGTCCCGACGATGAAGGTGCCGCTGGCACCGTTTGCAAGGATGGATCGCCGTGTCTGACTTCTATGAGATCCTCGGGGTGTCCCGCGATGCCTCGGCCGAGGAGATAAAGAAGGCCTACAGACGTGCCGCCAGGGAGTCGCACCCCGACGCCAACCCCGACGACGCCGCAGCGGAGGCCCGTTTCAAGGAGCTCGCAGCCGCCTACGAGGTGCTCTCGGATCCCGAGAAGCGGTCCCGCTACGACCGCTTCGGGAGCGCGGATGGGTTCGACATGGGCGACCCCTTCGGTGCCGGAGGCGGGTTCGGGGACCTCTTCGATGCGTTCTTCGGGGGTTCGGGGCCATTCGGCGGGACACGCCAGCGGGGTTCCCAGGGCCCGGCCCGTGGGCCGGATCTGGAGGTGACCTCGACGATCGAGTTCACCGAGTCGCTCTTCGGGGTGGAGACCGACGTCACCGTTCGCACCGCGGTGGCCTGCGAGGTGTGTGAAGCGACCGGTGCAGCTCCGGGCACACACCCACAGACATGTCCGCAGTGCAACGGTGCGGGCGAGGTGCGTGCGGTGCGCAACACCGTGCTCGGGCAGATCGTCTCCGCTTCGCCGTGCCGTTCGTGTGAGGGTTCGGGCCAGGTGATTCCCGACAAGTGCGAGCAGTGCAACGGCGAGGGTCGCATCGTCACCGACAAGACCTTCACCGTCGAGGTGCCCCCGGGGGTGGACGACGGCTCCACGCTGCGACTCACCGGACGGGGTGCGGTCGGAGCGCGCGGTGGGGGAGCCGGCGACCTGTACGTGCGCCTGCGGGTGAACGCGGATCCGCGATTCGAGCGCCAGGGCGACGACCTCGTGCACCGGCTCGAGGTGCCCATCACGCAGGCCGCGCTGGGTGCAGAGGTGACGATCGAGACCCCGGACGGCACCGAGTCGCTGGAGATCCCCGGAGGTACGCAACCGGGCCGGTTGTTCAGGATCCGCAACAAGGGTGTGCCACACCTCAACGGACGGGGACGCGGTGACCTGGTCGTGGTGGCGGAGGTGTCGGTGCCGCGTTCACTCGACGAGGAGTCCGAACGGCTCCTGCGCGAGCTCGCGGACACCCGCGGTGAGGAGGTTGCCCCTCCCTCCAAGGGTCTCGGGGAGCGCATCCGCGAGAAGCTCTTCTGACCGGCTGGAACACCGAGGTGGGATCCGACAGCTCCCCGGGTGTGGAGCAGTCCCCGTGGCGGGCTGCGAGCGCGCAGGTCCTGGTCGAGGACCTGTCGGATCCGGTGATCGACGACGACGCCTCGCACCACCTGTCGCGGGTGCTCAGGATCGGTCCCGAGGAGTCCGTGTGCGCCTTCGACGGCGCCGGTGGTTGGGTCATGTGTGCGCTCACCGCCCGAGGGGAGCTGGAACCACTGGGTGAGCCCTCGCGCAGCGAGTCGCAACCCTGGCGGGCAACGGTCGGATTCGCGGTGCTCAAGGGGACGCGCAACGAGCTCGTGGTGCAGAAGCTCACCGAGGTGGGCATCGACCGCATATGGCTGCTGCGGACCGATCGCGGGGTGGTGCGCTGGGACGCCCGCCGCAGCGAGCGCAACCTCGACCGGCTCAGGCGGATCGCGGTGGAGGCGAGCTGCCAGTGCCGCCGGCTGCACCTTCCCGAGATCGAACTGCTCGACCTGCGTGACGCCGTGGGCGCGCAGGGCCGAGGTGTTGCCCTGGCGGACGCCGGGGGCAGGCCACCCGATGCCTCCACCAGGGTGTTGTTGGTCGGACCCGAGGGCGGCTGGAGCCCTGCTGAGAGGGCGCTGCGTGACGGGGTCGCGCTGGGAGGCAACGTGTTGCGTGCCGAGACGGCGGCGATCGTGGCGGGGTCCACGCTTGCTCAGCTTCGCATTGGCCTGGTCGGGCCGGGTCTGACATCCTTGTCACCCTGAGTAGTCAGGACGAAAGCCACTGAAGACGCAGAGTGGTCGTCCGTGTGGGGTGCTCCGAGCGTCCCGGCGAGCCGATGGGTCCGCTGCGGAGGTATCGGACGGGGACGTATCCTGTCGGCGAGAGAGGGGAACCAACGTGCGTGAACACGAGGATGTGAACATCGGCAGCGGAGCGAACCGGGATGGAACCGGTGACCGGGAGGAGGGACCGGAGGGGTTCGGCCGAGCGGTGGGAGAGCGGCTGCGGCTGATCCGGAGCCAGAAGGGCCTGTCGCTGCAGGCTGTCGAAGCGGACTCGGGCGAGGAGTTCAAGGCCTCGGTCCTCGGAGCCTACGAACGCGGGGAGAGGGCGATCTCGGTGCCGCGTCTGGCCAGGTTGGCCGCGTTCTACCGCGTGCCGGTGGACCAACTCCTTCCGGGAGCACAGGAGGAGCCCGAGGAGGTCGTGCGCGAGGCGGACTCCCATGGGGCGAAGATCGACCTGACCCGCCTCGAGCACCTGGGCGGAGCCGAGTCCGACATGCTCGCCCGCTACCTGCACATGATCCAGGTGCAGCGCCAGGACTTCAACGGCCGCATGCTGACCATCCGCCGAGACGACATGCGGGCAATCGCATGCATACTCGGGGTGTCCTACGAGGCCGCCGACAGCCGCCTGGCCGAACTCGGCCTGTCGATGGGCTGACCCGGCCGGTCCCCGGGCACCGCAGCACAGCCAGCGCGGGGGTTGGGCATCCCGCAGCGCTCAGGGCAACACCAGCTGTTGGCCGGGCAGGAGCAGGTCCGGGTTGCCCGGTTCGACCATCCGGTCGGTGTTGGCCTCGATGAGTGCCAGCCAGTAGGTGCGGATCTCCGCCTCGCCGGGTTGTTCGTGGCCCAGCATGCGCATGCAGCGTTCGGCGATTCCCCACAGGTGGTCACCCTCGACGACCGTGTAGGGAATCCCGTGCGGTACGACTCCGGGTGCCGGCCCGCCGTTGTCCCCGACTCCCTCCCGTGCGGTGCTCGGTAGCGAACCCGCTGCGGAGGTCACGGCAGGTCCCTCGACCTCGGGAGTCGTGGGCGGTGCATTGGTGCCCGGCTCGGAGGTGGTGGGGGTGCTGGTCGGCGTCGCCGGGGTGGCGTCCCGTCCGGCAGTGGGATCCACCTCGTCGAGGACCACCATCACGGGTGGCTCGGAACCCCTGGTGGTGTCGTCGGAGTCGTCGTGCAACGCCGCCGAGGCAACGGGCTGCGATCCGAGGACTGCGAGCGACACGAATGCCGCCAGTGGAGCGGGGCTGATCCTCGAGGTGACCCCGAGGAGCAACTCGGATCGGCACAGGATCGCCACTGCATGGAATGCGACGACGACCAGGACGTACGAGGCCGCCACCGTGATCAGCAGCCTCGAGATCGAGGCCACGGCGTCGAGGGCCTCTCGCTCCGAGGCCCATGCGGCCCAGCCCCCCGGATCGAGGGGTGGAGGAGCGAAGCGTTCGTCGTCGACGGACCAGATCGCCGCGAGCGTTGCCGATGCTGCGCCGAGTGTCGCCACCAGGGGCATCCAGCGACCCGCCAGCGTGTGTCGCGTCGACACGGGGCCACCGTGCAGGGATCCGATCGGGGCTTCCCCGGTTCGTCTCATGGTCCTTCCCCCCGTTTCGCTGCTGAAGAGGTCTCGATCTCGGTCGGAAGCGTGCGGTCCGTGGCCGGCGCACCCGTTGCAAGAGGTGACACGAGGGACCCGTCCTCGAGGCGCACCTGGGGCAACTGGCACGGACGTGTGGACTCGAGCCCGGTGGCACCCCGGAACTCGCCGACACGCTTCGCCGCGACCGTCTCACCGGGTGCACTCCAGGTCTCGAAGTGGAACAACTCGCCCGAGCCTCGTCTCAGCAGTGCGACCGTGCCCGAACCGTCGCAGTCCCAGTCGCCGACGAGTGCCTCGTCCCCGACGTCACCGACACCGAAGTGCCTGCCTGCCACGGTGACGACGCCGTCGGCGACCTCGGCCCCGTCACATGGGTGCTGCGTCCCGTCCACTTCGATGCTGCAACTGGGAGGTCCGGGTGTGCCCCCTCCGGTCAACCAGGCAGCGCCCACCCCACCGAGCGCACATGCACAGCCAGCAGCAACGACCAATGGGATGCTCAGGCGGTGGCCCTGCCCGCGGGGCCGGCGGAGCACACCGGCATCGCGCAGCACGGCGGCTGTCGAGGCGCCGTTCAGCAGTCCCCTCGAACGTTCCAGACGCCGTCGTGCACGGCTGGTGGCGCGCCGGCACCGAACCCTGGTGAAGCTCCTCGCGAACCCGGGCGGAGCATCGAGTGCCTCGAACACCACCGACGCGAAGTCGGCGTTGTCCGCCGCAACCATGGCAGCGGAGTGCTGCGGTGCGGGCCGGCTCGCTCCACCGAGCGATGCGAGACGCACCTGCCCGCCGGGGTCGACCAGCACGTGCGACGCTTCGATCGATCCATGGACCCAGCCGGCCCGGTGGAGCGTGTCGACGAGCCCACAGAGGGACTCGAGGGCACCGGCCCTCTCATCCCGGTCCAGCAGGGCGATGTCGCAGAAGGTGAGCCCACCGTGGCGCAGGCTCACCATCTCGGTGTGATCGGCTCCCTCGACCAGCTCCACCAGCTCGGGTGCCACTCCCGGTGGCAGGCACCGCAGCACCTCGGCCTCACGTCTCAGTCGCTCCCTTCCGGTCCCGCCCGCAACCTTCACCACCACAGCGCGGCCGTCCATGCGCGCCCACCTGATCTCGCTGCGCTCGTCCGGTGGCGGCGGGCCGACCGACCCCGCCCGGCGCTGTTCCTCAGCAAAGGTCCGCTGGGTTGCCGCCGAAGGGTTCACAGCATCCTCCCGGTCGCCACCACGGGGAACGAGAAGCTGTCGTCGATCCCCGGGACGGCCGATCCGAAGACACGTTCCACCACCACGGTCGCCTCTATGCGCACCACTCCCCGGTTGGGGTCCGTCGTGACCTCGGCCTCGGTGATCTCGAACGCGGGAGCCTCGAACTCCTCGGGGCCGGCGCCCCCGAGCAGACCCAGGTGTGCACGGGCGACCCTGCGGGCCCCGTCGGCATCCAGGCGCACCTCTCCGCTGCGCTGGAACTCCCTGGCATCCACCATCGCCGCGGCGTCGTCGGCTGCGGCGGTGAGGCTCCGGTATGCCGAGCGACGTGCGGTGTGGGCCAGCGACAGGTCCACTGCCACGGCTCCGAGGACGAGGAGCACGAATACCAGCGCCGGGGCGAGCACGAGTGAGGTTGCGCGCTCGCCACCCCGGAGCCCCGAGCGCCCCTTCAGTCGCTGCATGGTGTGGTTGCGGGGTCGTGGTCGGCTCCGGTGGACATCTCCTGGTGTGCGTCGACCAACTCGACCGCCCGCACGGACACGGTGACCTCACCGAAGCGTGCGTCGAGCAGCGGGATGCTGATGGCCGGAACGACGGCCTCGAGCGCCACGGCCGCGGGTGCACACGGTCCGAACAGGCCCGGGTCGGGGTGTTCGACGTGGGTGCGTCGCCACAGCGAGGCGCGTCCCTCGAGGCTCGCCGCAGCGTGCTGGGTTCCCAGCCGGGCGGCGGCCGTGGGGTCGTCGGCCTCGGTGTAGGCGCGGAGGTATTCACGGGCAGCAGCGTCGAGGGCGGCGCGTGCATCCACGACGGCCCACGCGTTCGCGACGAGCACCGTTCCTGCGAGCAGGATGATGCTTCCCAGGGCGAGTGCCTCGGCGCCCGCCACCATTGCGCGCTCGTTGCCGCGCCGGGCGGCGCTCCCCGGTGTTCCGGGGGCGCTCACGCCCCCTCCCGGTGCATCCGGATCGTACGGTCCAGTCCGGCCACCACGGGCCCCCCGCCCGCGATGAAGCGCGGCAGCAGCCCCACTCCGGGGGATCGGACACGCAGGGCGACCATGTCGGGCCCCGAGTCGTCGTGCACGAACCGCAGTTCGACCTCGCCACAACGCTCGCCGAGTTCGTCGCAGGCGCGTTCGAGGGCCTGGATCCGCCGGGTGGGGCCATCGGATTCCGGTGGGGCGGTAGCCACGCGCCGCACGGTCTCGTATGCGATCGACTCCGTTCGGGTCCTGCTCCACAGGCCGAGCGACACGTTGACCGCGAGTCCCAGCATGCCGATGGTGACGCCGAGGCCGATCAGGGTGGGGATCAGGCCGCTGCCGCGCTCGGAGTAGGTACTGCGCCGGCATCGCCGAGGGATCACGGAGTGCCGTCGATGCTGCGGATCTGCTCACCGGTGCGCTCCGTGGCGTCGTTCATGATCACGCTGAACCCCGCCCACAGAGCGACTCCCAGCAGCGCCACGATCAGCACCGCGATCGCGGTGGATATGACGCCCTCGCCTCGTTCGTCACTTCGGTTCGGATTCATCTGTTCTCCTTGTCAAGGTCTGGGTCTGTGTCGAGGTGTCGGTCCGTGTCGAGGTGTCGATCTGTCGGCCCGTGCGCGGACCCGAGCGGTGAGGTGCGGTGGTCGGCGTCCTGTGGGCATGACCGCACACGGCGCCCGGTTGTGCCGCTCATCCGGCTATGCGCGACATGGCGCTCACGAACGGGATCCCGATGAGGATCAGCCCCGGCACGAGGGTTGCGACGGTGACGGGAATCCACACGAGCTGGGCGCGTCGTTCGATCGTCTCGATCAGGCGGCGCTGCGCTGATTCCCTCATCGAACGGGCCTCGGTGGCGAGCAGGGGTCCCACGTCGCGCGTCTCGCGGTGCATCGACAGGACCCCCACGAGGCGCTCGGCCGATGCGCTGTGAACCCGCTCGGCGAAGGCCTTCAGGGCATCGATCTGTGCAGTGCCGCGTCGCACCTGCACCTGTGCGATCGCGATCTCTCGGGCCGCGACACCGTTGCCCCGTGCCGCGATCCTGTCGAGGGCGGTTCCCAGCGACATCCCCGAGGCCATGAGCACACCCAGTTGCTCCGCCACGAGGGGGAGTTCGTCCTCGAGTCGGTCCCGACGCCGCTGGATGGCACCCTCGAGGGCCTGCTCGGGTGCCAGCAGCGCGATGGCGGGGGCACCCACGAGGAGGGCGGCGGAGACAGCCGCGGACGTCCCCAGTGAGAGCACGACGAGCCCGGCCAGCCCGAGCACGACCAGGGCGGTCGTGAACTGCGAGGTGCGGAACTGCACGACGTCGTCCGGGCGCCCGGCAGCCTGGAGGCGTCCTTCGAGTCCCTGGTGGATCCCGCCCGCCCTGGCCAGTCGGTTCCCAAGCGTGACCGCCACGGGTGACAGCACGGAGACGAACCGTTGGGCGGGGCTGTGTTGGTTGCCGTGCCCGGCCTCGCCCGCAACCACGATCCGTTGCGGTCCCCCGGACCCGGGCCCGGACAGGAACGGGGCGATGTAGTCGGCCACGCGTTCGTGGCGTGGGGTGCGACGAAGGGAACGGACCCCGGACAACAGCAGCGAGGAGCCGGCGAAGAGAGCGGCCGCGCTCAGCAACTCCACGGCCGTCATCGGTCGAACACCCTGCGCTGGGTGGGTACCCGCATGATCCGGGCTGCCCACCACCAGCACGCCGCGACCATGATGACGGCGATGGTGGTGGCCAGCTGGGCGGCGGGGGAGTCGTAGGCATCGCGACCCTCACCGAGGTTGAGGCCGGCGAAGGCCATTCCCGCGGGCACCAACAGCACGAACCAGCGGGCCAGCCGGGCACCGGCGGAGCGGGACTCCGCCTCGCGTCGGTGCCGCAGGTCGGTGCGGCGGTCGACGGCCAGTGCCTCCAGGACCGGATCCAGGTCCCCACCGACCTCGTGAATCACGAGCACGGTCTCACACACGACATCGGCGGTGGGGTCGGCGAGCATCTCCTTGAGCACCGCGAGGCTGGTCGCGAAGTCGGTGCTCAGGGCCCATTCCCTTCGTGCTGCAGCGAAGGCTGGCCGGTAGGCCTCGGGGCCGTCCATGCCGGCCGCCCAGAAGGCCTGGGGGATGGGTTGTCCGGCCGACCCGACCCTGACTCGGATCTCGTCGATCATCCGCGGCCACCATTCGAGCGCCGCATCCATGGACCTGGCCGCCCTGCGGCGCAGAAGCGTCGCGGGAAGCGTCGCGCAGGCCAGACCGACGGCCACTGCCGGCACGGGGGCCTCCAGCACAAACCAGGTGAGACATCCAGCGGCCGAGCCCGTGAGCATCGACAACAACACGAATCGCTCCGGTGTGGTGTCGTGCAGCCCCGATCGTGTCAGCCACGACTGCACCCTCGTACGCATCCACACGAGCAGGGAACGGGAACGCTCGGACACACCCGGGGCTGCATCAGGAGAACCCGGGAGCAGCAGGTAGGCGCCGAGGGCCGCACCGATCGCGAGGATGATCGAGTTCACTGCAGGACTCCGGGTGCGCTCGACCGGCGGTGTTGCGGCGGCCCGGCCGCTCCGAGCAGCTCCATCAGGTCCTCTCCCCGGGCGTCCATGCGTTCCCGTACCCGCTCGGGCACCGCGCCGGTCCACACCAGGTCGTGACCCGTGCGTGCGAAGACATCCGTGGCGGTCAGGTTGACCGCTTCGGTACCCGCCGCGAGGTCCTCCACCGCGAGTACCGATGACACCCGGGGACCGGCAGCCGACCGTTCGGTGTGGACCACCAGGTCCACCGAGTCGCTGACCAGGCTGTTGAGCGCGCTCATGGGAAGGTCGCGGGCCGCGTCGGCCAGCTGTGCAACGAACCGCAGGCGCGTGAGGGCCTGGCGGGCAGAGCCGGCGTGCACCGTCGTGTAGCCGGTGACACCACTGGAGAGCGTCAAGAGGAAGGGCAGCGCCTCCCGGTCGCGCACCTCGCCCACGATCGCGACATCGGGCGCCATCCGTAGGAAGCCCGCGACGAGGCGCCGCAGATCGATCTCCTCCCGGTCGTTCCGCGCTGGACGGGTCTGCAGGCCGGCCACGTTCGCGATCGGGATGTCGGCCTCGAAGACCTCTTCGGCGGTGACCACACGAAGACCCGGGTCGAGCTCTGCGGCGCAGCACGACAGCAGCGTTGTCTTGCCCGCTCCGGGTGCTCCTGCGAACACGATCGACAGCCGCGCACGCACCGCAGCCGCGAGGAAGCCGGCGGCAGCAGCCGAGAGCGACCCACGCTCGACGAGTTCCGACAGCTCGGAGATCGCAACGCCGGTGAACTTGCGGATGTTGACGAGGAGGTGACCTCCACGGGTCAGGTCCCCGTGGACGATGTGCACGCGTGCTCCACCGTCGAGCTGCGCGTCCTGAAGCCCTTCGGTCGGGTCCAGCTTGCGGTGTGAGCTGGAGGACTCGTCGAGCAGCTTGGTGACGGTACGCGCCACGTGGGCGTCGTCGTGGAACACCTCCGTGTGCATGCCCGAGGTGCCCACGTGCCGCCGGACGAAGATCGCACTCGGGGAGTTGATCATGATCTCCCAGACGTCGGGATCCTCCAGGAGCTCGGTCAGTGGCCCGTACTCGGCGAGGTTGCGGCGTGCACGCACGGCGATCCGCTCCGGGTCGGCCAGGGCGTGTGACCTGATCCCGCGTCGGTGGTCCTCCTCCCATTGCAGGACCTCCTCGGCGATCAGGGTGTCGAGCAGGGCGCGGTCCTCGGAGCTCTCCGCGTCGAGTGCCACTGCGTTGGCACGGGTACGGACCCGGTCCTCGATCTCCTGCAGCGGGTTCGTGTGCGCAGCGAGGTCCGTCATGTGAACTCCATTCGTGCCGACCCGGCGCCGGTCGTGACACGGGCCCCGCGAGTCGATGCGAGCGGCACCCGGCGCCCGGAGCGGTCCGGTTGCGGTGTGCCACGCGCCGGGGTGGAGCCCTCGAGCAGCGACACGACCGGCTCACCGACAGCCGTGCGGAACCGGCGAGGGAGCGCGAGGCCGTCGCGCAGTGCCGGTTCCATGCGCACCGAGGGCACTGCGGACACCCGGACACCCACCTCGGCCACGGGTTCGAGCAGTCTCGAGAGGTCCCGTTGGATTCCCAGGCGCGAAGCGCCCCTCCTGGAGGTCATGTTGAGCAGCACCAACTGGTTCTGGGGGGCAACACCGGCAGAGACGGCCTCGAGCACCATTCGGGCGGCATCGTGGAGCCCCTTCATGCCGGCGGTCGTGACCGTGACCCAGAGGTCCGCCCCCTCGGCGACGGCACCTGCAAGCGCACCCGATCCGGCACCGTCGTGGTCCACGACAGTGGTCCCGTGGTGTCGTGTGACGGTCTGCAGCAGGAGTCGCGCATCCCCATCCGAGACGTGGTTCGACTCCACCGGACCCGGTGCTCCGAGGCACAGCCGGTACTCGCCACGCACGTCGAAGGTCATGGTGCGCAGGTCGTCGGGGTGCAGATCCCTGGAGCGGGCCTTCTCGATCACGTCGGCCATCGACGGGATCACGTCTCCGGTGTCGTGGTACAGGCCGTGGTGTCCACGTCCGGTTGCCTCGAGCAGAAGCACCGAGGCCGCTCCGGTCATGCGTTCTGGTCCCGCACCCAAGTGCGACGCGATCGCCATCGATGTCACGGTCGTGCCCGCTCCCGGGGAGCCACACACGCCGATGATGCGGTTTCGCCGACCGCCGTGCTCTCCGGAGGCGACGGCGGGGGCGCCCGGTCGGGTGTTCCCATCGGATCGCGGTGCCTCCGTGAGCACGTCGAGCAGGTCGGTCACCGCGAAGTGTGCCGGGAGCACCCGGTCGGCTCCCAGGGATTCCCACGGTGTGGGCTTCTGCTCGCACTCGACGCCCACCACCAGGGCCCCGGAACCCTTGATCCCACCCAGCAGCTGTTCGTCGACCTGCGAGCTGGAACCGTCGATCAGAACGGCGCACGGTGCGTGGCCGGCCGCGAGCAGCGAACGCACCTCGTCAGCGGAGACACAGCTCAACAGGCGCACGGGTGCGCTTCCGGTCGTGGCCCAGCGCGCCAGTTCCAGGGGCCAGCCGGAACGGGGATGGCACAGAGCGGCGACCTCGTAGGTGGGGCTCATGGGGCCTCCTCGGGTTCGGGGGCGGTGAGGGCAATGGTCAACTCGGCGTTCACGGCGGCGTCGACCACTGCAAGGGCGGCCTCGCTGTCGGGGACCGCCAGGCCGAGGTGGATCCGGGACGGGGCCCCGATCGCTGCCTCCTCCCCGTCGTCGAGACTCGTGACCCTCGCCGCGTCGGTCACCTCGGCGGTACCGGTCTCGTCGGTGGCGACCAGGGTGACGGTGTCACCGACCGCGAACTGCCCGACCGGGGTCCGGGCCGGGTCGAGGCTCACCGCCACCTCGGTCTCGCCCGGTCGTGCGAAGCGATCCCGCTCCAACAGGTCGGCTCCGGCCAGCAGGCTGGAAGGCCGCAGCGTGTGGTTCGCCAGGCGTCCGATGACGTCCTCGGCCCGCTCGGCGGGGACTGCATCGACCGATGTGGGCAGGTCGATCGCCACCGTGCCCAGCTGGGACGCTTCCAGCGCTTGGCCAGCAGCGACCTCGGAGGTCACCACGACGTAGCGGTCGTCGGGTGGCCGTTGGGCCACCCGGTGGGCGAAAAGGACCCCGAAGGCCGAAGCGGTCACCAACGCGGCACCGAGCAGTGCGCGCCAGCGCACCCTTGGTGCCCCGCGGTGTGCGGCGCGTGAGGGCGCTCGAGCGCCCGAACTCTCCCCAGTCAAACGCTTCCCCTTCCGGAAACGCCCCCTCGGGCCGAGATGGTTGTGCAATGCACGAGAGTTGTCAACAGGTATCGAAACCTGCATCACCCCCGGGGCGACCCGGCTTCGGATCATCCGCGCGCCACTAGGGCGGCGCAGCTAGTGTCGCTGTGGTGAGTTCCGGGGATGTGACATGGCTGAACACAGCGAAGGCTGCCGAACGTCTCGGCGTCACGCCGCGGACGCTGTACCGCTTCATCGATGAGGGTCAGGTGCCCGCCTACCGCTTCGGTCGAGTGATCCGCCTCAAGGAGCACGAGGTGGACGAGTTCATCGAACGATGCCGGATAGCACCGGGGACCCTCGACCTCACGACCCCGCAGCAGACCCACGACCTGCGCGAGGTGGCCGAGGAAGCACCCAGCGGCAGCGCTGCGGAGTGAATCGGCGCTAGTGCCGTCAGCTCTTTGCGCGCCGATTGGCGAACCCGTGGGTCCCCGCGGCCGCACCGCCAGTACAATCCGCCCCAGATGAGCGAGACCGCAGCCCGCGTGAAGGTGCCGGGCAACCACTTGATGACGGACCTCCTGGGCACCGCGGATGAGCACCTGAGGGTGATCGAGGACGCCTTTCCCGACACCGCGATCACCGTCCGCGGAACCGACGTCTCCCTAAGCGGTGGTGACACCTCCACGGTGGCGCAGCTCTTCGCGGAGCTGGTGCGGTTGCTCGAGTCGGGCCACGACCTGAGTACTCCGGTGCTGGAGCGCACGATCGACATGGTTCGCTCCGATGAGCGGCCATCGGAGGTACTGACCACCGAGGTGATGCGCACCTCCCGTGGGTCCCGGGTGCGGGCGAAGACCGCCGGGCAGAAGCGCTACATCGAGGCCATCGCCCGCAACACGGTCACCTTCGGTGTGGGGCCGGCGGGTACCGGCAAGTCGTGGTTGGCCGTCGCAATGGCGGTCCAGGCGCTGCAGGCCGAGGAGGTGGAGCGCATCGTGCTCACGCGGCCCGCGGTGGAGGCGGGTGAACGCCTCGGCTACCTGCCGGGCGACCTCATGGCGAAGGTCGACCCCTACCTGCGCCCGCTCTACGACGCCCTGCACGACATGGTCGGCCCCGAGGGTGCACAGCGCCACCTCGAGCGGGGAACCGTCGAGGTGGCGCCCCTCGCCTTCATGCGCGGCCGCACCCTCAACTCGAGCTTCATCATCCTCGACGAGGCCCAGAACACCACCCCCGAGCAGATGAAGATGTTCCTGACCAGGATCGGGTTCGGTTCGAAGGCGGTCGTCACGGGCGACACGACCCAGGTCGACGTCGCCGGGGGACGGTCGGGTCTCGACCGTCTCGAAGCGATTCTGGGAGACATCGACGGGGTCGGATTCGTCCATCTCGGGGCCCGCGACGTGGTGCGGCACCGGATAGTGCAGGACATAGTCGACGCCTATGCCCGTGCGGAGGAACCGGGCGGCCCCGGGGACCGCAGGTGAGACCTGGGGTGACCCGCAGCGGCGAGGATCCTCCGAAGGTCACCGTGGGGAACGACACGGCCCACGCCCCAAGGGGCACACCGGATTCAGCGAGCCTCGCCGACCTGCTGGGTGCTGTGCTCGCAGCAGAGGGCATTCCGGGCGGGGCTGAGGCGTCCCTGCACCTCGTCGATGAGTCCGGGATGCGCGAGTTGAACTCGCAGCACATGGGAGTCGACGGGGCCACCGACGTGTTGAGCTTCCCCCTGGACGGAGTCGAGGTGTCGGGCCAGCCGGGGGTGCCCCAACTCGTGGGTGACGTCGTGTTGTGTCCCGAAGTGGCGGCGAGGAACGCAACCACCCACGCCGGCAGCCTCGTGGACGAGTGCAACCTGTTGGTCGTGCACGGCGGATTGCACCTGTGTGGATGGGACCACGCAACCGATGCCGAGCGTGACTCGATGTGGGCTCGTGAACGCGAACTGATGGTGGCCCTCGGTGTGGAACCATCCGGTGACCCCTGGGGAGCGGCGTGAACGCCAACGACGTGTGGTTGCTGGCGGTGGCCCTCGCCCTGGTCGTCGTGGCCGCGGTGCTCGCGGTTGCGGAGACCGCCATCACCCGCATGTCGCGCGCTCGGGCGGCTGCGCTGCAGGACCAGGGTCGCCGGGGAGCGGACCGTGTGGTGCGCATCGTGGACAACCTCGAGCGCGACCTGAACGCCATCTACCTGACGGTCAACTTCGTCCAGGTCGTCCAGTCCGCCCTCGTGGGTGTGCTGGCGGGGCGCCTCTTCGGAGCCTTCGGCGTGGCCGTGGGCATCGTGTTGAACGTCGTGGTCCTCTTCACCGTGGCGGAGGCGGCACCGAAGACCTGGGCACTGCAGCACACCGACCGGGCAGCGCTCATGACCGCGCCGCTCGTGGAGTGGATCGGTGTCGTGATGCGCTGGCCGGCGCGCCTGCTCATCGGCGTGGCCAACGTGATCCTGCCCGGAAAGGGGCTCAAGCGTGGGCCGTTCGTCACCGAGGAGGAGATCCTCGCACTGGCCGAGGAGGCCGCGGAGGCAGCGGTCATCGAGGAGTCCGAACGCGAACTGATCGAGTCGATCATCGACTTCGGTGACACCGTGGCGCGCGAGGTGATGGTGCCCCGTCCCGACATGGTGACCGTCGAGGCCGACCTGAGCGTGTCGGAGATGCTCGAGGTGTCCATCGACAGGGGCCTCACGCGCCTGCCGGTTCTCGGCGAGGGTGCCGACGACGTGCTGGGCGTGGTGAACATGAAGGACGCGGTCAGCTCCGAGCGGGGTGGTGCCGGCGAGCGACCCGTCTCGACGATCATGCACGACGCGTACTTCGTGCCCGAGACCAAGCGGGTCGCGGAACTGCTCGCGGAGATGCAGGCGGGTTCGGTGCACATCGCCATCGTCGTGGACGAGTACGGCGGCACAGCGGGGCTGCTCACCCTGGAGGACCTGCTCGAGGAGCTGGTCGGGGAGATCCACGACGAGTACGACACCGATGTCGATCCGATACAGCGCCTTCCCGGCGGCCTCGTGCTCGTCGACGCGAGTGTGAACGTGGGTCACCTCAACGAGGAGCTCGACCTGGAGCTGCCCGAGGAGGGCTGGGACTCCCTGGGGGGCCTGGTGTTCGCCACGCTGGGGCGGGTTCCGGTCCAGGGCGACACCGTCGAGGTGCAGGGGGTCCAGATGCGTGTCCAGCGGGTCGACGGACGCCGGATCGCGCGGGTGCGGATGCGTCTGCCCAGGGGTGGCGTGGCCGTGGCGGTGGACTCGTGAACGCCCGGGAGTCCGGGAACGCCGAAGCGGGTGGGGGCGACGACCTCGAGAGGATGATGGCCGAGGCCGGGCTGACCGTCGCGGGTGGCCAGGAGCTTCCCGAGGGGCACCGTTCGGGGTTCGTGGCCCTCGTCGGGCGTCCGAACGTCGGCAAGTCGACCCTGTTGAACACCATCCTGGGGGAGAAGGTGTCGATCACCTCCCCGAGGCCGCAGACCACCCGGCACCAGATACGAGGTGTGTTGCACCGCGACGACGCCCAGGTGGTGTTCGTGGACACCCCGGGACTGCACAAGCCACGAACCGCGATGGGGGAGCGCCTGAACGACGCCGCCTCCGAGGCGCTCTCGGGGGTGGACGTGGTCTGCCTCGTGGTCGATGCCGCCAAGGGCATCGGCACCGGTGACCGCTTCCTGGCCGAACGGGTGGGACCGTCAGCGGTGCTCGTGCTCAACAAGTGCGACCGTGCCGGTCGTGAGCGGGTGGCACAGCAGCTGTCGGTTGCCTCGGAGACCGAGTTCGCGGACTACTTCCCCGTGTCGGCCAGGACCGGCCAGGGAGTGGACGCGCTCGTCGAGCACCTGGTGGCACAGCTGCCGGAGGGGCCGCGCTGGTATCCCGTGGGCACCACGAGTGACATGAGCGAGGAGTTCAGGGTCGCCGAGTTGGTGCGTGAACAACTGCTCGCGGTGGCACGCGACGAACTCCCGCACTCGATCGCCACGAGGGTCACCGAGTGGGAGTGGCCACGGATACGCGTGGAGATCACCGTGGAGCGCGAGTCGCAGAAGCCGATGGTCATCGGAAAGGGTGGCCAGGTGCTCAAGGAGGTGGGAACACGGGTGCGCCGGCAGCTGCCCGAGGGCGCCTTCCTCGAGTTGCACGTGTCGGTCGACAAGGACTGGCAGCGCAACCCGCGGTCACTCGACCGCCTCGGTTACTGAGCGCGCTGTCCGGCTGCGGAGCCTGCCATAGGCGGCCCCGCGTGGGTGGTCAGGTACGGTTCAGGCAGTGGAACTCGACCAGTTGGATCAGAGGCGGATCCCCACCCACGTTGCACTCGTGATGGATGGCAACGGACGCTGGGCACAGCGCCGGGGGCTGCCCCGCACCGATGGGCACGCGGCCGGCGAAGCGGCACTGCTGGACACCGTGTGGGGTGCCCTCGATGCCGGCATCCGCTGGATCACCGTGTATGCCTTCTCCACCGAGAACTGGAAGCGACCGGTGGAGGAGGTTCGCTTCCTCATGCGCTTCAACGAACGGCTGCTGCTGACCCGCCGCGACGAGCTGAACGAGGCGGGGGTCAAGGTGCAGTTCATCGGGCGCCGTGACTGGCGTGTGCCCAAGAGGGTGCTGCGCCACATCACCGAGACCGAGGAGATGACCCGGAAGAACCGGGCGATGACCCTGTCGCTCGCGTTCAACTACGGAGGGCGAGCCGAACTCGTGGACGCGGTCAACTCCCTGCTCGCCGAGGGTGTCGCTCCGGGCAAGGTGACCGAGAAGATGATCCGCAGGCACCTCTACGACCCGCAGATGCCGGACCCGGAACTGATGGTGCGCACCTCCGGGGAGTACCGGATCTCCAACTACCTGTTGTGGCAGCTGGCCTACTCGGAGCTCGTGTTCACCGACGTGCTCTGGCCGGACTTCCGCCGTGGCGACCTGTACGACGCGATCGCCGAGTACCAGCACCGCGAACGGCGCTTCGGGGGCATCGAGGCGGCCGAGCGGTGAACGGCCCTGCGGTGCGCCGCCCTGCGGTGCCGTAGTGGCCCTGTACCGCGACTCGGCGGTGGTGCTGCGCACCCACAAGCTGCGCGAGGCCGACCGGGTGGTCGTGCTCATGACCCGCAGCCACGGGAAGGTGCGTGCCGTGGCCAAGGGCGTACGGCGAACGGGCTCCAGGTTCGGTTCCAGGATGGAACCCGGCTCGGTGGTGGAGGTGCAGCTCTACGAGGGACGGGGTGACCTGGACGGGGTGTCCCAGGTGGAGACCTCCGAGGCACATCCCCACACCCGCTCCGACCTGGGGCGGCTCGGTCACGCCGCGGCCCTGCTCGAAGCGGTCGAACAGGTCGCCCAGGAACGCGAGCCCGACCCACGCCTCCACGACATGCTGGTCGGTGGTCTGCGCAGCATCGAGGACGACAACCCGCCTGCGGTCGTGGCCGGGTTCTACCTGAAGCTGCTCGCGGCGGAGGGGGTCGCTCCACAGCTGGATGCCTGCAGCAGCTGCGGTGAGGACCCCGAGAGGCTGTTCTGGGCGCCCGAGGCAGGTGGACTCCAGTGCGCCGCGTGCGGCGGTGGGCGCGTCGTGAGCGACGAGACCCTCACCCTCGCCCGGGCAGTGCTCGGAGGTGGCCTGCGTGCCGTACTCGAGTTGCCCGACGGGCCGGTGGTGCACGACCTGGAGACCTTCGCAGCAGGGCTGCTCGAGGAACACCTCGAACGCCGCCTGCGGGCGATCCGCGTGCTGCACGATGGCTGAGTCGGTTGCCACACGGCCGCAGTGGGGTGGACCTCACCGAGGAGTGGCCGGACGCGGAGAGCGGGGACCCGAGGGTCCCCGCTCTCCGGCCAGATCGATTGGTGAGGCCTGCTACGGAGCGACCGGTTCCCCGTTGATCACCCGGTAGGAGTAGGCGATCATCGTGATGGCGATCGGGATCGACACCAGGAGCCCGACGTAGCACACCAGCGAACCGAGGTAGTACACGAGGTAGCTGACGAGCAGGACCAGCAGCACCGGTCCGATGTTCGCCCTGACCATCTCGATGGAGCCCTTGATTGCGTCGACCGGGCCTTCACCACGGTCGATCGCCCGCAGCGGGGCGTAGGCAACGAAGAACATCCAGATGATCCCCGGGATGAAGCAGAGCATGAAGCCCACGACGGCGCCGAGACCCACCACGATCACGGTGAGCACGAACGGTCCGATGTTGGTGGAGTCGGTGAACATGCTCATCGCGGGTGCCCGCCCCTGGGTGACCGCCAGGGACGCTCTGTAGACGCCGGCCTGGACCGCGAAGCTCACGATGATCACCAGGGCCATGGCGACGGCCCAACCGAGGAACGCCAGGAATGCGCTGTCCCCCGAGATCGCGGGCACCATGACCAGGAAGGCAAGGGCGCTGACCACGACGGTTGCCACGAACACGCCCAGTACCAGGAGGATGAACTCCTTCGCGTACTCCTGGAACTTCTTCCAGCCGTAGGAGAAGGCGGCCCCGACGTCCAGTTGTGGGGCGCCGCCATAGCCGCCGCCGTAGGGCTGCGCCGGCGGCATTCCACCTCCGGGGGGCGGGGGCATGCCCCCGCCGGGAGGGCCGGCTGGCGGGGGAGTACCGCCGCCAGGTGGTGGTGGTGGCATGTTGGGGTCACTCATGGATCCTCCGAAAGGTGGATTCTTGTTGGGCGGGATGGCTGCCGCTTCGGTGCGACTGCTCGCACACCCCCATCGGCAGTTCTCAGGCGTTCGTTACCGTTGAGTCGGCGAACTGGTCCATCAGGGTGAGCCGATCGGGCCTGTTGAAGATGTTCACGAGTCCCCAGATCTGGATCACCAGGAACCCGATGAAGCCGATGCAACAGGGGATGATCGGCACCAGCCACACGGCGCTCCGCTTCATCGCCGCCGCGGTGGTCAGGTTGTTGCCCGACGCGTCGGTGATCCTGAGGCCCATGATCATCTTGCCGAGGGTCTGCCCCCGAGTGGAGGCCATGAGGGACTCATAGAGCCAGTAGAGGACCCACAGCGCCAGGGAGATGAAGAGGCTGGAGACGTTCGCACCGAGGTTCAGGTCGTCCACCGCACTCGTCGAGCTGGCCGCATCGGCGAACACCAGGGCGGCCATCAGGATCCACACCCCGATCCAGACGACCACGAGGATCCCGAAGTCGATGAGACGGGCCACCAGGCGCTTGCCCGGATCCGCCGGTGCGACACCGAAGCCGCCGTAGCCGCCTCCCGGTGATCCCGGAACATAGGGTTGCGCCGGTGGTTGGTTCCACTGGCCTCCGCCGGGGGCGCCGTAGCCGCCGGCGCCGGGAGGTGGAGGGCCGGGCGGTCCACCCTGGTTGCCGCCGGGAGGCGGACCTGGTGTCGGGGGCGTGCCCGGGGGCGGAGGAGGCAGGTTTGGATCGCTCACCGAATCCGACGCTATAGGCGCCGTGCGTCGCGAACGGGGATTTGTGTCCGCGAGGGCTCCGATTCGTGTGCGTGGGGCGTCCCGGAGGCCTTGTAGCCTGAGCCGCCATGGCTGAAGTCACCGACGTGGGGCACTCCGACCCCGAACTGTTCGACAAGATCGTCAACCTGACCAAGAGGCGCGGGTTCGTCTACCCGTCCGCGGAGATCTACGGCGGGTTCCGCTCCACCTACGACTACGGACCCCTGGGTGTGCTGCTGTTGCGCAACGTCAAGGAAGCCTGGTGGCGTTCGATGGTGCAGTACCGCGGTGACGTGGTCGGACTCGACGCCTCGATCCTCTCACCGCCGGCGGTGTGGGAGGCCTCGGGCCACCTGGCGAGCTTCACCGACCCGCTCGTGGACTGCACGCAGTGCAAGAACCGGTTCCGTCTCGACAAGCTGGAGGACCCCGAGGTCTGCCCGTCGTGCGGCGCCCGCGGATCCTTCACCGAGCCGCGGCAGTTCAACCTGATGTTCGAGACCCAGGCGGGACCGGTGGCCGACGCCACGGCCACCGCCTACCTGCGTCCCGAAACCGCCCAGGGCATGTTCATCAACTTCAAGAACGTCGTGGACACCACCCGGGTGCGTCCACCGTTCGGGATCGCCCAGATCGGCAAGTCGTTCCGCAACGAGATAACCCCCGGCCAGTTCGTGTTCCGCACCCGCGAGTTCGAACAGATGGAGATGGAGTACTTCTGCCACCCCGACGAGGCAGCGAAGTACTACGAGTACTGGTGTGACGAGCGGTTCTCCTGGTACCTGGAGCTGGGGATCCCCGAGGAGCGCCTGCGCCTGCGTGCGCACGACGCGGACGAGCTCTCGCACTACTCCTCGGGAACCTCCGACGTGGAGTTCCTCTTCCCGTGGGGATGGGACGAACTCGAGGGCATCGCCAACCGTGGGGACTACGACCTTCGCCAGCATGCGGAGCATTCCGGGGAGCGCCTCGAATGGTACGACCAGGCCGCCAACGAACGGTGGGTGCCCCATGTGATCGAACCGGCCGCCGGTGCCACCCGGACCGCGATGGCCTTCCTCATGGCCGCGTACGCCGAGGAGGAGGTGCGTGGCGACAAGCGAGTGGTGCTGCGCTTCGATCCGAGGATCGCCCCCTACAAGGCGGCGGTCCTGCCCCTGTCCAAGAAGCCCGAGCTGACCGGTCCGGCATCGGAGCTGGCGGCGGAACTGCGCCGCGAGTTCATGTGCGACTACGACGAGACGCAGGCGATCGGACGCCGCTACAGGCGTCAGGACGAGATCGGCACCCCCTACTGCGTGACCTACGACTTCGATTCTCTCGAGGACGGCGCGGTGACAGTGCGGGACCGCGACTCCATGGAACAGGAACGGGTGGCGGTGTCCGAGGTGGCTGCGTACCTGGCCGAGAAGCTCGGCTGAACCTGCGGGGAGCGGTACCGCCAGGACCCACGACGGGTATCGGGGAGGTGTTGGGATGGGCATCGTCGACGAGGACGTGGCCCGGGTACGCGAGAGCACCGACATGGTTGCGCTGGTGTCCCAGTACACCCAGCTGCGCCGGGTCGGCCAACGCTGGGTGGGCCTGTGCCCGTTCCACGCGGAGAAGTCCCCCTCCTTCTCGGTCAATGCGACCGAGGGGCTCTACCACTGCTTCGGCTGCAAGGCCTCGGGTGACGCGATCACCTTCGTGCGCGAGATCGAGCACCTCGACTTCGTCGACGCGGTGGAGCACCTGGCGGCGAAGGCCAGCATCTCCCTGCGCTACACCGAACGGGGCGGCGGTGAGGAACGCAAGCGGCGCGAACACCTCCACGAGGTGCTGGAACGCGCCCTGGAGTGGTACCACGAGCGGCTCCGCAGCGCTCCGGATGCGGCCCGTGCCCGCAGCTACCTGCGTTCCCGGGGCTTCGATTCCGAGGAGGTGGCCCGCTACCGCATCGGGTGGGCCCCGGAGGGTTGGGACGAGCTGACCCGTGCACTGCGGCTGGGCCGCAAGGACCTCGAGGACACCGGCCTCGGGATGCTCAACCGCCGCAACCGCCTGCAGGACTTCTTCAGGGGACGGGTGCTGTTCCCCATCCACGACGAGCGTGGGCGCCCGATCGGCTTCGGCGGTCGCCGGCTCCCCGACGGCGAGGGCCCCAAGTACCAGAACTCCCGTGACAACGTCCTGTACCACAAGTCCAGGGCGCTCTACGGGCTGGACCGTGCGAAGGCCGAGGTCGTCAGCGAGAACGAGGTGATCATCTGTGAGGGATACACCGACGTGATCGGCTTCGACCGTGCTGGGATCCACAGGGCGGTCGCCACGTGTGGCACCGCCCTCACCGAGGACCACGTGAGGATGCTGTCGCGCTTCACGCGCCGGATCCTGCTGGCCTACGACGCGGACGAGGCGGGCCAGTCGGCGGCGGAACGGACCTACGCGTGGGAGAAGGCCCATGACGTCGGCTTCTGGGTGGTGGACCTTCCCGGTGGGGCGGACCCCGACGAGCTGGCCGCCGAGGACCCCGCTGCCCTCGCTGCGGCCGTCGAGTCGGCGCGGCCCTTCGTGGAGTTCCGGGTGCAGCGGGCCCTTGCGTCCGGGGACCTGGACAACCCCGAGGGGCGGGCACGCGCCGCGACGGCCGCACTGGAGGTGATCGCCCCACACCACGACGACCTGGTGGTCGACCAGTACCTCATGTCCCTGGCCGACTCGACCCGGATCGACGTGGACCGCCTGCGAGAGCGCCTCGTCGACATCCGCAGGCAACCCACCCCGGAGCCGAACGAGCACGCTCGCAGCGGTGATCCCGGCCCCCGCGATCCGGGACCGACCGACCCGGTGATCGACCACGCGCCCGGAGACCCCGGCACTTCGCTGCCGCCCGGGTCGGGCCCGGAGGCGAGTGGTGCGCCCGGGGTGTTCGCCCCCATGCCCCACGGGGCTGAGCGAGAAGCGATCCGCCTGGCCGTGAACCGCCCCGACCTCGCAGCCACCGCGATGGGTCCGGAGTTGTTCGAGGACCCGACGTGCAGGGCAGCGCTGGAGCTGCTCGTGTCGACGGGCTCACTCGCCGAGGCGGTCGCGCAGGGGCCACCGGAGCTCGCCGAGGAGCTGAGCCGCCTCTCGGTGGAGGACGTGGTGGTGGAGCCCACCGATGTCCTCGGACGGCTCGCCACGGAGGCCGCACGGGTCGAGCTGGCCGAGCTCGAACGGGCTGCACGGGCCTCGGAGGACCCGCTCGAGTACTCGAGCGCGATCTCCTACCTGAAGGTCACGATCGAGGAGGTGCGCCGTCACGGGGCCGGGTCGGAAATCGTCTGGGAGTTGGTAGATTGGCTGAGGTCGAGCCGGGCCTAGGGGAACCGGTGGGACCGGAACAACCGGCCATGACAGGAGTGCGAGTGCCCAGTTGGGACAAGGTGCCCGAGAACGAGATCTCCGCCCTGCAGGCCCGGGCGGATGCGGCATCGGGTGTGATCCTGCTCGACGACGCGCTCAGCGCACTCGGGGTGGAGATGACCGACGAGGTGCTCGAGGAGACCCGCGACTTCTGGAAGCGTCGTGGGGTTACTGTTGACGTTGCTGTCGAGGTCGAGGGGGACGCCATGCCAGCGGCAGGAGCGATCGAACAGGAGGAGCCGGAGCCGGATCCGAACGAGCGCCGTCGGCGCAACGACCGCCTCGCCCGGATGCGCCAGGCGCCCGCCGGCAGCTCCGGGGTGTCCGACCCGGTGAAGATGTACCTGCGCGAGATCGGTCGCGTCTCGTTGCTGAACGCCGAACAGGAGGTGTCGCTCGCGCAGCGCATCGAAGCGGGTGTGCACGCCGAGGAACGCCTCGCCGACCTGAACGCCTCGGGGGAGATCGGCTCCCTCGAACCGGCCGTGAAGGCCGCGCTGCGCCGCCAGGCCCGCGACGGTGAGGCCGCCAAGAGCGAGTTGACCCAGGCCAACCTGCGTCTGGTCGTCTCCATCGCCAAGCGATACCTGGGCCGCGGGCTGCCGATGCTCGACCTGGTGCAGGAGGGCAACCTGGGCCTGATGCGTGCGGTGGAGAAGTTCGACTACACCAAGGGCTTCAAGTTCTCCACCTATGCCACCTGGTGGATCCGCCAGGCGATCACCCGGGCGATCGCCGACCAGTCCAGGACCATCCGAATACCGGTGCACATGGTGGAGTCGATGAACAAGGTGCACCGGATGCAGCGCCAACTGGCCCAGGAACTGGAACGCGAACCGACGGTCGAGGAGCTCGCCCAGAAGGCGGAGCTGCCCGAGGCGAAGATCCGCGAGATCCTCAGGCTCGGTCAGGACCCGCTCTCGCTGGACAGCCCAGTGGGTGACGAGGACGACAGCTTCCTCGGTGACTTCATCGAGGACCAGCAGGCGGCGATGCCGGCCGACGTGGCCACCGCCCGCTCCCTGTCCGAACAGATAACCGAGTCGCTCGGTGAGCTCTCCGAACGCGAGAAGGAGGTCGTGCGCATGCGCTTCGGCCTCGACGACGACCAACCCCACACCCTCGAGGAGGTCGGCCAGCGCTTCGGGGTGACCCGTGAACGCATCCGCCAGATCGAGTCCAAGACGCTCGCCAAGCTGCGCCACCCGAATCGGCGCCAGAAGCTCGAGGACTACCTGAGCGCCGACTGAGACCGGATCCTGCCCTTGTCGATGCGGCCCGAGGATGTGTCCTTGGCGGCCGCCGGCGGCGGTTCGTGGATCCTCACCGGCACTGCTACATTCGAGGCTCCCTTCCGGGGTAGCTCAGCTGGCAGAGCATCGGACTGTTAA